>JAFWXR010000005.1 GCA_017517965.1 Clostridia bacterium
TACGAAGTAGACGGTGACAACGTAACCGTAAATGCAAATGCAGGCGTATCAAACGTACAGATCAACTTTGGTAAGTACTATTCAGAAACACTTAGTGCAAACGTAAATAACGAATTCGTTAAGAAGACGGGCGCAAGAAGCTGGATTGTATACAAATCAGAGACACCTGTAGAATTTGACGTAACGTTCGACGCATCGGCATACAATAGTGACGTAATAGTAAGACACATTACAGTTAACTTCTAAACTTAAAAAGAGAGGTCTTCGGACCTCTCTTTTTTTAATTCGGAATGCGTAATTCGTAATTTGGAATTTCATTTAAATCACAATTCCTCCACCACAAAGGAGGATTGTAGGGAAAATATCAAAAAAGCAGTGCGTTTTTAGGTTGCACTGCTTTTTGGTGTTATAAAATATGCTTTTTACGGTTGTTTCTGAAGTTTTCTCAGTTCACTCGGGGCAATGCCCTTCTGCTTTTTAAATGCTTTGTTGAAATTTACGGTGTTGTTGAAACCGCACATCGTTGCAACCTGAAGCATCGTATACTTTTCCTGCGACGACGTTATGATTTTTTCAGCTTTTTCCACACGTTTTGCATTGATATAGTCCCACAGTGAAATACCGTTCATATGCTTGAAAAAATGTGAAAAATAATTGGGACTCAGCATAGCAATCTTCGATATCGCTTCAAGCGTAAGTTCTTCACTGAGATGTGCATCAATATAGTCGTAAACCTTGAGGAGACTGCGTACATTCTCCGACTTGTTCACGTCGGGACATCTGTAATTGTGGTTGCGAAGCAGGTCAATCAGAATCATATTGAGGTGCGAACGTATTGCAATATGATTGTAAGCATCCTCGTTTTCAAATTCTTGCTTTATGGCAATGAGTTTATCACTAATCAAGCCTGAATCCGACCCGGGAATACGGTTTTTAAAGTCGGGCGAATGAAAGAAACAAAAGGTAAGAAAACTTTCCTTTAAGGAAGAATAGTCGATGTTTTCGAGAAACCTTGGCTCAAATTGCAGGATTAAAAGTGACAAATTATCATCGTTAATTTCGGTTATATAGTGAACTTCGTTTGATGCGAATACAAAAACATCGCCCGGGTTCATCGGATAAACTTCTTTTTCCGTCGTATATTCACCCGAACCGCTGAGGACTAACGTGATTTCAAAATATGAATGATAGTGTCTGACAAACGGACGTGACTTATTTTCCACAGTACTATTCCACATCTTGATAAGAGGTTTGCCGTTCTGATAAAACAATTTACCTACCGTAGTTATCATATTAACCTCACAATTCTTAATATAGTTTCTAAAATGCTGATTATAGTTAATGATATTCGATTCAAATAATGTTAATATGATTATAGTATAATAAAAAAATTATGTCAATAAATTCGACGGAGGCACAAAATGAATTATTGCTCAAATCCAACAGAACTAAGAATAACGGATATGCGTTTTGTTGATATTACAGACGCACCTAAACGTTGTACTATTATACGTATTGATACCAATCAGGGTATTTCGGGTTACGGTGAAGTGCGTGATGCATCATCAAAGACCTATGCTCTTATGCTTAAAAGCAGAATTTTAGGGGAAAACCCCTGCAACGTGGACAAGATTTTCCATAAAATCAAGCAGTTTGGCGGCCATTCACGTCAGGGCGGCGGCGTTTCCGGTATAGAAATTGCTTTGTGGGACCTTGCAGGTAAGGCGTACGGTGTACCGCTTTATCAGCTGCTCGGCGGTAAATTCCGTGATGAAATCCGTGTTTACTGTGACACTGACGTTGACGGTAAGCATACCGGTCACGATATGGGCCTTGCTCTTAAAAAGAGAATGGAAATGGGATTTACTTTTCTTAAGATGGACCTTGGTATAGGACTTCTTCTTGATGAACCCGACACAATCAATGCTCCCCTTGGGTTTATTGATGATATGAAGAAGTATGCAAGCCATATCTTAAACGTTCAGGGCGGTAGTGTGACTGCGGATATGGTCAAGCATCAGAAGAGTTACCAGATTGTTACTACGGCACATCCTTTCACGGGTATTCATCTTACGGAAAAAGGTCTTGATTACCTTGAAAATTACGTAAAGGAAGTACGTGAAGTTATCGGTTACGAAGTTCCGCTTGCAATTGACCATTTCGGTCACGTTTGTGTTGAGGATTGTATCCGCTTTGCAAAGAGAATGGAACCGTACAATCTTGCTTGGCTTGAAGATATGGTTCCGTGGATTTATACAGACCAGTACGTAAGACTTAAGAACAGCACGACAATTCCGATTTGTACGGGTGAAGATATCTACCTTAAAGAAGGTTTTGAAACACTCATCAAGGCAGGCGGCGTATCGGTTATCCATCCTGACATTCTTACCTGCGGCGGTGCACTTGAGCTTAAGAAGATAGGTGATATTGCCGATGAACACGGCGTTGCAACGGCAATACATATGGCTGAAAGCCCTGTTGCATGCCTTGCGGCAGTTCATACGGCTGCGGCAATGCACAACGTGCTTGCGCTTGAATTCCACTCGGTTGACGTGCCGTGGTGGGCTGATATGGTTACAGGTATACCCAATCCTCTCTTTGAAAACGGCTTTATTAAGGTTCCCGAAAAGCCGGGTCTTGGCTTTGATGACCTTAATGAAGAGGTTTTAAAACAGCATATCAATCCTGACATCCCCGGTTACTTTGAGCCTACGGATGAATGGAATAAAGAATACTCGAATGACAGAATATGGAGCTAACGACTATGCATTTTAATGACAGAGAAGCTGTAATAGCACTTACACCCTTGTGGAAGGGCGAAAGACTTCCTGACGGAAGACCGAAGGTAGAAGATAAATACCTTGATGCACTCTATGGAATGACACTTGAAGAAGTGTGGAAACCTATTTTCGTGCTCGGTTACGAGCATCAGTTTGTGGGTGGCGGTCTTGCACCCCTCACACCCTTGCATGACGACGGCAGAAAACTCGTCGGCCGTGCGGTAACCTGCACGTACTGTCCCACTCGTCCCGACCTTCACGACCTTCAGTTTGCACGCGGTGCGGAGGACGGAAGAAAAGGTAACTACAATCAGTGGGTAATAGACAATCTTTATGAACGTGACGTTGTAGTTTGCGATATGTATGATAAAATATATAAAGGTACGTTTCTCGGCGGAAACCTTACTACCGCAGTAAAAAAGCACACCAAAAACGGCGGTGCAGTTATCTGGGGCGGTGTAAGAGACGTTGAACAGATGAAGCAGGTGCCCGACGTACAGGTCTACTATCGCGGAATTGACCCCACGCCGATTCGTGAATTCGTTATGAAGGACTGGAATGATATAACCAGCTTCGGCGGTGCAGTATGTCTGCCCGGTGACGTTGTATTCGGTGCAGGCGGCGGCGTACTCTTTATTCCCAGCCATCTTGTTGCTGACGTTGTTGAGGGTGCGGCAAAGACGCATGTTAAGGACGATTTCGGTTTCGAAATGATATGTCAGGGCAAGTTCACAACTGCTCAGATTGACAGAAATACGTGGACGGAAGAAATGCTTGATATGCTTGTTGAATGGATCAATACCGATCCCAGAGGCGAAGAATACCGCTATCTTGACTGGTCTAAGGAATACGACCTCGCAAGAAACGGTGACCCCAACGATACACAGACGGCACTTTAATTCATTTTTAATATTAACAGTGGCGTGAAAGCGCCACTGTTATTGAAAGGTGATAGTTGTGGAAAATTTAATTAAAAAAATAACTGATACGGGGGTTATTCCCGTTATCAAGATAGATAACGTAAAAGATGCACTGCCTTTGGCAGAGGCACTTAAAAACGGCGGTCTTTGCTGTGCGGAAATTACCTTCCGTACCGATGCTGCGGAGGAGTCGATAAGGCTTATTCACGAAAAGTATCCTGAATTCTTTATCGCTGCAGGAACGGTTCTTACAACAGAGCAGGCTGACAAGGCTATGGCTGCAGGTGCTTCCTTTATCGTAAGCCCGGGTCTTAATCCCGAGGTTGTAAAGCATTGTAACGACAAGGGCTATCCGATTATTCCCGGCGTATGCACACCTACGGAAATTGAGGCGGCAATGTCACTCGGACTTACGTACCTCAAATTCTTCCCCGCAGAAGCGGCAGGCGGTGTAAAAATGATAAAGGCGGTTTCTGCACCCTACACGAAGGTGCGCTTTATGCCCACGGGCGGTATAAGCACCAAGAATCTTGCCGATTATCTGGGTTGCAAGGCGGTTTTTGCCTGTGGCGGAAGTTGGATGGTGCCATCTGACCTTATAAACGAAGGCGGATTTGATGAAATTGAAAAACTTACTGCAGAAGCAGTTGCACTTTTAAAGGAGATAAGAGCATGAAAAGAGTAGTTACTTTCGGAGAACTTATGCTCCGACTTGCACCTAACGGATATTACCGTTTCTTCCAGAATGATCAGATGCAGGCTACCTTTGGCGGTGGTGAGGCAAACGTTGCCGTATCACTTGCAAACTACGGCCTCGACAGCGTATACGTTACAAAATTGCCTAAGCATGCAATAGGTCAGGCGGCGGTTGACTCACTTCGTTACTTCGGTATTGATACGTCAAAAATCACACGTGGCGGTGAGAGAGTCGGCATATACTTCCTTGAAAAAGGTGCTTCGCAGAGAGGCTCTGTATGTATATACGACAGAAAATACTCTGCAATTTCGCAGGCAACTACGGACGATTTTGACTGGGATGATATTTTTGAAGGCGCAGACTGGTTCCACTTCACAGGAATTACGCCCGCACTCGGTGAAAATGTGGTTGAAATCTGTAAAGAGGCTTGTAAGGTTGCAAAGAGCAAGGGCATCAAGATATCCTGCGACCTCAATTACAGAGGCAAGCTCTGGACGAGAGAACAGGCTCGTGAGGCAATGACTGACCTTTGTCAGTACGTTGACGTCTGCATCTCAAACGAAGAGGATGCCAAGGACGTATTCGGTATTGAAGCAGAAAATACCGATATTTACGGAGGTAAACTCAATCACGAGGGATACAAGAGCGTTGCAAAACAGCTTGCAGACAAGTTTGGCTTTGAAAAGGTTGCAATCACACTTCGTACCTCAATATCTGCAAGTGATAACGACTGGGCAGGTATGCTTTACGACGGCGAAGATTATTATTTCTCAAAGAATTATCATCTGCACATAGTTGACCGCGTAGGTGGCGGTGACTCGTTTGGCGGAGGACTTATATATTCACTCCTTTCGGGCAAGTCGTCGAAGGATGCAATCGAATTTGCTGTTGCGGCATCCGCACTCAAGCACTCGGTTGAGGGTGACTATAACAGAGTCAGCGTAGCTGAGGTTGAAAAGCTTGCAGGCGGTGACGGATCGGGAAGAGTTCAGAGATAACGGAGGCTAAATATGAAAACAGCACTTGTTACAGGCTCTTCAAGAGGTATAGGAAGAGCACTTGCAATCCGTCTTGCCAAGGACGGTTATAAAGTTATCGTCCATGGGGCAGGAAACATTGCAAAGGCTGAAGAAACTAAAAAAATTATCGAGGAAAACGGTGGTGTTGCTGAAATTGTAATGGCAAACCTCTGCGACCTTGAGCAGACTAAGGCGATTTTTGAAAAAACAGGTCCGATTGACGTGCTTGTACTTAATGCATCACTTCAGTATCGTACTCCATGGCAGGAAATTTCACTTGAAGCAGCTTATGAACAGCTCAACTGTAACTTTGTATCATCAATGCTTCTCATTCAGGCGGTTGCGCCTCATATGAAGGAGCAGGGCTGGGGCAGAATAGTTACAATCGGCTCGGTGCAGGAAGCTAAACCGCATCCCGATATGCTCGTTTATTCGGCATCAAAGGCGGCACAGACCAATATGATGGTTTCACTCTCGCTTCAGCTTGCCGAGTACGGCATAACGGTAAACAACGTTGCTCCCGGTGTTTTTTACACAGACAGAAATAGGGATGCTTTATCTGACCCCGACTACGCAAAGAAGGTCACTGACAGTATACCCGTAAAATTCTACGGTCAACCGGAGGACTGTGCAGGAATAGTATCACTTCTCTGTTCAGATGAAGGAAGATATATAACAGGTCAGAACATTTTTGTTGACGGAGGCAAGAGCGTACAATGAAAATAAGGTTTCTCGGGCAGAGTGGTTACGTATTGAAAAGTGCAAATACGCAGATAATTATCGATCCGTATCTGTCGGACAGTGTAAACCGTGTTGCTAACAGACCGCGTACTTTACCCATACCGATGGCTCCGAAGGATATTTCGTGCGACGCTGTTATCTGCACACACAATCATCTTGACCATCTTGATCCCGATACGGTGAGTGAGATAAATAACGAGCAGTTTTTCATTACCACGAACGAGGGTAAGGAAAAAATGCTCGAAATGGGCAAAAAGAACGTAAAGACGCTGAGTGTCGGCGAAAGTATTACAGTGGGTGATTTTAAAATTACGGCGGTATTTGCTGACCATACCGTTGAGGCGTTTGGTCTTATCGTTGAAGCGGAGGGTAAGAAGCTCTACTTCAGCGGTGATACGCTTTTTAACGAAAAGTTGTTTGAAATTGCAGAATATGCCCCCGATATGACCTTTATCTGCATAAACGGCAGACTCGGCAATATGAACGTCGATGAGGCACTTGTCGTTGCCAAAAAGATCGGGGCTGCGGTAAATATACCAAATCATTACGATATGTTTGAGTCGAATTCCGAAAATCCGTATCTTTTCACGGAAAAGATAAACGGCGGTCGTGTATTGGAATTTGACAGGGAATACGACTTGTAACTAATGAGGTGAAAAAATGGAAAATTACAACAGAAGACAGGTTCTTGAACAGTTTGAATTACAAAAGGACTTTATGGAGGATAAGATCAATTACGGTATTGAAATGTACCGTAAAGGCTATCTGAATATTACTGTTAAGGACAGTGAGGGGAACGTAATTCCCGGTGCAAAGGTGAAAATAAACCAGAAAACGCACGAATTCAAGTTCGGTGCAAATATCTTTATGCTTGACGAGCTTGAAACAGACGAAAAGAATGAAAAGTACAAAAAGCATTTTGCTGAGCTTTTCAATATGGCGACGCTGCCTTTCTACTGGGATGCACTTGAGCCCGAGGAAGGTCATCCGAGATATGCTAAGGACAGTGAGAAGATTTATCGCCGTCCTGCACCAGACCTCTGTGTCGAGTACTGTGAAGAACACGGTATCGAGCCCCGTTTGCATTGTCTTTCTTACGATGCATTTTTCCCGAAATGGCTTTATGATGCCGACGTGCACACGATAAAAAAGGCTCTTGAAAAAAGATATAAAGAAATATCCGAAAGATATGCAGATAAAATCCCCACCATTGAAGTTATAAACGAAATGGAGTGGAGAACGTGGAAAACGGCATTCTACACCGAGCCTGATTTCGTTGAATGGAGTTTTAAACAAGCAGAAAAGTATTTCCCTGCAAATGAACTGACCATTAACGAGCATGCACCGCTTCCGTGGGAGGACAGATGTCTGCCGAGCGACAAGTATTACGCTTACATAGAAGCGAATATGCTCAAGGGTGCGAGAATTGATGCTATCGGTATGCAGTACCACAACTTCTTTAAGAGGGAATTGGAGTACGAAAAGACCAGAATCCGCTATAACCCCGAGCTTTTATACAAGCATATGGATTTGTATGCGCGTTTCGGCAAGCCCTTACAGGTTACGGAGATTACCGTTCCTGCTTATTCGTGGGAGGCTGAGGATGAAGAAATTCAGGCTGAAATTCTTGAAAAGTTATACAAAATCTGGTTCTCACATCCGAATATGGAGCAGATTATTTACTGGAATCTCGTTGACGGATACGCTCATCTCTGGGACCCCTCTCCTGAAAAAATCAAGGCTTCGCAGGGCGATATGACTCTCGGTGAAAATAAGTGGTACGGCGGTCTTTTCCGCTTTGATATGACACCCAAGCCGGCATACTTTATGCTCAAAAATCTGATCAAGAACGAATGGCATACCGAAGCTGAAACCGTTTCGGGTGCTGACGGTGTGGCACGCATCAAGGGCTTCTACGGTACGTATGACGTGGAAATTACGGTTGACGGTAAAACGGTTACAAAGCAGATTGACCTTTCTGCAAAGAAGAATAATAACAAAACGGTAATAATTTAACGCAAAAAGAGACGGAAATCCGTCTCTTTTTCTTGTTTTGAATGCATATATATGGTATTATAAAGGTGTATCTACGATACAAAATACATATAAAGGGGTAAAAATTTATGACATTAGGTACAGCAGTTGCCATTGGTGCAATAATCGGTCTTATTTTGACTGTCGTTCTTTGCATTATGGTCGTTCCCGAGAAAAAGAGAAGCACGCTTAACAACAAGTTCCTCGTTGTTTTGCACGACATCTTCAATTTCAAGGATCTTCTTCTTGAAAAGATTATAAAGGTGCTCTACGTTCTTACTACCGTTGCAAGCGTATGCATTGGCTTCTTTATGCTTTTCTCATCAAACAGATACTATGACTACTATTACGGTGGCTACATCGGCGGACAGAGTTATTTCCTGCCGGGACTTCTTCTTATGATACTCGGTCCCATTGTTCTGAGAATTACGTATGAGTTTATGATGCTCACGATTCTTCTCGTTAAGAACGTTATCGACATCAACAAGAAGCTTCCTGCTCCCGAAGCACCCGTTGCACCCAAGGCACCCGTTGCTCCGGCTGCACCTGTTGCAGAGCCCGTTGTTCACGAAGAACCTACAGTTGAATAATAAAAAAGACGGTGTGGAAAACACCGTCTTTTTTTCATTGAATTGATGTTGCTTTGGGCAGACTCCAGTGCAGTTTTGCCGCAAGAAAACGTATCATAACAACCGTTATCGCACCGATTGCCATTGCTACTGAAACTCCCGTTAAATCAATAAGCAAAATGCAGATTACCGCACCTGCAAGTGAAGCGCAGGCATAAATCTTTTTGCAGAGTATGGAGGGCATCTCGCAGGCGAGAATGTCACGCATAACACCGCCGCCGACACCCGTTATCATACCCACGAAAATGAGCAGAAGCGTCGGATAGTCGGGGTTTACGGCAACTGCCGTCTGTATACCCACAACCGTGAAAATGCCAAGCCCAACCGAGTCGAGTATGAGCATTGAAACGTCGTAGAAATGCGGTTTCTTAAAAAGCAATCTGCGTGTAAAAGACAAAAACATAATTATCGAAGATATAATCGCCGTTATCGCATATACGGGATGAAAAAATACGTTTGGCGGTGTCTGCCCGAGAACGAGGTCACGGATTACGCCGCCACCCACCGCGGTTATAACGCCGAGTGTGATAACGCCGAAAATATCCATTTTCTTTTTAACGCCAACCATTGCACCCGATACGGCAAAGGCAACCGTACCTATTATTTCAAGGATAAGTATAAAGGTTTTCATATCGTACTCCTTATTATTTATGAAAAAAGCACTTCTTTTGAAGTGCTTTTTCTGGTGCCGGTGACCGGGATCGAACCGGTACGGGTATCGCTACCCACGGGATTTTAAGTCCCGGGCGTCTGCCAGTTCCGCCACACCGGCGAAGATAACATATGAATTATATCAAAGAAAACAGTCTTTGTCAATTTGCTTATTTACAATATTTCAGCTAAAAAAGGCGTGCTCAATTGAACACGCCTGTGATTATACTGCTTTAACAGTCACTTTTTTATATATTTTTTCTATATCTTCGATGCGGGGAGGCTGTGTACCCTCTGTCATACAGGCTGCCGTACCGTAAGACACGGCAACCTTAAGACATTCCTTAGCATTTTCGCCACGGCTTGCCGCTGCAATAAAACCAGCAACCGTGCTGTCGCCTGCACCGATGGTGGAAAGTGCCGAAACTGTCGGCGGTGTGGCAAGGTACGCTTCTTTGCCGTTTATGAGGAGTGCACCCTTTTCGCCCAATGAAACCATCACGTTTGTAATGCCGTGCTTTGAAAAGATTTCTGCCTTATCAAGTGCCTGCTCGGGTGTTGCAATCTCACAGTCAAGATATTCGCAAAGCTCATCTTCGTTAGGCTTAATCAGCCAGGGCGAAATCTCACATATATCCTCAAGGGAGAAGGATTTACTGTCAAGCACTATTTTTGCACCCGTTTGCTGAAGTGTCTTTAAAAACACTTTTGCCTTTTCTGTGCTGACGCCCGAAGGTATACGGCCGCTGAAGGTGACGATAGTATCTTGGTCTGCCTCTATATGAGAAAGCACTTCATCGAGAATACCGTCATCAACCGCAAAGCCCGAAAAACTGATTCGTGTTTCATTACCGTTTTCGCAGTGAAGTGTCAGGTTTTCACGAATCAAGCCGTCTTTTTCAAGAACTATACAGTCAATACCCGACTGCGAAAGCGATTCCCTGAAGGCAGTTGCATTGTCCTTTCCAAGCACGATTATCGCCTTGTTTTCCGTGTTGCCGACGCATAGAGCACGGCTGATATTTACACCCTTTCCACCTGCATCACGGGAGAGAACCTCTGCCAGATTTTCGTGAAAGGGTTCAAACTTCTGCGTGAATGCATGTATGTCGTAGGCAGGACTCAGCGTTATTGTGTAAATTTTCATAACTTTCCTTTCAGATACGGGGAGCGTGTGCGAGCAGGTATTTTTCAGCCTCTGCACACCACATACCGCCATTCTTTTTTACGATTTGTGCAAGAACTGCATACATCTCATCGGTATTGGCATATTTTTCAAGGTCTGCTATGGCGATGAGAGGAATGTCAAGCTCATTATAACACACTTTCTTTGCACCGTTTGGTTTTTCCATCGCATACAGGGTGTCGGGCACCGCCTTCATACCAAGAATATGCGAAACAAGGGCACCTGCATTGATTTTGTTTTCTTCAATCAGTTGAAGAACGTCTGTCATATCCTCAGGGATACTGCCTGCCGTGCCGACAACGTGAATACCGTCATAATGGACACGGTACAGATTAAGACTGCCGGGCATATCGTGTATGGGCGGTCCCGCAAAGAAGTTGATGCAACCGTCTTCACGGCAAATCTTTTCAGCCATTGAAAAAAGCTCGGGGACGGGCACCATGACAAACACATCGTCAAAACCGCCGTCGGATATTTCGATAAGATAATCGGCATCCGACGTGTTGAGAAACTGCAAATCTATGTCAGCTTTGTCAGTTTGGCACATTTTTTCTGCATAGTCAAGCCTTTCCTGATTTATATCCGTAACAACCACCTGAGAAACGTCAGCATAACCGATTGCAAGCTCCACACAGCCTATACCCATAGGGCCTGCTCCGCCGAGAATTGCAATACGCCCCTTCTTTTTTGCGCCGTCAGTTCGCTTATAGGTGGTGTAGTCTGTGTGATAGAATCCCTTAAAACCACGGATACAGCAACCAAGGGCTTCAGCAAGTGAGCCTGCGAAATAACTGTCACCGTCATAAGGCAGAAGGCAACCGCGCTCAAGCACAACCTTTGGCACAACGGCGTAGAGCGTGTTACCGCCGATATAGGGGTAGGAGTAGCCGGGGTCAAAACCGCTTTGCAGTTTCAAGGCAGGCTGGATGACGACCTTCTGACCGATTTGCCAGTCGTTTTTTAAGTTTTCACCGACTTCTACGATTTCACCACACATTTCGTGACCGATTATGACGGGGTTTTCAGCCACATTGTCAGGCACACGCTTGTGTGAAGCACCCTGTCGAATGGCCTTGTAGGTTGAGGCACACACAGAGTCACTTACTACCCGTATAAGCACTTCGTCTGCTGTGATTTGAGGAAGGTCAAACTCCTCCAGCCGAATGTCGTTTGCACCGTGTAATCGAATCGCTTTTGTTTTCATTTTCAACATTGCCTCCTTGACTAATTTGATTAATTCCATTATATTAAAGTCAACAGAACAGTCAATTTGTGCCGAATAAATTGCGAAATAATCAACGAATGATATAAAATAATCACAAATAATCAGGTGGAGACTATGCTAATCAATGAACGTCTTAATCAAATTATCTATGAATTGCAGACAAACCCGAACATCACGGTAAAGGAACTTGCGAAAAAGCTTCACTTTTCCGAGCCTACAATTAGGCGTGATTTTACAGAGCTTGAGCATCGTGGAATCATAACCAAGTGCTACGGAGGGGCTATACTCAATCAAGGTGCTGCTGACCGTGAGATACCATTTGTCCTGCGTGAAAATGAGAAAGGGCAGGCAAAGGCTGAAATCGGTCTGCTGGCATCAAAGTATATTTGCGACGGTATGGTCATTATGCTTGACGGCTCGACAAGTGCCTATCATTTAGTGCCATATCTCTCGAAATACAAGGATATCATCGTCATCACCAGCGGTGCCAAAACGGCGCTTGCACTGGCTGAACTGCATATTCCCATTTTCTCTACGGGTGGGCGGATGAGGACAAATTCCTTTTCCTACATCGGCCGTGAGGCAGAGGATACGGTACGCCGTTACAATGCCGATATTATGTTTTTCTCATGTCACGGACTGTCACTTGACGGTATGATGAGTGACCCGTCGATTGACGAGGCAAATCTCAGGCGGGTTATGATGGAAAAAAGTAAGAAAAAATATCTGCTTTGCGACAGCAGTAAAATAGGAAAGACCTATTTTTACGATATGGGCAACGTCGACGGGCTTGACGGTGTTATTTGTGATAAGCCTTTGCCCGAGAGCATTGCAAACCGCATCAATAATGGAGTATAAAATGATAAGAAAAGCAACAAAAAACGATATTGCAGGTATAGTTAAAATATATGATGAAATTCTTACTGAAGAAGAGGCGGGAAGGTCTACTACGGGTTGGATAAGGGGCGTTTATCCGACAGAAAAGGTGGCGCTCACCGCCCTTGAAAAAGGCGACCTGTTCGTTTACGAGGAGAATGGCGTGATTCTTGCTTCAATGCGTATAAACAGGGAAATTACGCCCGAATATGACCTCGCAGAGTGGGAGTTTGAGGCAAGCGAGGATGAGTATATGGTGCTTCATCTGCTGACCGTGTCACCCTCTGCCAAAGGGCGTGGAATCGGCAGGAAAATGCTTGAATTTTATGAGGATTTTGCAAGGCAAAACGGCAGTAAATATCTCAGAATGGACACCAACGAGCGTAATATGAGGGCAAGGGAAATCTATGCAAAATACGGCTTTAAAGAGACGGGCGTTTTCCCCTGCGAGTTTAACGGCATAGAGGGCGTTAAACTGGTTTGCCTTGAAAAAGCAATTCGGAATTCGTAATGCGGAATTCGGAATTGTGGTGGATTTTTGCAAAAGCAAAAATCATTGGATTGCGGGACGGATAAATCCCGTCCCCTACGGTGTAGGGAATGCGTTTATGATGCACCGATGACAAATTTTAAACACCTTGTAAGAAATTACAGGGTGCTTTTTATTTGCACTTACTTTCTATAAAGTTAGTAAGTTTACTCACTTACCGAGGGTGAGCGTGAGAACGAGGTAAGCAGGGGGTACCGAGGGTGAGAGAGGTAAGCAAGAGTGGTGGAGGTAAGCAAGTGTGTGCGAGGGTGAGAGAGGTGAGTGTGAATGAAACAATCGTGTAGGGGAGTAAATGTGAGACGGTAAGTAATATGGCTTTGATATGTTGAATTTTTCGGAGGAATGTAGTATTATATAGTCACAAAATATAAAGGAGAGTAAACTTATGGAAAAGAAATTACGTAAGTCAAAAACAGATAAAAAACTTTGCGGTGTATGCGGCGGTATTGCGCAGTATCTCGGTCTGGATTCGACCGTGGTAAGACTTATTGCGGTGCTTCTTGCCATATTCTGCGGTAGCGGTCTGCTCGTGTATATCATCGCGGCACTCGTTATGCCTGAAGGAATTGACGAATAGTATGAAAAACTTTAAACGCATTCTGAGCGTGCTTTTAATATCTGTTATGGTGACGGCGTTATTTTCTGCATGTGCGGATAATTCGTCCGATAACGGATATGTGAGAGACCTCAGATCCAGCGGAATTACTGATCCATATGTAAATCCCGATGTAAAATTCAGCAACCTAACTTCAAAGGAAGACCAGGATGAACTTGGCAGGGATTTAGAAAAAGCAGGAATAAAGCAGTCGTATATTAAAGACTTTATTGACTACGTCAATATATACAACGAAACTGCGCCCGGGTCGGTTTTGGACGGTTGGAACACTTTGGATAAAGTAAGTTACGACCCGTATGAGATACAGGATGTATGGGTGCAAAAATATCCTGATTTTGTCGGTGTTTGTTGCAGAATGGCAACGTTTGCGTTGCTCAGGGACGATATTGTGGTAAACAACGCCGATTTTGAAAAAATATCCCCGTGGTCGCTGGCTTTTGACCTTAATTCCTTTGAGATGATGCCCGAAAAATATATGACGGATGAAGATTTAAAGGCGTTTGAAGATTTTTATGCACCAATACCTACAAGTTTATCGACAGATAAAGAGGAACAGAAAAAGGTTTTGGCGCAGGCTCTTGAGGAAAGAGGAATTGAGTTTAAAAACTCAGAATTAAAGTTTATTGGTCTGGTTACGCACAATACCATAGATGAAGCTAATCCGTTTCTGTTTCTTGATCATGCAGGCGTGATATACGAAAAAAACGGCTCGGTGTATCTTTTGGAAAAATTGGCGTTTCAGGAGCCGTATCAATGGATAGAATTTCCGTCCGAAGAAGAAATAATTAAGTATTTTGAATCTAAATATAATTTAGATACCACAGGCAAAATGTCGGAGCCTATATACATGATCAATGAAAAACTGTTTTAACAAAAAAGTTCTTTACATTTAAGATAAGATTTGGTATAATCTATCTTGCGCTGTTCTGGGTTTCGGCATTTAGGGACCTCCCACCATTGCCCGGGCTGACGCTAATATTTGTAGGAGGTAATGAAAATGGATAAGGCAAAGAAGGCTGGAATTATCGAGGCTAACCGTACTCATGAAACTGATACAGGTTCACCCGAAGTTCAGATCGCTATTCTTACTGAGCGTATCAATCATCTTACAGAGCATCTCAGAAACAATCACAACGATGCTCATTCAAGACGTGGTCTTTACATGATGGTTGGTAAGCGTCGCAGACTTCTCAGCTATCTTCAGAAGGTAGATATCGAAAGATACAGAGCAGTTATTGCAAAGCTTGGCATCAGAAAGTAATTCAAAACAAGGGGGGAAAGCATATTTTCCCCCTTTTTGAACATTTGTAAGCAGGGGTATTTAGCAGTTAAATAAACGCCTGACGGGGTCGGACCTTTATTTAAGTGCTAAAGCCTTGACTTACGACAAAAAAGAAAAGGAGATTAGAAAAATGTACGAATATCCTAACGTTAAGGTCTTTTCGACAGAGTTCTGCGGAAGACCGCTTGTTGTAGAAACAGGCAAATTTGCATTCCAGGCAAACGGCGCATGTCTCGTGCGCTACGGTGAAACCGTGCTTATGTGTACGGCTACCGCTTCAAAGAAGCCCCGTGAGGGCATCGATTTCTTACCCCTTTCGGTAGACTTTGAAGAAAAGCTCTACGCCGTTGGTAAGATTCCCGGTGGCTTCACAAAGCGTGAGGGCAGACCCAGCGAAAAGGCAATCCTCGCTTCACGAGTAATTGACCGTCCCGTTCGTCCTCTCTTCCCCAAGGATTTAAGAAATGACGTGGCACTCTGCCTTACGGTTATGTCGGTTGATCCTGACTGTTCACCCGAAGTTGTCGGCCTTGTAGGTGCATCTATCGCACTTTCAATTTCCGATATTCCGTGGAACGGCCCCGTTTCAAGCGTTGTTGCAGGTCTTGTTGACGGTCAGATTGTCCTCAACCCCACTGCAGAACAGAAGAAAAAGAGTGAAATGGCTGTAACGGTTGCTTCATCTGCAAAGAAGGTCGTTATGATTGAAGCAGGCGCAAACGAAGTTGACGATGACACTATGTTTGACGCTATCATGAAGGCTCATGAAGAAAACCAGAAGGTTGTTGAATTTATAAACAGCATCGTTGCTGAAATCGGCAAGCCCAAGTTTGACTATCCGAGTGCTGACCTTCCGCACGACCTTTATGAAGAAATTTCAGCTTACTGTATCGAGGACGTGAGAAAGGCTCTCGACAACGGTGACAAGGCTGAAAGAGATAATGCTATCGCTGAAATCACGGATAAAGTCTGTGAAGAATTTGCAGAAAAGTATCCCGAACAGAAGCATCTCTTCGGCGAAGTTCTCTACAAGATTCAGAAAATGGTTGTAAGAGAATGGCTCAAGACGGGTAAGCGTGTTGACGGCAGAGGTCTGCGTGATATGCGTGACCTTCATGCTGAAGTTGGACTGCTTCCCAGAGTTCACGGTTCAGGTCTCTTCTCAAGAGGTCTTACACAGGTTCTTACAATTGCAACTCTCGGCGCTATCAAGGAACAGCAGATGCTCGACGGTATCGACGATGAAGAATTCAAGAGATATATGCACCACTACAATATGCCCGGCTATTCAACGGGCGAGGCTAAGCCTTCAAGAAGCCCCGGACGCAGAGAAATCGGTCACGGCGCACTTGCTGAACGTGCACTTCTCCCCGTAATTCCTTCAGAGGAAGAATTCCCCTATTCAATTCGTCTTGTTTCAGAGGTCCTTTCTTCAAACGGTTCAACGTCACAGGGTTCTGTCTGCGGTTCAACACTTGCTCTTATGGATGCAGGCGTTCCGATTAAGGCACCCGTTGCAGGTATCTCCTGCGGTCTTATCACGGACGGTGACGATTATCACCTCACGTTCACAGATATTCAGGGTATTGAAGACTTCTTCGGCGATATGGACTTTAAGGTGGCAGGTACTCACAAGGGTATCACCGCTATCCAGATGGACCTTAAGATTGACGGTCTTACACCCGAAATCATCAGAGAAGCGTTTGAAAAGACTCATGAAGCACGTCTTTACATTCTTGACGAGGTTATGCTCAAGGCTATCCCCGAACCGAGAAAGGAACTTTCAAAGTACGCTCCCAAGATGCTCAAGACGGCTATCGACCCCGATAAAATCAGAGACGTTATCGGTAAGGGCGGCTGCGTAATTCAGAAGCTCTGCGCTGATTACGACGTTAAAATCGACGTTGATGAAGAGGGTAACGTATTCGTAGGTGCTGTTGACGGCGAAAAGGGTGAGCAGGCTATCAGAATGATAGAAATGATTGCTCGTGACCCCGTCGTAGGCGACACGTTTACGGGTACCGTTATAAAGATAATCTCCGGCACAGGTGCTATCGTTGAATACGCACCCGGTAAGGACGGTCTGGTACACATTTCCGAGCTTGCTCCTACAAGAACGGAAAACGTTGAGGACGTTGTATCAGTAGGCGACACGATTCTCGTTAAGGTTATCAAGTACGACAAGGAAAAGAACAAGACAAGCCTTTCAAGAAAGGCAGCCCTTGCAGACTTAAGTAAATAGTTGGACGTGTTCACATAGGAATGAATCGGTTTTGGCTTGATATTTTCCGTTAATACTTCATAAAAAAATTCCGTAATACACAAAGTATTGCGGAATTTTTATTATTTTGTCTAAACGAAAAATCTCTAACCCAAAACTGCAAAGCACCACAAAAAGCATAATTCTGGACAAAAAATGGAAAAAGATCTCTATAATTCTGATGGTTATGGAGGTCTTTTAACACAGTTGTGCTTAAAATTATGCTTTTTGGGCGAATAATCCCTAAGTGAACACATCCTAAGTCGAGTGATGAACTCGGGGATTTTTTTATTTACAATTCGGAATTTCGTCCTCACAAACTTCGCTTAATTCCATTTTGCTATCGCAAAAATTCCATCTGCTTCGTTGCTCGTCCTCTTCCCAACACAACGCACTTCGTTCTGCCTTGTGTTGGGAGCCCTTTTGACAATTCGGAATTAAGGAAGAAATTCCCGTGGAATTTCAACCGAACTTATTCACTCTTCACTATTACCTATTACTTCAACATCGTCCCGTTAAAAGACTGTCGGAAAAACAGAAAATGCAAAGAAAAGAAAAGTAACCAAAAGAAAAGAAATAAAAATAAAAGAAAAGTAAAGAAAAGAAAATTAAATAAAAGAAAAGAAATGAAAAATTATTTTTTCTGAAAAAATCGCCATTTTTTCGGAAAATATCCCACAAAGAAAAGAAAATAAAAGAAAAGTAAAGTAAAGTAAATAAAAGTAAATAAAAGTAAATGTTCTCTGCACGTGCGTGCAAAAAAATTTTTAGGAAATCACAAAAAATACTTGACAAATTCCGAAAATCCGAATATAATATAACCATAAGTTAAGGAATTCCGAAAATAACACGGTTTCGCTGCTTTAAGGGGAAGGCGTAGGGGCAGGGATGCGATAAATAGGGCTACACGTTGACAAAAAAACAGAGCAGACTTGAGTCTGCTCCTGTTTTTAAAAGTATTTTCTCATTCGGATGTGGTCGGTGGGGGAGTTCTTCATTAAATAAATCTCACCGTACGCCTCATACCCGTGCTTTTCGTAGAATTTCTGTGCACTCGTTCTCGCTTCGAGAATGAGAACGGGAGCACCCTTTGATGCAACCCACTTCTCAACGTCCTTGATAAGCATTGAGCCGATGCCCGATTTCTGTACCGTATCGTCAACGCACAGAAAATCAAGACAGTATTCACCGTCAAGTTTGCCGACTATACTGCAGCCGAGCATCTTATCCCCGTCAAACGCCCCGATTATACGTGAATTCACTTCAAACGTGTAATCCTGGTCGTATATGCTAAGCCCTATCGGCACTCGCATAATTCTGTTACGAAGCTCACGCGTCATCTCGTATTCGGCGGAGCCGTATGTAATTTCTCTTAATTCAATTCCCATTTTACTCTTCCCAGTTGTGCCATACGTTCTGAACGTCGTCATCCTCGTCGAGCATATCGATGAGGCGGTTCATAAACTTCAAGTTTTCGTCACCCTCGATTTTTGAATATGTAGAGGGAACCATTTCATTTTCTGCGGAAACGAGCGTGTAATTCTTCGCCATAAGCGCCTCTGCAACCGCTGAAAGTGCCGAAGGCTCGGTCGATATGGTGAATACGCCCTCTTCCTCCTCAAAGTCGGATGCACCTGCATCAAGAGCGTCCATCATAACGGTATCTGCATCAAGACCTTCGCTTTCGATTATAATAGTGCCCTGCTGTGAGAACATCCAGCCGACGCTACCCGTCTGTCCGAGATTGCCGCCGTTTTTATCGAAATAGTGGCGCATATTTGCCGCCGTTCTGTTTCTGTTATCGGTAAGCGTTTCGACCATAAAGGCAACACCGCAGGGACCGTAACCCTCGTAGTTGATTGCCTCGTAGTTTTCGTTATCGTCAGCCGAGCTTGCCTTCTTGATAATACGGTCAATATTGTCGTTGGGCACGTTAAGTGACTTCGCCTTTACGATAAGGTCACGAAGCTTGGAGTTTGATTCGGGGTTGGGGCCGCCTGCCTTGACCGCCATACTCATCTCCTTACCGATTTTGGTGAAAACCTTAGCCTTTGCGGCATCGGATTTTGCTTTCTTGTTTTTGATGTTGTTCCATTTTGAATGTCCGCTCATAATTGTCTCCCTGTATATTAAAAAATTATTCCTGAATATGAAATCCGTTTCCGAAAACTGCGGTCGCATCGGAAAAGATTATGAATGCCTTATCATCCGTCTCCTTCACAATCCTGCGGAGTGAGGCGAGCTGATAACGCCTGATAACGACCATTATAACATCTTTTTCTTTGCCTGTATAGTGCCCTTTTGCGTGGAGAAGGGTAACGCCCCTCGAAAGACCGACGGCTATCGCCTCAGCCATTTTTTCGGTATGCTCTGTCATTATGTGGACGAGTTTACCGTCATCCGCACCTGAGACGATTTTATCGGTCACGGTCGAACTTACGAAAATGGCAATCACCGAATAGAGCGCACTCGTAACCTCACGGTAGGCGAGTGCCGCAAAGACGACAACGAACAAATCGAGTGTGAATATGAGAAATGCGACCGACAAAGCAGGATTTCTTTTCCTTAAAACACGCACGATTATGTCGGCACCGCCCGTCGTCGTACCGCACCGCATCACGATGCCAAGCCCGATGCCCATAAGCGCACCGCCGAGTAGGGCAGAGAGCAGTCTGTCCTGCGCATAGGCGGGGATAAGTGCCGTAATATCGAGAAAAACCGACACCGTAAAGGTGGTCAGCACCGTCGAAATTATAAAGCTTTTGCCGATTTCACGGTAGCCCACAACGAAAAGCGGGATATTGAACAAAAAGCTCAGCGTACCCGTCGGCAAAAAGGCAAAAAGATGATTGAGTGCCGTGGCAATACCCGTTACACCACCCGGTGCAATATTATTGGGTGCCAAAAATATATTTACCGCAAGTGAGTACAAAAACGCACCTGCACTTACAAAAAGAATTGTCTTAAAGTGGAATTTTTCCGATAAGTTCTTCAAGCCTCTCGCTCCTACCCGACAGATAAAGCCAGCCGATAAGCGCCTCAAAGGCGGTCGCCTTGTGATGTGTTATCGGTGAATTTTTCTTTGATACGGATAGTTTGGCATTTCTGCCCCTCATATATACGGAGGTTTCTTCCTCCGTCAGTAAGGGCAACACGATATCTGCCCACTCACTCTGCGCCGTGGCAGAAACGTATTTGAGTGCCGTGGTGTGAAGTGTGCCGTTGTCGTGCTTTGGCATTTCGAGAAGTTTTTCCCTTATCATAAGCTCAAACACCGCATCACCTATATAAGCAAGGGTGAGCGCAGGCATTGAGCGAAGTTCTTCTACCGTTCTCATGCACGGTGCCATTTTACACCCTGCGGTGTGTCTTCAAGAACTATGTTCATCGCTTTGAGTTTGTCTCTTATTGCATCGGCTGTGGCAAAATCCTTCGCCTTTCTCGCCTCCTGACGCTGTGCGATGAGTGCATCTATCTCTGCATCGAGATCTTCCTTCACTTCGCCTGCCCAGAGGTTAAGAATATTTGCAAGGCGGTTATAAATCTCGCCTGCCGTTTCAAGATACTCCTTCGATGCACCGTTTGATGCTGAATTTATCTCCCTCGCAATGTCAAAGAGGGCGGCAATTGCATCTGCCGTATTGAAGTCATCGTCAAGCGCTTCAAAATACTTTGCTTCGGATGCCTTTATTTTTTCAAGTGATGCCTTTTCGGCATCGCTGAGTTCACCCTCGGCGTGTGAAAGCAAGAATTCAATGTTGTCACGGCAATTCTTGAGCCTGTCAAGCGCCGCCTTTGACGAATTTATGATTTCATCCGAGAAGTTAATCGGACTTCTGTAATGTGCCGAAAGCAAGAAGAAACGGATAACGCCGTAACCGTATTTTTCCGAAATGTCACGAACGGTTAAGAAGTTGCCAAGACTCTTACTCATTTTCTGATTGTTTATGTTGATGTAAGCGTTGTGCAGCCAGTAGTTTGCGAAAGGACAGCCGTTTGCAGCTTCACTCTGCGCAATCTCGTTTTCGTGGTGGGGGAAGGTGAGATCCATTCCGCCGCCGTGAATATCAATGGTCTTGCCTAAAAAGCGATTGCTCATCGCAGAACATTCGATGTGCCAGCCGGGACGGCCACGACCCCAAGGTGATTCCCAATAGGGCTCACCCTCTTTTGCGGCTTTCCAGAGTGCGAAATCAAGCGGGTCTTCCTTAACGTCACCCACTTCGATGCGGGCACCGCTTTCAAGCTCGTCAATCGGCATATGCGAAAGTTTGCCGTAGTCTGAAAAACGGCGTGTTCTGTAATACACGTCACCGTTTACGGCATAGGCGTAGCCTTTTTCTTCAAGTGTCTTTATAAGCTCAATCATAGCGTCGATATTTTCCGTTGCCTTGGGATGTGTCGTCGCTTTTTTGACACCGAGTCCCTGTGCATCGGTAAAATATTCGGCAATATATTTTTCACTTACCTCCTCAAAGGAGATACCCTCTTCATGTGAACGCTTGATGATTTTATCGTCAACGTCGGTAAAATTCTGCACGAAATTTACCTTGTAGCCCTTGTATTCGAGATAACTTCTGAGTGCATCGAACACGACAAACGGACGTGCGTTGCCTATATGGAAAAAGTTGTACACGGTCGGACCGCAGGAGTACATAAGCACTTCACCCGGATTTACGGGTACAAACTCTTCTTTTTTTCTTGTAAGGTCATTATAGAATTTCATTTGAGTACCTCTTTGTTCTTGTAGATATAGTTTACTGCGGATATTACCGCAAGAATTGCTGAAACGGCAAGCAGATATACGCTGTAACAGGTTTCAAATACGGCGTATTCGACCAGCATAACGAATATTGCAACGTCCTGCACGACCGTTTTTACCTTGCCCCACATATCAGCGGCGATGACACAGTTTTTGCCTGCCGCAAGACAGCGAAAGCCCGTTACGATAAATTCTCTCGTGAGGATGAAAAACGCCGACCATACCGTGATTTTACCGCCCCAGCCCAAGAATATTGCGATAAGCATACCCGATAAAACGAGTATCTTGTCTGCAATCGGGTCAAGAAACTTGCCAAGGTCGGTCACAAGATTGTACTTTCTTGCAATGTAACCGTCAAGCCAGTCGGTAGACGCGGCAATTAAATAGAGTATTGCTGATGCAAGATAGTTCCCCGAAATGAACAGATAAAAGAATACGGGACACATAAGTATTCTTGCCATACAGATTTTGTTGGGTAAATTCATTTTAAACAGCCTCCCCGTAAAGATCGTATTCTACAACTTCGGTTATTTTCACGGTTATGATTTCACCGATTTGAATGGGTGAAGATGCGGTAAAGAATATCTCACCGTCAACCTCGGGTGCATAGTAGCGTGACCTGCCGAACCAACATTCTGCAAGCCTGTCATACCCTTCGACCACGACGTCAAGTTCCTTACCGAGCAGTTTTTTATTCTTTTCGTCTGCAATACGGCAGGCGATTTTCTCAATTTCTTCCTTGCGGGCGTTTTTAACGTCCTCATCAATCTGATTATCAAATTCTGCCGCAGGCGTACCCTCCTCGGCTGAGTAGGCGAAAACACCGACTTTGTCAAAACGAACCTTTTCCACAAAGTCACAGAGTGTCTTAAAATCCTCCTCACTCTCCCCGGGGAAGCCCGTGATAAAGGTGGTACGAAGTGATGCGTTTGGCATCTTCTCACGGATTTTTTCTATGGTTGAAAGAATTTCAGCCTGAGTTCCACGGCGTTTCATAGCCTTCAGCACGTTGTCCGATGCGTGCTGGAGAGGTAAATCAATGTAATTTACTATCTTGTCGTTTGACGCCATAACGTCAATAAGTTCATCGGTAATACCGTCGGGATATGCGTATAAAATGCGAATCCATTTTATACCCTCAATCTCACACAGACGGGACAGAAGTTCGGGCAATTTTCTCTCACTGTAGAGGTCAAGCCCGTAACGTGTCGTGTCCTGTGCAATGACGTTAAGTTCAAACACACCGTTTTCGGCAAGCGCCTTCGCTTCAGCCACGATTTCGTCAATCAAACGGCTGATAAACTTTCCTCTGATATAGGGGATTGCACAGTAACTGCAACGGTTGTCACACCCGTCGGCAATCTTGAGATACGCCGTGTAGAAGGGTGTTGACAGAAGCCTGTCACCGCCGGGGGTATATTCACAAAGGGGTGCAAAATCACAGTATTTCTTGTGCTGTGAAACCGCCTTAACTGCATCAACTATCTTATCCCTTGAGGCAATGCCCAAAAATGCATCAACCTCGGGAAGTTCATCTGCAATTTCATCCCTGTATCTCTGTGCAAGACAGCCCGACACGATTATGTGTGACACGGGTGTCGTATCATCAGCCTTGAGGGAAGCAACTTCAAGAATATTTTCTATCGCTTCTGCCTTTGCGGATTCGATGAAACCGCAGGTATTTATAATAACAATCTCTGCTTTTGCAGGGTCGCCCACAAGCTCATACCCCGCAGATTTGAGGCTTGCAAGCATAATCTCGGCATCAACCTGATTTTTACTGCAACCCAGAGAAATCATTGCAACTTTCATTGACACTTCTCCTAATAATATATATCCAATATATTATAACTAATACAGAATCTTTTTTCAAGAGGGTACCTTTCTGTTTGACATAGTATAATTTATGTGATAGAATTTTTGTAACGGTTATAACAATGGGGCGAGATCTGGTTACTTGCCCTGTTTCTATGTAAAGGGAGGTAAAAATGAAGATTTTGCTTGTTTCTCCCATTCCGCCACCGTACGGCGGTATAGCAAACTGGACGGTTATGATGCTTGACTACGTCAAAAGCACGGAGGACGTGATTGATACGGTCAACATCGCACCGAAAAAACGCTCGACGGAGGGGCGTACTCTTTTTGACAGAGTGGTTGTAAGCGGTTTTGATATGCTGTCAAAAAGGCGGCTTCTCAAAAAGAAAATACTTGAAAGTAAGCCTGACGTTATTCATATGACGACGAGCGGTCAGCTTGCGATTTTCCGTGATATTCTGCTACTTCGGACGGCAAGAAAACTCGGTGTGCCGACGGTCTATCACATAAGATTCGGAAGAACTGCCGAAATGGCTGAAAACGGCTCGAAAATGTGGCGTTTTTTTAAAAAGGCAATGGTGCTTGCATCTGCCGTTATGGCGATAGATGAAAAAACCTACGGTGCAATAAAAAAATACGTGCCCGAGGCAAACGTCTTTTGCGTGCCCAATCCGATAGATACGAAAAAATTGCCGCCTCTCTGCGAAAACGTGAAAAAACAGGTTGTTTTCGTGGGCTGGGTCATTGAAACCAAGGGCGTGAGCGAGCTTGTGCAGGCGTGGAATACGGTGGGTGAAAAATATCCCGATTACAATCTGCTTGTTGTCGGTCAGGCGTCGGCGGACTATCTGGAAAAGCTTAAAAGCCAAGCAAAAGTGGGAAATATAGAGTTTGCGGGTGAAATGCCTCACGATAAGGCACTCGATGCCGTAAACGAGAGCGAAGTGTTCATTCTGCCTAGTTATACGGAAGGGTTTCCCAATGCCGTGCTTGAAGCAATGACGCTGAAAAAATGCGTTGTGGCGACCGACGTGGGCGCAATCCCCGAAATGCTTGACGGTGAATGCGGTATTCTCATAAAACCGCGCAGTGTGACAGAAATAGTGACGGCACTTGAAAAGGTTCTGAACTACAAAGAATTAAGAGAATGCACCTCTGAAAATGCACAGAATAAGGTGTGTAGACGGTATGAACTGAAATCAGTTTATGCCCGTTATAAAGAGATTTGGGACAGTGTAAAGGAGTAAAACAATGAATTTATACGAGAAAATCTTAAACAGAGAAGAAAAAATATCTCTGGTCGGACTCGGCTACGTAGGTATGCCTATTGCAGTTGCTTTTGCAAAAAAGGCTGACGTTATAGGTTTTGACTTAAACAGCAAAAAAATTCAGTTGTATAAAGAGGGTATCGACCCCACCAAAGAAGTCGGCGATGAGGTTATATCAAAAACGACGGTGGAATTTACGAGTGATGAAGCAAAACTCCGTGAGGCAAAATTTCACATCGTTGCGGTGCCCACACCCGTAAACGACAATCATACTCCCGACCTCACACCCGTTGAAAGTGCGAGTGCAATAGTCGGCAGAAATCTCACCAAGGGAAGCATCGTCGTGTACGAATCGACGGTATATCCCGGTGTTACCGAGGACGTCTGTGTACCCATACTTGAAAGGGAATCGGGGCTTAAATGCGGTGTTGATTTCAAGGTGGGCTACAGTCCCGAGCGTATCAATCCCGGTGATAAGGTGCACCGTCTTGAAACGATAGTAAAAATCGTTTCGGGTATGGACGAGGAAACGCTTGACACTGTTGCAAAGGTCTACGGGCTTGTTGTCGATGCAGGCGTTTACAGGGCGGAAAGCATAAAGGTTGCCGAGGCTGCAAAGGTTATCGAAAACAGTCAGCGTGACATAAATATTGCATTTATGAACGAGCTTTCCATAATATTCAACAAGATGGGCATTGACACGCAGGCAGTGCTCAGGGCTGCAGGCACGAAGTGGAACTTTTTAGGCTTTTATCCGGGTCTTGTCGGCGGTCACTGCATAGGCGTTGACCCCTATTATCTCACCTATAAGGCTGAACAGATTGGTTACCACAGCCAGATTATTCTGGCAGGTCGCCGTATAAACGACGATATGGGCAAATACGTTGCCGAAAACGTAGTAAAAAATCTTATTCAGGCAGATATATCGATAAAAAATGCAAAGGTTGCCATTTTGGGCTTTACCTTTAAGGAAAACTGTCCCGATACGAGAAATACCAAGATAATGGATATCGTAAGGGAGCTTAACGAATACGGTATAAATCCCGTTATTGCCGACCCGCAGGCAGATTCTGCGGAGGCTAAAAGCCACTACGGCATTGAATTTGAAGATATCAGCGATATTACGGGCTGTGACGCAGTCGTTCTTGCAGTCGGTCATGATGAGTTTACAAATCTTACTCAGGCTGACTTTGACAGAATGTTTGCGAGTGATGATAACTCAAAGCGTGTCCTGCTCGACATCAAGGGCATACTTGACCGTGAGGCTTACGAAAAAGCAGGATATAATTACTGGAGACTGTAAAAAATGGCATATAAGAATCTCAAATTTCCCGAAAATTCACTCTTTCTCGTTACGGGCGGTGCAGGCTTTATCGGCTCGAATCTTTGTGAGGCGATACTGTCGATGGGTTACCGTGTAAGGTGTCTTGACGATCTTTCGACAGGAAGCAGGAAAAACGTTGACGAGTTTATTTCAAATCCCGCTTATGAGTTTATCGAGGGGGATATAAAGGACCTTGACACCTGTATGAAGGCGTGCGAGGGTGTTGACTACGTTCTCAATCAGGCGGCGTGGGGAAGTGTGCCCCGTTCAATTGAAATGCCTCTGTTTTACTGCAAAAACAATATTGAGGGTACGCTCAATATGATGGAGGCGGCACGTGTTAAGGGTGTCAAAAAGTTTGTCTATGCTTCGAGCTCGTCGGTCTACGGTGATGAGCCGAATCTTCCCAAAAAAGAGGGGAGAGAGGGTAATTTGCTCTCACCCTATGCACTGACCAAGCGTTGTGACGAGGAGTGGGGTAAACTTTACAAAAGCCTCTACGGTCTTGATACGTACGGTCTGCGCTATTTCAACGTTTTCGGCAGAAGGCAGAATCCCGACGGTGCGTATGCGGCGGTAATACCCAAGTTTTTAAAGCAACTTATACAGGGTGAAACGCCCACCATAAACGGTGACGGTAAGCAGTCGAGAGACTTTACTTATATCGACAACGTCATAGAGGCAAATCTCAAAGCCTGTCTTGCATCGGGTGATGCGGCTGGTCAGGCGTATAATATCGCCTACGGCGGAAGAGAGTATCTTATCGACATCTATTACGGGCTTACACAGGCTCTCGGCATTGAGAGGGAGCCACTTTTCGGGCCCGACCGTAAGGGTGACATAAAGCACAGTAATGCGGATATAAGCAAGGCGAAGGAACTTCTCGGTTACGACCCCGAGTACAGCTTTGCAGACGGTATTAAACTTGCAATCGAGTGGTATAAGAACAATTTATAAAAGATAAAGACCTGTTTTTTAAACAGGTCTTTTTTATATTCAAAACAACAGTGCGCCTGCGCCGTAGGTGACGAAGGCAACGATGATACCTGCCGTCAGCACGCCGAGTGCAATCGACGGCATTGCTTTTTTAAGTCGCATATCGAGCATGGCGGCAATGAGGGCACCCGTCCACGCACCCGTACCGGGTAAGGGGATGGCAACGAATACAAAAAGCCCCCAGAATTCGTACCTAAGCACCGTTTCCTTTTTATTTTCTGCCCTTTGTTCGAGACGGGTAACCACACCGTCAAGACGGGGCATTTTTCTTCTCATCCAGGCAAAAACCTTGCGGATGAACAAGATTATAAAGGGAACGGGGATTAAGTTGCCGATTATGGCAACGGGTATTGCAAGCCACGGCGAAAGACCGGCGGCAACGCCGATTGGTATTGCACCGCGAAGTTCTATAACGGGTATCATTGATACCGCAAGTGTCATTAAAATTTTACCAAGCAAGAGGTATGTCCTCCGTTAAGTTTTATATCTTAATCTTAATATAAAACTTACCTTCTGTCAAATGCCTTCTTGCAAACTACGTTAACGGGACGGATTTATCCGTCCTGCCATTCAATGATTTTTGCCAAAGCAAAAATCTTCCTCAATTCCGAATTGATTTACTGTATTTCTTCTTTGTCGCTTCGCCGCCTCTGATGTGGCGTTCGTCTTTGTTTTTCTGCAGAATGGGGGCAACCTGCGCGGCAAGCGAGGGACTTATCTCCTGCAGTCTGTCGGTGACGTCCTTATGTACGGTTGATTTTGATACCTTGAAAATTTTTGCACACTCACGGACGGTGCAACCGCTTTCTATTATATATTCTGCAAGAGTAATTGCCCGCTGGGCAATGTAGTCGTTCACTTTTTAACCGCCTCCATAAATCTGCTTGGTAATTTATATGCGGAAAAAGAAAAAAACAGAACATCAAGTTCTTGATGATACCGACATCGAATATATCATAAACAGGAAAAAAGAGATTCCCTTCAGCGCGTAAACGGAAATTATGCCCCAAGTAAATTATTGACAGTTGATTTTTAGGAGTAAAATATGCCATACTATATATATTAAGTTTTGAAAGTGTGGACACCCTATGAGAACAAGCGGAATCCTTATGCCCGTGTTTTCACTGCCGTCACCTTACGGTATCGGCACGTTTGGTAAAGAGGCATACAGGTTTGTCGATTTTTTAGATAAAGCAGGGCAGAGTATGTGGCAGATTCTGCCACTCGGGCCGACGTCTTTCGGCGACTCGCCGTATCAGTCCTTTTCGTCATTTGCGGGAAATCCCTATTTTATCGACCCCGATATGCTTATTGAGGACGGTCTTCTGACGAAAAAACAGGTACAGAAGTTTGACTTTGGTACGGGTTGTAAAATAGATTACGGTAAATTATATGAAAACCGTCTGCCTATGCTCAAACTTGCATTTGAAAATTTCGTGCCCGATGCAGATTATAAAAAGTTCTGCAGTGATAATTCGTGGTGGCTTGAGGATTACGTGCTTTTTTCTGCCATAAAAGGCATCCATAACGGAAAGTGCTGGAGTGAGTGGGAGGAAGGTTACCGTCTTCGTGACGAAAAGACACTCTCCGAAGTCAAAGAAAAATATGCAGACACACTCCGATTTTACCGTTTTATTCAGTATGAATTTAATATTCAGTGGACGGCACTTAAAAAATATGCAAACAAAAAGGGCATAAAAATTATCGGCGACCTGCCGATATACGTTGCCTACGACAGTGCTGACGTATGGGCGGACACGAAGCAGTTTCTGCTTAAAGACGGTCTGCCGACGCTTGTGGCAGGCTGTCCCCCCGATGCTTTTTCAAAGGACGGTCAGTTGTGGGGCAATCCCATTTACGACTGGGAATATATGGAAAAAGACGGTTATAAGTGGTGGATACGCCGTATAAATTACGTTCTTGAACTGTATGACGTGGTGAGAATTGACCATTTCCGTGGCTTTGAATCGTTTTATGCAATTCCGTACGGCGATAAAACTGCAAAAAACGGCAAATGGATGAAGGGCCCCGATATGAAACTTTTTGAAAAACTCGGAAAACTTCCCATAATTGCAGAGGACCTCGGTTTTATCACACCTCAGGTCAGAAAACTTTTGAAAAATTCGGGTTTCCCCGGTATGAAGGTGCTTCAGTTTGCCTTTGACACCCGTGAGGAGAGTGACTATCTGCCCCATAATTACGACAAAAACTGCGTCGTTTATACGGGCACTCACGACAACGACACCATTATCGGCTGGACGAAAACGGCAGACAAGGCTGACGTTGAAATGGCACGTCGCTATCTGCAGGTCGGTGACGAGGGCTTTAACTGGGCTATGATGAGGGCGGCACTTATGTCGGTTGCCGACACCGCAATTTTAATGATGCCCGACCTTCTCGGTCTCGGCAGCGAGGCGAGGATAAATACCCCCTCGAAACTCGGCGGTAACTGGAACTGGCGTATAGGCGAGGGTTGCACGAACGACTGGCTTGCCAAAATTCTGTACGACAATACACTTCTCTACGGAAGAATAAAAAAGCAAGGCTGATTGCTTTGCTTTTTTGTTTGTGTTACAATACACTTCACAGAATATAAATCAAATAGGGGGAACATAAAATGAAGTTAAAAAACTTCGTTGTTATGAATGTCGGCTGTATTCTTCTTTCGGCAGGAATTTACTTTTTTAAGATACCAAACGGGTTTGTGACGGGCGGTGTAAGCGGTGTGGGTACGCTTCTCGGCAGGATTTCACCGCTGTCTCCTGCAACGTGGATATGGATTCTCAATATTACGCTTATGTTTGCAGGCTTTCTGTTTCTCGGCTGGCAGAATATTTTAAAAACGATTTACTGCAGTATGTTTTACTCGGCACTTACATATGTTTTTGAGATAGTTGCCCCGATTTCGTCGCCGCTTACGTCGCAACCGCTTCTTGAACTTGTCTACGCTATGCTTCTGACGTCTATCGGCTCGGCTATGATATTCAACAGCGACGCCTCTTCGGGCGGTACGGATATTGCGGCACTCATTTTAAAGAAGTTTACCAACCTTGACGTAGGAAAGGCGTTGCTTATTGTCGATTTCTTAGTTGCTGCAAGCTCGTTTGTCGTGTTCGGCATACAGGCAGGGCTTTTCTCCATACTCGGTCTGTTTGCAAAGGCTTTCCTTGTTGACAGCGTTATAGAAAGTCTTAATATCTGCAAATATTTCGTCATAATCACAACCAAGCGTGAAGAAATATCACAGTACATAATAGAAACGCTTCACCACGGTGTCACCGTCAACGATGAGGTTGTGGGTGAGTTCACCAAAGAAAAAAAGGCGATGCTTCATACGGTGTGCAAACGCTCTGAGGCGGTAAAACTCAAAAAGAAGATTAAAGAAATTGACCCCAGTGCATTTATAATTGTCACTTCAAGCAGTGAAATTATCGGCCGTGGCTTCAGAAACGCCACCTGATACGTAAGGATTGGGCGTATTCACTCAGGGATGAATCGGTTTTGGCTCGCTTCATAAAAAATTCCGTAATACAAAGTATTGCGGAATTTTTATTATTTTGTCTAAACGAAAAATTTCTGACCCAAAACTGCCTTTTGAGCGAATAATCCCTGAGCGAGCACGCCCTTGCCTTGCTTTTTAATTTGTAGTATAATGAATTCAACTTGGTTGAATTCAATGAATTGCCTATGGCATAAATTGAAATCTTCGATTTCATGAATTGAGCCTTACGGCTCATGAATTGCACTTCGTGCATTAAACTTTACGGAGGATAATATGGATATAATAATCGGTTTGCTTGCGGTCAATGCGGTTTTACTGCTCGTCACCGTGATAAAGGTCTTTTCAATAGGCAAAAACGGTGAGACGGAGAGTAAAATTGACGGTATAGGCGTCCGTCTTGACAATATGAACGAGCAGGCTCGCTTCGATGCTGAGCGAAGTGAACGCTCCATGACGGCACTTCGTGACAGCATGGATAATAAAATAGAGCATCTTCGTGAAACGGTCGATGCTAAGCTGACGAATATTCAGCGTTCAAACGAAACCAAACTCACGGAGATGAGGGAAACGGTTGACGAAAAACTTTCAAAGACGCTTGAAACAAGGCTCAATGCCTCGTTTGAGCAGGTCAGCAACCGTCTTGAAGCGGTGTATAAGGGCCTTGGCGAGATGCAGTCGCTTGCAAGCGGTGTCGGTGACCTAAAAAAGATACTCACCAACGTAAAAACGAGAGGCACGTGGGGCGAAATCCAGCTCGGCAATCTGCTTGAGCAGATGCTCACCCCCTCGCAGTATCAGGAAAACGTTGCGGTGATACCCAACTCGCTTGACAGGGTTGAATACGCCGTTGTCCTGCCCGGTAAGGACGGGGAGAGGCCTGTGTATCTTCCCATAGACAGCAAGTTTCCCGTTGAGGACTATGCAAGGCTCGTTTCAGCGCAGGAGGCGGGTGATGCAGAGGCAGTTGAAACGGCACAAAAAGAGCTTGTGAGGGCAGTAAAGACGCAGGCAAAGAAGATTGCCGAAAAATACATAATGCCCCCGTACACGACGGATTTTGCGATTATGTTCTTGCCAACCGAGGGTCTTTTTGCAGAGGTGCTTCGTGCAGACGGACTTGTTGAGGAGCTTCAGCGAGTAAGCCGTGTTGCAGTTACGGGACCGACGACCTTATCATCGGTGCTGACGAGTCTGCAGATGGGCTTTAAGACGCTTGCGATAGAAAAGCGTTCAAGCGAGGTTTGGGAACTTCTCGGTGCAATCAAGACGGAATTCGGCAAGTTTGCCGACGTGCTTGAAAAGACGCAGAGCAAGCTTGACCTTGCAAACAAGGAAATAGAAAATGCCAAGGTTCGTACCCGTGCGATACAGAGAAAACTTCGTGGAGTTGAAGAGCTTCCCGAAGAGGAGAGCAGGGCACGCCTCGGCAATATGGATTTTGAAGAATATGAATAAAAAAGGGCGTGCTCACTTAAGTGAACACGCCTTTAATATTGTTTAATATATTTCTATTCCCATAGTTCCGAGTATGTAACCTTCTTCATCAACGGCGTACTTGACACCTATCATGGAGTCACCCTTGACGTAATAGATGGTGGCAATGCTGTCCGTTTCGCTGTGATCGTAGTAATACCAGCCCAGACTGTCGATATACATTCTGTAATAACTGTCTTCCATGGTTGAGTAATTGTACATATACGCGTCACAGCCGACAACGTAACCGTCGGTTACCGTGTCAGCCTCATAGTTAAATGACTTGACACACGGTGAGCCCGTTACGCTGTGATAGGTAGGTGCACCGTTTCTGTAATAGGTGACATTGTTTTTCGGCTTGGCAACGGCACTCGTGACGATTGCATTGAGTGTCGCAGTTGCATTTAAATTATCATCGTCAAATTCAACGCTCAGCTTGCCTGCACCCGTTGAGTTACCAAAGATTATGAGTTCACATTTTCCTTCGGAAAGCGTTTCACCCCAGCGCACTTTGATGCACGATTCCTCGTCCGTAAAGGCAACGAGCATATCCTCCGTGCCGGGTGTGCAGTTTACTATAACGGTTTTCCACTCACCCTTGTCAAGCGTGAGGCTTGAAAGACTCAGACGAATGGTGTATTTTGCATCGACTATCTCTGAAATATTGAGCAGAGACGTAACCGTATTCCGTGAAAGGTCGTTTATATAGTGAATCGGAATGGAAAGGTTTAAATTCTGGGCATCACCTGTAAAAATTCTGCTTGTGATACCTATGACTTTTCCGTATTCGTTTATAAGCGCACCGCCGCTTGAACCGGGTGATACGGGAACGGATATCTGAATATAGTCAAGTCCGTTCAGGTCGCGGTTGGGGTTTGAAACAAGACCGTCAGAAATCGTGTTGTCAAGACCTTTGGGGCTTCCTATTGCATACACTATCTGTCCTGCAACGGGTGTTGAAGTGTCAATCTCAAGAAAGTCGAAGCCGTCACCGTCAATCCGCAGAATTGCCGTATCACGAATCGGATCACAGTCGTAAACGCCGAGCACGTCGTAGACGGCATTGTCCGTCGTCATAATTCTTGCATAAGATGCGCCTTCTATAACGTGGTAATTGGTTACGAAAGTGCCGTTTGAGTTTATGAAGAATCCGCTTCCGTGTGCAAAATGCTGACCGTTTGCATCGTAAACTTCAACGTAGGCTACTGATGAAGCACATTTTTCAGCAATCTGTGATGCCGTCAGTGAATCTGTGACGGGTGTCGAAGTGCTTTCATCGAGCGAAAACTCTTTACGGAGTGTGGTGTCAACAACTCTTGAAATGATAGCGGCCGCCTCTGCACGTTTGATGTTGTTGCTCGGGAAGAAGGAGCCTTTTGTATCGCTTCCCGTGAGTATACCTGCATTGTACAGACCGAGTATCTCGTGATAATACGAGTGTGAAAGACCTACGTCAGGCACGGAATTTATCGAGTTTATTGCCGTAAATTCTGCTTCGGGCAGGGCATTGTAGAAAATATACGCCATTTGTGCACGTGTTGCCGTTTTTGTAACGTCGGCAAAGTCCGTCTGTGCAATTATGCCGTTGTTTACGGCGTATGAAACGTAGGGAAGATACCAGGGGTTACCACCGGAGAAAATGGCGGTTTCGCCCGTGTTGTAGATGCTGTGTACTCTGTCTGCCATAACAAGTGCTTCTGCTATGGTGAGTTCACCGTTAGGGTTGAATGTGGTATTTGAGCTTCCGTACATAAGTGCATATTCGTAGCACGCTTTAATTGACGGCATTGCCCAGTTTGACGAGGCAACGTCCACGAAATTGTTATCGTATGTGTTTACGGGCTTGAAATTTCCCATATCCGCCGCCATCGCAGGCACACAGAGTGTGGAAATAAGACAAATTGCAAGTAATATTGAAATAATGCGTTTCATAGTTTACCCCTTTATAACGTAGATTGAAACGATGAAATAATAGTAATCAATTTCAACACCGATTCTGTTGTTTCCTTTATCAAAGACGTAAAGAACCGTTTCGTCGGCTTCGTCTTCATTATAATTGGAGAATACCCATCCCTCGTCCTGAAGGTGACTCATATAGTTGCTGACGGGTGTATCACGGGTATATTCGTAAAAATAAACGTCTGCATTTTCGTGATATCCGGGGAGTTGGTCCTGAGTATCCACAAAGTATGAGTAAAGACATTCTTCACCCGTATAATCGTGGTAGGTTGGTGCACCGTTTTTATAGGTGTTCTGTGTGGAAACGTAGAAAACTATGTATACGGTATTCGTAGCATGGTCGACGTTGACACCGATTCTGTAATTGCCCTTTATGAAGAAGTTGGCAACTGTGTCACCTTCGCTTGCGGTTTCCGAATACGCCCAGCCGTTTGCCTTGAGTGCCTTCATATACGAATCAGGCTCACTCGGGGCGTAATAGTCGTAGCCGTAGATTGCGGCACCGTCCTCGTAGTAGTCGTAGGTCATACCGGTTTCTACCATATATGAATATTCACACGGAATACCCGTAATACTGCTGTAAGAGGGTGCTCCCACAGCATAATAATCAGGCTCGCCCTCAGGAGAACCTGAGGTTACGAGTATGTTGCATTTTTTGTTTGAAACGGGCTCAAACGTGTAGGCGACTGATACGGTTGTTCTGCCCTTGTTTTTACCTGAAAGTGTGAGCATAATCTCATGGTCGGAAATGTATTTTATTTCCGTGAGCTCGACGATATCCGCCACGTCTGTCGTTATCGTTATATGGTCACGCAATACGGGGGAGAAGTTGACAAGCAGAGACTGCCCATAAGTGTGCTGTGAGACGGTAACCTTGTTTTTTGTCGTATACAGCACAGACTCGGATTCGAGAAACTCTGCAAACTTTTCTATGGGCAGGGGATTGCCCTTGACTAAATTTTTGGCATATTCCGCAGGAATTGCAGAAAAAACGGATGATGCATCCTTTACACCTATAACCTTACCGTATTTGTTTACGGCAACTGCACCTATTGCCGATGAGGGCACGTTTACGTTGCACATTATGCGGTTGGAATCAGCGGGACCTGAAACGTCACCTTCGGCAAACAGAGTGTTTCCCGCAAAGGAATATATTGCAAAAACCTGCTCGTTTGCCTTCACTGAAGAGGTGTCAATTTCAAGAAACGCCGTATTTTCACAGGTGGTTTTCAAAAGAACGAGGTTGTTTGGGGCGTCACAGTCGTAGACACTTTCGACAGCATATTCTCTCTTGTCTGCCGTTTTGACTTTGACGCTTACGGCACCTTTTACACAGTCGATTGCAGTTATAAGCGTGCCTTCACCGTCGGTGAAAAAGCCGCTGCCCGAGGAAACTGTTTTACCGTCAGCGTCGTAGCCCTGTACGAGTGCAACGGCAGGAGAGCATTTATCCTTTATTTCGTTTGCCGAAAGAGGCTCGGTTATAGTAAAGGTTTTGCGAAGTTTTACGTCAACCACTCTTGAAATGATAGCCGCCGCTTCTGCACGTGTGATATTTTTGTCGGGATAGAACGTTCCGAAAGCATCGCTTCCCGTAAGTATGCCTGCGTTGTAGAGTGCTTTTATCTCTGTGTGGAATTTGTGTTCACCGTCAACGTCGGGCACGTTTTTTATTGAATTTATTGCCGTGAATTCTTTTTCGGGGAGTGCATTGTAAAAGACGTAAGCCATCTGCGCACGAGTTATTTTGAGTGTTACGTCGGAAAAATCAGATGCCGAAACGATGCCTTTGTTTACGGCGTAATCAACGTAGGGCTTGTACCACGGTGTGCCTGAAAAAACGGCAGTTTCCCCCGTGTTGTAAATGCTGTGTACACGGTCAGCCATAACGAGTGCTTCCGCAACCGTAAGTTCACCCGAGGGGTTGAACTTCGTGTTTGATGAGCCGTACATAAGCGCATATTCGTAGCACGCTTTGATTGACGGCATTGCCCAATGTTCAGAGGCCACGTCGGTAAAATTATTGTCATACATATTATATTGCACGAAATTGCCCATTCCTGCAGCCATAACAGGCATACAGAGTGTAAACACCAGACAAATGGCAAGCAATGTTGAAATAATGCGTTTCATAACAGTCTCCTATATAAAAATAGTGGTATAATCAAATTATACCACTATACATACAAATGTTCAACGGCTATTTAGCCTTTTTTATAAGGGGTGAAATGCGCTTGTACACCAAAAACGTGAGGGCAGAGTTGCCAAGTCCCTTGAATATGAAATTAAAGGGTGTGGACACGTATAAAAGCGCCTCCCACAGAGAGTCGATGCCTTTCCATATCGCACCGTATGCGCCGATGATGGCATCAATGGGCATAAGTTTTGAATAGAAGGGGTAGGTGATATACAAATTGACGGGAAAGCTTACTATTGCCATTGCCGCCGCACCTGCAAGTGATGCAATAAGGGCTGATTTTATGCCCTTTTTTCTTTTGTATATAATGCCTGCCGTAAAGGCAAACGAGGCACCGAGTAAGAAATTACTCAGCTCACCAACACCGCCCGTGGAGGTCACCGTAAGGTGAACAAGGTTTTTGATAAGACAGACGATGACGCCTGACACGGGCCCCATTGCAAAGGATGCGATGAGTGCAGGCACTTCCGAAAAGTCCATTTTTATAAAGGAAGGGATAAAGAAAGCCACCGAAAAGTCAAGCAGCATAAGCACGTATGCAAATGCCGATAACATTCCTATCCACACTATTTTTCTTGTTTTTGACATTGAATTTACCTCCAAAAAAGCCCTACAGAAACACCTGTAGGGCAAAAATATAATTTTATCTCATCCGGACTTTACCGTCGGTTCGGGAATTTCACCCGATCAGCCAAAAGGCTCGCAGACTGTCGTCCTCACAAACTTCGCTTAATTTCATTTTTGCTATCCGCAAAAATTTCATCTGCTCCGTTACTCGTCCTCTATCCCATTGCAACGCACTTCGTTCTGCCTTGCAACGGGAACCCTGATTCTGATTCTGAGGAACAAGTATATAAGGGCAGGTGACAATATATGCTATCCGTTTAGAAAAATTTCTGTCATTTCGATACGAAAGGATGCAGCAAGGCTTTGTGCCTTGCAATATCCTGACAAGTCGCAAATGGCGGGAATTTTACAAACGAAGAGTATGTGTTGTTACCTGTTCTTATATACAATTAACTGCCGGTCAGGGAATTTCACCCTGCCCCTAAAAATATTCATTTTTTGATTTTATCCCAGTACGCCTTTGTTGCCTGTTCAATTTTATTCTCACCGTAGGTGTAATAGACGTCGTCTTTGATTTTGTCGGGCAGATACTGCTGTTTTACCCAACTGTTTTCAAAGGAATGGGGATATTTGTAACCGCCTCTGTCCATTTTCTCGGCACCGCTGTAATGGGTGTCACGAAGGTGCATGGGTATCTCACCGCAGTCACCGTTAAGGCGTTCGAGTGCCGCATCAATACCGCATATTGCCGAGTTTGATTTGGGTGCCGTTGCAAGAAGGATAACAGCCTCTGCAAGCGGTATTCTCGCCTCGGGGAAACCAAGCCGCAAAGCAGTTTCGACACAGGCATTCGTCACGGTTATTGCAGACGGGTAGGCAAGCCCGATATCCTCTGCAGCGATGACCGACAGCCTTCTGCATATTGCAGGTAAGTCACCCGCTGCAACGAGCCTTGCAAGATAGTGGAGTGCCGCATTTTCATCACTTCCGCGAATGGATTTCTGAAAAGCGGATAAAAGGTCGTAATGCGAATCGCCCTCTTTGTCATACTTGACGGCACTTTTCTGCGTAACCTCTTTTGCCGTGTCAAGCGTGATGTCGCCGCACAGGCAGAGCAGTTCAACCGTGCTCACCGCCTTACGTGCATCACCGCCCGATGAAAAGGCAACGTGAGTTATAACCTCGTCGGGCGCCTCACACTCCATACTTTCGAAAGCACGCTTTATAAGCGGAACAAGCTCTTCATCCGTTATGGATTTGAACTCAAACACCGTCGAACGTGATAAAAGAGCAGGGTATACGTAAAAGTAAGGATTCTCGGTCGTGCTGGCAATAAGCGTCAGCTTACCGTTCTCCATATACTGTAACAGAAGCTGTTGTTGCTTTTTGTTGAAATACTGTATCTCATCGAGATAAAGCAGTACCCCGTCGGGTGCCATAAAGGTGTCAAGCTCGGCAATTATATCCTTGATGTCACCGCTTCCAGCCGAAGTGCCGTTGAGTTTAAATAACTTTTTATCGGTCATCTTCGCAAGAATGGAGGCGACGGTGGTCTTGCCGACACCGGGAGGGCCGTAAAAGACCATATTGGGTATATTACCGCTACTTGCGATTTTTCTTATTATGCCGTTTTTGCCCACAAGATGCGTCTGCCCAACGACTTCGTCGAGCGACTGAGGGCGTAATCTGTCAGCAAGCGGTTTCATACTTAATAAAGGGGATATTTTGCGGTGAGTGCCGCAACTCTTGAAAGAATTTCTTCCTTACTGTCTTCAAAAGTGTCAAGTGCAGTCATCTTCATAAGTTCTGCAATTTCAACCATATCCTCTTCGACAAAGCCTCTCGTCGTAACCGCAGGCGTACCGACACGGATACCGCTTGTAACGAACGGCTTTTCGGGGTCGTTGGGAATAGCGTTCTTGTTGACGGTTATTCTCACCTCGTCAAGTCTGTTAGCCATTTCCTTACCTGTGATGTGGAAGGGACGAAGGTCAACGAGCATAAGATGATTGTCCGTACCTCCTGATACAAGGTTGAAGCCGTTGTCTAAAAGTGCCTTTGCAAGAGCCTTTGCGTTTTTGACAATCTGCTCCTGATAAGCCTTGAATTCGGGCTTGAGTGCCTCACCGAAAGCGACTGCCTTACCTGCAATAACGTGCATAAGCGGACCGCCCTGCGTACCGGGGAATATAGCCTTGTTTATCTTCTTTGCAAGCTCCTCGTCATTCGTTAAAATGACACCGCCTCTCGGGCCACGGAGTGTCTTGTGTGTCGTAGAAGTAACGATGTCGGCATAGGGAACGGGTGACGGGTGCAGACCTGCCGCAACGAGACCTGCAATGTGCGCCATATCCACCATAAAATATGCGCCGACTTCTTTTGCGATTTTTGAAATACGCTCAAAATCAATAACCCTCGGATATGCTGAAGCACCTGCAACGATGAGCTTGGGCTTGCATTCCTTAGCCTGCTTTTCCATAGCGTCGTAGTCGATGTAACCGTCGTCGTTTACACCGTAGGGAACAAAGTTAAAATAGAGTCCCGAAAAGTTTACGGGTGAGCCGTGTGTCAGGTGACCGCCTGCATCAAGGCTCATACCCATTACGGTGTCACCGGGCTGTAAAAGTGCAACGTAAACGGCAGAGTTTGCCTGCGCACCGCTGTGGGGCTGAACGTTCGCGTAATTTGCACCGAAAAGCTTGCAAAGTCTTTCAATAGCAAGGTTTTCAACAACGTCAACGTATTCACAGCCGTTGTAGTAACGCTTACCGCTGTAACCCTCGGCATACTTGTTTGTGTTGGGTGAGCCGACAGCCGCCATAACAGCCTCGCTTACGAAGTTTTCACTTGCGATAAGCTCAATATTGCTCTGCTGACGCTTGAGTTCGTTTGCAAGCGCCTCACCGACTTCTTTGTCGTATTCCAATACTTTATCTATGCAATCCATTTTAAAAATCTCCTTAATATTGTTTGCCCCAGACTACCATCGATTTTGCCTTCTTACCGCAGCATACACATACGTCTGAGATATTTTCCTGCTCAAAGGGCATACAACGTGACTTTACGCCACCCGTAACGTCCTTGATTTTGTCTTCACATTCACTGTCACCGCACCATATTGCCTTGATGAAGCCGCCCTTGTTTTTGGAAATGTCAACGAATTCGTCAAGCGTCGTTGCGGTATGCGTTTTTGATACCATATTTTCAAGAGCCTTGTTGTAAAGCTGGTCGTGAACTGTTTTAAGAAGCTCGGGAATCTTGGTTTCGAGCTCATCAAGCGATACGAAATACTTTTCTCTCGTAACTCGTGAAACGAGAACGCACTGATTATTTTCAATGTCCTTGGGACCGATTTCAAGACGGAGGGGAACACCCTTCATCTCATACTGTGCAAACTTCCAGCCGGGTGAGTTGTCGGATGCATCCATCTTGACTCTTGCAACCTTTGAAAGCCTTGAAACAAGTTCACTCGCCTTGTCGAGCACACCCTCTTTATGCTGTGCAATCGGCACTACGATTACCTGAATAGGTGCGATTGCAGGGGGGAGAACAAGACCGTTGTCATCACCGTGAGTCATTATGATAGCGCCTATCATTCTCGTTGAAACGCCCCACGACGTCTGGTGCGGATACTGCAGAGTGTTGTCCCTGCCCGTGAACTGTATGCCAAATGCACGTGCAAAACCGTCACCGAAATAGTGGCTCGTACCGCCCTGAAGAGCGACACCGTTGTGCATCATAGGCTCGATAGTATACGTCGTTTCAGCACCTGCAAACTTTTCCTTCTCGGTCTTCTGACCCACTACTGCGGGGATTGCAAGGCTTTCTCTGTAAAAGTCCTCGTATACACGGAGCATACGAAGCGTTTCTTCCTTAGCTTCCTCTGCCGTTTCGTGCATCGTATGACCTTCCTGCCAGAGAAATTCGCTTGTACGAAGGAAGGGACGTGTCGTCTTCTCCCATCTTACAACCGAGCACCACTGATTGTAGAGCTTGGGCAGGTCACGGTATGAATTTATTATCTTTGCATAATGTTCGCAGAAAAGCGTCTCCGAAGTCGGCCTTACAACGAGTCTTTCCGAAAGTTTTTCCTGTCCGCCCTGGGTAACCCACGCAACTTCGGGGGCAAAGCCTTCAACGTGGTCTTTCTCTTTCTGGAGAAGGCTTTCGGGGATAAACATGGGCATATACACGTTTTCGTGACCCGTTTCTTTGAAACGGCGGTCAAGGTCAGTCTGGATATTTTCCCAAATTGCATAGCCGTAAGGACGTATTACCATACAGCCCTTGACGCCCGAATAGTCACACAGTTCAGCCTTTTTGACTACGTCTGTGTACCACTTGGCAAAATCTTCGTCCATCGAAGTTATCGCTTCGACCATCTTTTTATTATCTGCCATTATAAACACCTCATATAAAAGTAAATCATTTATATAATTATATAATTATGCGTTCGCTATGTCAATCTGGAAAAATCACAAACTATACTTGTTATGTGGTGTAATTTAGTGTATAATAGTACTATCTACGGACTGTGTTTACAGTCAGAAAGAGGTGCTTTTTATGGTGAGACAGGAATCTGCGCTCGGCAACATAGAAATATCAACAGCTGCAATGGCTTCAATCGTGGGCATCATTGCGACAAGCTGCTACGGTGTTGTAGGTATGGCTGCACGCAATGCTAAGGACGGTATTGTTCAGCTTCTGTTTAAGGATAACTACGAGAAGGGCATTAAAGTAACGGATACTCCCGAAGGTCTTGTTATTGACGTTCATATCATAGTTTTATACGAAGTGAACATCCCTGCGATAACAGACAGTATCGTAAATAAAATCCGTCATCACGTTGAAGATATTACGGGCTTTATGGTAAAAACGGTCAACGTTTTCGTTGACGATATGAGAATATAAAGAGAGGTAACCGCATTGAATACTATTAACGGAATTATTTTCAGAGATATGATTATCTCGGGTGCGGGCAGCCTCAAGACGCATATTCAGGAGGTAAACGACCTTAACGTATTCCCCGTGCCCGACGGTGATACAGGTACGAATATGAGTATGACTATCAGCGCCGCTGCAAGTGAACTTGCAGGCTCTGATGAAGTCAATGCAGGCAAGGTGGCAAAGTCTGCCGCATCTGCGCTTCTGCGTGGTGCAAGGGGTAACAGCGGTGTTATCACTTCACTTCTTTTCAGGGGCATTTCAAAGGGCTTTGACAATGCCGAAGAAATTGATGCAAAGGCGTTTGCCGCAGCATATACGAAGGGTGTTGAAAGTGCCTACAAGGCGGTTATGAAGCCGACTGAAGGTACAATTCTCACAGTTGCAAGGCTTTCTGCCGCTGCAGGTGTACAGCAGGCTGAAAAGAGTGACGATATTGTTGAACTCTTCTCGGTTATTTTAGATGCCGCAAGGGAAACGCTTGAGCAGACGAGGGAGATGCTTCCCGTCTTAAAGCAGGCAGGTGTTGTTGACAGTGGCGGTAAAGGTCTGGTGCGTATACTCGAAGGTATGTACAGCGTTGTCAAAGACGGTGTTATTATCGAGTGCGGTGACGTTGGTGAGGTCAGGGAAAAGGCTGATTTTGCATCGTTTGAGCTTTCCGACATCAAGTTTGCATACTGTACGGAATTTCTTGTAAATAAGAATGAACTTTCACTCGGTAAGGATTTTGAAAAGCTTCATCAGTTTGCAATGAAGAACGGTGACTCTGTCGTTTTCGTTGACGATGAGGAAATTGTTAAAATCCACGTTCATACCAATCATCCCGGTAAGGTGCTTGAAGAGGCGCTTAAATACGGCTATCTTTCCAAGATGAAGATAGAAAATATGAAGGAACAGCTTGAACGTGAACAGGCTGAAAGTGCAGCAGAACCCGTGCAGGAGGTTGCACAGGATAAGGAATACGGCTTTGTCGCAGTTGCGGCAGGCGAGGGTATGAGTGATATGTTCACCGAAATGGGTATCGACAACGTCGTGTTCGGCGGACAGACGATGAATCCCAGTGCGGATGATATTCTCAAAGCCATTGAGGCTGTACCTGCAAAAAAGGTATTCGTATTCCCCAATAACAAGAACATAATTATGGCGGCACAGCTTGCGGTACCCATGTCAACGAGGGAGGTTATCGTCGTTCCGACGAGAAGCGTTCCCGAATGTGTATCGGCAATGTTCGTGTTTGACGAAAGTATGGGCACAGCCGAAAATCTTGAGGCTATGCAGGAGGCGGCTTCAGCCGTTACCACAGGTCAGGTGACCTATGCGGTTAGAGACAGTTCTATCGGTGACACAGAGATTCGTGAGGGGCAGATAATGGGCCTCTCGGGCGGTTTAGTCAAGGCACTCGGTGATGACGTTGATGAAACGGCATACTCACTTGCAAAGACACTTGCAGACGAAAAGGGTGGCAGCGTAATGACGGTTTACTCAGGCGAGGAAGTTACGTCAGAGCGTGCACAGGCACTTGTTGAAAAGCTTACGGCGGCTTATCCGTCAATGGACATTGCACTCGTTGAAGGCAAACAGCCCGTATACTTCTATATAGTTTCAGTTGAATAATAAAATAACCTCGCATCTGCGAGGTTATTTTTAATTCGGAATATAAATAAAAGCCTTCCCCTTGAGGGGAAGGTGGGTTGCGAAGCAACTCGGATGAGGTGGAAAAGAGTAACGATTGCTTTCGCTACCTCAAGGAGAAACCTTTGATATATAAGGAGAATAATATGTCAGTAAAAATAAGAATAATAATTTTAATAGTAATTGTGACGTTAATTGCAGGATTTTTTATAAATAAATCCAAACAAAAGGCAGAGAACCATATCGATGCTGAAGTTGGCAAAGTAAAAAGCATTGATGATATATGGACAATGGGAAATAAAAATGAATTTATAAATAATATGAGTCTGTACATAGCAGAAAAGTGTAGTTATGGCGATGAGATGGACAACTTAAATGATGCACAGAGAGTTTTCTATATCACACAGACTTTGGAAATGGAAGTTAATAACGGCGGTTTTTGGCAGTTTTTCTTTAACACTGACGGTATGTTTGTTAATGAACTTGCTTCTTCATTTGAAAAAATCGGTGCGATGAAAACTGCAGAAATATGTAAAAAAGCGGTTGGCATATTCGGGAATGCGTTTCCGATTGATATGGATAAAATACAAGAAGTTTTGAATACTGATGATGATGAAGAAACGGAAGAGAAAAACACACAACTACTCGATGAATGTGATATGGCGTTTTACGGGTACGAAGAAGATTTGGAAGAACTTAATTATCAGTTTATAATGAAGAATAAAGAAGCATTTTCAAACTGATAAAATAATACAGGTGAAATATGAAAACTCCTTTGACAAAATTAAAGGGAATAGGGGCCACCAGGGCGGCGGCTTTTGAAAGGCTGGGCATTACGGATGCCGAGTCGCTTTTGTCATACTATCCGAGAAGTTATGAGGACCATTCGGTCATAAAAAACTTAAGTGAGATTGCACCGTATGACAGTTGCTCGGTCATTGCAAGCGTTGTAACGACGCCCACCCTCAGCCGTATCCGAAAAGGGCTTGACATACTGCGTTTTACTATAAGTGACGGTACGGCAACCTGCAAGGTTACGTATTTTAATCAGCCGTATCTCAAAAACTCGTTTGTAAAGGGCGAAACCTATCTTTTCTACGGCAGATTTGAAGGCAATTTTATAAATCACACGCTCACCAATCCCTATTTTGAAAAGACGGATATTGAGGAGGAGGGCTCATCACAGCCCATAAAACCGATATATACGGTGGGCAAAGGGCTTACGCAGAAGGCGGTCGTGTCGGCAGTACACTCTGCACTCGATATGTGCGAGGTGGAGGAGTATATGCCGTCCTACATACTTGATAAATATAAACTCCCTTCGCTTAAAGAGGCGCTTGATGCCGTGCACCGTCCCGAAAATATGGCTCAGGTGAAATACGGCAGAAGCCGTCTTATATTTGACGAATTTTTAATGCTCTCACTCGGTCTTTTTATGAAAAAAAGTCAGTCGGGAAGGAGTAGCGGTGCACCCTGCAAAATGGTTGAAATGGCACCGTTTTACGACTCACTCGGCTATGATTTGACCGAGGCACAGCAACGAAGCATAAACGAAGGCATAAGCGATATGTGTGGTGTGTCACCTATGAACAGGCTTGTTCAGGGTGACGTCGGCAGCGGAAAGACGGCGGTTTCGGCGGCACTTTGCTATTTTGCCATAAAAAACGGCTGGCAGAGTGCGATTATCGCACCCACCGAAATTCTTGCAAAACAGCATTATGAAAAACTGTCAGCACTGTTCGGCAAATTCGGTATGAAAGTCTCACTTTTGACGGGTTCAACCAAGAAAAAAGAAAGAGACGAGATTTTAAATGCACTCAAAGACGGTAAAACAGACCTTATGATTGCCACTCATGCACTTATGGTGGAGGACGTCGTTTTTGACAGACTCGGACTTTTGGTGTGTGATGAACAGCATCGTTTCGGTGTCCGTCAGCGTGCGGCGGCGGTGCAGAAGGGCAATAGTCCGCACCTGCTTGTAATGAGTGCAACCCCCATTCCCAGAACGCTTGCACTTATGATTTACGGCGACCTTGAGATTTCGGTAATAGACACAATGCCACCAGGCAGACGTGTGACAAAGACACATTATGTTTCATCAAAACAGAGGGGTCAGGTCAACTCGTTTATAAGGAAAAAACTTAACGACGGTGAACAGGGATATATCGTGTGTCCTCTCGTTGAGGGAAGCGACGGTCTGCCCGAAGTCAAGGATGCCGTGTCCCACAGGGATGAGCTGAAAAAACTTTTCCCCGACATAGAAATCGGTCTCATTCACGGCAGAATGAAGCCTGCCGAAAAGGATGAGGAAATGAAAAAGTTTGTCAGCGGTGAAAGCAGGATACTCATTGCGACGACGGTTATCGAGGTCGGTGTCGACGTTAAAAATGCGACCTTTATGATAATCGAGAATGCAGAGCGTTTCGGTCTGTCACAGCTTCATCAGCTCAGGGGGCGTGTCGGCAGAGGGAATAAGCAGAGTTACTGTATTATCGTCAGCGACCACGAGGCACCCGACACCGTCGAAAGATTAAAGGTGCTTGAGAGTACGGCAGACGGTTTTGAAATAGCAAAGAAAGACCTTGAACTGCGTGGTCCGGGTGACTTTTTCGGCTCACGTCAGCACGGTCTGCCCACGCTTCGTATTGCCGATATGGCGGGGGATACGGTTACACTTCACGCCGCACAGGAAACGGCTAGAGAAATATACCGAAGCGACCCCGATTTAGAGAAAAAAGAGCATAAAATATTAAAAACGAAGATACAGGAACTTTTTTCTGTGGACAAAGCAAGCATTTTGAATTAAAATAAGATTATTCCATCTGAAAGGTGATAATATGAAGAAAATTATATCTGTGGCACTTGCCGTAATACTTATGATGTCGTTTGCGGGATGTGACAAAAATCTTAAAATTGAGAAGGATGAAAACAATCAGAACGAAACCTCGTTTGACGTCGGCGGTTTTGCACTCGGCATTGACGAGGAGGAAAACGTTGTTGAAATAGGTATGTATACGGGTGATGATGAAAAGGTGCGTGTACCCGATACGGTTGACGGTCTGCCCGTCGTAGGTATTCTTGCAAACTGCTTTGCAGGATGTAACGTGGAAGAAGTAAAAATGGGTAAATACGTGTATTATATTGAGTCCTACGCTTTCCAGTGGGCGGCGATTGAGGAGTTTGAGGTGCCCGAAGGTGCAACCTATCTCGGTGACCACGTTTTCCTTGAATGTGAAAATTTAAAGAAGGTAACGCTTCCCGACAGTCTTGAAACGATTGGTGACAACATATTTGAGGGTTGTGTAAACGAGGTTGAGGTTGTCGTGGAAAAGGACAGTTTTGCCCACGAATACTGCGAGAAAATACTTGCCGACGGTGCAAACATAAAAATCAAAGCAAAATAAGCAAAAGGGTAGACTCTGTCTACCCTTTTTAATTCGTAATTCCGAATTCCGCATTCCGAATTAAAAAAGAACTTCCCTTTTGGGAAGTTCTTTTTTATTATCTGTCTTCTCTGAAATAGGGGAGGCCGAGTGCTGCGGGAGCCTGTGATTTTTTATTCTTCCTGCAGCTTGTGATGACGAGCACCACGATAGTCACTATATACGGAATCATATTATAAAGATTCTGCATATGTGCCGTCTTTGCAAGGCCGAACCAGTTGGCAAGCTTCGTCGAAATACTGCTCGGCAGGTAGAGATACAGCCAGTAGCAGAAACCGAACAGATACGAGCCCCATATAGCATTTTTGGGCTTCCAGTTGGTAAAAATTACGAGAGCAACGGCGAGCCAGCCGAGAGCCTCGATACTGCCGTCGTTTGCCCAGGTGCCCTTGATATAGTCCATTACGTAGAACAGACCGCCCATACCCGAAATACCTGCACCGATACAGGTGGATAAGTATTTATAACGGGTTACGTTTATACCTGCCGCATCTGCCGTTGCAGGATTCTCGCCGACTGCACGCAGATTGAGACCGGTTTTTGTTTTGGAAAGAAAATACTGTGATACTATCGCAATCACGATGGCAAGATACGCCATAAAGCCGTATGAAAAGAATATTTTACCGACTGCACCCATAGAGGAGAGACCGGGGATATTTGTACGGAACACCGAACTTGTCACGGGCACTGAAATCTGACCTACACCGCCTGCAAGCTTGTTGAGTGAGCCGCCGAAGAAGTTGGCAACACCCGAGCCGAATATCGTAAGGGTAAGACCCGTAACGTTCTGATTTGCACGAAGTGTAATGGTGAGAAAACTGTAAATAAGACCGCCGAGTGCCGAAGCAACGAAAGCCGACACCATTGCAAGTATAAGGCAGATGACGGGATTCGGATTCGGGACATTAAGCTCGTACATAAAGGTAGATGCAAGCGATGCAATACCGCCGAGATACATTATGCCGGGCACACCGAGATTCAAGTTACCCGATTTTTCGGTGAGCGTTTCACCGATTGAGCCGTACATAATAACCGTACCGAATATTATGGCACCCTGTATCCAGGAAATAAGTGAGGATAAGGTCATTTTGCAGCCACCTCCTTATGTTTGCCCCTGAGGATGAGGCGGTAATTGATAAAGAACTCACTTCCGAGGATGAAGAAGAGTATAATACCCGTCACCATTTCGGAGGCATACTCGTTTAAGTTGAAATCGGAAGCAATCTGTGCCGCACCCTTATCGAGAAATACGAGCAGGAATGAAATGAGCGTCATCGTAAGCGAGTTAAACTTTGCAAGCCACGCCACGATAATTGCCGTAAAGCCCCTTCCGCCTGCGGTAGACGTCGAAATCGTATGCGATACGCCTGCAACCTCAACGAAGCCTGCAATACCGCATATTGCACCCGAAATGAGCATAGTTCTGATAATGACTTTTTTCACGTTGATGCCTGCATAGCGTGCAGTATTTTCACTTTCACCGACAACGGCAATTTCGTAACCGTGTTTGCTGATTTTGAGGTAAAAATACATTCCTGCCGCAAGCAGAACGACGATAATTACGTTTAGTATATACTGTTCACCGAAAAGGCGGGGAAACCAGCCCTTGCCCGTATCAAGATTGATGATACCGACCGAGTGTGACTGCTTTTTATCCCAGAAATCCACGAAAAACGAGGTGAGATAAATTGCAACGTAGTTCATCATAAGTGTGAAAAGCGTTTCATTCGTGTTCCATTTTGCCTTGAATATGGCAGGCAAAAGGCCCCACAGTGCACCTGCAATACAGCTCGTGACAAACATCACGATGAGAAGGAGCACCGTCGGCATGGACTTGAAATACATCATGCAGGCAGCCGTTACAAGACCGCCGATAAGTATCTGTCCCTCAGCACCGATATTCCAGAAGCGCATTTTAAATGCGGGGGCAAGACCGACCGAGATACACAGAAGAATCATTGCATCACGAATCGTATTCCAGGTCTTACCCGTCGTGCCGAAAGCACCTCTGTACATCGAGCCGTACACGGCAAACGGGTTGAGTTTTGTTATCGAAAAGATAACAACGGCGGAAACTATGAGAGCTAAAATAACCGAAACGATGCGGATAAGATACGCTTTCCACCATACCATAGCGTCACGTTTTGCTATTCTTATAAGCGGTTCATGGTTTTTGTTCATTTGCCCTCACCCCCGTCCTGTAATTTTGTCATAAGCAGACCGACCTCTTCTTTGGTGGTGTTACGTGCATCTACGATGCCGTTTAACTTACCGTCACACAGAACGAGAATTCTGTCTGCATGTGCGAGCAGCACGTCAAGGTCTTCACCGACGTATATTACCGCAACGCCTTTTTTCTTCTGCTCGTTGAGCAGGTGATAGATAGTGTAAGAAGTGTTGATATCAAGCCCTCTCACCGCATACGCCGTCATAAGAACGGCAGGTGCAGATGCGATTTCACGCCCTACGAGGACCTTTTGTACGTTACCGCCCGAGAGTTTTCTTACGGGTGTATTTATACCCGGGGTTACGACACCAAGCTCCTTTTTTATCTTTTCGGCAAGTTTTTTGGGACTCTTGCGTTCAAGGAAGAAGGAGTGACCGTCCATATAACTCTTGAGCATCATATTGTCCGACATACCCATACTGCCGACAAGACCCATACCGAGTCTGTCTTCGGGCACGAAGGAGAGTGCGATACCTAAATTGTGTATCTGTTTGGGGGTTTTGCCGATAAGTTCAATCGCACTTTCACCGTCGGGACTGTCGTAGAGTATGCTCGAACCGTCACAGGTGTTCTGCAGACCTGCAACAGCCTCAAGAAGTTCCTTCTGTCCGCAACCCGAGATGCCGGCAATACCGAGAATTTCACCGCCGAAAACATCAAAATTTATATTTTCAAGAACGTTTACACCGTCGGAATTTTTAATCGAAAGATTTTTAATCTGAAGTCGCTTTACGGGATTTTCAGGCTCGGGTCTGTCTATGTTTAAAATGACCTTTTTGCCCACCATCATTTCGGTAAGCGAAAGCTCGGTTGCATCAGCCGTGTCAACCGTGCCGACGTATTCACCCTTGCGGAGAATTGACACCCTGTCCGAAATTGAGAGCACTTCGTGCAGTTTATGCGTGATAATAATTATGGATTTACCGTCGGCACGCATATTGCGAAGCACGTCAAAGAGCTTTTCGGTTTCCTGCGGTGTTAAAACTGCAGTCGGCTCGTCAAGAATGAGAATGTTTGCACCCCTGTACAGCACCTTGACTATTTCAAGCGTCTGCTTCTGTGAAACACTCATATCATAGACCTTTTGGTCGGGGTCAACGTCAAAACCGTACTTTTCGCAGATTTCGTTAATTCTTGCAGAAACCTCTTTTAAATTAAGTTTTTCGTCTATACCCAGAGCAACGTTTTCAGCCGCCGTAAATACGTCAATAAGCTTGAAATGCTGATGTATCATACCGATTCCAAGGTCAAACGCATCCTTCGGAGAGCGGATGGCAACCTTTTTACCGTCGACGTATATATCACCTTCATCGGGATAGTAAATGCCCGAAAGCATATTCATAAGGGTGGTTTTTCCGCTTCCGTTTTCACCTAAAAGCGAGAGTATTTCACCACTGTAAATGTCAAGCGTGACTTTGTTGTTTGCAACGGTTGAACCGAATACCTTGGTGACGTTTTCCATATGGATTGCTGTCTTACGTTCCGTTGTAATCACCTCACTGTTAAAATAAAGAGGGAAGCCGTTTGTGACTTCCCTCTGTTTCGTTAATACAGATTATTCTTCAACGATGCCGTCAATTCTGAGCTGGAATGAAGGCGCACTCTGGAAGTATGATTCGTGGTAGTAACCGTCAAATACAGCTTCATCTGCATCGGGAACAAAGTTGCCGTCAGTATCCGTTGCGAATGCTGAGGTAACTACGTTGCCTTCAACCGTGAATGTTGCAGTGTCAAATACGTTGAGAGAACCGTCCTTGAGGGCTGCTTCAACTTCAGCAACCTTTTCAGCAGTACCTTCTGCACAAGCGGGACCGAGGTCAGTTATAGCAACAGCATCTTCGCTGTAACCCTTTGCCCAGTTTGTGGGAACGCCGTTACCGTCCATAAATGACTTGATTGCTTCTGTGTAGTAAACACTCCAGTTGTTTGTTGCTGACGTAAGAGCAACTGTGGGAGCAACTGAAAGCATATCGATGTTGTAGCCTACTGAGTAAGCAACAGTACCGTTCTTTGCAGCAGCTTCAACTGCAGCGGGAGCACCCGTTGAGTCAGCGTGCTGACCGATGATAACGCAACCGTCAGCAAGGAAAGCGTTTGCAGCTTCGCCTTCTTTAACGATGTCAAACCATGAACCCGTGTAAGATACCTTCATCATAACGTCGGGGTATACTGACTTGATACCGAGATAGAATGCCGTGTAGCCTGAAACAACTTCAGCGTAAGGATGAGCACCAACGTAACCAACCTTAACCTTACCGTCTTCATAGTTAGCATCTGTGAGCTTGCCGTCAGCCACGAGCTCGGCAATCTTCATACCTGCAACTACACCTGAAACGTATCTTGATTCATATACGTTTGTGAAAGCGTTGCAGAAGTTGGGGAGACCGCTTGCCTTAGCCGTGTCACCCGTCATAGCAACGAAAGTCACTTCGGGATGTTCCATAGCGGCAGCCTTCATAAAGTCCTGATGACCGTAGCTGTTTGAGAATATGAGTTCACAACCGTTTTCAACAAGGTCAACTGCAGCGTCGTGACAAGTCTGATCTTCGGGAACCGTGTATTTCCAGAGAATGTTGGAATCAGCGATACCGAGAGACTTTGCAGCATCCTTGATGCCTTTGATGTGAGCGTACGTGTAGCCTTCGTTTTCGTCACCGACGAGAATTACACCTATTTTGAGTGTGTTTTCAGCATCGGTATTTGTCTTGTTGCCGCAAGCGGCGAGTGATGTGAGTACGAGCATTACTGCAAGTACGACTGCGAGAATTTTCTTTGCCATAAAGTTTTTTCCTCCCAATATTTTTCTTATTTATTATTGCGCATAACACGCCATAATACTAAATAAAATGTACGCCGTTTTCATCCATCGATTCTATCCTTGCAAGAGATTCGACACGGATGCCCATATCACGTATTATTTTACCGCCGTCCTGGTACGCCTTTTCAATGACGATGCCTGCACCCACGATTTCTGCCCCTGCATCACGGATAAGCGACGCAAGTGCCGCAAGCGCACTGCCCCTTGCCAGAAAGTCGTCTATAATAAGCACTTTGTCGTCGGGCGAGAGATAATCTTTTACAACTACTATGTCGTAGGTGGTTTTGTGGGTATACGATTCAACCTTTGCCGTATACATATCGCCCGATATGTTTGTCGTCTTCGATTTTTTTGCAAAAACAACGGGAACGTCAAAAAATTGCGCTGTCAGACATGCAATACCTATCCCCGATGCTTCGATGGTAAGTATTTTGGTGACACCGCAATCCTTATAAAGCCTGTGAAATTCACGACCGAGCTCACAAATAAAAGCCACGTCGATACAGTGGTTGAGAAAGTTATCAACTTTAAGGACGTTGCCCTCGAGCACTCTGCCGTCTTTAAGAATTCTGTCTTCAAGCAGTTTCATTATGATAACTCCTCACGAAATTGATAAACACATTATATACTATATGAATACAAATTTCAATCTTCAAGTTCGACAAAATGATACTTTTTATACATAAATTTTTATTATGCAAAAAATCCTTTACAAATTGTCGTAATAAAGGTATAATCAAAAAGGTAAATCTACAGCTCCGTTACCGTGATGACTTTAGATTGTATAATAGTTAAGTTCAAGCAATCTTGCCGTCACGTGCAGGATTGTTTTTTTATCGCAAAACTACATATAAAAAGGAAAGAGGTAAACAAACATGAAACTTATCTACAATGTAAAAGACAAGCCTACTTTCGGTCAGACAATCGTATTTGCCATTCAGCAGCTTCTTGCTATTATGGCTGCAACGATTGCCGTTCCCGCCATCGTAGGCAACGGTCTGACCGCTTCTGCAGCACTTTTCGGTGCTGGTGCAGGCACACTTATCTATCAGCTTTTCACAAAGCGTAAGAGTCCCGTATTCCTCGGCTCATCATTCGCGTTCATCGGCTCTATGAGTGCCGCATTCGCAGGTGCCGCAACGGCAGCACTCGGCTTCCTCGGTATTATCATCGGTGCAATTCTTGCAGGTCTTGTATACGTGGTAATCGCTCTCGTTATCAAACTTGCAGGCGTTAAATGGATAAACAAGCTTATGCCTCCCGTTGTTATCGGACCCACGGTTGCTCTTATCGGTCTTTCACTTGCAGGTGCAGCTATAAACGACGTGTTCTCATACGGTCCCAAGGATGCTAACGGTGCGTTTGTTATGACGTCGAACATCTGGGTATCACTCGTATGTGCACTCGTTACTTTTGCAGTAGTTACTCTCTGCTCGGTTTACGGCAAGAAGATGACTCGCCTCATTCCTTTTATTATCGGTATTCTTGCAGGCTACGCTACAGGTCTCATCTTTACGGTAATCGGTAACGCCACCGGAATTGACGCTCTCAAGGTTATCGACTTTGCACCCTTTACGGCACTCGTTGCTGACGGTGTAACGTTCAAGACCTTCCTTGCAGTTCCCGAATTTACCTTCCTTACAGCACTCAAGGGTGTTGACGGTTTTGAATGGTCATATCTTGCAACGGTTGCAGTTGCATACGTTCCCGTTGCATTCGTTGTATTTGCTGAGCATATTGCAGACCATAAGAACCTTTCTTCAATCATTGAATCAGACCTTCTTGAAGAACCCGGTCTTCACAGAACGCTTCTCGGTGACGGTGTAGGTTCAATGGTAGGCGCTATCTTCGGCGGATGCCCCAACACGACTTACGGTGAATCTGTTGGTTGCGTTGCTATCACGAAGAACGCTTCCGTTATCACGATAACGGTTACTGCTATCATGGCAATACTTATCTCTTTCGTATCACCCTTCGTTGCATTCCTTGATTCAATTCCCGGATGCGTAATGGGCGGTGTATGTATCACACTCTACGGCTTTATTGCAGTATCAGGTCTTAAGATGATACAGAAGGTTGACCTTGAAGACAATGCAAATCTCTTCACGGTTGCAGCAATTCTTATCCCCGGTATCGGCGGTATGGCAATGGCAATCGGCAAGGTAACAATCACGGCAATCGCTGCTTCACTTATCCTTGGTATTCTCGTAAACATAATGCTTTCAAAGAAAAAAGCTTAAGTAAGTGAATAAAAAATATCACCCGAAGGAAAATCCTTCGGGTGTTTTTTTATATCTGTGCGAGTGCCTGTTTGATATCGTCTAAAATATCTTCTATGTTCTCCAAACCAACCGAGAATCTTACAAGACCGGGGTTTATGCCTGCCGCTTTAAGCTGTTCTTCGGTAAGCTGACGGTGCGTTTCACCTGCAGGATGCAGTACACACGTGCGGATATCGGCAACGTGAACCTCGTTTGAAGCAAGTTTAAGGCTGTCCATAAACTTGATTGCCTTTTCCTTACCGCCCTTGATTACGATTGCGATGACACCGCTTGCACCTTTAAGGTACTTCTTGCCGAGCTCGTAATACTTGTCACCCTCAAGACCGGGGTATGTGACGGATTCTATCTTGTCACTTTCCTTAAAGAATTTTGCAACGGTGAGTGCATTTTCACAGTACTGCTTCATTCTTACGGCAAGCGTTTCAAGACCCATATTGAGTAAGAATGCCGAGTGTGCCGCAGGGTAGCAACCGAAGTCTCTCATAAGCTGCATACGTGCTTTGATTATGTATGCTGCCTTGCCGTAGGTTTCAACGTATCTGATGCCGTGATAGGATTCGTCAGGCTCTGTAAATTCGGGGAAGTTGCCGTTCGTCCAGTCGAAATTACCGCTGTCAACGATAACACCGCCGACCTGTACGGCATGACCGTCCATATACTTTGAAGTTGAATGAATAACTATGTCCGCACCAAATTCAAAGGGCTTGCAGAGTACGGGTGTTGCAAAAGTGTTGTCCACGATAAGCGGAATGTTGTGCTTGTGTGCAACTCTTGCAAATTTCTCAATATCAAGCACCGAAAGAGCGGGGTTTGCAATCGTCTCACCGATAACCGCCTTCGTGTTGGGCTTGATAGCCTTTGAAAGTTCTTCTTCACTTGCATCGGGGTCAACGAAAATACATTCGATGTTAAGTTTTTTAAAGGTGTATGCAAGCAGATTTACCGAACCGCCGTATATCTGTGATGAAGCAACGATGCTTTCACCCGATTTACAGATGTTGAGTATCGACATAAGCGTTGCCGCCTGACCGGACGAGGTGCACATTGCACCGACACCGCCCTCAAGTGCGGCAATCTTGTCTTCAATCGCCATAACCGTGGGGTTTTCAAATCTTGAATAGATAAGGCTCTTGGTCGGGTCGTCAAAGACAGCCGCAACGTCGGCAGTAGAATCGTAAACGTAGGTCGTGCTCTGAACTATGGGCACAACTCTCGGCTCTGTATTTTTAGGTGTATAGCCTGCATGCAGGCATTTTGTTTCGTCTTTCATAATATAATCCTCCATTTTTTATAGGATAGCATAAGTTAAATACAATTAACAATATTTTTTTATTAAAATATCTGCGTTTTCGTCCGAATATTCTATTTCCGATGAATACATACGTGCCGTTTCGACAAGTTTTTCAAAGTCGCCCCCTGCGATTGACCTTATTATTCGGTAGCTTAAGACGGCAAAAACGGCAGTTTTTGAAAGGTCACAGTCGGGCGTTAAATGACGGTAGATGAAATAAACGAGAAGTTGCTCGTAAGGGACATCATTTCCGTCAGAAAATGAAAAATCACTTATTTTATTTAAGCAATTTTCCCACTCATCGTCAAGGCGTTCAAGTGAAAGGTAAATATCTCTCCACTCGTCCGCAGTTTTGTGCGGAAACTCCCCTCCGCAGAGGGAAAGCATCTTGTCCGCACGCTTATCAAGGGGTACAGACCTGTCCTGAAGAATTGAAAAAATCCTGTCACGAAAAGCGGTAAATGTATCACTTTCGATACTACCAACGAGATACGTTTTTTCCTTCTTTCCCAAAATAAGTTCTGCCGCCGCCTCACAACACAGCCCCAGCCCGATTTCAGTACGGTCGGGGTAGTAGTTTTTAAACCTCGGGTGGTCGTCACATATCTGACAAAGGGCATCCTTGCCAAGCGTTTTTATAATATCGCAGAGACCGCACTCATCAAGAAAGGGACAACGCTCATCCTCTCTCAGCCTGAAGTGAGGCGTGTCCTCAAATGATATATTTTCCTTGAGGCGTTTTCCAAAATCGCCTTTTATACTCTCGTAGTGCGAAAGGGTGACATCATCTATATCAATCTCCCAACCGATACAGCAACTGTGTCTGCATCTGTCGGCAATACATTCAAAATCTTTGTAATAATCGGGTACAATAACGTTCATATGACAATCTCCTCAAAAAGCATTATAACAGAAAGTAAAAGTTAAAGCAAAAGTTGATTGACTTATATTTATATTCGTGATACAATTAACAAAAAGATTACTTTGGAGGCAAAAACTATGAAGCATATTATGACTTTGGATACTAAGAATCTCTGTGAAAGCGCTAAGAACGGCGGTTGTGGCGAATGTCAGACTTCTTGTCAGTCTGCTTGCAAAACAAGTTGCGGCGTTGTAAATCAGCAGTGCGAAAACACAGAAAGCAAGTAATTTAAGTGCAAGAATGCCGCTCGGTGAGCGGCATTTTTTGTGGAATGGGGAGTAAAATGGTACATTGTTACAAACTCGGCGGTATGAATATCGTGCTCGATATTTATTCGGGCTCGGTGCATATCGTCGATGAAATTGCATACGACATAATCGAAAAGTATGAGGATTGTGACAGGCAGGCGATAACTGCCGAAATCTTAAGTAAATATGACGTTGCAGAATCTGAAATAGACGAGTGTTTTGAACAGATTGAGGAACTCAAAAATGCAGGCAAACTCTTTGCCAAAGACACTTTTTCGGGTATGGCGGGCGAGCTTAAGGAGAGGAGTGCGGGCATAATCAAGGCACTCTGTCTGCACGTTGCACATACGTGTAATCTCAACTGTTCTTACTGTTTTGCAAGTCAGGGCAAGTATCACGGCGACCGTGCGGTGATGTCCTTTGAAGTGGGCAAACGTGCGCTTGATTTTCTCGTTGAAAATTCGGGCAGCCGCAGGAATCTTGAGGTTGACTTTTTCGGTGGCGAGCCTCTTATGAATTTTGACGTTGTAAAGCAACTCGTTGCATACGCCCGTTCAATTGAAAAGGATGCAAAAAAGAACTTCCGTTTTACGCTTACGACCAACGGCGTGCTTGTTGACGATGACGTTATAGAGTTTTCAAATAAGGAAATGAGTAACGTCGTACTCAGTCTTGACGGCAGAAAAGAAGTTCATGACCGTTTCCGTGTCGACTATGCGGGTAACGGCAGCTGGGAGAAGATTGTGCCTAAATTCCAAAAATTTGTCAAGGCACGCGGAAATAAAAACTACTATATGAGGGGTACGTTTACCCATGCAAATCCCGATTTTTTGAAGGATATTGAGGAGATGCTTCGCCTCGGCTTTACCGAGCTTAGTATGGAGCCTGCGGTATGCCCTCCGGGTGACCCGTCGGCACTCACTAAAGAGGATTTGGCGGTAGTTTTTGAGCAGTATGAAAAACTTGCAGAGCTTATGCTTAAAAAACACCGTGAGGGGAAGCCTTTCACCTTCTATCACTATATGGTGGACCTTAAGGGCGGTCCGTGTATATACAAACGTATTTCGGGTTGCGGCTCGGGTACGGAATATATGGCTGTCACCCCGTGGGGTGATTTGTACCCCTGTCATCAGTTCGTCGGTGAAGAAAAGTTCAAGCTTGGCGACGTGTGGAATGGCGTTACGAACACAAAAATTCAGGATGAATTTGCCTCCTGCAACGTATATTCACGCCCCGAATGTAAGGATTGCTGGGCAAGGCTCTACTGTTCGGGCGGATGTGCGGCAAACGCATATCATTCGACGGGCTCTGTCAAGGGCGTTTATAAAGACGGTTGTGAACTTTTCCGCAAGCGTATGGAATGTGCCATTATGCTTGAGGCGGCAAAGACGCTCGGTGGAGAATAATGAATACGCCTATCTGTGATTTTGTAAAAGAATACGAGAAAAAAGGCACTCTGCGACTTCATATGCCCGGTCATAAGGGGCTCGGTGATATTGAAAAGTACGATATAACCGAAATAGAGGGGGCAGACGTGCTTTACAATGCAAAAGGCATAATAAAAGAGAGTGAGGATAACGCCTCATCCCTTTTCGGCACGGCAAAAACGCTCTATTCAACCGAAGGCTCGTCGCTTTGCATTCGTGCCATGCTGTTTCTTGCAAAACTTTACGGCAAAAAGCCCCTGATTGCGGCAGGCAGAAATGCTCATAAGGCGTTTATGTCTGCGGCGGCACTCTGCGATTTTGAGGTTGACTGGTTATGCCCCGAAAATGCAGGTGTAATTTCCTGTGAAATTACGCCCGATTTTGTGGAAAACTATCTTGCAAATAATAAGCCGTCTGCGGTATATATAACAAGTCCCGACTATCTCGGTAACGTGCTGCCCGTCGGTGAAATAGCAAAGGTGTGCCACAAACACGGCGTTTTGCTTCTTGTGGACAATGCACACGGTGCATATATGCGTTTTCTCGAAAAGGATGTTCATCCCATAACGCTCGGTGCGGATATGTGTTGCGATTCGGCACACAAAACCCTGCCCGTGCTGACGGGCGGTGCATATCTGCATATATCGGAAAATGCGGATAAAATGCTGTGTGAGCAGGCGGAAAATGCACTTTCGCTTTTTGCTTCAACAAGTCCGTCCTATCTCATTTTGCAGTCACTCGATAAGGCAAATGAATATCTTGAAACTTACGGGGAAAAACTTAAAACTTTTGAAAAAAGCGTTTTGAAGTTAAAAGAAAGTCTTGCGGGGTATAACTTAGTCGGTGATGAGCCGCTTAAGATAACGATTCAAACCAAGCCTTACGGTTATACGGGTGATGAATTTGCAAAACTTCTTGAAAAGCAGGGCATTGTATGCGAGTTTTCCGACCCCGATTACACGGTGATGATGTTAACGCCCGAAACCGACCTTTCAAGGCTTTCAAAAGCACTTAACGCCATCCCGAAAAGAGAGGCGATAACAGAAAAAGCACCGCCTTTAACGGTATGTGAAAAGGTGCTTTCGATAAGAGAAGCGGTCTTTTCACCGTCGGAAGAATTGCCCGTTTCTCTGTGTGACGGCAGGGTGCTTGCAGATACGGCTGTATCCTGTCCTCCTGCAATTCCGATAGTCGTATGCGGTGAGCGGATAGATGAAAAAGCGGTAAAACTTTTTAAATATTACGGCATAAATTCTTGCCGTGTTGTAAAAAAATAAGAAGAAAAATATATACAAATAAAAAAATGTGTGTTATAATACATCTTGTTTTTTAAAATTCCATACATAGAAAAAGGAAGTGCTTCTGATGAAAAAACTTTATGAAGGTAAAACCAAAGACGTATACGGTCTTGACAATGGCAACGTAATGCTTAAGTTTAAGGACGATTGCACAGGTAAAGACGGTGTGTTTGATCCGGGCGAAAACAGTGTCGGTCTTACGATTGAAGGTATAGGCAAGGCAAATCTCGAAACGTCCGTTCACTATTTTGAACTTCTCAAAAAAGCAGGCATAAAGACTCATTACGTATCTGCAAACGTTGAAGATGCGACTATGGAAGTTCTTCCTGCAACAGTTTTCGGTCACGGTCTTGAAGTTATCTGCCGTCTTGTTGCTACGGGTAGCTTTATCCGCAGATACGGTGAATATATTGAAGACGGTACTGTTCTTGAAGGCGGTTACGTTGAATGTACGTTCAAGAACGATGCCAAGGGTGATCCGCTTGTAACGGGCGAAGGTCTTGCAGCACTCGGCGTAATGACACCTGCGATGTTCGAAAGCATGAAGGAGCAGACGCTTAAAATCACAAAAATCGTTGCTGACGATCTTAAGTCTATCGGTCTTGACCTTTGGGACATTAAGTTTGAATTCGGCTACAACAACGACGAAGTTATTCTTATAGACGAAATTGCATCAGGCAATATGCGTGTTTATAAGGACGGTAAGATTGTTGAACCCGTAGAACTCACAAAGCTCATACTCAACAGATAAATAAAAAAGAGACCGCAAGGTCTCTTTTTTATTCGGAATTAAATTTTGTTATAGATAATGGTCTTTTTACAGATATTTTCGTATATCAATTGCAAGTTTTTCTTCGAGGTTTATCAGGCGTTTTGCGATGTCCTTTGATACCTCGTCTGCCGCCTCGTATTGATTCAAATAGCGGTTGAGCGACTTTACACCCATATTGCAACCGTCGGTCATAAGGTCTGCCACCGTCTTGTCCGAATCGTCCATCGAAATTTTCATATTCGTCTTCATCCACGACATACTTTTTGCAATGGGGTTTGGCTCTTTGCCGTCATCGTCGTATTTGTCGAGAAGTTCTTTTATCTCGTTTTCGAGTTTGTTGTGTTCGCTTTTGCACTTTGTGAGGTATTCTTTGAAATCTTCGTTGTGAACATACTTTAACACGTCGTCTATCGACTTCGTGCCCATTTTTACACCTGCATCACATTCGCGAAGTAACTTTATCGTATCCTGTTCTACCATACTTATCTCCTTACGTTTTTTTATAGTATAAGCATTACTCTTGATAAAAATACGTTTTGGTGTTAAAATTATAAAAAACGAACAAGGGTGATTTTATGAATAGAAAGAAAATGTCTACACAGACTCTGGTGCTCGGTGCCGTAATGACGGCGCTCGTTGTATTGTTGCAGTATATGGGTGCATTTATAAAACTCGGGCCTTTTTCCATTACACTTGTGCTTATTCCGATAGTTATCGGTGCGGCAACCTGCGGTGCATGGATAGGCTCATGGCTCGGTTTCATTTTTGCAATTATGGTTTTTGTCACCGGTGATGCTGCGGCGTTTCTTGCAGTCAACGTGCCGGGTACGATAATAACGGTGCTTGCTAAAGGTATTCTCTGCGGTCTTGTGGCAGGCTTAGTCTACAAAGTTCTGTCTGCTAAGAATCAGTGGGTGGCTGTAATTGCCTCGGCAATAGTTTGTCCTCTGGTCAATACGGGCGTTTTCCTGCTCGGCTGTCTTGCTTTCTTTATGGACACGATTTCATCGTGGGCAGCGGCGGCAGGTCTCGGCGGCAACGTTGCTTATTATATGATTTTCGTACTTGTAGGTGCAAATTTCCTCGTTGAACTCGGTGTCAACATCGTATTAAGCCCAATTGTCGTAAGGCTTCTTAACATAAGAAAAAGCGGTTCAAGATGAACCGCTTTTTTTATTTTGATAAAATCTCTTTATCGCTTGCAAATTCGCTGCCGCTTCCCACTTCAAAGAGTTTGAGAAGTTCAGCCTTTGTAAGTTTTTTCTTTTCCTCACCGGATATATCCACCACTATATTGCCCTCGTTCATCATAATGAGACGGTTGCCGTAGTTTATGGCATCGTTCATATTGTGAGTGACCATAAGTGTCGTAAGCTTGTTTTCGGTGACGAGTTTATTCGTTATTTCAAGCACCTTGGATGCAGTTTTCGGGTCGAGTGCCGCAGTATGCTCGTCAAGCAAAAGAAGCTTCGGCTTTTTGAGCGTCGCCATAAGAAGCGTGACCGCCTGCCTCTGACCGCCTGAAAGAAGACCGACTTTTGTAGAAAGTCTGTTTTCAAGACCTAAGTCGAGTTGTGCGAGAAGTTCTTTATAACTCTCACGTTCTTTTTTGGGCAGACCCCAGACGAGTTTACGTTTTTTGCCTCTGCGTGCCGCAATCGAAAGGTTTTCTGCAATTTCCATATCGGGTGCAGTGCCTTTCATCGGGTCCTGAAACACCCTGCAAAGCAGAGATGCCCTTTTATAAGCAGGCATATTCGTAACGTTTACACCGTCAATCTCAATCGTACCGTAGTCGGGCTTCCACACGCCCGATATGGCGTTGAGCATCGTGCTCTTACCTGCACCGTTACCGCCGATGACGGTTACAAAATCGCCTTCGTTTAAAGTGAGATTAAGCCCCGATAAAGCACGTTTTTCGTTGACGGTATTGGCATTAAAAGTCTTGTAAAGGTTGGTTATTTTAAGCATTACCGTCACCTCCGTCTATATCTGCAGGTATTTTCGGCTTGGTAAAATACTCTTTTTTGAGGTAGGGAAGTGCGAGGAATACCGCAACAACTACCGCTGAAAGCATTTTGAGCAGGTCTGTATCAAGACCGAGCCAGATTACAAACGTATAAACGAGGTAGTAAGCAACGCTTCCGCCAACAACGCCTATAAGGCTGACTACGAAATTGGACTTGATTTTAAGTGAAACCGACAGACCGATGATAATAGCGGCAAGACCGATTACGATTGCACCGCGTCCCATATTTATGTCGGCAAAGCCCTGATACTGTGCAAGAATTGCACCTGACAGAGCAACGAGACCGTTTGAAATTGCAAGACCGAGCACCTTGTTGAATTTGACGTTGACACCCTGCGCCTCACTCATATCCGCATTATCGCCCGTCGATTTTACAGAGAGACCGAGCTCCGTATAGAAGAAAAGGAAAAGTCCCACAATGATAAATACGATGAAGGCGGCGGCAACTATAATTGCCTTCGTGTTGTTGAGTGATGACAAAAGCACGGGGAAGGTGCGTGAATTTATGGTAAGATTCGCTTTGCCGAGAATCTTTAAATTGAGCGACCACAGTATAAGCTGAGTCAAAATACCTGCAAGAATTGCGGGAATACCCATAACCGTGTGAAAAACACCCGTAATTATGCCTGCAAGCAGACCTGCAATAAAGGCAACCAGTATGCAGAGGTATACGTTTACACCGTTTGCAAGCAGAATTGCACAGACGCAGGCACCCGTACAGATAGAGCCGTCAACCGTAAGGTCGGCAATATCAAGAATTTTATAGGATATGTAAAGCCCGATTGCCATTATACCCCATATAAGACCCTGTGCAACGGCACCGGGCAATGCATTTATAAATCCCATTATATCTCCTTTGGATTAGCGAGCAACGTAGCCGTCAGCATCAAGTTTTGCAGTGTCAATACCAAGCTCGTCACAAATAGTCTTGTTGTACTTCTTAACGGGCTGTGCGTCGTAGCCGATTTCCATAGTTGTTACGTCCTTTTTGCCGAGAAGAATGTCAGCAGCCATCTTGCCCGTTTCAACGCCGATGTTGTAGTAGCTGATAGCAAGTGTTGCAAAGCATACGTCACTTTCGTAGCCTGTGAAAACGGGTGTCTTGTCGGGACCGCATACGTTTCTTACGGTTTCGTCATTTGAAGCAACCGTGTTGTCCGTGGGAACGTAGATAGCATCACATTCTGCAGATGCTTTCGTAACGATGCCCTGAAGCTCGGTTGATTCGGAGAACTTGTATTCGTTTACAGTTATGTTCTTACCTTCAAGATAAGCCTTTACAACGTCGTACTGGTATGCTGAGTTGGGCTCTGCCGAGCAGTAGAGGATACCAACCGTAGCACCTTCTTCAAGGGCAAGCACGTCAATCATCATCTGTGCCTGATCCTCAAGCGGAGCAAGGTCTGAAGTACCCGAAACGTTGTTTCCAACCACGCCGCTGAAGTTTTCTATACCGAGTGCCACGCCGTATTCTGTGATAGATGTGCCGAGTACGGGGATAGTTTCGGTTGCGTTGTATGCAGCCTGAAGTGCGGGAGTAGCGTTGCCGAGAATAAGGTCAACGTCCTCAGAAACGAAGCTGTTTACGATAGTAACGCAGGTGTTCGTGTCGCCCTGACCGTTCTGGTCTTTGTATACGACTGTTCTGCCCTCTGCTTCAAGAGCCTCTGTAAGAGCGTCTTTAAAGCCCTGGGTAGCAAGGTCAAGTGAGTCGTGTGTAACGAGCTGGCAGATACCGACAACGTATTCCGACTTGTCGGGATTAACCTTGATTGTTACCGTGTCGTTTGCACATGCAGCCATAGAAAGGCAAAGTGCAAGCACTAAAAGGATTGATAATACTTTTCTCATTTTTAAAACCTCTTTCGGAGTAAATTTATAATTACACGGAAATCCGTGGAATTAACAAAAAAATCCCCGTTCCTCCAAAACGGAAGAACAGGGACAGTTTATAAAACCGTGGTACCACTCTGTTTCACCCTTTTTTCACAAAAAGAGCCTTATTAGGTGCAATTACACCCTTGTGATATAACGGTCACACCCGGTAAAGCCTACACAGCAAAGCCTTCAGCCCACGGCTCGCAGAATGAATTCACCGCCCTTACACTGTTGCTTCACACCAACCAGCAACTCTCTTAAAATGCAATTAAACGGCTACTGCTTTCTACTCGAACGCCTTTGATATTATACCTGTATTTTATAGAATGACGTAAACTTTGTCAAGAAAAATTTTATTTGCGGTTTTCAAGAATATGACGTATAAACGTGCCGATACTTTCTGCCATACGGATAAAGCCTGCATCCTGAGGATGACAGCTGTCCATTACACATTCGTTCTGGTATGCTTCGGTAAAGAAGCTCATACCGTCAATAAACCACACGTTTTTGTCACCGTTTGCACGTGCTTTGAGATATGAAGACATAATCACGTCTCTGCGTGCAAGCGAATCTTCCCAGCCTCTGCGTGACGTCCAGAAATTCGGGCGTGTTATCATTATATAAGGCAGGTCGGGATTCTTTTTACGTATGATTTCATACATGGCGTAGTGCGTTTCTTCAAGATGCTCAACCGTCGGTGCATTGTGGTCGTAGTCGCATACAAATATGCTCATGGGGAGGGTTGCCATCCACTCTGCAATCTCAGGTTCACCCTTTGCATGACCCGAAAAGCCTATATTTCTGAAGTCGATGTTGAGTTCGCGTGAAATTATAGTGGGATAAGTGTTGCCCGGACGGGTTGCCGCTGTACCGTGAACGATTGACGAGCCGTAGAAAATAACGGGCTTTATGTCACGGTAGGGCTTAGCCTCCTTCACCGAAGCATCGGGTGCGAGACCGATTTCGAGTGTCTCAACAACCGAATGAACGGGCATATTTATTGTAAATGAACGCATTTCACCCTTTTCAAGATGAATAACCTGCTCATAACTGTCGGTCATATCGTAAGGCATACGGAATTCCTTGATATAACGGCTTCCGAATTCACCGTCCATAAAAAGGTCAAAACCTGCCGTTGAAACGAGAGTAAGATGAGATGAACGGCCAACCACACGGAACTTTGCACGGATTGCTATGTACGGTGAGTCGGTTGAAAAACGCACACGACCGCCCGCACATTCCTGATGAAGCTTTGCAACACCTTCGCTTGTAGCCTCGGCAACGTCAAACGGCAAACGGTGGAAATAGGGCTCTGTTTCGGGGTTGTACAAACCGTGAATCGAAAAGGGAGCCTTCTTTACGTCATACCACGTAACCTCAATGTCGCCTATGCTTGTGTTGACGATCATATTTTTATCAAGATTTATAAAATTTTCCAAAATAATCACCTCGAGGTTATTATATCAAAAAAGAGGTTTAAGTCAATATAATATAGGGAAAAGAAAAGACACCGCTAGGGTGTCTTTTTACGAGGGGAAACTCTGCGCCTCTCGATTTTTCGACCGTTCCGAACGGTTGCGAAAAATCTTCGGTGCTCGAGACTTCACAGTTCGCAAAACTTATCGCAGTTTTGCGACTGCTTCGACGAACCCTTTTGCCTGCGGCAAAATGGGTTCAAACCCCTCGACGTCGCTAAAAAGAAAAACACCCATATGGGTGTTTTTCTTTTTGGTGGAGGCGAGGGGAATCGAACCCCTGTCCGAAAAAGGATCCGCAGGACCTTCTACATGTTTATTTCTCCAACTGTTTGTCCGCCGGTGCACGCCGAAGAACGGGCTTGCACTTTTGCAAGGTGATTATCCTTGGTGGGTTATCACCATCTCCCACTCAGGTGCACTGCTAAACGACGCCTGGTCTGCGGCCGCAGTACTCCGCAGGCAGACGGCTGCCTTTAATTAGGCAGCGTAAGCTAAATTATCGTTAGCGTTTAAATTTAAGTTTATGGTTTTAAGGAAGACCATACTTCCACATGCTTATCCGGTTTCACCGTCCCCGTCGAAACCTTTACGCCCCCGTATTTAAGCCGAAAATTTCGGCTTTTTTATTATATGTTATTTTTTGCAAATAATCCCTTTAAAAACTGCACCGATTCGTCGAGCCAGCCTGCCACGTGAGTGTCAAGTCTGTTTTCAAGATCCGTCGCCTCGGGTTTTGTAGTTACGTATGAGCCGAGTGCATAGCCGTGTCGTCCGCTTTTATACATATGCATTTCATAGGGGACACCGTGCTCCTGCAAAGCAAGTGCCGTAAGCAGTGTGCTTTTGGGATTTACCGTAGCATCGGTTGCCGTTGCAAACAGATACATCGGCGGAGTGTCAATATCAACGTTTTTCTCTATGGAAAGATACTCTGCAATTTCTTCGTTTTCGCCGGATACTCTGTCAAAAGAAAGTTGGTGAGCATATTTGTTTGCAAGCACCGCATAGGCGAGAATTGCCGCATCGGGACGTGCGTCCTTTGCCTCTATGCCGAGTGTTTCTGACACAACTTCATCCTTCCACAGCGTTGAAATAGTGCCTGCAAGATGACCGCCTGCCGAGAAGCCGACAACGGCGACTGCCTCGGGGTCAACGTGATACTCGTCAGCATTTTTTCTAATATATGCCATCGCTGCAGCTGCCTGCAAAAGCGGACGCAGATGCTTACATTCAGGGTATACACTGTAATCAAGAATAAAAGCGTTAAAGCCCTTGCCCATATATGCGAGAGCAATCGGTTCAGCCTCCCTGGCTGAAAGAAAGCGGTAACCGCCGCCCGGGAATATTAATACCGACGGCCTTTTTCTGTTTATATCTATCTCGTCAAAAGTGTCGGGGATATACGCCGTAAGAACCGTATCTTTCTCTAAATTATATTCTTCGTTAAGATTTATTTTTTTGTAAATCATCTGAAAAACTCCTTCGATGCTCTGTCAATATCACGCTTTGCCTGCCTTTCAGCCGCGGCATCACGCTTGTCGTATAACTTTTTACCCTTGCATACGCCAAGTTCAACCTTGACCTTTGAACCCGAAAAATAAAGCGATAAGGGAATAAGCGTCATCCCGTCAAGCCTGACCTTGTCAAAAAGACGTAATATTTCACGCTTGTGCAGTAAAAGCACTCTTTTACGAAGCGGGTCTTTATTAAATATGTTACCCTTTTCGTAGGGGCTGACATGCATTCCGTGAAGAATTACCTGCCCGTCTTCTATCATACAATACGAGTCCTTGAGATTTACCTGGCCGAGACGGATGCTTTTCACTTCCGTACCCGAAAGGGAAATGCCTGCTTCAAGCGATTCTGTGACAAAATAGTCGTGGTACGCCTTTTTGTTCGCGGCGATTTGACGTATATTCTTGTTATCTGCCATAGACGCACCTCCTTGTCGTCCTTATATTATATAATCCAAGCTATTGTTTGTCCATATTTCTTGCAATATTGTAACATAAATGTTAAAATTATAAAAGTCAACTGCGGCAGACCGCTACGGCCTGCCGCTATATAAAAAGCCGCAGATGTAAAGGCCTTGGCAAGGGTAGGGACGTCTGTACCATCTGCGTCTCACATTACATACTATGAAAATTATCTGTAAATGACACAGGAGGAATATATGTTAAAAATAGCACCGTCACTTTTGGCAGCAGATTTTGCAAATCTTGAAACCGACGTAAGAAACGTCGAAAAAGCGGGGGCAGACTGGCTTCATCTTGACGTGATGGACGGTCATTTCGTGCCCAACATTTCATTCGGTTCATCCGTGATAAAGGCACTCAGAAAGCATACGTCACTCGTGTTTGACACACATCTGATGATAACACATCCGCTCAAATATCTTGACGAATTTGTCGATGCGGGCAGTGAGTATATTACGTTCCACATTGAATGTGACGACGATGCAGAAAAAATAATAGATGCCATTCACGAAAAAGGCGTTAAAGCAGGCGTTTCGATAAAACCGGGCACGTCAGTTGACGAGATAAAGCATATACTCAGTAAGGTTGAACTTGTACTCGTTATGAGTGTTGAACCTGGATTTGGCGGTCAGAAGTTTATGCCTTCTGCGGTTGATAAGATTGACACACTTGCAAAGCTCCGTGAGGAAAACGGCTATTCATATTTAATCAGCGTTGACGGCGGTATAAACGGTGAGACGGCAAGGCTCATAGAAAATGCCGACGTTGCGGTTGCAGGAAGCAGTGTTTTCGGGAAGGAAGACTTTGACAAAGCAGTTGCTGACATCAGGGGGTAATAATGGAACTTCAGTTTACCAAGATGCACGGTGCAGGCAACGACTACGTGTACGTTGATTGCTTTAAGTATAAAATAAACGAGCCTGAAAAACTGTCGGTTATTGTAAGTGACAGGCATAAGGGCATCGGGGCTGACGGTCTTATTCTTGTTGCGCCGAGTGATACGTGTGACGTTCGTATGATAATGTATAATGCGGACGGAAGCAGGGGCAAAATGTGCGGAAACGGAAGTCGCTGTGTTGCAAAATTTGCATACGACAGGGGCTACGTCAAGAATAAAGAACTCACTCTTGAAACGGATGCAGGTGTAAAATACATCACGTTGCATACGGGGGAGGACGGTAAGGCACATTCTGCAACGGTCAATATGGGAAAGTCGGTGACCGAGGCGTCAAAGGTTCCCGTTATAACCGACAAAAAAGAACTCGTGCTTGAAAAGGTTTCGATCGGAGGCAGCGAGGTGGAGATAACCTGTGTGTCAATGGGCAATCCCCACTGCGTTGTGTTTACGGATGAAAACGTGAAAGATATAGACCTTGAAAAAATAGGTCCCGTATTTGAAAATGCACCGATTTTTCCTGAAAGGGTAAATACGGAGTTCGTTAACGTCATTTCATCAACCGAGCTTGATATGAGCGTATGGGAAAGAGGAAGCGGTGAAACTTTTGCCTGCGGAACGGGTGCATGTGCAACGGCGGTAGCGGCAATAATGGCGGGACACTGTAAAAAGAACACGGATATCACCGTTCATATGAAGGGTGGAGATCTGGTGTTAAGGCAGACTGATGATGACGTTGTATTTATGACGGGTGAGGCAGTCGAAGTATTTAACGGAAATATGAAAGTGGTTTAACAGATGGCAAAAGGTGAAGAAAAGACAAACGTAATGCGTATTCTCGACAAGGAAAAGGTTGATTACGCATACCATACGTACGACCATGATGACGGGTTGATAGACGGTATTTCCATAGCAAACAAGATGGGCAAACCGCTTGAAACGGTCTACAAAACACTTGTGACAAAGGGCAAGTCAAGTCACTTTGTTTTCGTAGTGCCCGTAGCGTGTGAACTTGATTTGAAAAAAGCGGCACGCTCGGTCGGTGAAAAGGCGGTTGAAATGATAAAAGTTGCCGATATCAATAAGGTGACGGGGTATATCAGGGGCGGCTGCTCACCGATTGGAATGAAAAAGGCGTTTGTGACCGTTTACGATAAATCGGCAGAAACGCTTCCTACAATCACGGTCAGTGCAGGCAGGATAGGAAGTCAGATAGAACTCTCACCGCAGGTACTTGCAAAACTTACGAGAGGCACTTTTGAAGACATAATAAAATAAAAAATCACCTCTATGCATATAATGTGCACAGAGGTGATTTTTTTGTGCGGAATAGCAGGATTTCTCAGTTTTAGGGAGGATGTACGCGGTTTTGCAGACAGGCTTACGGCAATGCAAAGCACGCTTGAAAGGAGAGGGCCTGACCAGAAGGGTCAGTATCTTGACGAAAGGGTAGGGCTTGCGCACCGACGGCTTGCAGTTATTGACGTGGAAAACGGCAGACAGCCTATGACCTACGGCAGATACACGATAGTCTATAACGGTGAATTGTATAACACGGCAGAACTGCGGTACAGACTGCGTGAATGCGGACAGACGTTTTATACGACGAGTGATACCGAGGTGGTGCTAAAGGCGTATATCGAATGGCAAGGCGATTGCCTTTACATGTTAAACGGCATATTTGCCTTTGCAATCTGGGACAGTTATCGGAAACGGCTTTTCCTTGCCCGTGACAGAATGGGGGTAAAACCGCTGTTTTACTCGTGTAAAAACGGCATTTTTACTTTCGGCTCTGAAATAAAAACGCTTCTTGCGTCGGGCTTTGTAAAACCCGTGATAGACACAAACGGCGTGGCTGAACTTATGCTTATCGGCCCGGGCAGGAGTGGGGGCAGCGGTGTATTTCGTGATATTGAGGAGGTAAAGCCCGGCTACTGCCTTGAAATAAGTGAGGACGGTCTTTTAACCAAACGGTACTGGAAACTTCTTGACGCCCCTCATAATGAGAGTGCCGGGGAGACGGCAGAACACGTAAGATACCTCGTTACCGATTCGATAAAAAGACAACTCGTGTCCGATGTGCCGATAGGAACATTTCTGTCGGGCGGTCTTGACTCGAGTATAATATCGTCGGTTGCATCGAGAGAAATAAATAATTTAAAAACCTTTTCCGTCACCTATAAGGACCAGAAAGAGCATTTTAAAGCGGGTAAATTTCAGCCGACTACCGACGACGATTATATCGGGATTATGCAAAAATACATAGGTGCAGATTGTAAAGTGGTAACACTTGACACACCTGCACTTGTGGAGGGACTCTTTGAGGCGGTCGAGGCACGTGACCTGCCGGGTATGGCGGACGTTGATTCCTCGCTTTTGCAGTTCTGTAAGGAGATAAAAAAAGACGTCACGGTTGCACTTTCGGGAGAATGTGCCGATGAGATATTCGGCGGCTACCCCTGGTACCGTGATAAAGAGATAAGAGAACGCTACGGCTTTCCCTGGGCACAGACCACCGATTACAGAGCAGGTTTTATAAGTGATGAATTTAAAATAAACGCCGCCGAGTACGTTGCCTCAAAATACGAAAGCACGATTTCGGACACGGATAAAATGGCAGGCATTTCACCGCTTGAAAGCCGTATGAAAGAGATGATGAGGCTCAATATCGACTGGTTTATGCAGACACTTCTCGACCGTAAGGACAGAATGAGTATGTACAGCGGACTTGAGGTGCGTGTGCCTTTCTGTGACCACCGTATAGTAGAATACCTTTACACTGTTCCTTGGGAAATAAAAGAGTATATGGGGCGTGAAAAAGGCATACTTCGTGAGGCAATGAAGGATTACTTGCCCGATGAGGTGCTTTACAGGAAAAAGAGTCCCTATCCCAAAACGCACAATCCGTCTTACAGAGATGCGGTGTCAAAAAAACTTTCGGAGCTTCTTTTGAAAAAAGACGCACGTATTTTTGATATAGTAAAAAAGGAAAAGTTGCAAAAACTTCTTACCGATGACAGCCTCACACCGTGGTACGGTCAGCTTATGACGACACCGCAGACGATGGCGTATATGCTTCAGCTTGAGTGTTTTCTCAGGCTTTATAACGTGCAGATAATAAATTAGTGGAAAAGTTCTTTTGTTTGTTGTAAAATGGTATCATATTCAAAAACAAAGGAAGAATAATAATGTCAAAGAAAAATAAAAAAACGACTGCACAGCGTGAAAAAAGATTTACGTATCTCAGCATTATAATCTTCGTTGTGGGTGTGATTGCTCTTACGGCTGTGTTTTTGCATTTTGATATATTTACATATAAATCGGTATTTTTTGAATACAACGAATATGAACTTGCCGTCAATGAAAAAATGAAGGAAAATACCCATATTGCAGAGGTTGACCCTTACGGTGACGTGTTTATACCAAAGTCACTGATATCGTCGCAAACGATTTCGTATTTTGAGGCGGAAGAGTACGGTGAAAGGATACTTGCCTTTAATGACGGTATACGTTACCGTCTTGCTTACGACCGATGTCACAAATGTGAAGACGGTTGGTTTTACGAGTATAACGGGTATCTGCACTGTTCTGCCTGCGGTCAGGGAATTGAACTTTCCGAACTCGGAAAAGAAAATCCCTCGTCCGAAGTATATCCCGTTCCGATAACGAAAGATATGTATGAAGAAAGGGCAAGCGTTCTTGCTGTAATTAAATAAAAAAGGGAGTCGGGGATACCCGACTCCTTTTGTTTAATAAAATCGCTTTTTTGTGGGTATGATGTAAGTAAAGGAGTTGATTTTATTGAAAAACAGAATTATTGCAGTAATGCTTACGGGCGTTATGCTTTTTACTTTTTTCGGATGCGGAAAGAAAAATAACACACCTTCCGTCTACTTTCTGAATTTTAAACCTGAAAGTGCGGCGGCGTATGAAAAAATAGCAAAAGAATATGAAAAGGAAACGGGCATCAGGGTTAAGGTGATGACCGCCTCGTCGGGAGAATATGAATCGACGCTTAAGGCTGAAATGTCAAAAAGTGACGTACCTACCATATTTCAGTTAAACGGCCCCGTGGGGTATACGACTTGGGAGGATTACTGTTACGATTTATCGGGTACCGCACTTTACGGTTACCTTTCGGATCAGAGTCTTGCCATACAAAAGGACGGCGGTGTATACGGTATACCTTACGTTGTTGAGGGCTACGGAATTATCTACAACAGTGCGATAACGGATAAGTATTTTGCACTTGACGGTGCAAAATTTGCATCTATGGAGGAAATTGACAGTTTTGATAAACTTTCTACACTCGTTACGGATATGACAGCAAAAAAAGAAGCCCTCGGTATTGAAGGCGTATTTGCTTCAACTTCGCTTGCGGCGGGCAATCAGTGGCGATGGCAGACGCATCTGCTCAACGTACCTCTTTATTACGAGTTTGCCACAAAAGGTGATAACACAACGCTTGAGGCACTTGATGCAAATGAAATAGAATTCGAGTACGAAGAAAATTTCAAAAACATTTTTGATCTTTATATAAATAATTCCGTTACACAGCCGCAGCTTCTCGGCTCAAAATCGGTTGATGACTCTATGGCAGAATTCGCACTCGGCCGCTGTGCCATGGTGCAAAACGGAAACTGGGCGTGGAGTCAGATATCGGGTGTTTCGGGCAATACCGTAGCAGAGGAAGATATAAAAATGCTTCCCATATATACGGGAATACCCGGTGAGGAGCATCAGGGGCTCTGCGTGGGCACCGAGAGTTATATTGCCGTAAATGCAAAGGCTGAGCAGAAGGATATAGATGCTTCTGTGGCATTTCTTGAATGGCTATTCTCAAGCGAAACAGGCAAGTCGTATGTTACAAATGAACTTGGCTTCATTTCACCCTTCAACACTTTTAACGACGATGAAAAACCGACAGACCCGCTTGCACGTGAGGTTCTTTCTTGGCTCGATTCGGGAAAGGTGAGCGTTGACTGGATGTTTGCCGCCTTCCCCTCAGAAGGATATAAGGATGCTGTCGGAGGAGCACTTCTTGAATATTCGGGCGGAAATGCAAAGTGGGAGGACGTTGCCTTGGCCGTAAGAGAACGGTGGGCGTCAGAGAGGCAGAGATAGAATAAATGACTAAAGTAAAGAATTTTTGTATTTTTCTGTTGCCTACGCTTATATGCTTCTTTATTGCGTTTATACTGCCGTTTTTTATGGGGCTATTTCTCTCTTTTACGGACTTTCGGACGGTTACGGATGCCACCTTCGTGGGACTCAAAAATTATAAAGAGGTGTTCTCGGGCGGTGAGTTTCTCTCATCACTGTGGTTTACCGTGAAATTTACCGTTGTATCCGTAATAAGCGTAAATCTTCTGGCGTTTTTGCTTGCACTCGGATTAACTCGTGGCATAAAGGGCACTAATTTATTTCGAACCGTGTTTTTTATGCCCAATCTTATAGGCGGTATCGTACTCGGTTATATATGGCAGCTTATAATCAACGGCATACTCTACCCTTACGGACAGACACTTCTCTCAAGTGCAAACTACGGCTTTTTGGGACTTGTCGTACTCATGAACTGGCAGATGATAGGCTATATGATGGTCATTTATATAGCAGGACTGCAAAGTGTGCCCGAAGACATAATTGAGGCGGCACACATTGACGGTGCGTCAGGCTGGATGCGACTTAAAAAAATAATTTTTCCGCAGATAATGCCGTCGGTGACGATATGCACGTTTCTGACTCTCACAAACTCTTTCAAACTGTTTGACCAGAACTACGCCCTCACGGACGGCGGTCCTTCGGGCAAAACGAAAATGCTTGCACTTGATATATATAAGACATTCTACAACAAGGTCGGAAGCGAGGGTGTCGGTCAGGCAAAGGCGGTCGTGTTTTTTATCATCGTGGCTGTGATTGCGCTTTTACAGTTGTATCTTACGAGAGACAGGGAGGCTTGATTTATGAAAAGAAAAACAGCCGACGTTATAATTTTTCTGTTTCTGCTCGTAATGGCGGTAATATTTGTGGCACCCGTTTTTATAATAGTTATGAACTCGTTTAAAGGGCGGTTTTTTATAAGCGATACACCCTTTAAACTGCCCGATGAAACAAGTTTTGTCGGACTTGAAAATTACGTTTCGGGACTTGCCAAAACAGGCTTTTTTTCATCCTTTGGCTACAGCCTGCTTATAACGGTGTTGTCGGTGGCGGTTATCGTGCTCGGCACGTCAATGACGGCGTGGTATATTCAGCGACACAGAAATGCTTTTACCAAAACACTCTATTACGCCTTCATCTTTTCAATGATTGTGCCCTTTCAGATGGTCATGTTTACGCTCAGCACGCTTGCCAACAGGCTCGGTTTATCAAATCCGCTGGGTATCGTGCCGATATATCTCGGCTTTGGTGCGGGGTTATCCGTGTTTTTGTTTTCGGGATTTATTAAAAGTGTACCCATAAGTATTGAGGAGGCTGCGGCAATCGACGGATGCAGTGAAAGTAAAACGTTTTTTTCTGTCGTATTTCCCATGCTGACTCCGATTGCGGTGACGGTTGCAATTTTAAATGCAATGTGGATATGGAACGACTATCTGCTTCCGTCACTCGTGCTTGACAGGATGAAGTATAAAACCATTCCCGTTGCGGTGCAGTCACTTCGTGGAAGTTACGGCTCAGTAGATATGGGGGCAATGATGGCAATGCTCGTGTTATCCATACTGCCCATTATAATTTTTTATCTGACGTCGCAAAAACAGATAATAAAAGGTGTTGCCGCAGGTGCGGTGAAAGGATAATATCGCTTTTACGCTCATATAATAAAATCAGCAGTATAATCTGCTGATTTTTACATATTAAGGATACAGGTGGAAAGTATGATAATAGGAATAACGGCATCGAGATTTTGCGAAAACAAAAATGATTTTTACAAGACAAACAGTTCGTATATAAGTTTTTTAAGGGAGCTCGGCACGGATATAGTTATGCTTCCGTGTGAAAACGGTATATCTATGCTCAGTGCCGTTGACGGTCTCATTCTTTCGGGCGGATACGACGTAAATCCTCTTTATTACGGCGAGAAAAGGCAGGAGGTGACGCACCTTGCCGATGACAAGCAGGATTTGTACGAGATGTCACTCGTCCACGCCGCAATCCGTTGCGGACTGCCCGTTTTGGGCATCTGCCGTGGTATTCAGGTTATAAACGTTGCACTTGGCGGTACACTCGTGCAGAATTGCAATGACCACTACGGTAATCTGCACAGCGTACAGATAAAAAACTCCTCTCTGCTTGCCGACGGGTGTATATGTGTCAACAGTTTTCATCATCAGCGGGTAGGCAAGGTCGGCGATTTGCTAAAGGTGACGGGTATTACCTTTTCCGGTGATATTGAAATGATTGAACATAAAAAAGCACCGCTTTTCGGAGTGCAGTGGCACCCCGAAAAACAGTACGGCGGCGGTGTTATAGAAACCTTTCTTAATTTATGTCAGAAGTAAATTCCGGGGTAAAGAGGCTGTTTTCACAGCCTTTTTCCTGTATATACGCCTGCGTTATTCCGATGCTGTCGGCAAAGTCGATTACCTTATCGTATTCATACGAGGTGAGTTTTCTCATAAGCTCGGGGTAAAGCGATTCTCTCATGGGTGTGTACTGGCGCATTATACTTATATAAACGTCGTTTCCGTATTCCGAGTGCAGATAAGAAAGGATTTTCTTACTGTCATCCGTGTGCGAGGGCAGAACGAGGTGGCGTACAAGCACACCGCTTTGCATTATACCCTCGGCATCGAAAACGGGCTTTCCCCGTTGTAACACCATTTCGGATATTGCTTTTGAAGCAACATCAAAATAATCTGCCACACCCGAGAATTTTGCAGAAAGGTCACTGTCATAATACTTCAGGTCGGGCAGATAGACATTTATCTTGTTTTTGAGTAAGGATAAAGTCTCTACCTTTTCGTAGCCCGATGAATTCCACACGGTCGGCACTTTCGGCTTTGCAAGGTCGATTGCCTCTGCAATTTGTGGTGTGTAGTGAGTTCCCGTGACAAAGCTGACGTTGTGGCAGTTTTCCAGAGAGGATATAATTTTTGTAAGTTCGGTGACGGTTATATCCCTGCCGACATTTTCTGTCCATAACGGATAGTTCTGGCAGAAAACGCAGCGAAGCGAACAGCCTGAAAAGAATATCGTACCGCTTCCTTTCGTGCCGGAGATACACGGTTCCTCAAACATGTGAGGTGCCGCCCTTCCGATACGGACGGTGTTGCCCACACCGCAAAGACCTATATTTTCATTTCTGTTTATATTACATTCTCTGGGACAGAGATTGCATTTTTCCATAAAATATCACTTCCCTTTGCATTATAGCATAAAGTGTGATACTATTACTAAAAATAAATCTTTTTTGGAGGATAAAAATATGACAGACAGAGAACTTGCAGGAATGCTCGACCAGACCTTGCTCAAAGCGTATGCATCTGCCGACGATATGGAAAAGTTTTGTAAAACTGCGGATGAATACGGTTTTGCCATGGTTGCGATAAATTCGGTGCAGACGGCACGTTGCAAAAAAATACTTAAAGACAGCGTGGTGCACGTGGGTGCGGCGATAGGCTTTCCTCTCGGTCAGCAGACGATAGAGGTCAAGGCATATGAAACTGCCGAAGCGATAGAGCAGGGTGCAGATGAGATAGACTACGTTATAAACATAGGTGAACTCAAAAATAAAAACTATGAGTATCTCGAGGATGAGATGAGAACGATAGTTGACCTCTGCAGAGAAAACTGTGTCGTTTCAAAAGTAATTTTCGAAAATTGCTATCTCACCGACGATGAAAAGAGAAAGATGTGTGAGATTGCACTTAAAGTACGTCCCGATTTCGTAAAAACGTCAACGGGCTTCGGCACGGGCGGTGCAACGCTTGAAGACGTGCGTCTTATGAAAGAGTGTGTGGGTGACGAGATTGGTGTCAAAGCCGCAGGCGGTATAAGAAATCTTGAAACTGCACTTGCTTTCATTGAAGCAGGCGCAACGAGAATAGGTACTTCTGCAGGCGTCGAAATCGTTGAAGAATACAGAAACAGATAAAAAAAGGACAGGTTAAAAAACCTGTCCTTTAATTTTGTTAAAATTACATTGTTTCAACGAGACGAGCCATTGTCTTTTTCTTTCTGGAAGCGGTATTGACATGAAGAATACCCTTGTCAACAGCCTTATCCACCATAGAGCAAGCCTTTGCATACATTTCTTTTGCAACTGCCTTGTCACCTGCTTCAACTGCAGCGTTGAACTTCTTTATTTCTGTACGGAGTTCGTTTTTAGCTGACTGATTGTTAGCAGCCTTTACCTTTGTAACCTTAACTCTCTTCTTTGCGGACTTAATATTTGGCATAAATCCACCTCCTTTGAAATTATCAGCATTTAATATATTACCATTAAATAAATTAAAATGCAACACTTTTTTTATTTTGATGTTAAAGACAGTTTCAAATCGTTGTCTTTTATGAGTTTTGCACGTCTGAAAGGCAGGTAAACTGCATACGTCACGACGAGCGGAAGGATGATAAGCATAACGAATATTTTGATAAGAACGGTTACGGGGTCACCGCCTGCTTCGGTCATTGTTATGAATGCGTTTATGACGCCTACAAGACCGCTTGTGCCCATACCTGCACCTGCGGGATTATTCGTTATTTTAACGAGTGTAGTTGCAAAAGGACCGATTATCGCACTGCTTATTATGGCAGGAAGCCAGATTATCGGCTTTTTAACAATGTTGGGAACCTGAAGCATTGACGTGCCGAGACCCTGAGAAATGAAACCGCCGAGCCCGTTTGTGTGGATGCTGATTATTGCAAAGCCGAGCATATTACAGCAACAGCCGACTGTTGCGGCACCTGCGGCAATACCCGACAGACCGAGTGTGATGCATATAGCGGCACTTGAAATGGGCGCGGTAAGCACCATACCGACTATAACCGACACGAGAATACCCATAGGTACGGGGTGAAGTTCGGTAGTGTAGTTTATGAAGCTGCCAAGCCCCGTCATAACTGCCTGTATGTAAGGGCCTACGAAACCGCCCACGAGACAACCTGCAACCGAACCGCAGAAGGGAACGAGAATAATGTCGAGTTTGGTTTTACCCGATACGAGATTGCCGATTTCAGCACCTGCAATAGCGGCAACGTATGCGCCCATAGGACCGCCGAGCTGATAACCGTAAGCACCGACAGCGGCACAGGTGAAAATGGCAAGGGGTGAAATCTTCATACCGTAACCTACGGCAACACCGATTGCGGCACCGATTACAATAGGCTCCTGCATTATCTTGCCGATGGGGGCGAGCCACGAAAGCATACCGAGTTTTGAAAGCTGGGAAATGATGAGGCCCATTATAAGCGATGAGAAAAGACCGAGAGCCATAGAAGACAGACCGTCAACAAACCAGCGTTTTGCGAGTGATTTTAAAGTTTTCATTATAAGCACCTCTCTTTTGGGAAATTATACATTATATAGGAAGGTTTAACAAGACGAAAATTACACAAAATTTTGCAGGAAAGGACATAAATTTATGTGGAATACTGATTTAGCACTTGAAGCCCGTGACCTTGCAAGTGCGGCAAGGGGAGATACACAGGGCGTGGAAAGTCAAAGGTACGAAAATTTCGGTGTTACGGTTGATGAAATAAGAATAATCAATGAAAAAGGGGAGAGGGCACTCGGCAAAAGAAAAGGGACGTATATTACGCTTACTCTTCCCGAAGGCTTTTTGTATGACGATATGCTTTTTGAAAATTGCGCCAACGCAATTTCGGCTGAAATTGCAAAACTCGTCAAAGAAAGGGACGTGCTTGTTGCAGGGCTCGGCAATACTGCGGTTACGGCAGACTCACTCGGTCCGCTGACGGCAGACGGCGTGATATCGACACGCCACATATTAAAAAATATGTTGCCCGACAGTTTCGGCAGGGTGGCATCCGTAAAGTGCGGTGTTATGGGGCAGACGGGCATTGAATCGGCGGATATAATACGTGGAGTGTGTTCGCAGGCACGTCCCAAAGCGGTCGTTACGGTCGATGCCCTGACCGCAAGAAGCGTAACGAGGCTTGCGAAAACCGTGCAGATATCCGACTGCGGTATATCACCGGGAAGCGGGGTGGGAAACACGAGGGCGGAACTCTCAAAGGAAACCATAGGCCTTCCCGTGACCGCAATAGGCGTGCCTACCATCGTGGGCGGTGCAACGCTCGTTGCAGATACGGCACACGAATTGTGTAATGCTGACAGGAATGAACTTTATAAACTTTCCAAAGATAAATTAAGCGGATTTTTCGTCACGCCCAAGGATATAGATATAATATCGGAAAGAATGTCAAGGCTCATATCGGTATCGTTTAATATGTTTGCACACGGACTTGAGTTTGCCGAGGCGGTTTCCTTTATGAATTAACCGTTTATTAACAAATTTTTTTAAAAAAGTATTGACACTCGGAGTGGCAGAGTGCTAATATACAAATAGAAAGAGTTAGCACTCGTAAACAACAAGTGCTAAAAAGGGGTGACGGGTACGGAACTTACGGAAAGACGAAGGGAGATTCTCTTCGCGATAATCGAAGAATATATAAGAACGGCTGAACCTGTCGGCTCCAAGGCAATATGTGAAAAATATATGCCCGGCATTTCTTCGGCAACCGTCCGAAATGAAATGGCGGCACTTACCGAAATGGGCTACATCGAACAGCCGCACACGTCGGCAGGCAGGATTCCGAGTGAACTCGGTTACAGGTGTTACGTCAATGCGATGTCGCAGGACGGGGACATTTCCGATATGGATGAACGCAAGGTAAGGCGCACTCTTTCAGGTCAGGTGACCGAGCTTGAAAAACTGCTCGAAGCGGTCAGCAGGCAGATAAGTGAGATGACACGGCTTGTGACGGTTACTACGATGCCCTGCTATTCAAACAACCGTATAAAACGCTTTGAACTCATCAGTGTTGACGATTATGCTTTTGCACTGGTGGTTGTAACAAAAAGCGGTATCGTAAAAAATAAGGTGTTCCGCACACCGATGCAGATGGATGAAATTGACCTTTCGAGAATATCATCTGTATTAAACAGAAGGTTTTCAAATCTCTCGGTAGACAGGATAACGCTCCCCGTACTTTTGTCGGTGCGTGATGAACTTGCGGATTTCGGCTATATAACGCCGCCGCTTCTAAAGTTTATTTACGAAACGGTTGAGTCGATGGGCAGAAGTGAAGTTGTGATTACGGGTGCCTCAAAGGTGCTTGATTATCCCGAATTTTGTGATACCGACACGGCAAAGGCAATTTTCTCGATACTTGACGATAAAGATGAGTTACGAAGGCTTCTTAGAAGCGACGAAAACTCCGACAGTATTGTGAGGACGTTTATAGGAAATGAAAATAAGAATCCGCATCTTCGAAATTCCGCAATGGTAATAGGAAATTACAAGATAGGCGGTAAAACGGTCGGTTCAATATGCGTTATAGGGCCGACGAGGCTTAATTACAGCGGTGTAATAGCAAAAATGGAACACTTTACTTTATCGCTCAACGCGGTGCTGGAGGAGAGTTTCAGAAACAATGCAGATATAATGAGAAAACTTTTAGGAGACAGATAAATGGCAGACGAAAAGATTGAAGAGGTTACCGAAGAGGTAGCCGAAACGGAAAATTTTGAGCAGCAGCTCAAAGAGGCAAACGACAAATATATATATCTTGCGGCAGAGTACGATAACTACCGCAAACGTACCGCAAAAGAAAAGGAAACGATGTATTCTTCGGGCGTTGCTGATACGCTTGAAGCGCTTCTCACTTTCATAGACGATTTTGAAAGGGCGGTTGCAGCACCCTGTACGGATGAAGCGTATAAAAAGGGTATAGATATGGTATCTGCAAAACTTGCCGATTTTATGGCAAAGCAGGGCATTGAAGAAATAGATACAAGCGGTGAATTTGACCCCGAGGTACACAATGCGGTGCTTCATGAGGAGGATGAATCGCTTCCTGAAAACAGCATTTCTGCAGTTCTTGCAAAGGGCTACAAGGTCAGAGGCAAGGTTGTAAGATGTGCAATGGTTAAAGTTGCTAATTAAAATTTTAGATATTTACGGAGGAAATTATTATGGCAAAGATTATCGGTATTGACTTAGGTACAACAAATTCATGTGTATCCGTTATGGAAGGCGGCGAGCCTGTTGTTATCACAAATGCAGAGGGTGCAAGAACGACTCCCTCGGTAGTTGCATTCTCAAAGACGGGTGAAAGACTCGTAGGTCAGGTTGCAAAGCGTCAGGCGGTTACAAATCCCGACAAGACGATTATGTCTATCAAGAGACATATGGGTACGGCTCATAAAGAGGAAATTGACGGTAAGAAGTATTCACCCGAAGAAATTTCGGCAATGATACTTACAAAGCTCAAGGCAGACGCTGAAAGTTATCTCGGTACGAAGGTAACGCAGGCTGTTATCACGGTTCCCGCATACTTCAACGACTCACAGCGTCAGGCAACAAAGAATGCAGGTAAGATTGCAGGTCTTGAAGTAATGAGAATTATCAACGAGCCTACTGCTGCCGCACTTGCATACGGCATTGAAAAAGACGTTGATGAAAAAATTATGGTATACGACCTCGGCGGCGGTACGTTTGACGTATCTGTTCTCGAAATCAGCGACGGCGTTATCGAGGTTCTTGCAACAAACGGTAACACACACCTCGGCGGTGACGACTTCGACCAGAGAATTATCGACTATATCCTCGCTGAGTTCAAGGCTTCAAACGGCGTAGACCTTAAGAATGACAAGATGGCTATGCAGAGAATCAAGGAAGCTGCTGAAAAGGCTAAAATCGAACTTTCAGGCGTTACAAGCGCATCTATCAACCTTCCTTACATCACTGCAGATGCCGAAGGTCCCAAGCATCTCGATATGACTCTTACGAGAGCAAAGTTCAACGAACTTACTGCAGACCTCGTTGAAGCAACAATGGGTCCCGTTCGTCAGGCAATGAAGGACGCAGGTCTTTCAAACAGCGACATTGCAAAGGTGCTCCTCGTCGGCGGTTCTACGAGAATCCCTGCCGTTCAGGATGCAGTTAAGGCATACACGGGTAAAGAACCCTTCAAGGGCATCAACCCCGATGAATGTGTATCAGTAGGTGCCGCAATTCAGGGTGGCGTTCTCGCAGGTGAAGCAGGCTCAGATATTCTTCTTCTTGACGTAACACCCCTTTCACTCGGTATCGAAACACTCGGCGGCGTATGCACCAAGCTTATCGAGAGAAATACGACTATTCCTACAAAGAAGAGTCAGATTTTCTCAACTGCTGCCGACAACCAGACAGAAGTTACTATCCACGTGCTTCAGGGTGAACGTGATATGGCGTCGGGCAACAAGTCACTCGGTCATTTCAATCTTGACGGCATTATTCCGGCAAAGAGGGGCGTTCCCCAGATTGAAGTTACGTTTGATATTGATGCAAACGGCATCGTAAACGTATCTGCAAAGGATCTCGGCACGGGTAAGGAACAGCATATCACAATCACGGCATCAACAAATCTTACGGATGCAGATATTGAAGCGGCTGTAAAGGATGCTGAAAAGTATGCCGAAGAGGATAAGAAGTTCAAAGAGAACATCGAAACCAAGAATATGGCAGACAATATGGCATTCCAGGCTGAAAAGGTAATCACGGACAACGGTGATAAGCTTTCGGATACGGAAAAGGCTGACCTTCAGGCTATCGTTGACAAACTCAAGGAAACTGCAAAGGGCACAGACTACGAGGCAATGAAGGCACAGACGGAAGAACTTACAAAAAAGCTCAACGAGCTTGCACCCAAGTTCTATCAGCAGGATGCTGCTGCAGGTGCACAGGCTGATACAGGTGCACAGGGCGGAAACGACGATACAGAATACACAGTAGTTGACGACTAATAAAATTATGAGGTACGGGGCGTTTTTCGTCCCGTACCGTTGAGGGTTTATGGCAGATAAAAGAGATTATTATGAGGTGCTCGGAATCGGTAAAGACGCGTCCGAAGCCGAGATAAAAAAAGCATATCGCACAATGGCGAAAAAGTACCACCCCGATATGAATAAAGAGGCTGGTGCCGAAGAAAAGTTCAAGGAAGTCAACGAGGCTTATGCCGTTTTGTCCGACCCCGATAAGAAGTCGAGGTACGACCAGTACGGTTTTGCAGGTGTTGACCCAAATTACGGTGGCGGTGCCGGTGGCTTCTCGGGTGGCTTTTCGGGCGATTTCGGTGACTTTGGCGACATTTTCTCAAGCTTCTTCGGCGGTGGCGGCGGATTCGGCGGCAGAACAAGAAGCAATCCCAACGCACCCAGACGCGGTGAGGACGTGCAGATTACCGAAACTATCACTTTTGAAGAGGCGGCTTTCGGTGTCAAGAAGCGTGTTGAATATTACCGCATAGAAAGTTGTCCCGACTGTCACGGAAGCGGTGCACAGCCCGGCACGGGTGTTGATACCTGTCCCGAATGTAGAGGAAGCGGTGTCGTCACCAACGTTCAGCAGACGATATTCGGTATGACGCAGACACAGTCTGTATGTCACCGTTGCGGCGGCTCGGGTAAGATAATAAAAACGCCCTGTACCAAGTGTAAGGGCAAGGGCAGAATAAAGAAAAAAGCAAAGCTTGAGGTTACCATTCCGGCAGGTGTCGACAACGGCAACAGCCTGCCCGTAAGAGGTATGGGTAATATGGGCAAAAACGGCGGCGAGGCAGGCGATTTGTATATCGTTCTTCGTGTTACGCCCCACCGTATTTTTGAAAGACAGGGCAAGGATATTTACTGTGATATCCCCGTTTCTTTCCTTGACCTTATGCTCGGCGGTAAGATAAAGGTGCCGACTCTTGAGGGTGAAGTTGAACATAAACTGCCCGAAGGTACGCAGACCCATACGAGGTTTACGCTTGCAGGAAAGGGTATTGCAGGCATAAATTCAAGGGGCAAGGGCAATCTCTATTTCAGGGTAATTGCGGATACGCCTAAGGACATCACTTCAGCGCAGAAGAAACTTGCGGAAAAACTTGCCGAAAGCTTTGATGATAAGCAGTTTGAACGCAGAAAAAAGTTCAAAGATAAGGTTAAAATATGAAAAAAGTAACTATTTATTCCGACGGTGCGTGCAGCGGTAATCCCGGTGCAGGCGGATACGGCACGATACTCTGCTACGGTACGGCGAAAAAAGAGGTGTCGGCAGGTTTTTTCAATACAACCAACAACAGAATGGAACTTCTCGGCGCGATAACGGGGCTATCTCTGCTCAATGAGCCGTGTGAGGTCGAGCTTGTCACGGACTCGAAATACGTCTGTGACGGGCTTTCTAAAGGCTGGGCAAGAAGCTGGCAGCAAAACGGCTGGCGCAAGGCAGATAAGAAAAAAGCGCAGAATATCGACCTGTGGGAAAGACTTCTCACACTTACGGAGATACATTCTGTCAGCGTGACGTGGGTAAAGGGCCATGCGGAGAACGAGTTTAATAACCGTTGCGACGAACTTGCAGTTGAAGCGTCCCACTCCCCGAAATTTGAAGACTATGGATACGAAAAAGAGGCTTAAACAGCCTCTTTTTTAATTCGGAATTTCGTCCTCACAAACTTCGCTTAATTCCATTTTTGCTATCTGCAAAAATTTCATCTGCTTCGTTGCTCGTCCTCTTCCCACCACGACGCATTTCGCTTCGCTTCATTCTGCCTCGTGTCGGGAGCCCTTTTAAAAGAAACTTCGCACCGAAGTTTCTTTTTTATTCACGCTGACTTCCAATAAAGTCAGTAAGTTTACTCACTTACTTAAAGTAAGCGTGAAGGTGGTAGCATGTAAATGTCTAAAACAACTTGTAAAACTATGTCGATTATGATATGGTTTATTTACCACACTTTTTTATAAAAATATTGTAAACAAGGGAGTGCATAAAACGATGAAAGAAACTTGGACAAGGATAATAAGTATAATACTAATAGTGGTGGTTTTTCGTTTTGCAGGTGGAATGATGGGTGGATATATGGCTCGGCAAAATACACAGCAGGGAATGGATGAACTGTTGCAGGCATCTAAAGAATACATAAGTGGGACTTGTACCTCTACAAAATATGATTCAAACTTTTGGAACATAAACTTTCAGACATCAGAAAATTGGCAAATGTATTCCGCTGAAGAATTAGAAGAGATGAATAAAACTTTAAAAAAAGGCAGTAAGGCTAACTCTATTGAATACTTTGAAAATAATGGTATTAAATACGATGAACAAACGGTTGAAGATATGCATGATATAATGCTTAATCAATATGAAATGGGAGCATTGTATTATCAGAATGAAGAAGTTGTTGGTGAAGTAACTATGCAAGTTGCTGATGCTATGGGATACTCTTTTGATGAATGGATGGATATGTTTTTTAACACATCAACGTTAAAATCAATGGGGAATGTGTCAATGAGTGAACAGATAATTGCCGGTGAAAAATATAAAACAATTAAAGCCGAATATGTATATGATGGAATGGGTATGACAAGTTATGTGTTTTTAAGATATAAAGATGGTATTGTATGTACATTAAATTGCAAATATTCTTCTAACTATGAAGAAGTATTAAATTCCTTTTTGACACAAACTTCTGCAAATAATTGATCAAATATATTTGAATATTTAAACGGATGCATTTTAAATTGTATCCGTTTTTTGTTGTTGATAAAGAATTTTTTATGAAGCAATCTCAATAAAAATATTTCACCGAAAATAAAGTTACAGAATATAATATTGTTTCTTTACTATAACACTGTTTTTATGTTAAAATACAAATATTATTGAACTTTAAGGGGTAATATGGAAAAGAAATCTAAACTTATGCTTATATCGGCGGTGCTGATGTTCGGCACTATCGGAATATTCCGCAGATATACCGATATATCCTCCTCAATACTTGCTATGGTGAGGGGGTTTATCGGCTCGCTTTTCTTAGTCGGTGTGATGCTTGCTAAAAAGCAGAAGTTCTCACTCGGAAAATCCAAAAAAGATTTTATCCTGCTCTGCATTTCGGGTATGGCGATAGGCATTAACTGGATACTCATTTTTGAGGCTTACCTTTATACGTCGGTTGCGGTGGCAACGCTCTGCTACTATATGGCACCGATATTCGTGCTTGCCGCCTCGCCTTTGGTTGGGGAAAGGCTCACACTTAAAAAGACACTCTGTATCGTGGCTGCGCTTATAGGTATGGTATTCGTGTCGGGCGTACTGCAGACGGGGCTTGACGGCATAACGGGTGCGCTTCTTGCACTCGGTGCGGCGGCACTCTACGCAAGCGACATTATGATAAACAAAAAGGTTACACACGTGCCTGCCTATGACAGAACGGTGGTACAGCTTTTTGTGGCGGCACTCGTCGTCGTGCCGTACGTGATACTCACCGAGGACGTTGGACATGCACTGGCTACGGCAGATACCCTTTCGGTTATACTTATGATTGTAATGGGCGTATTGCACACGGGTGTGGCGTATGCACTCTATTTCGGCTCAATGGAAAAATTAAAGGTGCAGACGGTGGCACTTTACAGTTACATAGATCCCATAACGGCAATAATACTATCGGCAATAATTTTCAAAGAAAACATCGGCTGGACGGGCATCGTGGGAATGGTGCTCATACTCGGCTCAACAATAATCAGCGAATTAAGTGACAAGGCGGTAAAAGAATAATGGACATTATCAAAATACTTTCGGACGAACTCAAAATAAGAGAAAGTCAGGCAAAAGCGGCGGTAGAACTCATTGACGAGGGAAACACCATTCCCTTTATTGCAAGATACCGTAAGGAAGCGACGGGAAGTCTTGATGACAACGTGCTCCGTGACCTTTTTGACAGACTGACGTACCTTCGCAATCTTGATGAAAAAATCGAAGATACGATAAGGCTTATTGATGAGCAGGGCAAACTCACCGAAGAGATAGAAAAGGCACTTCGCAGTGCGCAGACCGTGACGGAGGTTGATGATATTTACCGTCCGTTCAGACCCAAAAGAAGAACGAGGGCAACGGTTGCAAAAGAAAAGGGACTTGAACCGCTTGCAGAGATACTTCTTGCGCAGGACGGGGCAGATCCGATGGAAATTGCTTTGTCATATATAGACGAAGAAAAGGGCGTTGAAAATGCCGAGCAGGCGTTAGCAGGTGCAAAGGATATAATAGCGGAAAACGTGTCCGACAATGCCGATTTCCGCAAGTGGATAAGGGATTACACCAAAAAGAACGGCTATCTCGTCTGCAAGGCAAAGACGGAGGATGACACCGTTTACCGTATGTACTACGATTACAGAGAGCCTTTGTCAAAGGTTGCCTCACACCGCCTTCTTGCCGTTAACAGAGGCGAGAAAGAGGGTATACTTTCAGCAAAAATTGAGATAGACAGCGAGAATATCATAAACTTCCTCAAGGTGCGTATGTGCAAGAGAAATGCCGCACCATCAAGTGAACTTGTGGCAGAGGCGGCGCAGGACGGTTATGAAAGACTTATTGCACCCTCGGTTGAAAACGAGGTAAGAGGCATCATAACCGACAGCGCACAGACTCAGGCGATTGCGGTTTTCGGTGAAAACCTTAAAAATCTTCTTCTCGTACCGCCCGTAAAGGGTAAAACGGTAATGGGTTTTGACCCTGCTTACAGAACGGGTTGTAAAATTGCCGTCGTAAACGAGACGGGCGACGTGCTTGACACGACGGTTGTGTATCCCACACCTCCGCAGAACAAGACAGAAGAGGCGGAAAAAACGCTTACACGTCTTATTGACAAGCATAATATAGACATAATTTCAATCGGAAACGGTACTGCATCAAAAGAGAGTGAGATTTTCGTAAGCGAACTCATTTCTAAACTTGATCGAGACGTAAAATATATGGTCGTATCCGAAGCAGGTGCATCGGTTTACTCTGCATCAAAACTCGGTGCGGCAGAATTTCCGCAGTTTGACGTTTCGCTTAGAAGTGCGGTTTCTATCGCAAGAAGATTGCAGGACCCGCTTGCAGAACTTGTTAAGATTGACCCCAAGTCAATCGGTGTAGGTCAGTATCAGCACGATATGGAGCCGAAAAAGCTGTCGGCAAGTCTTGACGGTGTCGTTGAATATTGTGTTAACAGCGTAGGTGTTGACCTCAATACTGCATCTGCACCGCTTTTATCACACATTTCAGGCATAAATGCGAAAACGGCACAGAACATCATTGATTTCCGCACCGAAGCAAAGCGATTCAAAAAGAGAAGTGAACTCAAAAAGGTAAAGGGAATAGGTGAGAAGGCATATCAGCAGTGTGCGGGATTTTTGCGAATTCCCGGCGGTGACGATATACTTGACAATACCTCAGTTCACCCCGAAAGCTACGATGCGGTAAAAAAACTGCTCTCACTTTGCGGTTTCACGCTTGATGACGTGGTCAACAAGAATATCGGTACACTCAAAAGCATAGTTGAAAAGACGGGTAAAGAGGAGGTTGCCGAAAAAATCGGCATCGGCGTACCCACTCTTGAAGATATTTTGCAGGAGCTTGCAAAGCCCGGCCGTGACCCCCGTGACGAGCTTCCGCAGCCCATGCTCAGAAGTGACGTTATGGATATAAACAGCCTTAAAAAAGGTATGGTGCTCAAGGGCACGGTGAGAAACGTTGCCGATTTCGGTGCATTCGTTGACATCGGCGTTCATCAGGACGGACTTGTTCACATCAGTCAGCTGTCGGATAAGTTTGTAAAACGTGCCATGGACGTAGTTTCCGTCGGCGACATAATCAAGGTCGAGATACTTGACGTTGACGTGGCAAAAAAGAGAATATCACTCAAAAAAGTGGACTAAAAAAGAAGGTGGATTTTCCACCTTCTTTTTTATACCTCGTGTTCTTTTACCCATTCGGGTTTGTTGTTAAAGAGGTCTTTGGCAGGGATTGACATCAATCGGTCGAGCTCTGCGGTGTCGTTATCTTCCGTTGTGACGTTTTTGCTGACAAATTTATCAAGTCCCTTGCGGTAATCGGGTTTTTCCATAATCATCTTCCTTTCTTACAATATTATTTTGCCAAAAAGAAAAACAGGTATGCGTTGACGTGAAAAACTATTGAATAAATGACTAATTATGCTATAATATGATATATAAGTAAAATTATTCGGGCGGGTGCTGTTGTGGTAAACGGAATTGCGTTAAAAGTTAAGACGATGGACTTTCAGGATCAGGTAAAGTTTGTCCGAATGCATCTGCAACTCAGTCAGGAGGAGCTTGCCAGACAAATGGGTATTTCCTTTGCAACGGTAAGCAGGTGGGAAAGAGAGAGCAGAAAACCGCAGCTTGCTCTGCTGGGAAAGTTCTATTCCTTCTGTCAGAGAAACGGAATAGAAATAGATTTATGTGACATATGATGGGGAATTTGAAATGAGTGTAGCTTACGGTATCCTCTGCGTCATATCACTGGCTTTGATTGGTGTGTGCCTCGCAGTTGACAGAAAAAAAGACATATATTTGCTGCTGATGTTTATATCGGTATTCGTGTGTAATCTGGGACAGTTTTTGATTTCGGTTGCGCCAAGCCTTTCTTTTGCGCTTAACGGTAACAGGGTTGCATATTTGGGTCAGGTTTTTCTGCCCCTGCTGTTACTGAGGATGATTCTGGATTTATGTAATCTCAATTATAAAAAGTGGCTTTTGCCGGTACTTTCTCTTGTCAGTATAGCCGTACTTTTTGTAACGCTTACGCCGGGATTTTTGCCCTGTTATTACAGAAACGTTTCGATAGCAGTTATAAACGGTACTACGAGGCTTATTCGTGACTACGGTCCTCTGCACCTGCTCTATTACGTATATTTGTTTTTGTATTTTGCGTTGATGTTGCTTGTAATCATACATTCCACGGTGAAAAAGAAAATTACGTCCACGCTTCACACAACCTTTTTACTGTGTGCAGTGCTGTCCAGTATTGTAATATGGTTGGCAGAGCAGTTTTTACCTCGCGGATTTGAAATTTTAACCGTGTCCTACGTAATAAGCGAAATTTTCATATTGCTTTTGTACGGGATTTTACAGGAGTACGGTATCAGAGGTGAAAACGGAAGCATCATAATCGTAAACACCTCGGCAAAGGCTGAAGAATATTTGTCGGGGACGATTCAGTCGGATGACAGTACAGCGTTGTTTAGTGAAAAGGATATCAGGCATATACTGTCCTGTGAAAAAATCGTCAGCCGTATTACCGAGAGAGAAAAAGAGGTTCTGGAAAGACTGCTTGCCAATAAACAACGAAAAGAAATTGCAGAAGAATTGTTTGTGACCGAGAGTACGATAAAAAAGCATACAAGTTCAATTTATTCAAAGTTTAACGTAACAAACCGATTTGAACTTTATGCAAAATTAAAAAAATACATATAATCTATAAAAACGCCGTCCATTTAAAAAATGGGCGGCTTTTTTTGTGCAAAAACAGGCATGGTAGCCCTAGGTCCACCCCCCTGAAATGCAAAAAGTGACCGAAAGTCCACCCTTAAACTCAGTAAAAGTAGCCCCGAGGTCAGTGTTCTGAAAACCTATTTTAAAATAAAATTATAGTATAAAACAAAGGAGGTAGTATGATGCTGAGTCCAATTACAAAAAAATATACAGACGAGTCATCAATGAAACAGTTTAGATTTGTTTTCTACTGTGACTGTTGCAGCAAGGCAATCCAGACGCAAGCCTATGACTTCAACAGTGCCTTTGCACAGAAAACGTTTTTGTCCAATGATGAAAAAGAAGCGAGAGCTATCATCTATGCAAGTGAGCATGGAAAGGCTTATGAACGTGCAAACAATGAAGTCAGGTTAAACTTAAACCGTTGCGAAATATGCGGAGATATGATTTGCGAGGATTGCTCCGTATATTCAGACGAGCTTGAGGGCGGTGTCTGCTGCAAAAAATGTGCGGAAGAAAAGGAAAAAATCGCGAAATAAGCGGGGGATTTTATGGATACTGTACAAAACTATAAATGTCCTTGCTGTACGGCACCTTTAGTGTTTGATGGGGAAACACAGACACTGATATGCGAGTCTTGCGACAATACTTTTCCACTTGAAACGATACTGCAAATGACAGAGGGCTCTGCCGATTCCGACGGTATATCGAAATATGATTGGGAAAGTTATACGCCGAGAACTTATGAGGACACAAGCGAAGTTACACTTTCAAATTATTCCTGTCCCTCATGCGGGGCGCAAATTCAAGGTGATGATACACTTGGTTCTACCGTCTGCCCCTATTGCGGTAACTCCACCATTGTTAAAGGACAGTTTGAAGGAACGCTGAAGCCTGATTACATAATTCCGTTTAAGCTAAATAAAAAAGCAGCGATGGAGGTCTTTGAAGGGCAACTGAAAAATGCTCCTTTTCTGCCCGATAGCTTTAAAAGCAAAAAGAAAATTGAAGAGATGGCAGGTGTATACGTTCCGTTCTGGACGTTTGACTGCGATTGTGATGCGGCAGTAAGTTACAACGCAGAAAAGGTAACTGCATGGAGCGATGCAAATTACAACTATACTAAAACGGATTATTTTAAGTTGTTCCGCAGCGGAAGCATCGGATTTGCCAACATTCCTGTAGATGCCTCCAAAAAGGTTGACGATGCATATATGGAAGCCATAGAACCGTTTAACTATGAAGATGCAGTGGAATTCAGGGGGGCGTATCTTTCGGGATATCTGGCAGATAAATATGACGTATCCGCAGAAGAGAGTATAGAAAGGGCAAACGAACGGGTTAAAAACTCAACCATTGAAGCGTTTAACGACACTACCAACCGCTATACAGCGGTGATTCCCGAAAGTACAAGAGTCGGCTTCTCAAACGGCAAAATAAGGTACTCCCTTCTTCCTGTATGGATGCTCAATATCGGATATATGGATAAAATATATAAGTTTGCCATCAACGGACAGACGGGAAAAGTAGTTGGGCAGTATCCGATTGACAAGAGTAAAAAATGGAAGTATTTTGGCAAGATTGCCGGCATTGCGTATGTGATAGCGGCGGTTATCGGCTGGATGCTGTTGCATTAAGGGGGTGGTCGGTATATGAAAAAATTATTTTCCTGTGTTTTGTGTACGTTTATCTTGCTTTCTGTGCTGCCCGTATATGCATCATTTGAAAATCCTTCTGTCGTGGATGAAGCAGGGTATCTGATGCAGTCGGAGCTTGATTATCTTTCACGTGAACTTGACAGAATCAGAGAAAAATATAATTTTGAGATTGCGATTTATACAGAAAGCGATATGACCTCAGGCACAGCCGAGGCAAGTGCAGATGATATTTATGATTATCAGGGATACGGCGCAGGTCAGAATGATGACGGCATTTTGCTTTATATCTGCTCGGACACCCGAGAATATCACTTTACAACACACGGAAAAGGACTTGAGTATTTCAATAAAAACGGGCTTATCTATCTTGAAAGCAAGGTGACACCTTATCTTGAAGACGATGACTACTATAAGGCGTTTTCCGTTTATATTGAAACTGCAGATGAACTTCTTTCGATGGCGAAAGACGGAAACCCGTATAACGAAAAAAGTTTAAGCACGAAATACGTTGTCGGCGTTGTTTTCCTTTGCCTGTCCGTCCCTCTTTTAGTTGCTTATATAATGATGAAAAAGAAACTCAAGAAAATGAAAACGGCGGTGGAAAACGACTATGCGGCAAACTACGTAAAACCCGGAAGCATGGATATATCGGTATCAAGAGATTTATTTCTGTATTCAAGAATTACGAAAACGGAAAGACCGAAATCAAGTTCCGGAACACACACTTCATCCTCCGGCAGAACGCATGGCGGTCGGGGCGGAAGTTTTTAATATGGAGGTAATTATGAAAAGAATTGTATCACTTATTCTGTGTTTGACAATGATAATGAGTTTTATGACGGTTGCAAACGCAGAGCATTATTCAAATTTTACAGACGTCAAATCCGACAGTTGGTATTACGAGGATGTTGATAATGCCGTAAGGCTTGGTATTATCAACGGAAAAACAGAAACGAAATTTGCTCCCGATGATAACCTTACATATGCTGAAGCAATCAAGCTTGCGGCTTGTATGTATCAGCTTTACAAAGACGGAAGCGTATATCTTGTGCCCGGCGGAAGTCCTTGGTATCAGATATACGTTGACTATGCCAAAGAACACGGAATAATAACGGAAAACTTTTCCGAAAAGATACCCGACGTCAATGTAAAGGCTACACGTGCGGGGTATATGGAAATATTTGCAAGTGCCCTTCCCGATGAGGCACTTAAAGGCATCAACAGCGTTCCCGACGGCTCTATTCCTGACGTTCCGATGGTTCACGAGAGTTCAGCGGGCATTTACAAACTCTACCGTGCAGGCATTCTGGCAGGTGTCGATACAAAACACAACTGCAAGCCTGAGGATAACATCAAAAGAAGCGAGGTTGCTGCAATCATTACAAGAATGATGGATGAAACCAAGCGTGTTAACTTCAGCATAGAAATAATTGAAGAACCGGATACAGAAGAGCCTAAACTTGAAATTCCTGCAGATGCAGAACCTGCCCCCGAAATCAAAGAGGACGAAAAATCGGCGGAAACACCCGATATGTATGCACCTTTTGAAATTGAAGTTCAGCCTGTGCAAATTGAAGGAGCTGAAGAGGGTGATAAACTTGAATATACGGTAAAGGCAACAGGCGGAAAGACGCCTTACACATATCAGTGGGTTTCAAGAGGCTGGCATAATCAGACATCAGCAATAAACGAGAATGAGTATGCAAAGGGTACGAAAACAGATACTCTTACAATGATTTTCGATATTGATAACCCGATTTCAAGTCAGTTTTGCTGTAAGATTACAGATGCTCTTGGTCAGGAAGTAACTTCGGATTACGTGACGTTGCCTGAGCAAGCATTCGTTTTCATACCGGAGGATGTCGTTGAATATAATTCCGGTTACATTTTCGTAGGAAGAGTTAATAAAGGTGTTTTAAGAGTCGGCGAAACAGTTTCAATGCATATGCCATCACACGGCATTGAGGTTTTCGGCGTTGCAACAAAGATTGAAATGTTCAAAAAATCCATTGATGAGGTAAAGGAAAACGATTATTGCGGAATCCTGATAGAAAATCCTGAGCCAATACCATATGATTCATGGGTAGTTGAAAATGTTGGAGAAACACTGGCAGAAAGACTTGTAAATATGGGCGATTATGGCTTTAAGGCATGGATGCATATTACACCTTGCATATACAGTGCAGATGTCGGAGAAAAAACATACGTGTATGTCAACGTTTTCGGCGGTAAAGCGCCATACACATATAAATGGTATAAGAGAGAAAACTATGGCGACTATACAGAACTTAAGAACGATAACAATCATAAAATAAATGAAGGCAAGGTAGAAATCCTTGTCGATGAAGCTGAGTTCTTAAAATGTATGGCATATAAGTGTATAGTAACCGATGCTACAGGCTTTACCAAAACAGCAAGCAATATGTATGTTGCTCCCAAAACAACACCGTATCTCGCATATCAGCCAAGTACTGTCCGTGCAAACGTTGGTGAAGAAGTTTCATTCTATGCTCGTACGAGAAACAGCGATGCAACATATCAGTGGTACATAAAAAATGACAACACAAACGGTTGGAAAAAAATCGAGCCGACCGACACATGGGCAAAGGGTGCTACAACATCAACACTGAAAATACAGGTTGAGAAGGCTGATTTCATAAGCCACTGTGAATACAAGTGCGAAGTAACAAACGGCAGTTACAGCATAACTTCAAACGTGGCGAAGTTACTCCCCAGAGATATTGTTATAACTCAGCAACCAAAGAATACGACTGCAAAGCACGCAGAAAAAGCAAAGTTTACGGTAAAGGCAGAGGGTGCAAACGGACCGTTTACGTATCAGTGGCTCATACAGACTCCCGATAACGAAATACCACTGAAAATTACAGAAGCATTCCCGTGGGCAGAGGGTTACTACACAGATACACTTTCGGTGGCTGTTGATGAAAATAAGCTTACGTCCGATTACAAGTTCAGCTGCATTGTAACTGACTCAAACGGAGTAAGAAGAGTATCAAATGAGGCTTATGTTATCGTTACTTCCGATGCAAGCGTTGATCTGGAGGAAGACTATTCTTCGACGCCGGATATGATAGTAATAATGGATTAAATTTCCAAATAAAGAAAAGAGGTAAACGAATATGAAAAAAGTATTATCAGTAATTCTTGCAATTATGTTGAGTGCGTCCACTTTGACAGCGGTATATGCTGCCGAAGGTGACGGAAAGAAAGATGTTGGTCCTCACGAGCACCAGCTCATGAAAATGGCAAATGACGCTTGCCATTACGAAGAATGCACAATTTGCTTTGAACTTTTTAATGTAGGTGAGCATACTTTTGTTGACGGTAAATGTTCGGTTTGCGGAAATTCTCAGTACGATAATTCTGTAAATGAAGAAATACAAGGCGAGGGCGAGCATGAGCACATTATCATCAAAACAGCCGATGAGAATAGTCATTTTGATGAATGTACCGTCTGCTTCGAGCGTTTCGGTGTCAGCGCTCACACAATGGAAAACGGAGTATGTACAGTTTGCGGATACCCCAACATGGGGCCGGATGTCGGCGAGCACGAGCATCAGCTTATGGATATGGCAAATATGGAGTGCCACTATTCCGAATGTACCATCTGCTTTGAACTTTTCAATGTAGGAGTACACACCTTTAAAGATGGAAAATGTACAGTTTGCGGTCATGATGAGCTTATAAATCCCTTTGTGGACGTGCCTGAAAATGCATGGTATCACGATGAGGTTATGAAAGCCGTTGATACAGGCATTATAAACGGTAAAACCACAACGGAATTCAAGCCCGATGATTTTCTTACGTATGCCGAGGCTGTAAAGCTTGCGGCATGTATGAATCAGGTGTACTTGTATGGCAAAGTAACTCTCACAAACGGAACGCCCTGGTATCAGACTTACGTTGATTACTGCAAAGAAAATAATATCATCTCAAAAGAATACAACTACGGTGAAAATGCAACGAGAGCGGGATATATGGAGATTTTCGCAAATGCTCTTCCCGACGAAGCATTTAAAGACATAAACAACATTCCTGACGGAAGCATTTTGGACGTTAAAAACAATAGTCCCTATGCAATATACGTATATAAACTTTATCGCGCAGGCATCGTATCGGGTGCTGATGCAGATCATAATTGCAAACCCGACAACAGCATAAAACGCTCTGAGGTTGCGGCAATCATTTCGCGTATGATGGATGAAGACAAACGCGTGAAATTCGATATGGCAGGCTCTAACGGAAAGAACCCTGCCGACGATCTCGTTACCGAAGATACGGACATCAACACAGAACATGAGGCAGTCGTTGTAAATCCCGGAGAGACCGAAAAGGTTGATTATGACACTGATAATAACAATTATATACTCTCTCCGCTTACGATTTACAAACAGCCCGTAGGCTCAGACGGTGAAGAATATGGCTCAAAATATGAACTTGAGGTTCAGGTTTACGGCGGTAAAGCACCTTATACGTATGAATGGCAGTATAACGGTTACAGAAACCAGAAAACAAAAATTGAAAACGGCGATTACGCAAAGGACGCAAACAGTGCGGCACTGATACTTTCCATTGAAGAGGAAAACACACTTTTAGGCGTGGCAATTTCCTGTAAGATTACTGACAGTGAAGGCACTACGGTTACAACAGATGCAGTAAAGGTTTACGGTCCGTTCTCAATGCCCGTTGATGATTGGACTTTAGAATCAGGTAAGAATACTCTTATCGGCAGAGTGGCAGACGGTATCCTTAAAAAAGGCGAAAAGGTTTCTGTTATAAGGGACGGCAAGGTTATCGCAATAGGTGTGGCAGAGGATTTGCAGATGTTTAATAAGTCGTTGGATGAAACAGTTAAAGGCGATAACGTTGGAATCGTATTTAGCAGAGAAGACGGTGCAAGACCGGGTAGCGGCGATATTGTAGTAAAATATCAGCCTTCACACGTTGTCGATACAAGCGATATCATAAACTAATCAGTTGTTAATTAAATTCAACATAAATTTATAAGGAGGCAAAGATTATGGGATTAGGCGATTTCTTTAAAAACATTTTTGGCAAGAAGACCTGTGCTTTTTGCGGAGGCGAGTGCGGTATGATGAGCCGTACAAAAATCAAGGGCGATGAATACATCTGCTCAAAATGCGATGATATGTGTTCAAACTTCATCAGAAAAAGCAGATTTACAAAGCCTGAACTTGAAGGTCATATGGAATATATGAAACGTTTGGATAGAATTTACAAAGAAGTCATTCTGCCGAGTATCCAAAAACACGAATCTTATCCGTCAGCAACGCAGAGACAGGGCATTGAGTTCTTTGATGATTTTGGAATGTTTCGCATTATGGATGGTTCGAGAGACAGCAAGGACAGATACCCGACAGAGCTTTTCCGTTACGATCAGGTTGCAAGCTATGAACCGTATTATGAAGAAGCTGAGCCTGAAGAAGCCGGTAAACCGAAAGTATTCCACGAGGGCGGTATTATCATAAGACTTGTAGGTTCACTTGATGACACTACGAAAATGCAAAAAGGACTTCGTGCTCATCCGTACATCACGGAAGAAATCAAGGTGTGCTTTGCAACTAACGACAGAGAAAAAGAAAATTATCTTAAATATGCAGAAAACGCAATCCATCACTTTGATTACATCTTTGGTGTAGAAAGTAAAGCTTTGTTCAGTTTTGGTATGTCAAAACAGGAAAAGCGTGACTTAAAGGCAGCAGTTGCCTTTACCAAAACTGCATTTGATGCTGTAAAGGTTGCAAAATCAGGCGGCGAAATTTCCGAAGAAAAGAAAGCCGAAATCATGGAAAATATGCACGCCATTGATGATGCACAGACCGGCGGACTTGCAGTGTATACAAGAGCGGCTGATAGCGCGGAAGCAAAAATTCAGTAAATTATCAAAATATTAAATTTAAGGAGGAATTACATTATGAAAAAATTATTATCTGTTGTTTTGGCACTTACATTGGTTTTATCACTGACAGCATGCGGCGGTAATAAAGGTGAAAAGATTACACTTTATGAAGATACATGGGAGGGCGAAAATGTAAAACTCGCAGTAGATTTCTACTATCCCGAAGGTGCAGACATCACTTTAGAGGGCGACGAAGAATATCCAAACTGGATAGATATGAAATACGAGTCAAAAAATATAGCAATTTGTCCTACAATTTTTGAGGACACAACCTTTGATGCAAACAAAGAGTATGCAAAAGAAAACGAAGAAACATACGAAGAGTTTAAACTCAATGGATATGATTGCTATGCTTATGAAGACTTTGGCGGATATTGGATTTATGTACATTTAGAAGAGGTTTCAGAAACAACTGACAGATACCTTGTAATTAATACAGAAACTATTGATTACAGCAAGGATGGTACTCCTGAGGACAAAGCTCAGTACGAAGATGAGGATATCAAGAAAATTGTTGACTCCTTTGAATATCGTGGTGTAGTTGAATATCCTGAAGAGGAAGAAAAAACAGAAAAATAATTAAAGGAGATAGATTAAAATGAAAAAATTATTAGCATTATTATTGGCAGGAATTATGATTTTTGCACTTGTTGGTTGCAACAATGCAGAAGTTTCGGAAGAAGCAGACAATTCAGGTTATTCAGAAGAACTTGACGAAGCCGAAGATGTAGTAAATAAAATCAATATGACCTACGGAGATGACGAAACAAAGATTACACTTTATAAGCCCGAAGGTGCATCCTTTTCAGTTGATGCAGAGGATGCCAAAGATGCAGGCGACATTGTAATCATGCTTGCCGACGATTATTCCTGGGATGCAGAAATTATGGGATATAAGCATTTTGAGGGTATCAGCAGTAATGAGCCATTTGTAGAGTATTATTTTGATGGTGCAGCATCGGATAACTATACATTCTATGAACAGGAAATGGCTGACCTTGGTATTGAATACGAAGGAAAGCCTGTAAAACTCATCAGATACATCTACAAAGAAGTTGATGACGAAGAAGAATACAAAGAATGTTTTGTAGGCTTTGAATACAAAGGCACAGAAGACAGCGGGCTTTTTGGTCTGAAAATTACTCCTTCTGATGAAGAGCTTTCAGATGACTACATAAAAGATTTGTTCACACAGATTTTTGCTTCTTAAAAGTCTTAAAATGTGCGGAAGGGAACCCGAGTGTTCCCTTCTTCTCAAAACCCTTCAAATAAAGGTTGAAGGGTTTTGAGAAGAAGAATTTCTTCGCGAGAAAGGAGGA
>JAFWXR010000029.1 GCA_017517965.1 Clostridia bacterium
TTCGGAGTTGACTATCACTCTCACCTCGGTACAAAAAGCGGCGGTATGATCGTTTATGATGCACAGGATGGATTTCAGCGTCAGATACACTCTATCGGCAACACACCGTTCCGTACCAAGTTTGAGAAGGATCTGGTTGATTTCCACGGATGCAGCGGTATCGGCTGTATCAGCGATAGCGATCCCCAACCGCTTATCGTTCGTTCCCATCTCGGTATTTACGGTATCACCACAGTGGGCTGTATCAATAATGCAGAGGAGCTTGTGGAAAAGTATTACTCGGATCACGGCCATCAGTTTATGGCAACGAGCTCGGGCAAGGTCAACGCCACCGAGCTTGTGGCAGGGCTTATCAATCAAGCTGACGATCTCGTGTCCGGTATTCTGCACGCGCAGGATGAGATCGACGGCTCTCTCACCTTGCTCATTCTGAATTCGAACGGCGAGGTGATTGCGGCAAGAGATAAATTTGGTCGTCTGCCCGTTCTGATCGGTAAGAACGAGGAAGGACATTGCGTGTCCTTTGAGTCCTTTGCTTATACTAAACTGGGTTATGAGGATGCTTATGAGCTTGGCCCTCGTGAGATCGTCAAGCTCTCGCCCGATAAAATCGAAATACTCTCGCCTGCGAGCAAGAAGATGAAGATATGCGCTTTTCTTTGGTCGTATTACGGCTATCCCAATTCTCGCTATGAGGGAAAAAACGTGGAGGTCATGCGCGTGACCAACGGTAAGATTATGGCGCGTAATGAAATGGCAAGAGGAGAGCTTCCCGAGGTTGACTTCGTGGCAGGTATGCCCGATTCGGGGGTTCCTCACGCGATGGGCTACGCAAGACAAAGCGGATATGAATACGCCCGTCCCTTTGTCAAATATACTCCCACTTGGCCACGCTCCTTCATGCCCGCCAATCCAAGCGTTCGCAATCAAGTTGCCAAAATGAAGCAGATCCCCGTTCCCGAGCTTATCGAGGACAAGCGTCTCCTGTTCGTAGACGATTCCATCGTGCGAGGCACACAGCTTCGCGAAACCGTGGATTTCCTTTACAGCGCAGGTGCCAAGGAGGTACATATGCGCGCGGCTTGTCCTCCCATTATGTATGGCTGTAAGTATCTCAGTTTCTCCCGCAGCAACTCGGATAAGGAGCTTCTCGCCCGTAGAGTAATCGACGAGCTTGAGGGTGACGAGGGAGATAAACATATTTTGGAATATGCAGATGCGGGTACCGAGAGAGGAAAATGTCTCCTTAAGCGTATCTGTGAGGAATTCGGCTTCGACTCCTTAGGCTATCAGTCCCTTGACGGACTGCTTGAATCCATTGGCATCGATAAAGAAAAGGTCTGCACTTATTGCTGGACAGGTAAGGAATAATACGGAGAAAAAAGGTCAGGAAACGTTTACCCCGATACTATGGACTAATGCGCAAGGGTGAGTCAGAGCAGGTGTTTATAACGACTATTATCCCAATAGAGAGGTATATGAGAGCTGCATCGTAGAAGAGATTAGTTGTGACTACGGTATGCTTCCTTGTGAATTGTAATTGACAGGTGAGAAATTTGAAACATTGTAAACACAATAAATTCTAATTTATCGAATAGTAAACCCCGACAGATTATTTACAATCTGTCGGGGTTAATCTTTGCTTACTGCAGAACAATTTTATGCTTGAAGTAAACATCCTTATGAGAAGCAATAAAAAACACCATACATAAATAAAAAGAGGTATCCTTTCGGACACCTCTTTTATTTATTCTGTTAAACAGAAATTATTCGTTGATAGCTGTAACAACGCCTGAACCAACTGTTCTGCCGCCTTCACGGATAGCGAAACGGAGACCTGCTTCAATAGCGATAGGAGTGATAAGTTCAACATCCATAACAACGTTGTCACCAGGCATGCACATTTCTGTGCCAGCGGGAAGGCTTACAACACCTGTAACGTCTGTAGTTCTGAAATAGAACTGGGGACGGTAGTTGTTGAAGAAGGGAGTATGACGGCCGCCTTCTTCCTTAGTAAGAACGTAAACCTGACCAGCAAACTTCTTGTGGGGCTTGATGCTGCCGGGCTTAGCAAGAACCTGGCCACGTTCGATGTCTGTTCTCTGGATACCACGGAGAAGTGCACCGATGTTGTCGCCTGCTTCAGCAAAGTCAAGAAGCTTTCTGAACATTTCGATACCTGTTACAGTTGTCTTCTTAGCTTCGTCCATAAGACCAACGATTTCAACTTCTTCGCCAAGGTTAAGAACGCCACGTTCTACACGGCCTGTAGCAACTGTACCACGACCTGTGATTGTGAATACGTCCTCGACAGGCATAAGGAAGGGCATATCTGCCTTACGGTCGGGAGTAGGAATGTAGCTGTCAACAGCGTCCATAAGTTCCTTAATGCAAGCATATTCGGGAGCTTCGGGATCTGTTGAAGTACAGTCAAGTGCTACTCTACCTGAACCACGGATGATCGGAATTTCGTCACCGGGGAATTCATATTCTGAAAGTGTTTCACGGATTTCCATTTCAACGAGTTCGAGAAGTTCTTCATCGTCAACAAGGTCACACTTGTTCATGAATACAACGATTGCAGGAACGCCAACCTGACGAGCGAGAAGAAGATGTTCCTTCGTCTGAGCCATAGGACCGTCAGTTGCAGCGATAACGATGATACCACCGTCCATCTGAGCAGCACCTGTGATCATGTTCTTAACGTAGTCAGCGTGTCCGGGACAGTCAACGTGAGCGTAGTGACGTGCTTCTGTCTCATACTCAACGTGAGCTGTGTTAATTGTGATACCTCTTTCTCTTTCTTCAGGAGCCTTATCGATGTTTGCATAATCTTCAAACTGAGCCTTACCTGAAAGTGAAAGGAACTTTGTGATTGCAGCAGTAAGAGTTGTCTTACCATGGTCAACGTGACCGATTGTACCAATGTTTACATGGGGCTTGGTTCTCTCAAACTTAGCTTTTGCCATTTTGCTTATCCTCCTAGCAATAAATTATTTAATGACTTATTAGTTTTATAATATAATACTTTGACCAAAATTACAAGAGTAATTTTTAGTCTTTCTTTGATCTGCTGCTGATGATTTCTTCTGCAACAGACTTCGGAACCTCTGCAAAGCTGTCAGGTTCCATTGCGTATACGCCACGACCCTGTGTCTGTGAACGAAGATCAGTAGCATAACCGAACATTTCTGAAAGCGGAACTTTAGCATCAACCTGCTTAGCGCCTGAACGGTCAACCTGACCGAGAATGAGACCACGGCGTGAGCTGAAGTCGCCCATTACTGAACCGAGGTATTCTTCGGGAACTGTTGTTGAAACCTTCATGATAGGCTCTATAAGAACAGGATCTGCCTTAGCCATTGCTTCCTTGAATGCCATTGAACCGGCAATCTTAAATGCCATTTCGGACGAGTCGACTTCATGGTAAGAACCGTCGATAAGTGTTACCTTTACGTCAACAACATTGTAGCCGGCAATAATACCTGACTGCATTGCGCCCTGGATACCTGCGTCAACTGCGGGAATGTATTCCTTCGGAATAGCACCGCCGACAATCTTGTTGACGAATTCGTATCCCTTACCGCTTTCGTTGGGTTCAATCGTGATCTTACAGTGACCGAACTGACCCTTACCACCTGACTGACGCTTGAACGTCGTATCAGTTGTAGCTTCGCGGCGGATTGTTTCTTTGTAAGCAACCTGAGGCTTACCGATGTTTGCTTCAACCTTGAACTCTCTGAGGAGACGGTCAACAATAATCTCAAGGTGAAGCTCACCCATACCTGCGATAATCGTCTGACCTGTTTCTTCATCTGTATAAGTTCTGAAAGTCGGGTCTTCTTCAGCGAGCTTTGCAAGAGCAATGCCCATCTTTTCCTGACCAGCCTTAGTCTTAGGCTCGATAGCAACACGGATAACGGGTTCGGGGAATTCCATAGATTCGAGAATAATCGGATGATTCTCATCACAGAGTGTATCACCTGTCGTTGTGTTCTTAAGACCAACAGCGGCAGCGATGTCACCTGAGTAAACTACGTCAATATCCTTACGTTCGTTAGCATGCATCTGCAGGATACGGCCGATTCTCTCGTCGTTGTCCTTAACAGAGTTGTAAACGCTTGAACCCTTGTTGAGTGTACCTGAGTACACACGGAAGAAGCAGAGTTTACCTACGAACGGGTCTGTCATAATCTTGAATGCAAGAGCTGAGAAGGGCTCTTTATCAGATGACGGTCTTTCTTCTTCTTCTTCTGTATCGGGATTAACACCCTTGATGTTGGGAACGTCTGTCGGTGCAGGCATATAGTCAACAACTGCATCCAGAACCTTCTGAACACCCTTATTCTTGTATGATGTACCGCATACAACGGGAACCATTTCGTTAGCAATGGTCATCTTACGGATACCTGTCTTGAGGTCTTCTATTGAAAGGTCGCCCTCTTCAAAGTATTTTTCCATAAGTTCTTCCGAACCTTCGGCAACGTGCTCAACGAGTTCACTTCTGTACTGCTGAGCCTTGTCTGCCATATCGGCAGGAATTTCTTCTACTCTAATGTCCTTTCCAAGATCATCATAGTAAACGTACGCTTTCATTTCAACCAGGTCGATAATACCCTTGAAGGTATCTTCCTGACCGATAGGAAGCTGTATCGGAACGGCATTACACTTAAGACGCTCTCTCATCATTTCTACAACGCGGTAGAAGTTTGCGCCCATAATGTCCATCTTGTTGACGTATGCCATTCTCGGAACACGGTATTTGTCAGCCTGTCTCCAAACTGTTTCAGACTGAGGTTCAACACCGCCCTTAGCACAAAGAACCGTTACAGAACCGTCGAGTACACGGAGTGAACGCTCAACTTCAACTGTAAAGTCAACGTGACCGGGAGTGTCGATAATATTGATTCTATGGCCGTTCCAGTGACATGTTGTAGCAGCTGAAGTGATGGTAATACCTCTCTCCTGTTCCTGCTCCATCCAGTCCATCGTTGCCGAACCGTCATGAGTTTCACCTATTTTATGGTTAACACCTGAATAAAAGAGGATACGCTCGGTAGTCGTAGTCTTTCCGGCATCGATATGAGCCATAATTCCTATATTTCTGGTAAGTTCCAGAGGATATTCTCTGCCCATTCTTTTTCTCCTTTAGGAAATTAATATCTGTAATGAGCAAAAGCCTTGTTTGCCTCTGCCATCTTGTGTGTATCATCCTTCTTCTTAACTGCACCGCCGGTGTTGTTAAGAGCATCGAGGATTTCGTTAGCAAGTCTGTCCTTCATAGTTCTTTCGCTTCTCGCTCTGGAATATGTTGTAAGCCAGCGCAGACCTAAAGTCTGTCTTCTTGCAGGGCGTACCTCCATAGGAACCTGGTAAGTTGCACCGCCTACTCTTCTTGCTTTAACTTCGAGAACGGGCATTATGTTTTCCATAGCCTGTTCGAAAGCTTCCAGTGCATCCTTGCCTGACTTTTCTTTTACAACGTCAAACGCGTCGTAAACAATTTTCTGTGCTACACCCTTCTTACCGTCAAGCATAATGTTGTTGATAAGTCTTGTAACGAGCTTACTGCCGTACATAGGATCGGGTAACACGTCTCTTACGGGAACTGAACCTCTTCTTGGCACTGTTCTTCCCTCCTTCACATTATTATTGATATCATAGGTACTCGAAAGCTACACGCTTCCGTATGTGCAAAGCCGAGATTCTACCTTTAATATATATAGAATACGGCAAAGCACTTTGCTTTGCGTAGTTATTAACGCAAAAATTTTTATCAGTGGATTACTTGCCAGCCTTGGGACGCTTAGCACCGTACTTAGAACGGCTCTGATTTCTCTTGTCAACGCCCTGTGTATCAAGTGTACCTCTGATGATGTGGTAACGAACACCAGGAAGGTCACGTACCCTACCGCCACGAATAAGAACAACGCTATGCTCCTGAAGATTGTGGCCTATACCGGGGATATACGCAGTAACTTCCGTACCATTTGAAAGACGAACTCTGGCAATCTTACGAAGAGCTGAGTTAGGCTTCTTAGGTGTCGTTGTTTTAACAGCTGTACATACGCCTCTCTTCTGAGGTGATGAAAGATTCGTGGGCTGCTTCTTAAGAGTGTTGAAACCCTTCTGAAGTGCAGGAGCCGTCGACTTCTTCACTGCTGTCTTTCTGCCGTTTTTAACGAGCTGATTAAATGTCATCATCTTTTAAGTTTTCCTCCTTTCCTCAATAGGTTTGTACCAGACAAGCAGGTTGCTTATCTTGTACAAGCCTATTGGACTACGGCGTAAATGTGGGACGAGCCCACATTCACACCGTAATATTGTAACATTTATTATATCAAATGTCAATCATTTATTGCTTCTGCAAGAACAGATGCATAAACGTCGTCCGCTTTTTTCTCAACAGATACGTTGCGGTAACATTCCATACCCGTTCCGGCAGGGATAAGTTTACCGATGATAACGTTTTCTTTAAGACCGATAAGCGGGTCAACCTTACCCTTGGTTGCCGCATCCGTAAGCACTCTCGTCGTTTCCTGGAAGGACGCTGCTGAGAGGAACGAATCCGTTTCAAGTGACGCCTTGGTGATACCCTGAAGCACGATTTCACCCTGTGCAAATTCAAGACCCTCTTCACCTGCCGCAATACGCTTTTCGATTTCTGCATTTGCTTCTTCGATTACGTGACGGTCAACAAGTGTGTTGGGGAGAAGATCTGTGCTTCCGTTTTCGATAACACGCATCTTTCTCATCATCTGACGCACGATAACTTCGATATGACGGTCGTTGATTTCAACACCCTGCAGACGGTAAACGCGCTGAACTTCCTTGATAAAGTACTGTTCAACCGCACTGTCACCGAGAACTGCCTTGATGTCGTGAGGATTGGGTGAACCTTCTGTAAGACGTTCGCCCTTTTCTATTGTGGCACCGTCGTGAACTCTTATACTTGAACCGTAAGGAATCGGCACGTCAAGTTTTTCTGCACCCTTAAGGAGTTCTTCCTGTGAGGGAGTGATTACAACGTGCTTGAGCTTCTTATCCTCAGTGATACTTACCGTACCGCCGATTTCTGCGATAATAGCCATCTTCTTGGGCTTTCTTGCTTCAAAAAGTTCTTCGACACGGGGAAGACCCTGTGTAATATCGTCTGCCTGAGCAACACCACCGGTATGGAAGGTTCTCATCGTAAGCTGTGTACCGGGTTCACCGATAGACTGAGCAGCAATGATACCTACTGATTCACCGATGCTTACACGTTCGCCGTTTGAAAGGTTGCTTCCGTAACACTTAGCACATACGCCGTGTTTAGCGTGACAAGTAAGAAGTGATCTTACATATGCACCTGTCACACCTGCGTCAATTGCCTTCTGGGCAATATCCTTTGTGATAAGCGTATCCGTATCAATGATAACTTCGCCCGTTTCGGGATGAACAATCGGCTTAGCGAGGTATCTGCCGACGAGTCTGTCTGCAAATTTCTCGATAATTTCATCACCTTCACGGATTTCAGATACGTACGTACCCTCTTCCGTTCCACAATCGTTCGTACGGATGATAACATCCTGCGAAACGTCAACAAGTCTTCTCGTAAGGTAACCGGAGTCGGCTGTTCTAAGAGCCGTATCGGCAAGACCTTTACGCGCACCTCTTGATGAAATGAAGTATTCAAGGACTGAAAGACCTTCTCTAAAGTTAGATCTGATCGGAATTTCGATAGGCTGACCTGACGGCTTAGCCATAAGACCACGCATACCTGCGAGCTGACGAATCTGGTTGTAACTACCACGGGCACCTGATTCAGCCATCATGCTGATGGGGTTGAATTCGTCAAACGCCTTCTTGACTTCGTTTGTAACGTCAGTCGTTGCATCGTTCCACACCTTGATAACTGCTGCAAAACGGTCTTTTTCAGTTGTGATACCTCTCTTGTAGAGGTTGTTTATCTTTGCTACCTGCTTATCAGCTTCAGCAATGATATCCCACTTTGACTGAGGCACAACCATGTCTGCAAAGCTCATGGTGAACGAGCCTCTCGTAGCGAATTTATAACCGAGGTCCTTGACGTTGTCAAGAAGTACAGCCGTCGGAGCGGGACCGTGCTTATGAATACATCTGTCAACAATCTGTCCGAGCTGCTTTTTACCGCACTTGAAGCCGATTTCGTCAACATACTTGTTTTCAGGCTTATTTCTGTCCACAAAACCGAGGTCCTGAGGAATTACTTCATTAAATATAATACGGCCGACTGTTGTATCGATTATACCGTACTCGTCCTTTGCAACTCTCACCTTAATCTTTGCATGGAGACCGACTTCGTGGTTATCGTAAGCAAGAAGCGCCTCATCCTTATTCGAGAACACCTTGCCTTCGCCCATTTCACCGTCTCTCGTATAAGTGAGGTAGTAAGCACCGAGGACCATATCCTGTGAAGGAACGGTTACCGGGCTACCGTCCTGCGGTTTGAGAAGGTTGTTTGCAGAGAACATAAGATATCTTGCCTCTGCCTGAGCTTCTGCTGAAAGCGGAACGTGAACAGCCATCTGGTCACCGTCAAAGTCGGCGTTAAACGCCGTACATACGAGCGGATGAAGTTTAATTGCCCTACCGTCAACAAGCACGGGCTCGAATGCCTGAATACCGAGACGGTGGAGTGTAGGAGCACGGTTGAGCATTACGGGGTGATCCTTGATAACGAATTCAAGCGCATCCCATACCTCGTTAGTCGCCCTTTCAACCATCTTCTTTGCGCCCTTGATATTGTTTGCAATACCGTCTTCACAAAGTTTCTTCATAATGAAGGGTTTGAAGAGTTCGACTGCCATTTCCTTAGGAAGACCGCACTGGTAAATCTTGAGGTCAGGACCTACGACGATAACCGAACGGCCCGAATAGTCAACACGCTTACCGAGAAGGTTCTGACGGAAACGGCCCTGCTTACCTTTAAGCATATCGGAGAGTGACTTCAGAGGTCTGTTATTGGGACCCGTTACAGGTCTGCCCCTTCTGCCGTTGTCGATAAGAGCATCGACAGCTTCCTGAAGCATTCTCTTTTCATTTCTTATGATGATGTCGGGTGCCATAAGTTCCTGAAGTCTCTTAAGACGGTTATTTCTGTTGATAACACGTCTGTAAAGATCATTTAAGTCACTCGTAGCAAATCTGCCGCCGTCAAGCTGAACCATAGGACGAATTTCGGGCGGGATTACGGGAACAACGTCAAGAATCATCCATTCGGGTTTGTTTCCCGAAAGTCTGAACGCTTCAACAACTTCAAGTCTCTTAAGAAGTTTTGCCTTCTTCTGACCCGTCGCCTCCTGCGCTTCTTCCTTGAGTGTTTCCGAAAGTTTTTCAAGGTCAAGTTCAGAAAGCATCGTCTTGATTGCCTCTGCACCCATATCTGCCTTGAATTCGTCACCGTATTTTTCACGGTTGTCCATATAATCTTTTTCCGAGAGCACTTCACCCTTAGAAAGAGGTGTTGAACCGCCGTCTGTTACGATGTACGCTGCATAGTAAAGCACCTTTTCAAGTGCCCTGGGTGAAATATCAAGAATGAGACCCATTCTTGAAGGGATACCCTTGAAATACCAGATGTGTGAAACGGGTGCCGCAAGTTCAATGTGACCCATTCTCTCACGGCGAACCTTTGAGCGTGTTATTTCAACACCGCACTTTTCACAAACCTTACCTTTATATCTAATTCTCTTGTACTTACCGCAGTGACATTCCCAGTCCTTAGTAGGTCCGAAAATCTTTTCACAGAAAAGACCTTCCTTTTCGGGCTTGAGTGTACGGTAGTTGATTGTTTCGGGCTTTGTAACTTCACCGTGTGACCATTTTCTCATCTGTTCGGGAGAAGCCAGGCCGATTTTTATACTTTCAAATGCTAAATTATCCATAACCTTTTTCCTCCTTTAATTACATATCAAAATCGTCATCGGTTTCATCACCGAAATCGTCTGTTTCAACTTCGTCATCTTCGATTCCCTCTTCACCGAAACCGGAAGCAAGTTCGCTTTCTTCATACACGTCTGCGGCAAGTTCTTCCACAGGTGTTCTGCCGAATCCGATTTCATCTTCATCAGGAAGTTCCTTGATTTCGATTTCTTCATTATTCTTATCAAGAACCTTGATGTCAAGACCGAGTGACTGAAGTTCCTTAATAAGAACCTTGAATGATTCAGGTATACCGGGCTGCGGAACGTTGAGACCCTTTACGATGCTTTCATAAGTCTTTGAACGTCCTGTAACGTCGTCGGACTTGACCGTAAGGATTTCCTGGAGTGTATAAGCAGCACCGTATGCTTCAAGTGCCCAAACTTCCATTTCACCGAAACGCTGACCGCCGAACTGCGCTTTACCGCCGAGAGGCTGCTGTGTAACAAGTGAGTAGGGACCGATTGAACGGGCATGAATTTTATCATCAACAAGGTGATGCAGTTTGAGGTAGTACATATAACCGACTGTAACGGGGTTATCAAACTTTTCACCCGTACGTCCGTCGTATACCACGCTCTTACCGTTTTTGCTCATACCTGCACGGTCGAGCATTGCTTCAATATCAGAATGACGTGCACCGTCAAATACGGGAGTCATTATCTTAAAGCCGAGTCTTGCGGCAGCCATACCGAGATGCACTTCAAGGACCTGACCGATGTTCATTCGTGAAGGAACGCCGAGCGGGTTAAGTACGATATCGAGAGGCGTACCGTCTTCAAGATAAGGCATATCTTCGGGCGGAAGTATTCTCGATACGACACCCTTGTTACCGTGACGACCTGCCATCTTGTCACCGACCGAGATCTTTCTCTTCTGTGCAATATAGCAACGTACCACCTGCTTTACGCCGGGGCTGAGCTCGTCACTGTTCTTTCTTGTGAATACCTTAACGTCAACGATTATACCGTATTCACCGTGAGGAACTTTAAGTGATGTATCTCTGTAATCCTTAGCCTTGTCACCGAAGATTGCACGGAGAAGTTTTTCTTCAGCCGTCTGCTCAGTTTCACCCTTAGGTGTGATCTTACCTACGAGAATATCGCCTGCATGCACTTCTGCACCGACACGGATGATACCTCTTTCATCAAGATCCTTGAGCATATCTTCACCGACACCGGGAATTTCTCTCGTGATTATTTCATCACCGAGTTTCGTTTCACGTGCTTCGGTTTCAAACTCTTCAATGTGGATTGAAGTGTACATATCTTCACGTACTATCTTTTCGTTAAGAAGTACGGCGTCCTCGTAGTTGTAACCTTCCCAGTTCATAAAACCGATGAGGGCGTTTCTGCCGAGTGCGATTTCACCGCTGTCCGTTGCAGGACCGTCGGCAATAACTGCACCTGCCTCAACGTGCTGACCGTTATCAACGATGGGACGCTGGTTTATACAAGTACCCTGGTTTGAACGCAGGAACTTGATAAGATTATATTCATCAACCGTACCGTCGTCATTGCGGATAACAATCTTGTCAGCCGCAGCCTTGACAACCGTACCTGCCTTTTTGCTGATTACAACGACACCGCTGTCGTATGCCGCACGGTATTCGATACCCGTAGCAACAATCGGAGAGTCGGGACGAAGAAGCGGAACTGCCTGACGCTGCATGTTTGAGCCCATGAGTGCACGGTTAGCGTCATCGTTCTGCAAGAAGGGAATCATTGACGTTGCAACAGAAACTATCATTCTGGGTGACACGTCAACAAAGTCAACCTTGTGCTTTTCAACTTCAAGGAACTCGTCTCTCGAACGAACGGTTATTCTGTCGTTTATGAAACGGCCTTCTTCATCAACCGGTTCACTTGCCTGAGCAACAACATAGTTGTCCTCAATATCAGCCGTCATATATACGATTTCATCCGTAACTACGCCGTTTTCCTTATCAACTCTTCTGTAAGGTGCTTCGATGAAGCCGTAGTCGTTGATACGTGCAAACGTTGCGAGATACGAAATAAGACCTATGTTAGGACCTTCAGGCGTTTCGATAGGACACATTCTGCCGTAGTGTGAGTGATGAACGTCACGCACTTCAAAACTTGCCCTGTCTCTTGAAAGACCGCCGGGACCGAGTGCTGAAAGTCTTCTCTTATGTGTAAGTTCTGCAAGGGGGTTAGTCTGATCCATGAACTGCGAAAGCGGTGATGAACCAAAGAACTCCTTGATAGCTGCGACAACAGGACGGATGTTGATAAGCGCCTGAGGCGTAACAACGTCAAGATCCTGTATCGTCATTCTTTCACGGATAACTCTCTCCATTCTGGAAAGACCGATTCTGAACTGATTCTGGAGAAGTTCGCCAACCGAACGGATTCTTCTGTTACCGAGATGGTCGATATCATCCTTTACGCCTATACCCTTCGTCATGCAAAGGAGATAGTTTACAGAAGCGAACACGTCGTCAACCGTTATCGTGTTTGCAACGAGTTGTGCACTGCGTTCACGGCAGGCAGCGATTATATCTTCATCGTTATCGCATTTTGCAAGTATTTCGGAAAGAACCTTGAAATTGACTTTTTCCTTGATTCCGAGAACCTCAGCAGCGTCAAAGTTAACGAAGTTCTTTATATCAACCGTTCCGTTTGAGAACACCTTAATCTTGTGACCGTCAAGATCAAGATAAACCGTGTTTACACCGCAGTTTTCTATTTCAAGTGCTTTGTCGGCTGAGATACGTTCACCGGCATCGGCAATAATTTCACCTGTGAGAGGTGCAACTACGGGTTCTGCAAGCTTTCTGAATTTGATTCTTTCACCGAGAGCCATCTTCTTGTCATACTTGAAACGGCCGACCTTTGAAAGATCGTATCTGTGCGGATCGAAGAACAGATTGCCGACAAGAGTCTGTGCACTTTCAACCGTAGGCGGTTCGCCCGGACGAAGTTTCTTATAAAGCTCGATGAGAGCTGAATCAGTGCTGTTTGCAGGGTCCTTTTCAAGAGTAGCAAGAAGCATTTCGTCTTCGCCGAATATCTCCTTAATCTGCTCGTTGGTGCCTGCTTCGGGAGCAAGCGCCCTGAGAAGAGTCGTAACGGGAATCTTTCTCGTCTTGTCTATTCTTGCCCAGAACACGTTGTTCGTATCGGTCTCATATTCTATCCACGCACCTCTGTTGGGGATTATCTGCGTGGTAAAGAGGTCGATAGCCTGCTTGTCCGTCGTCTTGTCAAAGTACATACCGGGTGAACGGACGAGCTGTGAAACAACTACACGCTCTGCACCGTTAATTATGAACGTACCGCTGTCTGTCATAAGCGGGAAATCGCCCATAAAGAGCTCCTGGTCCTTAACCTCACCCGTTTCATTGTTGATGAGTCTTACCTTGACCTTGAGCGGACGGGCATACGTCGCATCTCTGATTTTACATTCAGTTATCGAGTACTTTGTCTCTTCCTCGAAATGATAGTCGAGGAACTGAAGCACGAGATTCTGTGAATAATCGGTGATGGATGTAAGGTCTTCAAAGACCTCCTTGATACCTTCTTCGACAAACCATTTGTAAGATGACTTCTGGATGTCTATCAGGTTAGGCATCTGAAGTTTCTCGGGTATTCTTGAGAAGTCAAGACGTTCGGTCGTACCCTGAACTCTTTTCTTCACGCCGAGTTCTTTTTCAACGGCATCGAAGTCTGCTTTCGGTTTTGTTGCGTATCCAACATCCGTTGAAAGCATTACATTTTTCGCCATAGGCTTAAATCACTCCATCCTAAAAATTTTGTCAGTCCTTGCGGACAAATATATATTAATAAATAATATAATACGCGCATGTGGGTGCAGTATAGTAATATATCATAATCAAATAGGCGTGTCAAGAAAAATTTTTGCCTTTTTACAAAAAAAATCCCGCACTCGATGTGCGGGATTCTTGATTTTTGAACTATTCTATATCTGTGTTGAGTAGTTGAACAACAGAGCAAACCCAATAACAATCAGAAAAGAGGAAGAGTAAAACAAACTCATTTTTCTATTCCGGTTCTTGTTTTTTCTGTCGATATGCAAACTTTGTTTGCTCGATATTTTTACTTCGTAAAATCGATATGTTTTTCATTTAATTCAAAACTCGATATGATATAAATCTCGTTGCCGTAAGGCAACATATCGAGTGTGCCAGCACATATCGAGTCATTTATGACATATCGAAAATCTCGCAGAGATTTATATCGATGCGTGTTATCCCTAAGAATAACACGCAATGTGCGGGATTTGTGATTTTTGAACTATTCTATATCTGTGTTGAGTAGTTGGGTGCTTCCTTCGTGATGTAGATATCGTGGGGATGACTTTCCTTAAGACCGGCACCTGTAATTCTTACAAACTTGCCGTTATCCTTAAGCTCCTGAATGTTGTGAGCACCGCAGTAACCCATACCTGAACGAAGACCACCGAGAAGCTGGAATATGGTATCCGACACTGCTCCCTTGTAAGGAACGCGTCCTTCGACGCCTTCGGGAACGAGCTTCTTGTTGTTTGAGGTTTTGCTCTGGAAATACCTGTCCTTACTGCCTTTTGCCATTGCCGCAAGACTTCCCATACCTCTGTATACCTTGAACTGTCTGCCCTGATAGATTTCGTTTTCACCGGGGCTTTCTTCACAGCCTGCAAGCAGACTTCCGAGCATGATAGTATCTGCACCGGCAGCTATTGCCTTTGCAATATCACCGCTGTATTTGATACCGCCGTCTGCGATAACGGGAATGTTATATTTCTTTGCAACCTGTGCAACGTCGTACACTGCAGTTATCTGCGGAACGCCTATACCTGCAACGACACGGGTTGTACAAATCGATCCGGGACCGATACCAACCTTAACTGCGTCTGCACCTGCTTTGATAAGATCTTCTGCCGCTGCTGCAGTTGCTATATTACCTGCGATAAGTGAAACTTCAGGGAACGCCTTTTTAACCTTTGTCACACAGTCGATAATACCCTGTGAATGACCGTGAGCAGAGTCGAGAACAAGCACGTCTGCCCCTGCTTCAACGAGAGCCTTTGCTCTGTCAAGCACGTCGGCAGTAACACCGATTGCGGCAGCACAGAGAAGTCTGCCCTGAGCATCTCTTGCAGAGTTGGGGTACTTCTGTGACTTTTCAATATCCTTGATGGTGATAAGACCTTTGAGTTTCATATCAGCATCAACGATGGGAAGCTTTTCAATCTTATGCTTGCAGAGGATATCCTGCGCTTCTTCAAGCGTAGTGCCTACCGGTGCAGTAACAAGATTTTCCTTTGTCATAACTTCCTTTATCTGTATCGAATAGTCCCTGATAAAACGAAGGTCACGGTTTGTGAGAATACCCACAAGCTTACCGTCTTCACATATCGGAACACCCGATATTCTGTATTTACCCATAAGTTTATCCGCATCGTCAACGGAATTTTCGGGTGCAAGGAAGAAGGGGTCGGTAATAACGCCGTTTTCACTTCTCTTTACCTTGTCCACTTCGATTGCCTGATCTTCGATAGACATATTCTTATGAATAACGCCGATACCGCCTTCACGGGCAATTGCTATTGCCATTTTAGACTCGGTAACGGAGTCCATAGCCGCCGACATAATCGGCACGTTAAGTTTAATTTTGTTTGTAAGGCGTGTCGTCACGTCTACGTCAGCCGGAAGAACGTCACTTTTCGCCGGTACGAGTAAAAGGTCGTCAAAAGTAAGACCTTCACCAACAAACTTATCTTCTGTAAATCCCATAATTTCACTCCCGTTAAGATAAAATTGTATTTTTTCTATTATAACCATTTAATTTGCCAAGTTCAAGCACTTTTTTTGATTATTTGTATCTTTTTATTTCTATAAACGTGCGTCCCTTACGGCTCTGCCCGCCTTCTTTTGCGATTTCCGCCTTGCCGAAACCTCTTACCGAGATAATATCCCCCTCTTTAACCTCACGGGAAACGCTGTTTTCAGGCAGGTAATTGAGTGACACCTTCTCCCCTTTTATATAGCCTGCCGCCACCGTCCTCGAAACAGAAAACGCCTCGGCAACCACGCAGTCAAGCCTCATTGAAGCAACCGTGGCGGTTATATTTTCATATTTGAGTTCAGGCAGAGTGCCCACAATGCCCCTTTCAAGTTCAACGGTGCATTTGCCGACACTTTTCAGTTCATCTATCAGATACTGTGCTATTTTGGACTGACACACTATAAACGGCGGGTCTGCACTGTCCGCAATATCGCCGAGCACCGTCCTCTTTATACCGAGTGCCATTATTGCCCCGAGATAATCACGGTTTGAGGGGCTGCCCCACGTGCATTTTACGGTGAGTATCTCTATCGGAGGCTCTTGTTCATAATAACAGTCCTTCGGTCTTAATACCGCAACCTTACGTAATGCCCCCTCGTAGCCGCCGTCAAAAGTTATATCGCAAAAACGGGTAAGTTCAGTTGCCTTAGCAATCAGAGCCTGCTGGGCAGGTGTGAGAAAATCCGAAAATGCATAGACACCCCTTGCACTAACACGCCCCGCAAGGTCGTATATACGTTCAAGGAGTTGTTTTTCATCGTTATTTTTAGCATATTTTTCTGCTATCGTGCCCATTTTCTCACCTCTTTGCTTTATTGTATCACAATGTGGCAACAATAAAAAAGAGGTGATTGAAATAAAACAGGATTCATTGTCTTTTTCTACGGTTTTTATTCTCACGGCAGGATTATTTATCTTTCTTGTCGCCATAGTTACGGTTGATAAAAATTCTGCCGCCCTGATTGGAGAAAGCGGATTTTTTTCGGCATCTTCCCCGTTTTTTCAGGGTGTAAAATCTTTCTTTGAAGGGGTACTTCGCTTTGCAAGGGCGCTTGACAGCCCGTGTTTTAAACTGTTGCGTACCTTATGGTTAAATTTCACCAAAGACTTTCTTACACTCTTTTCCTTGCCCGAGCTTGTACGCAGTTTTTTATTGAATTATGTGCTATGATATGATATACTTTTAAAATAATAAATTACAGAGGTAACGTAAGTGGATCGCAATCATATCAGAAATTTTTCAATAATTGCCCATATTGACCACGGCAAGTCAACGCTTGCCGACAGGTTGCTTGAACTCACGGAAAACGTTGCAAAACGTGATATGGAGGAACAGCTTTTAGACAATATGGATCTCGAAAGAGAGAGGGGCATAACGATAAAGGCACGTGCCGTAAAGCTTGACTATACGGCGCCCGACGGTGAGAAATACGAACTCAATTTAATAGACACCCCCGGACACGTCGACTTCAACTACGAGGTGTCCAGAAGTCTTGCCGCCTGCGAGGGTGCGATACTTATCGTCGATGCCGCACAGGGCATCGAAGCGCAGACACTTGCAAACACCTATCTCGCAATCGAAGATAATCTTGAAATAGTCCCCGTAATAAATAAAATTGATTTACCTGCGGCTGACCCTCAGCGTGTCATCGGTGAAATCGAGGATATCATCGGTATTCCTGCACAGGATGCACCGCAGATATCTGCAAAAATGGGACTTAACATACCTGCGGTTTTAGATAAAATCATATCGGATATTCCTGCACCTCAGGGTGATGAAAACGCACCTTTTAAAGCACTTATATTCGACTCGTACTACGATGCCTACAAGGGTGTTATAGTATACGTCCGTGTTTTTGACGGTCAGTTAAGACCGGGTGATACCATAAAAATGATGGCAACAGGCGCAGAATTCCAGGTTGTCGACGTGGGTTATCTGCGTGCAAGGCATATGGAATCTGCCGAAAGGCTGTCTGCAGGCGAAGTAGGCTTCATCACGGCAAGCATAAAGAACGTAAGCGATACACGTGTAGGTGATACCGTGACGAGAACGGATAATCCGACTCCCGAAGCACTTCCCGGTTACAAGGCCGTTCGTCCGATGGTTTTCTGCGGTATATATCCTGCTGACGGTTCAAAATACAACGACCTGCGTGATGCACTCGACAAGCTTCTTTTGAACGATGCCGCACTTTCGTTTGAGCCTGAGACCTCTATTGCTCTGGGTTTTGGCTTCCGCTGCGGATTTTTGGGTCTGCTCCACATGGAAATAATTCAGGAGCGTCTGGAAAGAGAGTTTAATCTCGACCTTATAACGACCGCACCGAGCGTTGTCTATAAAATCAAGCTTACAAACGGAGAAACGATATTCTGTGACAACCCGACCAACTATCCCTCTGCCGCTAATATTGACGAGGCGTACGAGCCTATTGTAAAGGCAGATATCATTACACCCAAAGACTATGTCGGCAGCATAATGGAACTCTGTCAGGAGAGGCGCGGTACCTTCAAGGATATGCAGTATCTTGACCAGACGAGAGTTACGCTTCACTACGATATGCCTCTTAACGAGATTATTTACGACTTCTTTGATGCGCTCAAATCACGTACGAGAGGATATGCTTCGCTCGACTATGAATTTGCAGATTATCAGAAGAGTGAACTTGTAAAACTCGATATACTCTTAAACGGTGACATCGTCGATGCACTTTCATTTATAGTACATTCGGAAAAGGCGTATACAAGAGGGCGCCGTATTGCCGAAAAACTTAAGGAAAATATCCCGAGACAGCTTTTTGAAATACCGATTCAGGCGGCTGTCGGCGGTAAAATAATCGCACGTGAAACCGTAAAGGCAATGCGTAAGGACGTGCTTGCAAAATGCTACGGCGGTGACATAACGCGTAAGAAAAAACTGCTTGAAAAACAAAAGGAAGGCAAAAAACGTATGCGTCAGCTCGGAACGGTCGACGTTCCGCAGGAGGCGTTTATGTCGGTACTCAAACTCGATGAGTGATTTCAAAAGAAAAGAAAGCAGGCAGCCTACGGTATATTTCAGACCTCCGACAAAGATAAAACCGCTCGGAATTTATATACATATACCGTTCTGTCAGCGAAAATGCAACTACTGCGACTTTTATTCGGTATGCGACTTAAAACAAAGCGACCGTTATATAGACGCTCTCATAAAGCAATTTGAGGATTATTCGGGCGCAGCAGACAGATACTGCGTCGATACCGTTTATATCGGCGGCGGCACACCCTCAATTCTCAAAAAGAAGCAGATAAAACGCTTATTTTCGGCTTTAAAAAAGAATTTCAGCATAGCAGAGGATGCAGAGATAACCTGCGAGGTAAATCCCGTGTCAGCCTCAAAAAAGATGCTCAAAATCTTAAAGAAGCAGGGCGTAAACAGGCTCAGCATAGGCGTACAGAGTGCGGATAACGAAATTTTAAAGACTCTCGGCAGGCTTCACACGTGGGAGGATGCTGTTTCAACCGTTGAAACGGCAAGAAAACTGAAATTCAAAAACATCAGCGTTGACTGTATGTACGCTTTGCCCGGGCAGACTAAAGAGATATTTTTTGACACACTTGAAAAAATAGTGGCTTTGGGGACGGAGCATATATCGCTCTATTCTCTTAAAGTAGAAAAAAACACACCTTTTTACGAGATAAAAGACTCGCTTGACCTCCCCGATGAAGACAGCGAGATAGATATGTATTTCGGTGCAATAGACTTTCTCGGCAAGCACGGCTTCCACCAGTATGAAATTTCAAATTTTGCGAAGGCTTCATACGAGTGCAGACAAAATCTGAAATACTGGAACTGCGAAGAATATCTCGGTCTCGGTGCGGCGGCGGCATCCCATTACGGAAACAGCCGTTTCACGTTGGTGCGTGATATAAAAACGTACTGTGACTGCGTTCTCGGCGGAACTGATGAAGGTTTACTCTGTGAGGAATACGATGCCCCGATTAACGAATGTGTAGGCGACTACGTTATGCTCAAGCTTCGTACCAACAGCGGAATAAACGTCAGCGAGTTTAACACCCGTTTCCGCGGATACGACTTTGAAAAGCTTTTCGGCGAAAGGCTTACACCCTTCGTTGAAAAAGGTCTTGTGGAAAAAAGTGAAAATGTATATCATTTAAACCGTAAAGGTTTTTACGTGTCAAATTATATTTTGTCAACAATTCTTGACTTTGATTAAGGAGATTTTGAAATGAAAAGATTTTTAAGTATCATCATCTGTTTTGCAATGCTCTTCTCACTTGCCGCATGTTCAGGCGGTTATAAACTTGACGACAAGCAGATAAAGCAGGACGTTCTGGACTGTGAATACATAGACTGGTTCGACTACGAGATGGAAAAATTCGACGTTGTAGAGCGTGTCACAGATAAAGAGGCAGGTACGGAAACCGTAACCTTTACGGCAGAACTCAAAAACGACTTTTCGGAAAAGACGGTGAGTATGGACGTCGTATACGTTGACGGTGAAAACGGTACGAAGGTAATATCCGAAGCCGTTGTAAATGAAGATAAACCCAATTCCTTCAAGCTTACGGCAGATTCTCTCACACAGCAGATCCGTTTAAGCCTTGCTATCGGTTACGATGCATATACTTCAAGCAACGGTTCAGCCGTATACACCTATATGTTTATGGAGGCTGATGCAAATAATCCTGCAGGCTACAACAGTTATATAAACGAGGGCGATTACAACGTAATTTCATACGAAGCCGACCTTGAAAATCTCTCTGCAAAGAGCCAGATGTATTTCGAAAAGACGGGTGAACTTTTCAAGGTTACCGAAACGGTGAATTTCGAGTATTACTTTGATATCGCAACGAACACATGGCAGATAAAATCTGCCGACGTTATCGCATCAACGGCAGAAAAGCTTACAGACGGTTTTGAACTCACCAACACGGCTATGGTAGACGGTGTCATTTACAACGTAAAGCTGACAGGCGTCAATCCCGACGGCACTTTCACAGGCACGGCATCCGACGTGGCTATATCGGAAACTCCCCTTGCAGGCACACGCCTCTGCGGTGCAAACGTGGTAGGCAGACCGCAGGGTAAAAATCAGGTATGGTATTTCCTCGTGACTGAAGGCAAACTCTCCTCAATCTTTACGGCAACGGGCTCACTTAGTCCCACCGTCGCAGAATAATAAAAAATCCGCAATACTTGTGTATTGCGGATTTTTTTATTAAGTATTAACTGAAAAGTTCAACCAGTTCTCGCATTGCTTCAAGCGGAATAAAGCAATCCTGATTGTCATATGCATATATGCTTTCGCCGGATGCATATAGGATATCAAGTTTCGCACCATACATATGCGGAAGTCCGCTCACTTTACTGACGTAGCCGTTATGCTGTGCAAAATCATATTTCGATACGATTTTCCAAAGACGCATCATAAATAATGCATCCGCCGTAAATTCTTTTGGTGCACCACTGCTTTCTCGCCCATACCAGTCAATTTTGCACTTAACGGTTCCGTTTTCCGCTTTTGCGTCAAGCGTATAAATTCTTCCGCCAAGCTCGTTTTCTTTCTCCAAAACAACGGCAATAAGCGAAAATTCACACTTAAAACTCACTATTTCTGTTGACGCTATTACCTTTGGTGAATCCTCACCGCTGTTATACGTTTTAACGCCACCATCAATATTATCAGTATTACGGCCGCACCCACGAAATCCCATTTTCATAACATATTACCAACTCTCATTTAATTCGCATTGATGAATCGATAAAGGAAGGTAACAACCTGCGCTCTCGTACAGTTTGCATCAGGGCTGAAGGTTGTGGCACTTGTTCCGCCCGTAATGCCTTTTTCAACCGCCCAAAGAACAGCATCATAATAGTAACTGTCTGCTTTTACATCAGTAAACGGATTATTGCTTTCGGTTGCCTGTGGCTGACCTGCAGTTCGCCAAAGGAAAGTGACAACCTGTGCTCTGGTACAGTTATTGTCAGGCGAGAAGGTGCTTACGCTTGTTCCGCCCGTGATTTTGCTTCCGAGTGCCCATTTAACCGGCTTATAGTAAAAGGCATTTTCCTGTACGTCAACAAAAGGCATAGTAATTGCGGCAGGTTCGGGAGAACCTATCATCCTGTGCAGGAAGGTAACAACCTGCGCTCTTGTGCAGTTATTGTCAGGTGAGAAGGTGTTTGCACTTGTACCACCTGTTATGCCTTCTTCTGCCGCCCAAAGAACAGCATCGTAGTAATACTGTCCCTTGGCAACATCAACGAAGGGCGACTCTTTGTCGGTATTGTCTTGTGTCGGCGGTTCTTCTGCTTTATCTTCCTCAAGAACAGGGAATGTGTATGTAATCATAACTGTTGAATCGCTAAATCTGTTGACGTCGCTTTCCTTCACGGTAAAGCCGTCAAGCGATGCCCTGATACCTTCAGCAAACTTTGCGGTATAATCCCAGCCCGAACGGATTGCATCTACGTACATCGTTATCGTGTATTGCTTGCCTGCTTTGAAAGTATCCGTCTTGGCCATATATTCGCCGTCTTCATACCACGCAATTGCACCCGAATCATTTTTCGCATCATAATATTGAGGATGGGCAGATTCAGGCTCGACGTCGGGTGTGTTTCCGACTTCGGGGAAATCAATACCCCATATATGGATATCAGAAACGGTAACTTCAGGGGCATTCGTTACGTATTTGACCGTCATAAGAGTGCCGTCTGTTTCATACTCTGCCTGTTGACCGTTTACGATTACAACAGGATTGTACTGTGCATTCTGATCTTTTCTGAAGGTATAACCTTCGTCGGCTCTAAGATAGATAGTAGCACGGTATCCCATACCGCTTGCAAAAGGAACGTCCTGTGCAACACCGGCATCGTTTACGTAAAGTCCCCAGCGAATGCCGTTCTTTGTAAATTCATCTCCGCCATTTGCAAAGCTGACACCCTCGCCACTGATTTTGCCGTAGTATTCGGGGAAATAGCCTGTCTGCGGATTTGAAATATTGATATCAACATAATCTATTCTGACTTTACCGTCGTCTGCCTCACCGTATGAAAAATCACAGTTGTTACACTTATATATTATGGCGTTGCCGTCAGATTCACCTTCGCCGAAGTAATGTTCTTCACTGAAAAGAACTTTTTCGCAAACAGAACACTGCAGGAAATGCTTATCATTGTCAAAGTGCAAGAATTCGTCCTCATTATATGAGTGATTACATTCGAGTTCGTATACCTTTGACATAAGTACCGCCCTGCCCTTGGTAGACGAAAGGTCATATGAACTTACTCTGTCGCCCATAATTGAAAAATTGGGAGTGTCGGAGAACACATGGGTTCTGTCAAGATTGACGGATACCTTTGCCTGATACTTTCCTGCAACCATCATTGTATTCTCGTCACAAGGCTCGTCGTTGTGATACCATTCGACAGAAATATTTTTTACACCTTCCGCATCACATGAAAGAACATCGGGTGAAAGTGTCATACCGTAGGCATTTGTACCATTGATATTAAGATTTTTTATTTCTTTTCTCGTACTTGTCCCCGACATAAAGCTTCTTCTGTCGGCATTTGACATATGGTGTGTTACAACAACCGTAGCAGAACCGTCATTTCCCGTGGCGTTGAGTTTTGTCCATTCGCTGACAGGTAAGATTTCACCGTTAAGTTCTACCGTATTTCTCTGCGGATCAAGCATATCGGAAATAAGTCTTACACTTCCGGGGTCTGATGCAGGATGATACTGATAGCCGTATCTTTGTTCGTGTCCTATAACGTAGGGAAGCCAATAACCCGTCATTGTAACGTTTATGGTTGGAACAGTCAAAACACGAAGATGATTTGTGCTGAAGGTTCCGCCTTTAACTTTTACATTGGCATTTTTTGTGGCTCCGAGAACATCAGCATTTCCTTTGCCGTGGAATGTACCGCCGTTGATTGTGGTAAAGCCGCCTAAAAGCCTTAAGCACGCCGAACGTGAATATTCAACGTCAACATCGTTATCATTCTCTTTGACATATGTTTCGAGTTTTGAAAAGCCTCTGCCGAGAAACGTACCGTCGTTTACCATAAGGCTTCCGCCTTTTACCGTGATACAGTCGCCGTTTATCTGTTGCCATGCATATCCGTCAAATCTTGCGCCGATTGCCAAGCCAAGAACTCCGAACTGCAAAGCATAGTCAAGCATATGTCTTAAATCGTAGACGTCTATGCCGTTATATATCCAATGTTTTTTCGAACGACCTGCTTCAAGCGTACCTCCGTTGATTGTTACGGCACCGCCGTCAATTTCAAGCACATTTCTGTATTTTACATCACTGTTGAAATATTCCGGATATCCACTATCATCATGGGGATGGTCAATTTTTGCGTAGCAGAAAAGTTTACCCGAATTATCGCCGCTTGTGTCGTTGATGATAAGAGATGCCCCACCCGGCACTCTTATCATAGTGGTTTCCATACCTGTTTCTGCATTGAGTTCAACGGATTTTCCGTTTAAATTCAACGTTTTTTGACCACTTCCGAGAGTAACCCAATAATCACCCACGTCACTTACCTGACAGGTGTAAATAATGTCACCGGTTACAATGATATTTTTATCTCCGTTACTTTCAAGAATCTGCTTGAAAGCCTCTGCCGTATTTACTTCCACGTATTCTGACTCTGCGAAAGCAGGCATAATTCCCATGCAGGAAAACAGAATTGCAAAAGTAAGCAAAATACTTATCAATCTCTTCATAATAACACTTCTCCTTGTTTTTTATATTTTACGGTAGTTCCAAAGTTGTCCTCTATAAGCAACACGTCATCTTCAATAGTGTATCTGAACGTGCTTGCCATAAAATCCCCGTTAAAATGGATTGTTACGCTTTCAATATTATCGGTATAGGCAAATTCTTTTTTACCTTCTCCGAAGGAATAAAAACCCTCTCCGTCAGGTAAAAAATTATAAGCACAAAAGGACAACTGAACACTTTCCCAACGTCCGACAAGTCTGTTATCCATATCTACGCCCACGGGTCATCTTCTTTTGGAAGTCTGATTTCGGAAAGACATTGAATATCGTTCAAAAACCATTGACCTGTCGAAGGCTTCTGACGAAGTTTGACTGAACGCATATTGTCAGCACCGCTGCTTTTAACCCAAAGGGTTGCCCAGTTTTCGTTGTCAAAGGAATACGGATTTTCAAACACCTCAATAGTGAAAGGTGCCGAGGGCGTGTATCCGTTTTCAGGCGATGCCCCTTCAAAATACGAAAACGGTATATAGTATTTATCACAAAGTCTTTCTTTAATGAATTGCTTTTCATAAGGACTCAGGCTTTCGGGGCCTTTCAGAAAATCAAGCATTTCAAACGTGGCATCATTACCGTTTTTAAATTGACACAACGCAATCAGAGTAAGTGCAACCGTTTTAAAGGGTGTATCCATAGAACTTTCAGGAAGTGCCTGAAGTTCAGCAAGATTTTTCGGAAATGATGCAAATGTGAATTTCTCGCTGCGGTTTTTACCTTTTCCGACGGCATTTACCGCACTCGTCACGGCTTTAGTTGCCTCTCTCCGAATAGCACTTTCCGCCATGGATTTCAAAGAATCAAAAAATCCCATAACTCTCACTCCTTTTCGTAACGTATTGTCATAAATGTGAATAGTCCGTTTTCATCAATAGCCTTTGCCCAAGTATCCGTAGCCTCACCAAATGCTTCACCTTCAATACCGGAATCAAACCACAACTCTCCGTTTCTTTCTTCCCAAGCAGAACATCTCATGCAA
>JAFWXR010000030.1 GCA_017517965.1 Clostridia bacterium
CATAGCACGTATTTCCTCTGCGGTAGGAATATCAATCATACCTACTGCCGAGAAATAAATATCGACCTTCACGTAACAATGACCGCCTGATTTATCGTTGTTGTGAACTTCGATACGGTCAATCAGCGAATTTACGATTGTGGGCGTAAGCTCATTTACATCGGTAAGCTCTCTAAGGGTTTTAAGCAGAAGTCTTAAATCTACCGCTTTTTGATTGGTGCTTTCCAAAGCCTTTCGCATTGCCGCAACCGAAGCAATCAATTCCCGCTGTTCCTTTTCATATTCTGCCATTAGCGTGGTATAGCGGTCATCCTCCAACTCACCAAGAACCTTGTCCGCATAGAGTGATTTAATTAAGCGGTCAATATTCTTGATGCGCTTTTCATCACGCTCTACTGCCAATTTCATACGGTTATATTCTGCTTTCTGCATTGCACTGTTCTTCTTTGCCAACATATACAGAAATACTGCTTCGTGGCACTTCACAAAATCGGCAAGTCCGCTGATTGCTTCCTTTACAACATCTTCAAGTACAACATCACGGATATAATGGATTTTGCAAGTTCCTCTGCCATCCTTGTAGTTGGCACAACGGAAAAATTCTTGGTCACGGCGTAGGCTCTTTGATGCACAGAAATGAAGCTTTGCACCACAATCGGGGCAGAATACCAATCCCGAAAACAGGCTCGTCCGTCCCGTCTTGGTGGGGCGGCGTTTGTTTTTGCGAAGCTCTTGCACTTTCAGCCAATCCTCCTCAGATATAATTGGTTCTTGCATATTCGGTATGATTACCTGATCTTCCTCGTCAAAATAGACTTTCTTGTGAACCTTATAGCTGACCGTACTACTCTTAAAATTCACCGCACATCCCGTATATTGTCTGTTCTCAAGAATGTGAACAACGGTTTTCGTATCCCAATGGCAGGAACCGATAGGAACTTTCTGAGCGCACTTTCGGTTTACCGATTGATAGTAAGCAGACGGCACCATTATATTATCCTTTTCTAATTGCCGTGCAATTTGAGAAGGGCCACGTCCGTCAAGACAAAGTGCAAATATCTTTCGCACGATTTCAGCGGCGGGCTCATCAATCAGCCATTTTTCTTTATCGGCAGGATCTTTCATATATCCAAAAGGAACGGTGGGCGATACTCTTTTCCCGTTGTCGGATTTGGATTTCCAAACGTCACGGATTTTCTTGGAGGTCTGCGCCGCATACCATTCGTTGAATATATTATAAAACGGCATCATTTCCATACCCTCACCCGTAGAGGTGTTTACGTTTTCGTGAATAGAAATAAAGGTTACACCGAGCGTAGGATATACAATTTCTGCAAGGCGCCCACCCTCGATATGCTCACGACCAAAACGGGAAAGGTCTTTTACGATAATTGTGCCGATTTTACCTTCCTCAACCATACGCTGCATACGGTTAAAATCGCTACGGTCAAAGCTCGTACCGGAAATGCCGTCATCTACAAAAAACATCGTGTTGGTATATCCGTGCTTTTTAGCGTAGTCCGAAAGAATTTGCTTTTGAGATGTAATATGTAAAGGGTGGTTTCTCCACCCGAATACATATGACTGCGGCTCATTTGTGGTGAATTGAAAAGCAGTTATAGGAAAGGAG
>JAFWXR010000031.1 GCA_017517965.1 Clostridia bacterium
AATCATACAGAATACCTTATCGTATTCTGTATTTTTTTGTATCTATTTGTATTATTCTTTATTTTTATAAGATAATTGCTCAAAATCAGACGATAAAAACTTTAATTCACATTCCAATCTTCGACAGACTTTTCTATCGAAAAATGGTACAATTCAGCTATATAAGAAGATAACGGTCAATTTTATTGTAATGCTGATAAAAATGATTGAATGGAGTTGGTTTTATGCTTTATATGTTGCATTATAAGTTAATAATTAGAAAGTTGATGAAAACCGCTTGGGGTTATTAAGGACCTCAAGCGGTTTCTTTTTATGCGAAATTTAACGATATTTATTTTTTTTAATCGACTATTGTCAAAATTTGGAAATGAGGTGAATGAAATGGTTATTGATGCTGAAGAGTGTTGCGGACAATCAATACAAACGAATAATAAAGTTTTTGGCGTGGCAATTTCGCCCGCATTTTAGGTTCAATTCGCTCCTTGCAACGGCGGATTGCCGTGCGGTAGGAGTGAAATATGCTTTATTTAGTCATCCCAATTTTTACAAATCACAGAATCATTGCTCATAATAGGACAAGCCATAAGAAGTCATCTGATGACGATTATGGAGGTCACTCATACCGTGCAGCCAAGACATTACTCTTTTATAGGGTGTGTTTTGGCTGTTTTGTTTTCTATGCCTTTATTGAGCTTTCTTGCAGAGCACCACCGACTATCCGAGCTTTCATAAATCAATTTGAAAATCGGAGGTCAAAATATGTCGAAAACTTTTTTGAAAAAATTTTTAGAAACATACGGTATGTTGCATAGTTTCATCTTTATAATGATGCTTGAAAGGAGGTGCTATCGGTTATGACATCAACTGTTAAAACATTTGAACGCAGAATAGAAATGCTTTTTTTGCTCAGCAAATGTAAGAAAACAACCGTAACAGAACTGTCATTCTACTTCAAGGTAAGTAAGGATACGGTTTTTCGTGACATTGCTTTTCTAAGCCGATATGCACCTATATATACCAAGCAAGGAATGTATGGCGGAATATATGTAATTGAAGACTACATAGACAACCTAAAACTGCATTTATCAATTGATGAGGAAAATCTGCTTAATCGACTTGCAGAAACCTCTAATGATACTGATGCAAACTTGCTACGGAACATCATTAACAAATATTCTATGCCTAAGATGAAGGTATAATTCCTTTCACTCGTACCTTGAAAAAGAAAGCGTTCAAGATAACGGTTCGCAGTATAGTAACAAACGGATACATTCCGATATATCGTAGCCGGACAATGAGTACGCCAAGACGATAAGTGTTGAGCTTTACTTTAACCTTCTTTCTATAAAGTGAGCTTATCCGAGCGATAAATACTTGCATTGTAAAAGAGAATTGCTATCTTGTGGCGAAGATGGTATGTCGGGATAATGATACTTCTACATAGTCACAGTCCGAGCGTGGAATGCGTCGCAGGCAATGAGTGTAGTCCGGGCGGAGCCGGGAAGGTGAAATTCCTATGGAGCAGTTACGCAAGCTGCCATCCGTATTGTTTTTTAGTTTTGATAGCATAATTAAGGGGACTGATATATCCCTCCTCAGAGTAGTATGCACCGATTATATTACGACTCATATAGATTGTCAGTCCCTTTACTTATGCTATTAAGGCATAGATTTTATATTTGGAGGTGTACTGATATGACTGCAGAAAAAAGAAAACGAAGCGATTATGCTAAAATGTTGAAAAAATATCCTGATGTACTCAAGATTGAACAAATGTGCGAAGCATTGGGCGGTATGAGTACAAAGACCGGATATAAAATGTTAAGAGAAGGTAGAATCGGAAGTGTCAAGGTTGGACGAGAATATCGCATAACCAAAGTAGATATTATTGACTATTTAATGAAAGCTAACTGATTTTTTTGACGAAAACACCTGTTATTGATAAAATATTATTGTCAATAGTAGGTGTTAAATTATTTCTCAAAGAAGGAGGTAAGAAGTTAATAAGGAGGTAACACTATGATTAAGCACACAAAAGTCAATCTTGATATTGATGTTAAAGTATATTTAAGAGAGAAAAAGGGATATTACTATGCCGTTCTGATTTATAAGAATGTAGCAGGAGTCAGGAGAGAAAAATGGATTCCGACAAAACTTACTGTTCGTGGTAATAAGATGAAGGCAAAAGGCATTTCAGAACAGTTTTTAATGGACTTTGAGATACCTGATGAAGATTTATACCTACTTGGTGATAAGGTTCAGCAGATGTCTGAAATTCGCACGATAACAACTGTTGTAGAAGAAACCGTTGCTCAAGCTGAAATCCCAAAAGAAATACTTTCAAAAATTACATTGGAGGACTTGTCTAAGGAACAGGTTGCAAATCTTCTGTTTGCTGACTATCTCGAATTATATTTACCATATACACGAAAAGGCAAGAAACAGATTGAAGATACAACTTATTCTTCCTATGTAAATAATGTAAAAAGTCCCGTTGGACCTTATTTCCGTGAAATGGGAATAACCCTTAAAGATTTAACGGCAAGAGATATTCAAGATTTCTACGATGTTCAACTTGAACGAGTAACGGCAAACACAGTAATTCACTATCATGCAATCATACGCTTGTCGCTTTGCTATGCAAGAAAAAATGGGTTTATTAAAGAAAATCCCATTGAAGAAGTGGATAAGCCTGAAAAGAATCAATTTATTGGAAAATTCTATACTGCTGATGAATTGAGTAAAGTAATAGAGCTGACAAAAGGAACACATCTTGAAGTTCCGGTTCTTATGGGTGGCTTCTACGGACTACGCCGAAGTGAGGTTGTAGGACTGAGATGGAGTGCTATTGATTTTGAAAATGATGTTTTTTATATCAATCACACGGTTACAACACCGAGGATTGATGGCAAATTAAAAATTGTCGCAAAAGACAGAGCTAAAACAAAGTCAAGTTTAAGAGCCTTACCACTTGATGCGGGTATAAAGAAACGCTTGTTAGAAATCAAAGCACAACAAGAAGCATATCAAAAAAAGTTCAAGCGTTCATACAGTAAAGAGTGGGCAGGCTATGTAATGGTAGATGAACTTGGAGGACTTATTCTTCCAAATTATATTACATCAGCTTTCAAGCATTTGTTAAAGAAGAACGAGCTGCGTGTGATACGCTATCACGATCTCCGACATACTTGTGCATCGTTATTGCTCAACAAAGGTAAAACTAACGGTGTAACATTAAAAGATATTCAGGTATGGCTCGGACATAGCGATTTTTCTACAACGGCAAATACATATTCCCATTTAGATGCAAATTCAAAATTCTCGTCACTTAACACTCTTGCAGGAGTTGTAAATTTATGAGTTCCCAAAGGCTTTTGGTGAGTTCCCAAAGAAAAACGAGGTTCTTGCACTTGGCAAAAACCTCGTAAAATGGCGGAGTGGGTGGGATTCGAACCCACGGACGGTTGCCCGTCAACTGATTTCGAGTCAGTCCCGTTATGACCACTTCGATACCACTCCATATATGTTTAAGAGTTCTCCAAAGGTTGCAAATCTTTGGGAACAACCTTTGGGAACAGCTAAAAACAACGATATTAAATTTTCAGAAAAGTCCCGTAAAATCAGGGTTTGTAGCGGTTGGGACTTCCTCTAACTTCACTACATTTCGAGTCAGTCCCGTTATGACCACTTCGATACGTCTCCGTATATATCGACTTGCGTGTTGCAAGAAGATGCTTTATTAAATTTTCTACACGGGACGTTCTCACTTCGATACGTCTTTTGTGTTACTCAACTATTATAGTATTTTATCGGTGATTTGTAAAGAGAAAAATTTGTTATAAGTATTTACTTTTTGTCATAAGGGTTATATAATCATAACCAAAGACACTTGAATTAAATTCAGGTTGAGCTTTCACTAAAACATACAGAGTAGGCTTATCGGCGTAAAGTGCCTGAAAAACGGGGAGTTGTTTTCGGGACGAAGGGGTGTGTACGGCCCCGCGGTCGGTTTGCCGCATCCCGCTGATAATAGAAGGTCGCCTCCTATTATTCTGCGTGATAAGAAGGAGGTATTTTTATGTCAAAAAACAGTACAAAAATCAGAAATCTGGTATTTCTTGCAATGCTTGTTGCAATCAACGTTCTCTTCTCAAGATATACTATGATTAACATTGGGTTGGATACGAAATTTTCGTTTGAAGTGATTGCAATTGCCTTTGCCGCATACGTTTACGGTATGGGTGGTGCTGTAATTGTTGCAGGTCTCGGTGACTTTGTCGGCGCACTTGTAAAGCCGTTCGGTCCTTACAATCCTGCATATACGGTAACTGCAATCATAACGGGACTTATATTTGCGATTTTCCTCTACAAGAAACTCAATATAGGCAGAATAATTGCTTCTGTACTTGCGTCACAAGTGCTTTGCAGTCTGCTTTTAAATAGTTTCTGGATAGCGCTTTTTTCCGGTACAAAAGAAACACTATGGCTGGCGTTTATTGGAAAGGTGTCAACGAGACTCACTCAGTTTGCGATAATGACGCCTCTCAAAATTGTGCTTCTTATTCTCCTTGTCCCTGTATTCAAACAGGTTGAAAAAATGATAAAAAGATAAAGAAATCGCACGGATATTCCGTGCGATTTTTTAGTTGTTTATTACTGTCATGGGGTCGAGGGGGATGCCGTCATCAAGAATTTCAAGGTGGAGGTGGGATGCCTCTGCCGATTCCGAAACCGCCGTTTCACCCACTGCACCGATGACGGTGAGTGCCGATATTTCAGCATCCTTCACACAGTCTGACGAGAGCGTGGGTGAGAGGTTGCAGTATCTGCTTATTTTGCCGTCATTATGCGTTATTTCGACAGTTACGCCAAGCATATCGTCCTCATAAACGTTAGTTACGACGCCGTCTGCCACCGCTTTCACGGGCGTGCCGACTGCAGCGGCAATATCAACGCCCATATGTGTACGGTAGTCCATCATAGTGGGTGAAAAAACGAGCACGGAATCCGAAAAATCTGCCGATACGGTGCCCACGAGAGGCATATTGTACCAGACTTTTTTCTCTTTTACCGGCTCTTTGGGAACGGGTGCGGGAGTGGGCGCTTCTTCTTGCTTTTTGGGCTTTGGCTTTGATTCAACCACCTTCTCATTATTTATGACGCTTGTGTCGGGCAGGCTTAAATCGGGAACTGAATTTTCAAGTTCTTCAAGCGATGCACCCAGCCTGTTTGTCATAATCGTATAGGTAGTTATGCCGACTGCCAGCGAAAGAACGGCAAGACAGATGTAAAATATACTTGCTGCTTTTACTCTTTTTTTCATATCAAAAAACTCCAATCTTTATATTTCAATTGGAGTTTTCCCAAAAAAAGAGTCAGTTATGCCTTTTTATTAAGTTTTCTCTTGTTTCCCCTGGCATCGACGATATACGTGTTGTCGAGCTGTGAGGTTAAATTTTTTCGGAAGTCTTCGATAAATTCTTTGCGAAGCGCATCACGCTCTGCCGTTTCTTCGGGCGTTAAAGCACGTGTTTTTGAAAGGCTTGAAAGTTCATTTATTCTTTTGATTTTTTCTTCGTTCATAATTATCTCCAAAAATTTTAATAATACCATTATACAAAAAATAAAGCGTATTTGCAAACGTGTCGTATTTTTGGTATAATATCTCTGTTAGACTAAAATGCTAAGGAGACACGACTTAAAGTGGCTAAGAAAAACTACGGTAATGACAGCATATCACAGCTTAAAGGTGCAGACAGGGTACGTAAACGCCCTGCGGTAATATTCGGTAGTGACAGTATCGAGGGTTGCCAGCACTCGTTTTTTGAGATACTCTCAAACTCTATCGACGAGGCGAGAGAGGGTTTTGGCAACAAAATAAATATCGTACGTTATGCCGACGGAAGTCTTGAGGTTGAGGACTTTGGTCGTGGCGTCCCCGTTGACTACAACGAAAAAGAAAAGCGTTTTAACTGGGAACTTGTTTTCTGTGAAATGTACGCAGGCGGTAAGTATGACAACAACAGCGGTGACAACTATGAGTTTTCACTCGGTCTTAACGGCCTTGGTGCCTGCGCGACACAGTATGCAAGTGAATATATGGACGTTACCGTTTACCGTGACGGTGTAAAATACAGCCTTCATTTTGAAAAGGGTGAAAACGTCGGCGGACTTAAAAAAGAGGATTATTCGGGCAGAAGAACGGGTACTGTTATCAAATGGCGTCCCGACATTGACGTTTTTACGGATATAAATATTCCGCTTGAGTATTTTCTTGACGTGATAAAGAGGCAGGCGGTTGTAAACTCAAACGTAAAATTCGTGTTCAAGGACGAAATAGAAAAGCAGACTTACGAATTTGAATACGAAAACGGCATAGTTGACTACGTTGCCGAGCTTGTAAATGAAGAGAATATGACCAAAATTCAGTTCTGGAATACGGAACGTAAGGGCCGTGACAGAGAGGATAAGCCTGAATACAAGGTCAAAGTTGAAGCGGCATTCTGCTTCTCGAAAAAAGTTGCCGCCACACAGTATTACCACAACTCAAGCTGGCTTGAACACGGCGGTTCACCCGATAAGGCGGTAAGAACGGCTTTCGTTTCGAGCATAGATTCATATATCAAGTCGATAAACAAATACACGAAAAACGAGAGCAAGATAACATATCAGGACGTTGCAGACAGTCTTGTTATTGTTACCAACTCGTTCTCGACACAGACGTCTTATGAAAATCAGACCAAAAAGGCGATAAACAACAAGTTTATCCAGGAGGCTATGACCGATTTCTTCAAGCACAATCTTGAGGTCTATTTCATAGAAAACAAGGCGGAGGCTGACCTTATTGCCGAGCAGGTGCTCGTTAACAAGAGAAGCCGCGAGCAAGCCGAAAAGGCGAGAGTGAATATCAAAAAGAAGCTCTCGGGCGGTAACGACCTTGCAAGCAAGGTGCAGAAACTTGCCGAATGCAGAACCAAAGATATTGAAAAGAGAGAACTCTACATCGTGGAGGGTGATTCGGCACTCGGTTCGGTAGTGCTTGCGAGAAATGCGGAATTCCAGGCGGCAATACCGGTAAGAGGTAAGATTTTAAACTGTCTTAAAGCTGATTACGATAAGATTTTCAAGAGTGAAATCATAACCGACCTTCTAAAAGTTCTCGGTTGCGGTGTTGAGATAAAATCCAAAAACAACAAGGACTTCGAGTTCTTTGATATGTCAAAACTGCGTTACGGCAAAATAATTATCTGCACAGATGCCGACGTGGACGGCTTCCAGATAAGAACGCTTATTTTGACAATGCTTTACAGACTCGTGCCCTCGCTCATAACGCAGGGCAAGGTGTATATTGCGGAATCGCCGCTTTTTGAAATAGTTTACAAGGACAAGAACTATTTTGCCTACAACGAGGCTGAAAGAATTGAAATAGAAAAGAAACTTGAGGGTAAAAAATACCAGATAAACCGCTCAAAAGGTCTTGGTGAAAACGAGCCCGATATGATGAGTCTTACGACAATGCACCCCGATACCAGACGTCTGATTAAAGTGCTTCCCGAAGACGTGGAGAGGACGAATGAGATATTTGAACTCTTGCTCGGCGACAACATTGACGGACGTAAAGAATATATCGCAGACCACGGTCACGAATACCTTGAACTTGCGGACGTGTTCTAAAATAATTCGGAATTATGGTGGAAATTTTGTGAAAGCAAAATTTCATTTAACAGACAACCACGGTCAATTCTGACGGTTTGAAGAATAAAGGAGACAACAAAATGTCTGATAAATATACGGAAGGTCAGCAGATAACTGAAACCCTTCTTGAAAATTATATGCCCTATGCGATGAGCGTTATTTTGTCGAGAGCGATACCTGAAATCGACGGTTTCAAGCCCTCGCACAGAAAACTGCTCTATACGATGTATAAAATGGGACTGATGAACGGGCAGAGAATGAAGTCGGCGAAAATTGCCGGTGCGACCATGTCACTCAACCCACACGGCGATGCCGCTATCTATGAGACGATGGTGCGTATGTCGAGGGGTAACGAGTCGCTTTTATATCCTCTCGTAGACTCAAAGGGTTCGTTCGGTAAAGTATATTCGAGGGATATGGCGTATGCCGCATCACGTTATACGGAGGCTAAACTTGCCCCCATCTGTGCGGAGATTTTTGCAAACATCGATAAAAATAACGTCGATTTTGTGAGAAACTTTGACAACACGATGGACGAGCCTGTGCTCCTTCCCGTTACTTTCCCAAATATTCTGGCAAATCCCAACCAGGGTATAGCCGTCGGTATGGCAAGCAACATATGCTCTTTTAATCTTGAAGAACTTTGCACCACTACGGCTGAACTTATGCGTAATCCCGAGCATCCGATAGAAACGACGCTCAAAGCCCCCGATTTTTCGACGGGCGGTATACTGCTCTATGACGAAAATGAAATAAAGCAGATATACGAAACTGGCAGAGGCAGTTTTAAACTTCGCGGCAGATATACTTTTGACAAGAAAAACAACTGTATAGAGATAAAAGAAATTCCGTATACGACCTCGGTTGAGGCGATTATGGAAAAAATCGTTGCGCTTGTTAAGGCAGGCTCCTTCAAAGAGATAAAGGACGTTCGAAACGAAACCGACATCAACGGTCTTAAGCTTGCGATAGACGTCAAAAACGGCACAGATATAGAAACTCTTATGGCAAAACTCTATAAGAGCACTCCGCTGGAGGATTCCTTCTCCTGCAACTTCAACGTGCTCGTTCACGGACAGCCTAAGGTTATGGGTGTGCGTGAAATACTGCTCGAATGGGCGGCATTCCGCACCGATTGCTTTAAGAGAGAACTTGAATACGATTTAAAGAAGAAAAAGGCGTATCTGCATCTTCTTTCGGGTCTTAAAAAGATACTTCTTGATATTGATAAGGCGATTGCAATTATCAAGGATACCGAGCTTGATGCCGAGGTTATACCCAATCTTATGATTGGATTTGGCATAGATGAAAGACAGGCTGAATATATTGCTGATATAAAACTTCGTTATTTAAACAGACAGTACGTTCTCAAAAAACTTGAGGAAGTCGATGCCCTTAAAAACGAAATTGCCGACCTTGAGGCTCTCTACGGCAGCAAAACGAGGGTGAGAAACTCAATAATTTCTCAGCTTGAAAAGGTTGCAAAGAAATACTCGGGTCCGAGAAAGACGGATATCGTATTTGCAAACGAGATAAAAGAAGTAAAGACCGAAGAGGCGATTGACGATTATGCGGTCAACGTATTCGTCACTAAAGAGGGTTACTTCAAGAAAATCACACCTCTCTCACTGCGTATGGGCGGTGAGCACAAGTTTAAAGAGGGTGACGAGATGATGCAGTCCTTTGAAACGACGAATGCTCAGGACGTTATCGTGATTACCGATCAGTATCAGGCTTATAAGGCACACCTTTACGACTTTGACGACTGTAAGGCGAGTGTACTTGGTGACTATCTGCCTGCAAAGCTCGGCTTTGACGAGGGTGAAAAGCCGATATTCGTAATTCTTACCGCTGATTACAAGGGCTTTATCTGCTACTTCTTTGAGGACGGTCGTGCGGCGAAAGTTCCGCTGTCCTCATTTGAAACCAAGACGAACAGAAAGAAGCTTACGGGTGCTTACAGCACCAAGAAGCCTCTCGTATACGTTGCTTCGGATACGCAGGAGACGCAGTTTGTGCTTACTGCAACAAACGGTAAGACGCTTATTGTAAACAGTGCTATGATACCCACCAAGGATAAGAGGGACACTATGGGTGTCAAGGTGCTTGAACTCAAGGGCAAGAACACGCTCTATAAGGTTGAAAGATACCGTGACGGAATGTTTGTAAAGCCTGAAAAATACAAGACCAAGAACATTCCCGCAGTCGGTACTTTCATATCGGCAGACGATAAGCAGAATTCACAGCTCACGCTCGATTAAGGAGTAATTTATGGACAGAATAAAAAACAGCGGAACGGTTGTTTTTGTCAGGACAATGGTACGGCAGTATTTTAAAAACGGCGTCGGCAGAACGGCGGCGGAACTTGCCTACTTCTTGCTTTTTGCAATATTTCCCATACTTATATTTTTCAATGCGATAATAGGCTCGCTCAATCTGTCGGTTGAGCGGGTGGCAAGGTTTCTTGAACGGTTTTTACCTGCTGCTGCAAACGATATAATCGTATCGTATCTTGAATATCTCAACAGTATAGACACCTCTGCTTTTGTGTGGATTGGCATCATCCTTTCGGTGTATTCGATATTCAGGGTGGTAAGTTCAATTTTCCATGCCATAAATATGAACTATCCCACGAAGGAAAAAAATACGTGGAGAAACATTATCTATACCGTGCTTTTTGCGGTGGCACTTATCGTTACGGTGGTGCTCTCAATCGTGCTCATAGTTACGGGCGACTGGTTTATAGACTGGATAGGGAAAATAATCAGTTTTGAACCGCTTCTCAAAACTATGTGGCGATATCTGCGTATTATTATGATGGCATCACTCTTCTTCTTTACGATGCTTATTGCCTACTGGCTTGCACCCAACAAACGAAACAGACTCCGTGATGCGATGTGGGGAACTGTGTTTGCCATGACGGGAATGACTATTATAACCTGGCTTTTCTCGTTCTACGTGGATAATCTTGCAAACTTTTCTCTGCTTTACGGCTCACTCGGTACGGTGCTCATATTTATGCTGTGGCTCTATCTGCTCGGCACGATAATGGTGCTCGGCGGCGAAATAAATTTTGTATTGACGGAAATGAAAAAAAAGAAGGAAAATTGATTTTCCTTCTTTTTTTATTGTTACAAATATTGTAATATAATAGTTAGTACTGTTATAAGTGGGGTTTTTAAGATGAATTTTAAGAAATCTTTGTCTTTTCTGTGGTTTCCTGTAGTGATACTTTTTGAAGAGGCAATTTTGCGTCTTGCTTCGGGTGCTTCGCTTATGGGGGCAAGCGTGTTATATATTCTTTTGTTTTCGCTGTGCTTCGGTATGGCATTTTATCTTCTTTCACATATATGTAAGGCGATGCCGTATATTCTGACGTGGCTTATTTCGGTATTTTTCTGCGTGCAGGATATATACTACCGTGTATTCGGGGCATATCTCGTTATAAATTCGCTTGAGGGGGCAAATCAGGCGGCAAATTCGTATGACGTTATTTTAAGCTCGATTGTGACCTATGCACCTGAAATTATAGCAATGCTTTTGCCTGCAATAGTGATTTCGGTGTTTGGCAGAAAGATACTCTCTTTTAAGCAGGACGTGCGTTTCCTGCTCGTTGCACTTGCATTCGGTGTAGTTTGCCATATAGGCGGTTATTTTGCCGTACATGCTGATGCAGATGCGGCGTATTATTACGACAACGTTTTTATTTCACAGACTTCGGTGTGGAATTACGGTATGCTGACGGGACAGCGACTTGATATACATCACACCCTTTTCGGTTTTAAAGAGGAGGAGGTTGAGGCATTTGTGCCCGTAATCCCCGAGATAGAGGTTAAAGAGGAAACACCTCACAAAACGGTTGATTTTGACCTGCTTTCTCAAAATGAAACCGATGAAACGCTTAAAGAAATGCACGAGTATTTTGCCTCCGTGCCTGCGACGTATACCAACGAATATACGGACAGATTCAAAGGCAAAAATCTTATTCTTATCACGGCAGAGGCGTTTTCACACTACTGCATAGATGAAAAGCTTACGCCCACACTCTATAAATTACAGAATGAAGGCTTTAAATTTAATAATTTCTATACACCCGGCTGGGGTGTTTCGACGACAGACGGTGAATACGTGCATCTGACGGGGCTTATACCCAAATCGGGTGTGTGGAGCTTTTCAAGGTCGAGTGACAACAGCCTGCCTTATACGGTGGGTATGCAGAGTCACAAAAACGGCTACGAAAAGGTGCTTGGTTATCACAATCACACCTACACCTATTATCACAGAGACGAGTATTTAACAAACATCGGTTACGATTATAAGGGTGTCGGAAACGGTCTTGAACTTGACAAGATACAGTGGCCCAATTCCGACCTCAATATGATGGAAAAAACGGTTGATGAGTATATAAATGCCGACAGTTTTTCGGTTTATTATATGACGGTCAGCGGTCACGGTGCTTATCTTGGCAATAATATAGCAAGAAAGAATATGTGCTACGTTGAGCATCTGCCCTATTCGTTTGAGGTTAAAAACTACCTTGCGGCAAATATCGAGCTTGATATGGCGGTAGAATATCTTATAAGAAGGCTCTCTGAGGCGGGTAAACTTGAAGATACGGTAATATCCATTTCGGCAGATCACTATCCGTATCTGCTTGATGAATTTGACGGTCTTGACGAGCTTGCGGGACACCCCGTAGAGCAGAAGTATGAGAGATATAAAAATGCATGGCTTCTCTGGTGTGGTGATATGACGGAGGGTGTTGAGGTTGACACCTACTGTGCAAGTATGGACATTCTGCCTACGCTCTCAAATATGTTCGGCTTTGAATTTGATTCAAGACTTCTTATGGGAACGGACGTTTTCTCGGGCACAGAGCCTGTTGTAATATTCCAGGACCAGAGCTGGATTTCGCAAAACGGAAGCTACGATGCGAGAACGGGCGATTATATAAAGCACGCGGGTGCGACAGGGGAAGACGATATATCTGCAATAAAAAAATCCGTCCGTGCAAAATTTAAAATGTCACGGCAGATACTCGAACTTGATTATTACCGAAAAGTAACACAGTAACGGAGGGTTTGTTATGAACAATATTCTGCAACTTGACTCCAATAATTGCAGCGGCTGTGCCGTTTGCGCGGCGGTGTGTCCGACTTCTGCCATAACTTTCGGTCAGGATGAGAGGGGCTTTTATATGCCCTTCGTTGATGAAAATAAGTGTATTTCCTGCGGAAAATGCCGTACGGTATGTCTTAAAGGCGGTATTTCGGGCAGAAAGATTACAGACGGTAAACTTTATGCCGCAAGGCTTTTTGATGAAAAGGTGACGGCACAGTGTTCATCAGGCGGTATTGCGTGGGATATAACTGCACTTTCCGTAAAACAGGGAAGATATGTTGCCGGCTGTGTATACGACGTGACCGAAAACAAGGCAAAGCACATAATCGCAAGGACACTTGAGGAATGTGAGGGCTTTAAAAACTCAAAGTATATACAGAGCGAAACGCAAGATTGTTTTAAACAACTTGTTGAGATTGCGAAGGCTGACCCGTCTGCATCGTTTACGGTGTTTGGTCTGCCCTGTCAGATTTACGGCATTCGGAAAGCCTTTGAAAATCTGCCCAACGACCTGCTTTGTGTTGAACTTTTCTGTCACGGTGTGCCTACTCACAAACTGTGGGAGAGTTATCTTGATTACCTCGGCATTGAGAATATAAAAGAGGTTAATTTCCGTCACAAGAGAGACGGCTGGCATCAGTTTGGCATATTCGTGCGAGGCGAAAATGAAGAGCATTTCGGAACAAGCGCACCTGTCGGACGTGATTATTTTTACAAGGTATTTTTTGATGAAAACGTGCTCAGGGACAGTTGCATTGACTGTAAACTGAGAAAGTTTGAATCGCTTGCCGATATCAGACTTGGTGATTTCTGGGGCAAGCGTTATATACACGATAACAAGGGTGTATCCGCAGTGCTGACGCTTACGGAGAAAGGCGAAGAAGTCGTATCTCTGCTTGAAGGCACCGAGATACTTGAAAAAGATATACCGCTTACCGATTACAGATATACCTGTTTTGAGGATAAGAAGGACGTTGTCGATATAAAATCAAGAGAAAAAGCGTTAAAGCTTCTTGCACGGGGCAAGACGACCGATAAGGTTGTAAGAGGCGTCTTTATGACCTATCCGCTGAAAAAGAAGTATATAAGGCTTCGTCTTGAATTAAAGAGTCTTTTGAAAAAAAGGAGATAACCGATGAAAAACGGTTTTATTAAAGTTGCCGCCGCATCCATTGACGTAAGGGTGGCTGATGTTGAATTTAACAGAAACAGCATTGCAGAATGTATGATGAAGGCGAGCCGTCAGGGCGTGAAAATTCTCGTTCTGCCCGAGCTTTGCATTACTTCATATACCTGTGGAGATCTGTTTTTCCAGAAAACTTTGCAGAATGCAGCAACAGAGGCGTTGCTTGAAATAGCAATGGCATCAAAGGGCACGGATATGCTCACGTTTGTCGGTCTGCCCGTAAAATACGGCTCTCTGCTTTACAACTGTGCCGCCGCAGTGCATAACGGTGACATAGTGGGTATTGTTCCGAAAAGCAGTCTGCCCAATTACAGTGAGTTTAGTGAGAAGCGCTATTTTGACTGTGCGCCCGAGGATAATGCGACGGTTGTTATAGGTGGTAAAGAGATTCCTTTCGGAACGAAGCTTTTGTTTAAATCGGATTATTACTGCGTTGCGGCAGAGATTTGCGAGGACGTATGGATGCCGATAGAGCCGTCGGTTTTACACTGTGCGGCAGGTGCCGACATAGTGGTGAATCTTTCTGCGAGCGACGAAAGTGTCGGCAAGGTTGATTCGAGAAGAAGAATTGTCAAGTCACAGTCGGCACGTCTTGACTGTGGGTATATCTACGCATCTGCAGGCGACGGCGAGTCGACGACCGACCTTGTTTTCGGCGGCCACTGTATGATTGCCGAAGCAGGAAAAATTCTTGCCGAGGGCAAACTTTTTGAAAATAATATGATAATATCCGAGATAGACGTTCAAAAGCTTGAGGCAGAGCGTGTCAGAACTCAGAAATTTGCGGGTTATATCACAAGCGGTTACGAGATTATACCGATTGAGGTGAAAGAGAAAGAAACTCATCTCACAAGAAAAATTGCAAAAACCCCGTTTGTTCCCGAAGACCTTAAAAAGAGGGAAGAAACCTGCGAATATATTTTATCCATTCAGTCTGCGGGACTTAAAAAACGTCTTATGCATACGAATGCAAAGGCGGTTGTTATCGGTGTGTCGGGCGGTCTTGACAGCACGCTTGCAATTATCGTTGCACAGAGGGCACTTTGCTCACTCGGCAGGCCGATGAGTGATATTTTAGCAGTTACAATGCCCTGCTTCGGCACTACGAAGCGTACCAAAAACAACGCTTTAATGCTTGCGCAGAGCATTGGCGCAACGGTGAGAGAGATAGATATAACAGAGGCAGTTAAGGTGCATTTTGACGAGATAGGTCATGACGGCGTTACCACCGACGTGACTTATGAGAACAATCAGGCGAGAGAACGCACGAAAATTCTTATGGACCTTGCGAATATGACGGGCGGTCTGGTAGTAGGCACGGGAGATTTGTCCGAACTTGCTCTCGGCTGGGCAACCTATAACGGCGACCATATGTCGATGTACGGCGTAAATGCCTCGATACCAAAGACGCTTCTCCGTCACATCGTTAAATACGAGGCGGACAGAACGGGCAACAAGGTGCTTTACGATATACTTGACACTCCTGTAAGCCCTGAACTTCTGCCACCGACTGACGGTGAGATATCGCAGAAAACGGAGGATATAGTCGGCCCTTACGAATTGCACGATTTCTTCCTTTATTACGTTGTCGGCTACGGCTTTTCGCCGAAAAAGGTGTTTGACCTTGCAAAATATGCCTTTGAAGATGAATATGATGATGAAACGATAGTAAAATGGATGAAAACGTTTTATCGCAGATTCTTTTCACAGCAGTACAAGCGTTCATGCGTGCCCGACGGCCCCAAAGTCGGCCGTGTGGCATTGTCGCCCAGAGGTGACTGGAGAATGCCCAGCGATGCAGTCGTTAACACCTGGATGAAGGAAATTGATTCTCTGTAATTAAAATCGTTTTTCATAAGAAAAACCCCGATGAATTTCATCGGGGTTTTGTTATTTTTATCAATCTTAGTTTGTGTAGTTGTCAAAGTAGCCTGAAACGAGAACGACGGGTGTACCCTTGTCGCCTGAACCGCTCGTAAGGTCACAGAGTGAACCTATAAGGTCGGTAAGCTGTCTGGGTGTCGTACCCTGTGAAGCCATATTGCCTACGAGGTTGCCCTGCTTTGCACGGATGCTTGCTGAAATAGCCTCTTTAAGCGCTTCGCCCGAAAGGTCTTTAAAATCGTTATCTGCAAGATACTTGAGCTTAAGTTCGTTCGGTGTACCTACAAGACCGTCTGTAAATGCGGGGGAAACAACCGGGTCGGCAAGTTCCCAAATCTTACCCTGGGGGTCTTTGAAAGCACCGTCACCGTATACCATAACTTCAACGTGCTTGCCCGTTGCCTTGAGAATGCGTTCCTGAATATCAAGAACGAGATCCTTACAGTCTCTGGGGAAAAGCTTAATTGTATCTTCGGTTGACTTGTTTGAACCGAGAAGACCGTACTTCTCGTTACAGCCGCTGCCGTTTACGGGAGCGTTGAGAATATCGTCAAGACCGCAAACGACCTTTGCACCTTCTGCAAGAAGAATACGCTTTGTGCGTGCACGTGTGTGAATATCACAGGTTAAAACCTTATCGGTGTATTTAAGAATTGCTCTGGGATTGTTTGCGAAAATTATCTCCACGTCTGCACCGCATTCACGGATAATATCGCCGTAGTACTGAACGTAGTCCATACCCGTAAACTCGTGCTTTACATAGCCGAAAAGTTCACGGTAACGCTCAAGCGTAAGAACGTCAGAATAGGGGTTTACACCTGCTTCATCAAGCATATCGAGAGTTACAAGTGCATTACCTACTTCATCTGAGGGGTAGCTGAGCATAAGAACGATCTTCTTTGCACCCTTTGCAATACCGCGAAGACAGATTGCAAAACGGTTTCTTGAGAGAATGGGGAAAATAACGCCTATAGTTTCGCCGCCAAGCTTCTCACGAACGTCCTGCGCAATTGCATCAACTGATGCATAGTTGCCCTGTGCACGTGCCACTATTGACTCGGTAACGGAGATAACATCACGGTCACGAAGTTCAAAACCTTCGCACTCTGCCGCTTCGATGACACTTGTTGCAACGATTTCTGCAAGATTGTCACCCTCTCTGATGATGGGACAGCGGATGCCTCTTGATACGGTACCTACTCTTCTTTCCTTTGTTTCCATTATCTTACACCTTCTTTATTAGAATACAATAACTATTCAAATTGACGATTTATTATACTATATTTTTTTGGAGAATGCAATTTAAATTTTTAAAAAAGTTGATGCAATTTTAAAATATGCCACAAGCGCGACGGCATCAACTATCGTTGTAATGAACGGGCTTGCCATTACGGCAGGGTCAAGTTTTACCTTTTTTGCCATAAGAGGCAGGCAGGAGCCTACTATTTTTGCCGCAATTACCGCAATAAGCAGGGTAAGCGAAATGACGAGCGCAACGGTAAGCGTTATCTCGCTCTGCTTGAAAATGAGTCTGTCAACGAGCATTATTTTTGCAAAGTTGCACACGCCAAGCGTTAAACCGCACAGGATTGACACACGAAGTTCTTTTAAGAATATTTTAAACCAGTCGGACAGATTAACGTCACCGACTGCAAGACTTCTTATAATCGTTACCGACGACTGACCGCCTGCATTACCGCCCGTGTCCATAAGCATCGGGATAAACGCCGTAAGAGCAGGGAAGGCAACGAGTTTTGCTTCAAACGAACTTATTATCGCACCCGTGAAGGTGGCGGATATCATAAGCAGAAGAAGCCAGGGGATTCGGTTTTTCCACGTTTCGAAAATGCCCGTTTTGAGATAGGATTTCTCACTCGGCAGGATGGCAGCCATTTTTTCGATATCTTCCGTAACCTCGTCTTCAAGGACTTCAATGGCGTCATCGACCGTTACGATACCGACAAGCCTTTTCTCGTTGTCCACGACGGGCAGGGCAAGAAAACCGTATTTTGAAAAGAGAAGGGCAACTTCCTCCTGGTCGGTTGAAGTGTTTACGTATATTATTTCCGTATCCTCCATAACTTCGGATACGGGCTTGTCATCAGGTGCCATAAGAAGATCTTTTACGGTGCATACACCCAAAAGTTCACGGCTTTTCGTCACGACGTAGCAGGTGTAAACCGTCTCCCTGTCGTTACCCGTTTTTCTGATGTGCGAAATTGCGTCACCCACCGTCATATCGGGACGCAGATTTACAAATTCCGCAGTCATAATACTGCCGGCGGAGTTTTCGGGATAGTTGAGAAACTGATTTATCAGTTTTCTTGTGTCGGGGGCGGCATTTTTAAGCACCCTTTTTACCACCGATGCAGGCAGTTCTTCAAGCATATCAACCGCATCGTCTATGTATAACTCTTCCACAATTACGGAAAGTTCTTTATCCGTTATCGCATCAATGATTATCTGCTGCTTATCGGGCTCGAGAAATGCAAAAACCTCGTTTGCAAGATCTTTGGGAAGCATTCTGAAAACGAGCAGTACGTTTTCGCGTGAAATCTGCTCAAAAAAGTCTGCTATGTCGGCAGGAAGCAGGTCTGTAAGCTTTGCTTTGACGAGTGCCATTTTTTTATCTGCAAGAAGAAGTGAAAGTTCTTCGTAAAGTTCGTTTAAGTTCATTGGTATCACCTCTTACTTACATAATACACCTTAACACTTATTTTTGACAACTATTACGCAAAATATAATGATTTTTGCGCTTGGATATTATATAATATAATCAGGAGGTGCTTTAAATGAAACTTACTTTCGTAGGCGCTGCACACGAGGTGACGGGCAGCTGCACGTTGCTTGAACTCGGCGGTGCGTTTTATCTTATAGACAGAGGTATGGAGCAGGGCAAGGATATATTTGAAAATATTCCGCTTCCCGTACCTGCATCATCGCTTGAAGCGGTATTTCTCACACATGCGCATATTGACCATTCGGGTCTTTTGCCAAAACTTTTCCGTGACGGCTTCAAGGGCAAGATATACTCGACGGAGGTTACGGCTGACCTCTGTGAAATAATGCTTCGTGACGCTGCCCACATTCACGAGAGTGAGGCGCAGTGGAAGACGAAAAAGGCACTTCGTAACGGTGAAGAGGGGGTTGAGCCTCTCTACGACTTAAACGATGCCGAAGGCACGTTACGCCTTTTTATACGCTGTAAATACGGCAGACAGTACGATATTTCGGAAAATCTGACCATTCGTTTCACGGATATAGGTCATCTGCTCGGCTCTGCCTGCATTGAAATGTGGATGAATGAGGACGGCGTTTCCAAAAAAATAGTTTTCAGCGGTGACGTCGGCAATATAAATCAGCCTCTTATAAAAGACCCGCAGACCGTGAGTGAAAGCGACTATCTTGTGATTGAATCGACCTACGGAACCCGCAATCACGAAAAAGCGGGTGATACGGTGGGCGAACTTGCAGAGTATATCGACCGTGCTTTTGCAAGGGGCGGAAGCCTTATTATCCCTTCGTTTGCCGTGGGCAGAACGCAGGAGATGCTCTACGCCATCCGTGAGATAAAGCAGAGAGGGCTTCTTGACAAATACGGCAATTTCCCCGTCTACGTCGACAGCCCGATGGCTGTTCAGGCAACACAGATATTTCTGCAGTGTGACCCGTCCTGTTTTGATGAAGAAACGGCGGCTCTGCTCAGACAGGGCATAAACCCGATATGGTTTGAGGGGCTTACCCTTTCGGTCACGTCGGAGGAGTCAAAGGAGATAAACTTTGATCAAAGGCCGAAGGTTATTATTTCGGCAAGCGGAATGTGTGAAGCGGGACGAATAAGGCATCACTTAAAACACAATCTGTGGAAAGCGGAAAATATCGTGCTTTTCGTCGGTTATCAGGCGACAGGTTCGCTTGGCAGACGAATTCTTGACGGGGCGACGACGGTTAAACTGTTTGAGGAGGATATTGCCGTCAAAGCCGAAATATGCACGCTTCACGGCACCAGCGGTCACGCTGATTTAAACGGTCTTTTGAACTGGTTTGACGCTTTTGAAAAGAAACCGCATACCGTGTTTGTAAATCACGGTGACGAGGAGTCGTGTGAGAATTTTGCAATGCTTCTTGAAGAAAAATGGGGATGCAAAACGTTTACCCCCTTCAGCGGTACTCAGTACGATCTCGCTTCGGAGCAGATGCTCATGGAGGCGGAGGGTGTACGTGTCGTAGCAAAGAAGAAGAGCGGTAATCCTCGTGCAAGCCGTATGTACGAAGGACTTTTGCAGGCGGCGACCGAACTTTACGAGATTGCCAGAAACAGCAGAGGCATGGCAAACAAGGATATATCAAAATTCACTTCGCAGTTAAGAGAACTTATAAGAAGATGGAAATAAAAATAAGGGGCTGTCACAGCCCCTTATTTTATTTAAATATGAAACTTTCCCAGTGTTTCTTTCCTCTCTTTCCAGTCGGGAAGGAGGCGTGAAAGAGTGTCGTAAAACCGTTTTGAGTGGTCGGGGTGAAGAAAATGTACAAATTCGTGACATACGACATATTCGATACATTCTGTCGGTGTGCGTACAAGTGCCGTGTTGAAGGTTATTCTGTTCTGGAGAGGTCTGCATACACCCCACTTTGACACCATTCTGCGAAAGCAGATTTCGGGAAAGGCGGGACAAAAGCCTTCAAAAAGCGGATACAGCCTTTTACAGACGTCTGTTATGATGGCAGACGCCTTTTCTTTTTCCCATTTGTGAAAGGCAGACTCTGAGGGTGTAAAAAGTGTATCGTCCGTCAAAGTCACTTTACCGCTGACATATTTAACGGTATACGGTTTGCCGAGATGATATATTGTACAGCCTTGACAAAAATCGTGTGTCGCTTCCTTGATTGCGGTGACGGAGGCGATAATATCGGCAGCCTTTGAGTGCACGAATTCTTCTAGCTTTTTTACGGGCACGCCAAAGGGGGCCGACACGTAAACACTGCCGTCCCTGCGAACGCGGATATTGATGTTTTTGACGTTTTTCTGCTCGAAAATATATTCGAATACTTCGTCATTTTTAACAAATTTTTTGTTCATATTATAATTATACAACATATACAACGGTCGTGTAAAGAAGCGTATTTTGCCGTAAAACAGCCGTTTGCAAGACTTTTTTATATGGCAAATTGCATCAATATTTACTATTTATTTTGTATAAAAATAACACCAAGATATTGTGAAAATCTATTGACGAAAACCCAATATGTTGTTATAATAAATAAGCTGACACAAGAGATATGAGGGACCGCGGATGAAAGCGGTCAATTTTATGAAGGGGGATACATATGAAAATAATCAAGAGAAGCGGTGCGGAGGTTACTTTTGACCCGCAGAAAATAGTTGTGGCGGTCACAAAGGCTAACGAAAGCGTCGTTCCCAGTGCCAGAATGACCCCCATACAGATAAAAAGAATTGCGGAAGACGTTGAAATGGCGGCACAGAATATAAACCGCTCACTTTCTGTCGAAGAAATTCAGGATATGGTCGAAAACCAGATAATGAATCAGCGTGCTTTTGACGTTGCAAGGCGTTATATTACCTACCGTTACAACCGTGCACTCGTCAGAAAGTCGAATACGACGGATGAACAGATTTTAAGTCTTATAGAATGTAATAATGAAGAAGTTAAGCAGGAGAATTCAAACAAGAATCCGACTGTAAACAGTGTTCAGCGTGACTATATGGCAGGTGAAGTGAGTAAGGATATTACAAAGCGTATTCTTTTACCTGCTGACATTGTTGCGGCTCACGAGCAGGGTATAATCCATTTCCACGATGCCGACTATTTTGCTCAGCATATGCACAACTGTGACCTCGTCAATCTCGAGGATATGTTGCAGAACGGTACGGTTATAAGCGGTACGCTTATTGAAAAGCCCCACAGTTTTTCAACTGCCTGCAACATCGCAACGCAGATAATTGCTCAGGTTGCCTCATGTCAGTACGGCGGTCAGAGCATCAGCCTTACACATCTTGCACCTTTTGTTGACGTCAGCAGAAAAAAGATAAGGCTTCAGGTTGAAGAAGAACTCAGGTCGATAGACGAAAATATTTCCGATGAAAAGATAGATGAAATCACCGAAAAGAGACTGCGCGCCGAGGTTAAAAACGGCGTACAGATGATACAGTATCAGGTTGTAACACTTATGACGACGAACGGTCAGGCACCCTTCGTTACGGTATTTATGTATCTCGGCGAAACCAAGAATGAGCAGGAGAAAAAAGACCTTGCCCTCATTATTGAGGAAACGCTCAGACAGCGTTACCAGGGTGTTAAAAACGAAAAGGGCGTGTGGATAACACCTGCATTCCCGAAACTTATATACGTTCTTGAAGAGGATAATATACATCCTGAAAGCAAGTATTACTACCTCACCGAACTTGCGGCTAAATGTACCGCAAAGAGAATGGTGCCCGACTACATTTCGGAAAAAGTGATGCTTCAGAACAAGGTAGACAAGAACGGTGACGGTCATTGCTACACCTGTATGGGTTGCAGAAGCTTCCTCACACCTTACGTTGACGAAAACGGCAAGCCCAAGTATTACGGCCGTTTCAATCAGGGTGTCGTTACGGTAAACCTCGTTGATATAGGTCTTTCTGCGCAGAAGGATATGGACAAGTTCTGGGAAATCTTTGATAAGAGGATGGAACTTTGTCACCGTGCCCTCCAGGCAAGACACGAGCGTCTTACGGGCACCGTTTCGGATGCTGCGCCTATTCTCTGGCAGCACGGTGCGCTTTTAAGACTTAAAAAGGGAGAGACGATTGACAAGTATCTCCACGGCGGTTACTCTACGCTTTCACTCGGCTATGCAGGTCTGTGGGAGTGTGTATACAGCCTTATCGGCAAGAAGCTGACAGAGCCTGAGGGTGAAAAACTCGGCCTTGAGATAATGAAAAAACTCAACGAATACACGGCTAAGTGGAAGGCAGAGGAAAATATCGACTATTCACTTTACGGCACGCCCCTTGAGAGCACGACCTATAAGTTTGCAAAGTGCCTGCAGAAGAGATTCGGCAAGGTGCCGGGCGTTACGGACAGAAACTATATCACCAACAGTTATCACGTTCACGTTACGGAGGAAATTGATGCGTTTGACAAGCTTGCGCTTGAAGCAAAATTCCAGACGCTTTCTCCCGGCGGTGCTATTTCTTACGTTGAAGTTCCCAATATGCAGAATAACGTTGAAGCGGTGCTTTCCGTTATGAAGTTTATCTACGACAACATAATGTATGCCGAACTCAACACCAAGAGTGACTATTGTCAGGAATGCGGTTTTGACGGTGAAATCGGCATCAAGAACGACGGTCACGGCAAACTCGTGTGGGAGTGTCCCAACTGCGGTAATACCGACCAGTCGAAACTCAACGTTGCACGCCGTACGTGCGGTTACATCGGCACGCAGTTCTGGAATCAGGGCAGAACGCAGGAAATCAAGGAAAGAGTACTCCATTTATAAAAAACGAAACGGGTGTATTTAACTACACCCGTTTTTGACAGGTAACAATATGAATTATGCGGTTATTAAGAAAAACGATATAGCAAACGGAGTAGGGGTGAGGGTGTCGCTTTTTGTGAGCGGCTGCCGTCACCATTGCAAAAACTGCTTCAATAAAGAGGCGTGGGACTTTAATTACGGTCAGCCGTATACCGAAAAGGTGCAGGATGAAATAATGCAGGCGCTTGACCACGATTACGTTGACGGGCTTTCATTTCTTGGCGGTGAGCCGTTTGAAAAAGAAAACGTGCCGACACTTATCACGCTTGCAAAAGAGTTTAAGGAGAGGTTTCCGCAAAAAAACCTCTGGTGCTATACGGGTTTTGATTTTGAAAAAGAACTCGTCGGCAGAGATGAAGATACAATGACTTTACTCTCGTATATAGACGTGCTCGTTGACGGCAGATTTGTTGAAGAACTGAAGGATTTGTCACTTTTGTTCCGTGGCTCGTCAAACCAGAAGATTATTGACGTGAAGGCTTCACTTAAAGAGGGCAAAACCGTGCTTCTGCCGGGCGTATGGAAACGCAATATGGGCAGCGGAAATATTTATGATGTATAAGTAAGAAAATCGGAGGTAAATTTATGAAAAGATTACTCACAATACTGCTTTGTGTGGCACTGCTTTTTTCGTTTGCAGGCTGTACGGCTCACGTAAATAACGGTGATGAAGTTGTCACGGAAACGACTTCGGAATGGAAGAAGTTTCTTAAAGAGTACGAATCGTGGGTTGATACCTACGTATCGGTAACAGAAAAATACAGCGAAAATCCGTCTGACCCGACCGTATTGGCGGACTATACGAATATGACCAATGATATGGTCAAATGGCAGATGAATGCAGATAAAATTGCAAAAGAATTGTCTGATTCTGAAAAAGAACTGGCAGAATATACGGCCGAATTGGCAAGAATTGTTGAAAAACTCGGTTAAGTAAAGTAAAAAGAGAGGGAAACCTCTCTTTTTTTACGTGCAGAAGACGTGGGCACCGAAGGTCGCAACTACGGGGCGTGAACGTATCCATTTACTTGTGGCGGTTACGGGGTTATAGTAGTATATCGCACCGCCTGTCGGGTCAATACCGCTCATGGCGTCACGTGCCGCTGACCATGCTGAGTCGGAAATAGGCTCATCCCACTGACCGTCTGCTATTGCCGTGAAGGCACCCGGCTGGAAAAGCACGTCGTAGATATTGTCGGGGAAGGACGGGTGTGAAAGTCGGTTCATTATAACCGCACCGACGGCAACCTGCCCCGTATAACTTTCACCCCTTGCCTCTGCCGATATCATTCGGGCAAGAAGATACAAGTCATCCTCGCTTTGCGACGTGTCGGGCACGTTCATTTCAAGTGAGGAAAGTGTTGCCTTTCCTGCGATGCCGTCAACGTCAAGAGCGTTGTCCCGCTGATATTCGGACACGGCGTTTGCCGTTGCCGCACCGTACTTTCCGTCGGCATTTCCGCTGTAATAGCCCAGAGAAATCAGTTTATTCTGCAAATCGATTACCTGCTGATATGAAAGCGAGGTTGAAAGACCGAGTGCTTTCATGGTCGCATTTCCGCATTTTCCGTCGGGGGTAAGACCTCTGTCCCGCTGAAAAGCCTTTATTGCATTTTCCGTGGCACTTCCGTACAGCCCGTCCGCATTGTCGAGGTAGCCGAGATACTTAAGTCTTATCTGCACCTGCTTTACCGACGTGCCCACCGCACCGTATGACAGGTATGCCTGAGTGGGTTTGTCCGTGAAAAAGACACAAAGCACACAGATGACTGCCATTGTAAGAAACAGTACGGGCCTTTTTAACGTTATTTTCAAAATAAAAACACCTCTGTTAAAAGTGTATCGCAAACAGAGGTGTTTTATTCATTTTAATAGTCGAGTGTCTTGTCAGCCACGAGTTTCATTATCTTTGCGATAAATTCGTCAACAGACATAGCACCAAGGTCGCCTTCCTTGCGGTTTCTTACCGAAACGGTGCCGCTTTCGATTTCCTTATCGCCGACAAGAAGCATATGCGGAATCTTTTCGCCCTGTGCACTTCTTATCTTGTAGCCGATAGTTTCGGACCTGTCGTCAGTTTCAACACGGATACCGTATGAAGCAAGTTTTGAAGCAACTTCCTTTGCGTAATCGAGATGTCTGTCCGCAATGGGAAGAATCTTTACCTGAACGGGTGCAAGCCACGTCGGGAATGCACCTGCATATTTTTCTATAAGCAGAGCAAGCGTTCTCTCATAGCAACCGATTGAGGTACGGTGAATGATGTAGGGATTCTTTTTCGTGCCGTCACGGTCAACATATTCCATATCAAACTGCTTTGCAAGAAGCTGGTCAACCTGAATCGTGATAAGCGTATCCTCTTTGCCGAATACATTCTTAATCTGAATATCAAGCTTCGGACCGTAGAATGCCGCTTCACCGATGCCGATTTTGTAGGGGATTTCAAGGTGGTCGAGAATCTTCTGCATCGTGCTCTGCGCTTCGTCCCACTGCTCAGGTGTGCCGATATACTTACCGCTGTCGGCAGGATCCCACTGTGAGAAACGGTAGCTTACGTCTTCGTAAAGACCGAGCGTTTTGAGCATATAGATTGCAAGTTCAAGACAGCCCTTGAATTCTTCCTCAAGCTGTTCGGGGAGACACATAAGATGTCCTTCCGAAATGGTGAACTGTCTTACACGGATAAGACCGTGCATTTCACCGCTTGCTTCGTTACGGAAAAGAGTTGATGTTTCGTTATAACGTAAGGGCAGATCCCTGTATGAACGGGCACGGTTTAAATATGCCTGATACTGGAAAGGACAGGTCATGGGACGAAGTGCAAAAACTTCTTCATCCTTCTCCTCGTCACCGAGAATGAACATACCGTCTTTATAATGACCCCAGTGACCGCTTATCTTGTAAAGGTCGCTCTTAGCCATATAGGGAGTCTTAGTTAAAAGCCAGCCCTTTGAGGCTTCCGTATCCTCAACGAAGCGCTGAAGAATCTGAATAACCTTCGCACCCTTGGGAAGAAGAATGGGAAGACCCTGACCGATATAGTCAACGGTTGTGAAAAATTCGAGTTCACGGCCGAGCTTGTTATGGTCGCGCTTTCTTGCCTCTTCAAGTGCTGCAAGATGCTCTTCAAGGTCACTCTTCTTGGTGAAAGCTGTACCATATACACGGCAGAGCATTTTCTTGTTTGAATCGCCCCTCCAGTACGCACCTGTTGCGCTGGTGAGCTTGAATGCCTTGATAGCACCCGTCTTTAAGAGGTGAGGACCTGCACAAAGGTCGGTAAATTCACCCTGTTTGTAGAAACTTATCTTCTCACCCTCGGGAAGCTCGTTTATGAGTTCAACCTTATACGGCTCATCCTTCATAAGTGCGAGCGCCTCGTCTCTGGGAAGTTCAAAATACTCGATTTCAAGATTTTCCTTGATGATTTTCTTCATCTCGGCTTCAATCTTTGAAAGGTCGTCGGGAGTAAAACTCGTATCAACGTCAAAGTCGTAGTAAAAACCGTCGTCAATAGACGGGCCTATCGTAAGCTTTGCTGCAGGATACAGACGTTTTACTGCCTGTGCAAGTATATGTGAGCAGGTGTGATTGAACGTATGGCGACCACCCTCCGAATCGAAGGTAAGGAAGTTTACCGTGCAGTCGCCGTCTACGGTAGTTCGAAGATCACAAACCTTTCCGTTAAGTTCGACAGCGCAGGCAACTCTTGCGAGACCTTCGCTTATTTCTCTTGCTATTTCAATAGCAGACGTGCCGAGTGCAACTTCTTTTGTTGACCCGTCTTTGAGTGTAATAACAGCCATAATTTTCACCTATTTCTATAATGTAATAACATCTATTTTATAACTAATGCAATCAGATGTCAAGTAAAGCATTTAAGCCTTCAAGACGGTCGTAAGCCTTAAGGAAGGTTTCAACTTCTTTGAGTGCAGATGCCATATCTTCCGCATTTTCTGCTTCACAGTCGAACGGAATTATCGGGTCGTGAAGTGAAAGCCTCATAAGAAGCCAGCCCTTGCCGCCGAATGAGCAACGTATACCCTCATAACCGCCCTTGATGTGTGTGAGGAAGGAGTTTTCCTGCGCAAATTTCTCAAATGCCGAAAGAATATCAAGACCGTATTCCTTGAAGTTTTCACCTTCGATTTTGAAACGGCAGGACTTCTTGACGGGGAGAACACCGAGGTCGGAAATCAGGTCGGAAAGCGTTTTGCCTTCTTTACGCTGTTTTACCGCCTCAATCAGAAGCCTCGTTACGAGGTATGCACCGTCGTCAAGGAAGTAGTTTTCCATAAGTGCCGCATGACCGCTCGTTTCAATCGCAAGGGGGGTATATTCACCCTCGTTGTTGAGGCGGATAGCCTCGTTGATAACGTTTTTATAGCCCCTCTTGAAACGGTGCTGTCTGCCACCGTGGGAGGCGATGAATGCTTCGAGTTCACCCGAGGTAACAGAGTCTGTTACGATAGTGCCTTTTTTATCCTTGAGAAGCACCGCAGAAATAAGGGCGATAAGCTTTTCTTTGTTTATTTCCTTGCCCGATGCGTCAACGATAGCCGCACGGTCAACGTCGGTATCAAAGATTATACCAAGGTCAGCCTTTGCATCAAGCGTTGCCTTTGAAATGCTTGCCATTGCTTCCTTATCCTCGGGGTTGGGGATGTGGTTGGGGAAGGTGCCGTCAGGCTCTAAGAACTGACTTCCGCGAACGTCTGCACCAAGCGGTTTTAAAACCTTTGATGCGTAGAAACCGCCTGCACCGTTACCTGCATCGACAACGATTTTCATACCCTTGAAGGGCTTGTTTTCGCCTGTTGCCGTTGTTATTTTCTCTTTTATGAGCTTTGCATATTCTTTTACGTAGTCAATTTTCTTGACTCTGCCCCTCTTTGACGACTGTGAAGCCGCACCGTAGGAGGCAATTTCAAGTATGTCCTTGATGTCGCTTCCTTCAAGACCGCCGTCCTTTGTGAAGAACTTAAAGCCGTTGCGGTTGTAGGGGAGATGACTTGCCGTGAGCATAACCGTACCGTCAACGGTGTATTTTTCGTCTACACAGAGCATAAACATCGACGGTGTCGTAGCAAGACCGCAGTCGTAGGTGTATACGCCTGCATCCTTGAAGGACGCCACGAAGGCATCACGCAGACGCTCGCCCGAAATTCTCGAATCCCTGCCGATACCTATCTTAAGGTCACACGGATTCTTGTCACACTTCTTTGCAAGCCAGAGCACGAATGCCGATGCAACTTTTTTTGTAACCTCGTCCGTGAGATTTACGGGTGCTTCGTCACTTTTTACTGCGTAGCCCCTTATGTCGCTTCCGTTACGGAGTGAATGATAATCAAATTTCATAGTAAAAACCTCTCCCGATATTATATAAGTTAATTTTATATCAAAAATTTGCTGTTGTAAATGACCTTCTTTATGATATAATCGTTTTTGAGGTGATTTTTATGTATTATGTAGGTATTGACCTCGGAGGGACTGCGATAAAAGTCGGTCTTGTTGATGAGAACGGTAATATAATTGAAAAGATTTCTGCAGATACGGGTGCAAAACGTGAAAACGAGGAAATTTTTAAAGATATGGCGAAGCTTTCACGTGACGTCTGCAGGAAGGCAGGCGTGAGCTATGATGAAATCGAAAGCATCGGTCTTGCAACGCCCGGTCTTGTTCAGGGTGACGTGATTCGTTTTGCGAACAATTTAGGCTTTTTTGACCTTGATGCAGGCAAAATGCTCGGTGAAATGACGGGTAAGAAGGTCTACGTCGGCAACGATGCAAATCTTGCCGCACTCGGTGAAGCACTTTGCGGTGGCGGAAAGGGTGCGTCAAGCGTTGCCATGCTTACACTCGGTACGGGGCTCGGTATGGGTATCATAATTGACGGTGCCGTATACGTAGGTGCCAACGGCGGTGCCGGTGAATTCGGTCATACCATCGTTGAAAGAAACGGTCATCCCTGTTCCTGCGGAAACAAGGGCTGTTTAGAGTGTTATACTTCGGCAACGGCACTCGTGCGTATGACGCTTGATGCGATGAAGGAACATAAAGAGTCTGAAATGTGGAAGATGTGCGGTGGCAATCTCACCAAGGTCAGCGGACAGACTGCGTGGCGTGCACGTGATACGGGAGACAAGACGGCGGAAGAGGTTGTTGACATGTATACGGATTACGTTTCGATAGCAATTGCAAACGCCGTAAATACGCTTCAGCCTGAGGTTGTGCTTATCGGCGGCGGTGTTTCAAACGAGGGTGAAAATCTGTTCTCGATTCTTCGCAAAAAAGCGGGCTCAATGATGTATGCAAATAAGACGAGCGTCAAGCAGGCGGAGATAAAGAGGGCGACACTCGGCAACAAAGCAGGTATGGTCGGTGCCGCAATGTTTGCAAAAACAGGCGGAAAAACAGCATAATTTTTTGAAATAAGGAGGGGATTTTCAAAAAATTCCTTCCTTATTATAATATAAGAGAAAATGTCAAAAAATTTTAAAAAAATACTTGACTATTTATATTGATTATGATATCATAACAAGGCTTGATGTGATGAAGCGGGAGATTGCGGCAGGTGCCGGGAACTTTCGTGGAGCAGGTCCGTATTAAACCGGGCGGCAGGTTTTCACAACTGAATGGCGGCAATGTGCATAGACACACGATGAGCCTGTGGTGAATTTCGGATACGAAACTTATTGCAGTTCTCTGTCCGATTTTTTATGCAAAAACAGCGAAACGCCAGGCAAGGTGTGAAAAATCTGGAAGTGAATTTGAATTAAGGAGAAAGAACAATGGCAAAGACAGAAAAGATCAGAATCAGACTCAAGAGCTATGACACAACACTCATCGATCAGACAGCTGAAAAGATTGTTGACATGGCTAAGAAGAACGGCGCAAAGGTATCAGGTCCCGTTCCGCTGCCGACAGATAAGGAAATCGTTACTATCCTTCGTGCAGTACACAAGTATAAGGACAGCCGTGAGCAGTTCGAAACAAGAACACATAAGAGACTTATCGACGTTCTCAAGCCGTCTGCAAAGTGCATCGAGGCTCTTTCAAATCTCGAAGTACCCGCAGGTGTGGACATCGAAATCAAGTTATAATCAAATTACAGCCTTTAGTACATTAAATATGTATTAAAGGCTATAATGGCGTAAAAAGGGGAGAAAAAACTCCCGCAAAATCATGCTAACCCACCACGAAATGTGGTTTTTATAGCACCTCTGCCAAGGGTGCGGGTCAAGTCGGCGAGAGACCGACCAATAACCAAGGAGGAAAGAAAGAAATGAAAAAAGGCATTATCGGAAGAAAAGTCGGTATGACACAGATCTTTGACGATGCAGGCAAAGTCGTTCCCGTAACGGTGATCGAAGCAGGCCCCTGCGTTGTGGCACAGAAGAAGTGTGTCGAGACAGACGGCTATGCAGCTCTTCAGTTGGGTTTTGAAGATGTAAAGTCTAAGCATAGCAACAAACCCCTTGAAGGTCACTTCAAGAAGAATGAACTTGCTACAAAGAAGTATCTCAAAGAGTTCAAGTTCGACGAAGACAAAAATGTAGGCGACGTAATAGCAGCTGACATCTTTGCTGAAGGCGAAACAGTGGACGTTACAGGTATTTCAAAGGGTAAGGGCTTCCAGGGTACAATCAAACGTCACGGTCAGAGCCGTGGTAGAGAAACACACGGTGGCGGTCCCGTACACAGACATGCAGGCTCAATGGGCGCTTGCTCGGATCCGTCAAGAATCATGCCCGGTAAGAAGATGCCCGGTCACATGGGCAACGATCAGGTTACAATTCAGAACCTCGACGTAGTTAAGGTTGACGCTGAAAAGAATCTGCTCGTAATCAAAGGCGCTATCCCCGGTCCTAAGGGCGGTATCGTTTACATCAGCAGCGCGGTTAAAGCATAAGGGAGGAGGAATGATTTATGTCAAAGGTTAAAGTTTTAAATCTTGCCGGCGAAAAAGTCGGTGAAATCAAGCTTAGCGACGCAGTGTTCGGCGCAGAAGTTAATGAAGCAGTTCTCCACCAGGTTGTTAAGACATATCTCGCTAATCAGAGACAGGGCACACAGTCCGCACTCACAAGAGCTGAGGTTTCAGGCGGCGGTGCAAAGCCTTGGAGACAGAAGGGCACAGGCCGTGCAAGACAGGGTTCTATCAGAGCTCCTCAGTGGATTCACGGTGGCGTAGTATTCGCTCCCAAGCCGAGAGATTACAGAATTTCTCTCAACAAGAAGGTTAAGAAGGTCGCTATGGTAAGCGCACTCTCAGCTAAGGCTGCAGCAGGCGAAATCGTAGTTGTTGACAACTTCGACCTCGATGAAATCAAGACAAAGACTGTTGCTACAGCCCTCAAGGCTATCGGCGCAGCAGACAAGGCACTCGTTGTAACAAACGGCGTTAACAAGAACCTCGTTGTTTCTATCAGAAACATGGAAAAGGCAGCTGCTTCAAACACAGACGTCCTCAACGTATACGAAGTTCTTAACTGCAAGACACTTGTTATGACTAAGGATGCAGTAGAGAAACTTGCGGAGGTGTATGCATAATGAAGACAGCTTACGACGTTATAAGAAAGCCCGTCATCAGCGAAAAGAGCATGGCAGGCGCGGCTAATAAGGAGTACACCTTTGAGGTTGCATACGGTTCATCAAAGACAGAAATCAAATACGCTGTAGAAGAAATCTTCGGTGTTGAAGTTAAGTCTGTTAACACAATGAATTACTACGGCAAAGAAAAACGCCAGGGCGTTTTTGTCGGTAACAGAGCTAAGAGAAAGAAAGCAATTGTAAAGCTCACAGAGAAATCTAAGCCTATCGAGTTCTTCGAGGGTATGATGTAATTTTACATTAAGGAGGAAATTTATCATGGCAATGAAGATTTATAAACCGACCTCTCCTGCTCGAAGAAACATGACATCACTTGATTATTCAGGTCTGTCAAAGGTAGCACCCGAAAAGAGCCTTCTGGAGAAGGTTAAGAAAAATGCCGGCCGTAACAGCTATGGCCGCATCACCGTTCGTCATCAGGGCGGCGGCGCAAAGAAAAAGTACAGAATTATCGACTTCAAGAGAAACAAGTTTGATATGCCCGCAACTGTTAAGACTATTGAATACGATCCTAACAGAAGCGCATTCATCGCTCTTGTTGAATATGAAGACGGCGAGAAGAGATACATCCTCGCTCCCGACGGCCTCAAGGTAGGTCAGAAGGTTGAAAGCGGCGCAAGCGCTGATATCAAGCCCGGTAACGCGCTTCCGATATCATCAATTCCCGTTGGTACTTTCATTCACAACGTAGAACTCTGGCCCGGTAAAGGTGCTCAGCTCGTTCGTTCGGCAGGTACGGCTGCACAGCTTATGTCGAAGGAAAACGGCATCTCTCAGGTAAGACTTCCTTCAGGCGAAGTAAGACTTATAAGACTTGAGTGTATGGCAACTATCGGTCAGGTAAGTAACCTTGAACATGAAAACGTTTCTATCGGTAAGGCCGGAAGAAAACGCCACATGGGCATCCGTCCTACAGTACGTGGTTCAGTCATGAACCCCTGCGATCACCCTCACGGTGGTGGCGAAGGCCGTGCACCTGTTGGTCAGCCTTCACCTATGACTCCCTGGGGCAAGCCTGCTCTTGGTCTTAAGACACGTAAGCACAAGTCTCGCAGCAACAAGTTCATCGTGAAGAGAAGAAACGATAAGTAATCGGAAAGGAGCTTTTAACAAATGTCAAGAAGCGTTAAAAAGGGACCCTTCGTGGAACCTGCTTTATTCAAAAGAATAGAAGAACTCAACAAGGCAAATGAAAAGAGAGTGCTCAAGACATGGTCCAGAGCGTCAACAATCTTTCCGAGCTTTGTTGGACACACAATTGCTGTCCATGACGGCAGAAAACACGTTCCGGTATATGTGACTGAAGACATGGTAGGTCACAAGCTTGGAGAGTTTGCACCGACTCGTACCTTTAAGGGTCACTCCGGTTCAAAGACCTCCAACACACAGAAGTAATGTGTGATTACGAAAGGAGGAAAATGAAATGGAAGCAAGAGCACAAGTCAAGCATGTCAGAATCGCACCCCGTAAGGTGAAGATAGTTATTGACCTTGTCAGAAACAAGCCCCTCGATGTTGCACTCGCAATCGTGAAGAATACACCTAAGGCTGCTTCTGAACCGGTTTATAAGCTGCTCAAGAGCGCAGCAGCAAATGCAGAAAACAATTTTGGTATGAATAAGGATAATCTTTACGTTTCAGAGATCTTCGTAGGTCCCGGTCCCACACTCAAAAGGGTTATGCCCAGAGCACAGGGTAGGGCTTTCCGTATCCTGAAGAGAACATCCCATATCACAGTAGTTCTTAAGGAAAAGGAGGCATAATCGATGGGTCAGAAAGTTAATCCGCACGGCATAAGAGTCGGCGTAATTAAAGACTGGGATTCAAGATGGTTCGTATCAGACGAAAAGTTCGGCGATACACTTGTTGAAGACAACAAGCTCAGAACTTATCTTAAGGCTGCTCATGAGGCTGCCGGCGTTCCCAAGGTTGAAATCGAAAGAACAGCAAAGAAAGTTAAAGTTATAATGCACTGCGCTAAGCCCGGCCTCATCATCGGCAAGGGCGGCGAAAACATCCCGAAGATCAAGAGCGAAGTTGAAAAGTTCGTTGGCAAGGATAAGGAAATCTTTGTTGACATCGTTGAAGTTAAGTATCCTGATCTCAACGCTCAGCTCGTTGCTGAAAACATTGCACAGCAGCTCGAAAAGAGAATCGCTTTCAGAAGAGCGATGAAGCAGTGCATCGGCAGAACAATGAGAGCAGGCGCTAAGGGTATCAAAATCAACTGCGCAGGCCGTCTCGGCGGTGCTGAAATCGCAAGAAGTGAACATTATCATGAGGGTACAATCCCGCTGCAGACACTTCGTGCAGATATTGATTATGGATTTGCTGAGGCAAAGACGACATACGGCAGAATCGGTATTAAGACATGGATCTACAAAGGTGAAGTTCTTCCGACTGTCAAGAAGGTCGTTGAAGCGGAAGGAGGCAACAAGTAATTATGTTAATGCCTAAAAGAGTTAAGTACAGAAAAGTTCAGCGTGGCAGACTTACAGGTAAGGCTACCCGTGGCAACACAATCAGCCAGGGTGAATTCGGTCTTGTTGCTATGGAGCCCGCTTGGATAAAGAGCAATCAGATTGAAGCTGCCCGTATCGCACTTACACGTTACACAAAGCGTGGCGGTCAGGTATTCATCAAGATATTCCCCGACAAGCCTATCACTCAGAAGCCTGCTGAAACTCGTATGGGTTCAGGTAAAGGTTCACCTGAGTACTGGGTAGCAGTAGTTAAGCCCGGCAGAGTAATTTTTGAAATCGCCGGCATTGAAGAAACACAGGCACGTGAAGCACTTCGTCTTGCAATGCACAAGCTTCCCGTTAAGTGTAAGATCGTAGGAAAAGAGGAGGTTCAGGGCTAATGAAAATTGCAGATATCAGAAAGCTTTCAACAGAAGAGCTCAACAAGAAGCTCAAGGAATACAAGAGCGAACTTATGAACCTTCGTTTCCAGAACGCTACAAAACAGCTTGACAATCCTCAGAGAATAGTAGAAGTTAAGAAGACTATTGCCAAGATTCTTACTGTTCTTAGAGAAGAAGAGCTTAAGAAGGCATAAAGGAGGAGAGTACGTTGAGCGAAAGAGCATTTAGAAAGACTAGAGTGGGCAAGGTTGTAAGCGACAAGATGGACAAGACAATCGTTGTTGCTATCGAAGACCGTGTTGCTCATCCTCTGTATAAGAAAATTGTTGAAAACACATACAAGCTTAAAGCACACGACGAAAACAACGAGTGCAGAATAGGCGATAAGGTTGAGGTTATGGAAACGAGACCCCTCTCACACGATAAGAGATGGAGACTTGTTCGCATAATCGAGAAAGCTAAGTAATTTAAGGAGGACAATCGATTATGATACAGATGCAAACTCTCCTGAAAGTGGCTGACAACACCGGTGCAAAAGAATTGTTCTGCATTAAGGTTCTCGGCGGTTCGGGAAGAAAGTATGCCAATATCGGTGACACCATCGTATGTTCTGTCAAGAAGGCAGCACCCGGCGGCACCGTTAAAAAAGGCGACGTTGTAAAATGCGTTATTGTTCGTTCGGTTAAGGGCAAGCGCCGTGCCGACGGATCATATATCAGATTTGATGAAAACGCTGCTGTCATTATCAGAGATGATAAGACACCTCGCGGAACCCGTATCTTTGGGCCCGTGGCAAGAGAACTCCGTGACAAGGACTATATGAAGATATTGTCCCTTGCTCCCGAAGTACTTTAATAGGAGGGAGAAAAAATGAGTAAAGTACACGTAAGAAGAGGAGATACCGTAATGGTAATCTCCGGTAAAGATAAAGGCAAAACCGGTAAGGTTGCTGTCGTATCTCCCACTGAAGGAAAGGTTATCGTTGAAGGTGTCAACATGGTCACCAAGCACGTTAAACCCAGAAAGCAGGGCGATCAGGGCGGCATCGTAAAAGCAGAGGGCGCTATGTACGCTTCTAAGGTTATGCTTTATTGCGCAAAGTGCAAGAAGCCTACAAGAATCTCCAAGAAGGCAAACAAAAAGGGAGAACTTGTAAGAGTTTGTACGCATTGCGGCGCAGAACTTTAAGGAGGTATAACAGATGGCTCGTTTAAAAGAAAAATATGTGTCAGAGGTTGCTCCGGCACTTATGAAAAAGTTCGGTTATAAGAGCCCCATGCAGATTCCGAAGCTCGACAAGATTGTTATCAACGTCGGCTGCGGTGAAGCTAAGGACAATCCTAAGGCTCTTGAAGCGGCTATTGCAGACCTCGAAAAGATCACAGGTCAGCACGCCGTACCTACAAAGGCAAAGAAATCAGTCGCTAACTTCAAGCTCCGTGAAGGCGTTGCAATCGGCTGTAAGGTTACACTTCGTTCAGAAATTATGTACGAGTTCCTTGACAGACTTTTCAACATCGCTCTTCCCCGAGTTAGAGACTTCAGAGGAATCAACCCCAACGCGTTCGACGGCAGAGGTAACTATGCGCTCGGTCTTAAGGAACAGCTCATATTCCCCGAAATCGAATACGATAAGGTAGACAAGATTCGCGGTATGGACATCATCTTTGTTACAACAGCTAACACAGATGAAGAAGCAAGAGAGCTCCTTAAACTTATGGGCGCTCCTTTCGAGAACTAATCAGGAGGTTTAGAAGCTATGGCAAAAACAGCAATGAAGGTTAAGCAGCAGAGAACTCCTAAGTTTTCCACACGCGCTTACAACAGATGTAAGATCTGCGGAAGACCCCACGGTTATCTCAGAAAGTACGGTGTGTGCCGTATCTGCTTCCGTGAACTCGCATACAAGGGTGAGATACCCGGAGTCAAGAAGGCTTCTTGGTAATCTCTAAAATCAGTAGAAATCAGCCTAAAGGAGGTACGACAAAATGCAAATGACCGATGTTATCGCAGATATGCTTACGAGAATCCGTAATGCAAGCACTGCAAAGCATGAGACGGTTGAAGTTCCCGCTTCAAACATGAAGAAGACTATCGCAGACATTCTTCTTGAAGAGGGTTATATAAAGAACGTTGAAGTTGTCGAAGACGGTAAGCAGGGTGTTCTCAAAATCACTCTCAAGTACGGCGCAAACAAGACCCCCATTATCACAGGTCTCCGCCGTGTTTCAAAGCCCGGTCTTCGTATATACACAAGCTGCGAAGATATGCCCAAGGTTATGGGAGGTCTTGGTACTGCCATCATCTCTACAAGCAAGGGCGTTATGACCGACAAGAAGGCAAGAAAAGCTAATCTTGGCGGCGAAGTAATCGCATTCATTTGGTAAAGGAAGGTGTAGATAATGTCACGAATTGGTAAAATGCCGATCACAGTACCGGCGGGCGTTGATGTTAACGTAGCACCCGACAATACCGTTACTGTTAAAGGTCCTAAGGGCACACTCACACAGACATTCAATGCCAACATGAAGATCACTGTTGACGGCGGTGTTATGACAGTTGAGCGTCCCAACGACGAAAAAGAAAATAAGGCTCTTCACGGCCTTACAAGAAGCCTGCTCAACAATATGGTAGTAGGCGTATCCGAAGGCTTCAAGAAGGAACTTGAAGTTAACGGTGTAGGTTACAGGGTTAGCAAAGAGGGCAAGACTCTCGTTATGAACCTTGGCTACTCACATCAGGTGAGAATGGATGAAGTTGAAGGCGTTACTGTTGAAGTTCCGTCAGCAAACTCAATCATCATCACAGGCGCTGACAAGCAGAAGGTTGGTCAGTTCGCTGCTGAAGTACGTGAGAAGAGACCCCCGGAACCCTACAAGGGCAAGGGCATCAAATATGTGGATGAATATATTATCCGCAAGGAAGGTAAAGCAGGTAAATCTGCTAAATAATACAGGAGGTAGAAAGCAATGGTTTCAAGAAAAGATAGCAATGTTGCTCGTCTTAAGAGACATAAGAGAGCAAGAGCAAAAATTTCAGGCACACCTTCAAAGCCTCGTCTTGCGGTATTCCGTTCACTCGCGAATATCTATTGCCAGGTTATTGATGATGTAAACGGTGTTACACTTGCATCAGCCTCCACACTCGATAAGGGCTTCGATGGATACGGCGGCAATAAAGAAGCGGCTAAAAAGGTCGGCGAAGCAGTTGCAAAGGCTGCTATTGCAAAGGGTATCACAGAAGTCGTATTTGACAGAGGCGGATTCACCTATCACGGTCGTGTTCAGGCACTTGCTGAAGGCGCACGTGAAGGCGGACTCAAGTTCTAACACAAGGAGGAAAATATGGCAAGAATGAATTCAAGAGAACCCAGCGAATTCGAAGAAAAGGTAGTTCATATCGGCCGTGTGTCCAAGACAGTTAAGGGCGGTCGTGTTATGAAGTTCTCTGCACTTGTTGTTGTTGGCGACAAGAAGGGCCGCGTAGGTGTAGGTCTCGGCAAGTCAGCCGAAGTTCCGGATGCAATTCGCAAGGGTATAGATGATGCTAAGAAGAATCTCATCACAGTATCTCTCAAGGGTACAACAATTCCCCACGAGATTATCGGTGAGTACGGTGCAGGCAGAGTTCTTATGAAGCCCGCTGCAGAAGGTACCGGTGTTATCGCCGGCGGCGCTGTACGTGCGGTAGTAGAAGCTGCAGGTATCAAGAATATCAGAACAAAGTGTCTGCGTTCAAACAATCCTAAGAACGTTGTATGTGCAACAATCGCAGGACTTTCGCAGCTCAAAACCAAAAAAGAGGTTGCGGCTATCCGCGGTCTGAAGTTTGACAGCGCACCTGCTGCTGAAGTACAGGAGGGTTAATGATGGCAAAGACAATAGACATCAAGCTCGTAAAGTCATTAAACGGCAGAAAGGACTCACATATCGCTACGGCTATTTCACTCGGTCTTAAGAGACCCGGCGATACGACAGTTCAGCCTGACAACGCAGCAACAAGAGGCAAGATCAACGAAATCTCATACTTGGTAGAGGTTTCAGAAGCTAAGTAATCAACTCAAAGGAGGTGCAACAATATGAAACTTCACGAATTATCTCCCGCATACGGCTCAACAGCTGAACCCAAGAGAAAGGGTAGAGGTGCCGGCAGCGGTAACGGTAAGACAGGTGGCCGTGGCCACAAGGGTCAGAAGGCTAGAAGCGGCGGCGGCGTACGTCCCGGTTTCGAAGGCGGTCAGATGCCCCTTCAGAGACGCTTACCGAAGCGTGGTTTTAAAAATATATTTGCAACAAAATATGCAATAATCAATGTATCAGACCTTGAAGTATTTGAAGCAGGTTCAACAGTAACAGTTGCTGAACTTACAGAAAAGGGACTTGTTAACAAGACATACGATGGTGTTAAACTCCTCGGCAACGGTGAGATTACAAAGAACATCACTGTAAAAGTTTCAAAGGCTTCAGAATCCGCAAAAGCTAAAATTGAAGCAGCTGGCGGAAAGGTTGAGGTGATGTAATGTTTACGGTAATTCGTAATGCATGGAAGATAGCTGACCTTCGTAAGAAGATGCTGTTCACGCTTTTCATAATTCTCGTATTCAGAATAGGTTCGGCAATTCCCGTTCCTTACATCGATTCATCATTTATTCAGGCGTTATTCGCAAGCAATTCTTCAAGCATACTTGTTTATCTCAATATGCTTACTGGTGGTGCGCTTGCTCAGGCGACGGTATTTGCTCTGTCAATATCTCCCTATATCAACGCATCCATCATTATTCAGCTTCTCACTGTTGGTATCCCTGCACTTGAAAGACTTTCAAAGTCAGGCGATGAAGGCAGAAAGAAGCTTGCTCAGTACACAAGATACCTCACGGTAGGACTTTCGCTTCTCACAGGCTTCGGTTACTACAAACTCCTTCAGAGCTACGGTGCCGTTGTTGAAAAGGGCTTCTTCCCCGGTCTTGTTATTGTGCTCACGTTCACAGCAGGCTCATGCTTCCTTATGTGGCTTGCAGAAAAAGTTGCTGACTACGGTATCGGTAACGGTATTTCAATACTTCTTTTCGCAGGTATTGTAAGCCGTCTCCCCGCTGAACTCATCAACTTCTTCAACACAAACATCTGGCTCTTCGTAGGCGTAGTTGTTGGTATGCTGTTACTCACAGTTCTTACCGTTTACTTCAACGATGCTGAAAGAAGAATTTCAGTACAGTACGCTAAGAGAGTTGTAGGCAGAAAGCAGTACGGCGGACAGGCACAGAACCTTCCGATCAAGGTTCTTACAACAGGCGTGCTTCCCGTAATCTTTGCATCGGCTATCGTTTCGATACCCGGTACAATTTCAAGCTTCGTTCACGTTGCTGAGGGTGGTTTCTGGAGTAAGTTCTTCAATATATTCTCATATACGCATCCCGTATACGGAATTATTGAATTCCTGCTTATCATATTCTTCGGATATTTCTATGCGGCTGTTCAGTTCAACCCCGTAGAAATTGCAAACAACATCAAGAACAACGGTGGTTTCGTTACGGGTATTCGTCCCGGTAAGCCCACGTCAGACTACATTTCAAAGATAATGAGCAAGGTTATCCTTATCGGTTCATTCTATCTCGGTCTTGTAGCTGTAATTCCGATGATTTTTGCAAGATATTTCGGAGCAGGCCTTGCACTCGGCGGTACTTCACTTCTCATCGTAGTTGGTGTTGCACTTGAAACAGTCGCTCAGATTGAATCACAGATGCTTATGCGTCACTACAAGAGCTTCCTTGAATAATTGAGGTAACGGTATGAGACTTATATTGCTCGGTGCGCCCGGTGCCGGAAAAGGCACGCAGGCTGAAAGAATAAGCGAAAAGTATAACATTCCTACGGTATCAACAGGCAACCTGCTTCGTGCAGCCGTTGCCGCAGGTACCGAACTCGGAATGAAAGCTAAAAGTTATATGGACTCAGGCTCCCTTGTTCCCGACGAGTTGGTTGTAAGCCTTCTCGCAGAGAGAATTGCTGAGGATGACTGCAAAAACGGTTTTATCCTTGACGGTTTCCCCCGTTCGGTAAGACAGGCAGAGGTGCTTGAGGAGATGGGTGTTACGGTAGATAAGGTGCTCAGCCTTGAAGTTACGGATGAAAACATCATCGCAAGACTTGCAGGCAGAAGAGCGTGCCTTAAATGCGGCGCAACCTATCACATTGAAAGCAAACCTCCCGTCAAAGAAGGTGTCTGCGACAAATGCGGCGCAGAGCTTATCATCAGAGATGACGACAAGGTTGAAACTATTCAGAAGCGTCTTGAAACCTTCCACAGCCAGACGGAGCCTCTTAAGGACTTCTACGGCAAGAAGGGTATCTTAAGACTTGCGTATGACCAGTTTACACCTGACGCAAATACGGCAGAGGTATTCAAGCAGTTACAGTAAATATGATCAATATCAAAAGTGACGTTGAAATTGAAAAACTCAAGATAGCAGGTAAGATAACAGCCCTTGCAATGGAAGCTGCAAAAAGCATTATTGCACCGGGCGTATCTACTGCTGACCTTGATACGATTATTTTCCGCACGATCAAAGCACACGGTGCGGTACCGTCCTTCCTGAATCTTTACGGATTTCCGGCATCTGCCTGCATTTCCGTAAACGACCAGGTTATACACGGTATACCGACTAAAAAAGTCATTCTCAAAGAGGGTGATATCGTGTCTATTGACGTCGGAGCATATTACGACGGTTTTCACGGCGATATGGCAAGAACGTTTCCTGTCGGAAAGGTGTCAGAGGAAGCCGAAAAACTGATCAGAGTTACCAAAGAGTGTTTCTACAAAGGCTTTGAACAGTCGGTAATCGGAAACAGAGTGGGTGACATCGGCGCAGCAGTCGATGCACACGCTGTGGAGAACGGTTTTTCAACGGTAAAGCAATTTGTCGGACACGGTGTAGGCCGCAAGGTCCACGAGGACCCCGAAGTGCCCAATTTCGGCAAGGCGGGACACGGACCGAGGCTTATGAAAGGTATGGTCATAGCAATCGTGCCCATGATAAATGCGGGTGAGGACGGTGTATGGCAGGACGATGACGGTTGGACGATTTATACGGACGACGGCAGGCTGTCGGCACACTACGAAAACACCATTGCAATTACAGATGACGGCCCGATAATACTCACGACTGTTTAAGGAGGAAAACAATGTCTAAGGACGATGTTTTTGAATTGGAAGGCGTTGTAGAAGAAGCGCTTCCGAATGCAACATTCAATGTAAAACTTGAGAACGGACACGTAATCCGTGCTCATATATCAGGAAAGCTCAGAATGAACTACATTCGTATACTGCCCGGTGATAAGGTGACAGTTGAGATTTCCACATACGATACCACGCAGGGTAGAATTACCTGGCGCGGTAAATAGGAGGTATAACGATTATGAAAGTAAGACCCAGCGTTAAGCCGATGTGCGAAAAGTGCAGAATAATCAAGCGTAAAGGCAAGGTTATGGTTATCTGTGCTAACCCCAAGCACAAGCAGAAACAAGGTTAATGGAGGTGTAATAAGACATGGCAAGAATAGCAGGTGTTGACTTACCCAGAGAAAAAAGAATTGAAGCAGGTCTCCGCTACATTTACGGTATCGGTGCTGCAGCATCAAAGAAAATTCTCGATATGACGGGTATTGATCCCGACATCCGTGTTAAGGACCTGACAGACGAGCAGGAAAATCTTATCCGTGATTGCATAGATAAGAATTTCACAGTTGAGGGTGACCTCCGCAGAGAGAGAGCTCTTGATATCAAGCGTCTTACAGAGATCGGATGCTACAGAGGCATCAGACACAGAAAGGGTCTCCCCGTAAGAGGTCAGCGTTCAAAGACAAACGCAAGAACACGCAAAGGTCCCAAGAAGACTATTGCTAACGAGAAGAAGTAAGGAGGTATATGTATGGCAGTTAAAAAGGCAACAGCGACAAGACGTCGCCGTGAAAAGAAAAATATTGAAAAAGGCGCAGTGCATATTCGCTCCACTTTCAATAACACGATCGTTACCATTTCAGATCTGAACGGTAACGCAATCTCATGGGCATCAGCAGGCGAACTCGGTTTCCGCGGTTCAAAGAAGTCTACTCCCTTCGCAGCTCAGGAAGCAGCTGAAACTGCAGCTAAGGCAGCAATGGAGCACGGTCTCAAGTCTGTTGAAGTATACGTTAAGGGCCCCGGTGCAGGTCGTGAATCAGCTATCAGAGCACTTCAGACAGTTGGTCTTGAAGTTACTATGATTAAGGACGTAACACCTATCCCCCACAACGGATGCAGACCCCCCAAGAGAAGAAGAGTTTAATAGGAGGTTTCATTATGGCAAGATATACAGGCGCAGTATGCCGTCTTTGCAGAAGAGAAGACCAGAAGTTATTCTTAAAGGGCGACCGCTGCTACAGCGAAAAGTGCGCTATGAACAAGCGTGCTAAGGTTCCCGGTCAGCACGGTGTAAGCAAGAAAAAGTCTGAGTATGCTCAGCAGCTCAGAGAAAAGCAGAAGACAAAGAGATTCTACGGCGTCCTCGAAAAGCAGTTCTATTCATACTTTGAAAAGGCTGAAAAGAAGCAGGGCGTTACAGGTGAAAACCTTCTCCAGATTCTCGAATCAAGACTTGACAACGTTGTTTACAGACTCGGTTTTGCTATGTCAAGACCTGAAGCTCGTCAGCTCGTTCGTCACGGTCATTTCACAGTAAACGGCAAGAAGGTAAACATTCCTTCATACCTCGTTAAAGCTGGTGACGTTGTTGCACTCAAGTCAGGCAGCAAGGATTCAGTTAAGATTAAGTCAGTTCTTGAAGCAACGGCTAACAAGCCCGTTCCCAAGTGGCTCGACCTTGACAGAAACAATCAGCAGGCAACAGTTGTTAATCTTCCTGCAAGAGACGAAATCGATCTCCCTGTAGAAGAACAGCTTATCGTCGAATTGTACTCCAAGTAATAGGCTTTCCCCTCGAAACGGTACGCCGTTTTGAAAGGCTAGGTATACATTGTCGTTGCCGCCGGAGTAAAAACACATTATTTATTGGAGGGTATTGAAATGATTGAAATAGAAAAGCCGAGACTGGAATACGAAGTATTATCAGATGACGGTTCATACGGTAAATTCACCGTAGCACCGCTTGAGCGTGGATTCGGTACCACGCTTGGTAACTCACTGCGCAGAGTACTGCTCAGTTCACTTCCGGGATATGCTGCATCAGCAATCAAGATTGACGGTGTTCAGCACGAATTCACAACGATTCCCGGTGTTAAGGAAGATGTAACGGAGATCGTCCTCAATGTCAAGGAGCTTATTGTAAAGCTTCACGGCGATGGTCCCAAGGTTGTGACCATTGACGCTGAGGGTGAGCAGGTAGTTACTGCAGCAGATATCAAGCATGACAGCGAAGTTGAAATTATCAACCCCGACCTTGTGCTTGCAACGCTTAACAGCGACGGTAAACTCCATATGGAGATTACCTTAAACAGAGGACGCGGATACGTTTCTGCAGACAGAAACAAGCAGAATGACCAGCCTGTAATAGGCGTCATCTCAGTTGACTCAATTTATACTCCCGTTGTAAAGGTGAAGTATACGGTTGAGCCTTGCCGCGTCGGTAATTCAATGGACTTTGACAGCCTTGCGATCGAAGTTTGGACAAACAAGACGATAGACGCTCAGAGCGCAGTATCGCTTGCAGCCAAAGTTCTGACCTCGCATCTCAACATTTTCGTCGAGCTTTCCGAAGAGGCAAAGAACGCTGAAATTATGTACGAGAAGGAAGAGGTCAAGAAGGAAAAGGTTCTTGAAACAACGATCGAAGAGCTTGATCTTTCCGTTCGTTCCTTCAACTGCTTGAAGAGAGCGGGCATCAATACTGTTGAAGACATTATCCAGCGCACAGAGGAAGATATGATGAAAGTCAGAAACCTCGGTCGCAAATCTCTTGAAGAGGTTATCCAGAAGCTTGAAAGCCTCGACCTCGCACTCAAGAAGGATGACGAATAATTCGTCACACACATATTAAAGGAGGTTAACAGATATGCCGGCACAGAGAAAACTCGGTGTTACAACTGACCATAGAAGAGCAATGCTTCGCGGTATGGTTACATTCTTCCTCGAAAGCGGAAAAATGGAAACAACCGTTACAAGAGCTAAAGAAGTTAGTGCGGTTGCTGAAAAGATGATCACTCTTGCAAAAGAGGATACGTTACACAATAAGCGTCAGGTTATGAGCTACGTAACAAAGGAAGACGTTGTTAAGAAGCTCTTTACAGAAATCGGACCTAAGTACGCTGACAGAAACGGTGGTTACACAAGAATAGTTAAGATCGGTCCCCGTAGAGGTGACTCTGCAGAGATGGCTATCCTTACTCTTGTTGACTAATAATAGCTTGAAATCCCAATCCGAAAGGATTGGGATTTTTTTTATGGTGGAAAAATACGTGCACACAACTTAAAAATATGGTATAGTTAATAAAACCCTAAAAATGCAGGGAGAAAATAGAAATTGCTTCCACAATTTAAGAAAAATGACCGTGAGGCAGAGTCATTTGAAATTGCAGAAAAGAAAATAGAAGTCACGCAGACGACAGATGAGGAGTTTATGGGAAAACCGATGGTCTTCCTTAACGGTATACCGACAGTTGTTGCCGGTGACGGCAGAGTCGGCTCGGTACGCATAGAACTTGACGGTGAAAAAATCACGCAGCAGACTCAGTTTGTAAAATCTGTCACAAAGCAGTAAAATTTCAATATGCAACCGTAGGTTGCCGAAATTCAAGGTTGCGTTGGTGGAATGTAAAGCGACATTTTGATAGTATAATAGCGGAGGTGACAGTATGAATTTTAATGAACGACTGACAAATATAAGAAAAATGAAGGGTCTCAGCCAGGAGAGTCTTGCCGATAAGATGGGCGTCTCAAGGCAGGCTGTCAGCAAGTGGGAGACGGGGGATACACAGCCCGATTACCAGAAGCTTGTCGCGCTTGCAGATGAACTCGGCGTCAGTATGGATTATCTCTGCTGCCGTACGGATGATGAGGAAAAAACCGTAAAAAAAGAGAAAAATAACATAGTTTTTTCCGCTTTGATAATTGCGGTTGCCGTTATTGCGTTTTTTGTAGGAACGTTTTTCGGGGTGAAAAAAGAAGTTGTGCAGGAAAAATCACGTCTGCCCGATGTGATTGAGGTCAGCGGAGTGAATTTTTCAAACGGTGGCAAGGGCTTTTTCTATCACTTCGTGCCAAGCGTGATTGATGAGGATTTTACGTATAAAATCGTATTCTGCGATTACGAAGGCAATAAAAAAACGTATGACGTGACGTGTGTTGACGGAAACTGCAGCGGAAGAACTGATTTAAGCGGAAGTTACACGAGTGTGACCGTCGTAATAAGCGACGGCGAGGAAAGCCGTGCCGTTCCGATAGCGATGGATCTGAGCATCGGTGAATATTCAGCATCGTGGACACCCGTTGAAGAATAAAAGAAAACCCGTACTTTGTACGGGTTTTTACTTTTAAAAAGGTCTTTTCTGCGGTTGGGTGATGTTTACGTCAAGAGCATAATCAAGCGGGTCGGTTGCCTTTCCGTATTTGGTCAGTTCAAGGTGCAGATGGTCACCTGTCGCCATACCCGTTTTGCCTACCTTGCCTATCACGTCACCCGAAGATACTGTGTCACCTACGGTCACGTCAATTGAAGAAAGGTGGGCGTACAGCACGGTCGCAGTGCCGTTATCGGTGATGATGAAATAGCCACGCTCGGCATCATAATCGGCTGAGGTTACCTCACCTCCGTATACGGCAAGCACCTCACTTCCGCCTGTTGCGGGAATGTCTATTGCAGGGTGATTTTCTTCATCGAATATTCGCGAAACGGTGTTGCTGTCGGGGCAGGGCCATACAAACGCCTGCGAAGCATCAGGCTCGTCGGTGACGCTGCCTGCGAGAACTCCGCTTGCGAACAAAGTCGTTGTAATAAGTACCGATGCCAAAATGACCGAGAGTATTATTTTTGTTTTTGTGGATTTTGTGTGATTTTTAATCATTTCAAACCTCCTCCTGAGAGAACTTTTTGTTGCTGTCATACCTGTTGTCAGAGAATTGTTTTTTGCGTATCCCACGGAAAGAAGTGTCAGAATGGTGTTGACGTAGCCGAGTTTTTCTTCTCTATTCATATTTTCGGTTGCTTTCACGTCACATGAAATTTCACAGTAGATATTTATCTGCCTGCCTATGAAATATACCGCAGGATTGAACCAGTGAAGACATTTTACCATGCAAACGAACCACTTGAAGAGCACGTCACCCCTTTTGAAATGAGTCATTTCGTGCGAAAGGACGTTGTGTAACTGCTCTGCGGTCATATCTCTGTCGGGGAGAAGTAAAGTCGGCTTGAAAATGCCTATCATAAGCGGTGAAGATAGCGAGTTGCTTTTTCGTACACGGACAGTCCTGCCCGTATATGATGAAATCTGCGGACAGAGTGTCGGTGCTGACGTGCGACGGAGTTTTGAAAGAAACAGAAAATAACCTATCAGTTTAACTGAAAAAGAAATAACTGCGGCGGCAAGCCATATCCATGGGAAAAGTGTTGTTTTTTCACTCGTCAAGGGTGCGAAATCGCCGACTTGTTGAGTTTGCGTAATGACTTCGGCGGTCTGTGACACGGTGATTGAAGGAATGATACTTGCCTCTTTCGGAAGTGTTATCCTCACGGGTAAAACCATTACCGCAAGTACGGCAAGCCACATAAAATAATGCCAATGAACAGAAAACACCTTTTTGCTCAGTGGACGAAGCAGAAAAAGTGTACCTGCAAGCAGAGTGCCGAAAACTGAAGCGACAAGTATACTCACAAATGCATTATGCATCCTCAGTCCTCCTTATCAAAGATGGCACGAAGTTCGTCCATATCCTCGCTTGAAAGCCTTTCTTCTTCAAACAGAGCTAATGCAAAATCCTTTACGGAACCGTTGTAGAGATTTGTAATAAGATTCTTGGTCTGCAATTTTCTGTAAGCCTTCTGCGAAATCAGGGGAGTGTAGTAGAACGATTTTCCTCTTTTTTCGGACAGCACGGCTTCCTTCTGGACAAGACGCGCAAGAAAGGTGGATACCGTCGTGCGTTTCCAACCGTGCTTTTCCACAGCCTCGTTTATATACTGCGTGTTGACGGGCCCTTCTGCCTGCCAGAGAACCTTCATTATCTCAAGTTCTGCCTCACCGATATTTATGTTTCCGTCTACCATAGAAACACCTCCGTAGTTTTGTCTACAATTGTAGTCTGATTATAGTCTACACTTGTAGTCACAAAATGTCAAGAGGTTTTTGCATTATGCAGTTCGATATACAGTAATAACCGTGGGTAGCACCTGCGGTTTTGTGTTTTTTAAACGGATTTACGGGCTTTCGTTCGGAAAAATGAAAAAAAGGTTGCTATGTATATATAAGGTATGATAAAATGAATCAAATAGTCTTAAATCTATTTGGCTAAATTCGCAATTTGCGAGCTAAATGTGCTTTCCGCACGCTAAATTACTTCGTAGCTAAATTGACCTGCGGTCAGCGACTATATCAGGAGGGTGAAATATGAAAAAATCTTTTAAGTTTATGGCGGTTATTGCCGTTATAATTTGTCTCGTTATTGCTTTTGCGGTAACGGCAAATGCGTACGGCGAGATAACTTATCAGGATGGTATATACTCGTACACCGTATCCAAGGGTCAGGCGACAATTGTTAATACCGTTGAAATGCTTGAGGGTGACGTTGTTATCCCGTCAACACTCGGCGGATACCCCGTTGTAGAAATCGGAAACAGAGCTTTTCAGCAAGAAGATGAAGCTACAAGCTTCGTTATTCCTGAAACGGTTACCAAAATGGGTCACAGTGCATTTCAAAGTTGTATGAATCTTGAAAGTGTTACGCTTCCGAAAAGTCTTACCAAAATTAGTGAAGAAGCATTCTATTACTGCCCTAACCTTAATAACGTGGTTATTCCCGACAGTGTGACAGAAATCGGTGACTATGCATTCGCAGGTTGTTGGCAACTTACGGATATTACCTTTGGAAGTAACGTGACGACACTTGGCGATATGGTGTTCTATGATTGTAAGGGGCTTACGTCAATAGCAATACCTGACACAATTACTTCATTCGGATATCAGATGTTTGGTTACTGTGATAATCTTGAAGAAGTCAAGCTTCCTGCAAACATAACGGAAATTCCCATGGAAACCTTTACTCAGTGCTTTAACCTTACAGACGTGACTATGCCGAAGAAGATTACGAGTATCGGGTATTCAGCCTTCAATTCATGTGAAGCCCTCAAATCGATAGAGATACCTGCAACGGTTAAAACTATTTACGACGGTGCTTTTTACGAGTGCGAAGCACTTAAGTACATTTACTACGGCGGTACAAAGGCACAGTGGGCAGGCATCACGGTAGAAGACGGTAATGATGAACTGAAAAATGCTACTGTTTTCTATGGTGGAAACGGACCTGTTGCTTCACAGTTTGCGGTTACTTATAAACTCAGATGTACGGCATCCATAGACAATACGGCAAAGACGCTTACGGCAAAATGGGACGGTTCAAGCACCAAAACCATAGTGTTTAAAATCAATGCCAACGTTGCAGGCGGTGACACGCTTGAAGTAAGCGATATCAAAGGCGGTACGGTTTCATTAAACAACAACGTCCTCACGGTCGCTCCGAACAATGCAAACGTAAGCTTTAAAGTCAAAATAATTGAGGACAGCGGTGCCGTTACGGTGCTCAATGCAACGGCAAATTTCGGCTATCCCAACTTCATTCTTGACAGCACGATGGTAGAGAACGTCGTAAGAGCAAGCACGTCGGTTGACGGTGCGACGATAAACGTTGTGACCGCCACGGGTGAGCAGACCTCGAGTATGAGAGTTAAGTTTGCTCTTCCCGCAGGCGCAACGCTTTCTGTTGCAAACGGTGCGGATAAGACTTATCTTACGGAGCATTCGGCAACGGTGCTTGAAGTGAAAAACCCCGGTGTCGGCAGACTCACCGTGCCTATGGTGCTTAAGGATTCGGACGGTGTTACGATGCCGATGACACTTAAGGCAGATTTCGGCAACAAGGTGAGATATATCACGAACTGTACCGTGGCGCAGAACGGAAACGACATAACCGTTGCTTCAGGTACGTCGACGGCTTACGTGGTGTTTGATACGACGGGCATTGACGGCGGTTACATTGAGGTTGAAAACGTGTCAAGAAACCTGCTTGACAGATATGTGATTGTTGACGGTGTCGCAGTAAGATTTTACAACCCCGTATACGATAACGGAAACGTTACGGTAAATATTAAAAACGGTGACGGTGAAATTGTAAAGACGTATAACGTGACGGTTATTTTCCACAAGGGTAAGGACGGTAACGGAAACTACATCGTGACCGAATATACACCCATTCATTCCGTGCTCAGATGCGCGTATGAAGTGGAAGGTGACGATATCACGGTTTTTGCAGATGCAGGTGCACGTGACGTATACCTCAACTTTGCGAGATATCAGGCTGAATCGCTCAGCTCACCCAATGCGGACAAAAACGTGGCAAAACAGACGGGTGCACGAAGCTGGAGAGTGCTCAGAAGCGATGGCCCCGTTGAGTTTGACGTGATCTTTGATGCATCGACACACGGCGGCGAAGTAATAACAAGACACGTGACGGTTATTTTCTAAAAACTTTAAAAGAGAGGTCAAAAGACCTCTCTTTTTTAATTCGGAATTTCAATTTAAATCACAATCTCTTCACCACAAGAAGACGGTATGGGGGTGGAAATATCGCGAGGAAGGCTTGTAGGAGAGGTCTTTGACCTCTTTTTTCTATCCATGATAGAATATCAAAAAAAATGAATAGAATATCTAAAAAAGATAGTCCTCCAATCTATTGAAATGCCGTATATTTGTGATACACTAATAGTAGTTACATAAATAATGAGAGAAAATTGTGCAAATGTAACAATAAAATGACACATTATTTTTAAGGAGGAAAAATTATGAGAAAATCATCAAAGCTTCTGGCGATACTTCTTGCAGTCCTTATGGTTGTATCAGTATTTCCTGTAAGCGTATTTGCTGTCGGTGGTGAAATCACCGCAGTGGACATTGTTACTGAAACCGTATTCCCTACGGGCATGGTAACAAGTGAACCTACATTTTATTCCACAATTCCGGTAAAGATGGGTGACGCAGAAGAATACACCAATCTTGAAGGCGTTACATGGACACGCCAGCAAGAAGGCGACTGGGATGGAGTAACGGTAGGCAATACGTATACGTATAAGCCTGCTCTTCCTGACGGTTACACATGGGCTGAGGGTGTTGAGCCTACAATCACGGTTAAAATCGTTGATGCTACGGTAGGCGCAAACAGCACAGGCGCAAGAAAAGGCTTTTTATCATCACAGGCAACTACCTTAGTGCCTTACGTGGTTAAGGCAAACCGTGCCGCATACGATGCAACAGGTTGTGTTTTATTGGTGGCTGACATAGGAAAATACCCGAGTGCGGGTCACGTCACAACAGCTACGGACGCAACACCGACAGAGGGTACAACAAGCATAACCGTTACCGATAACGTTACTCTTACGGAAGTATACGGTGGTGGTCATCCTGTTCACCACGTTGGTGATACGTACGTATATATAAATAACGCGACGGTTTCAAAAGTATACGGTGGCGGCAGAAGCGGTAACGTGACGGGTGATGCATACATTGATCTTACCGGTAAAGTAAATATTACCAACCTCCGTGGCGGTAGCTATCTTGGTGATACGACCCTTTCCGGAACGGCTTACGTTACGATTCACGACCTGGCGGAAGGTTCAACCTTCAAAGATATCGGAAGAGGTACTGCAAGCAAGCTTGTGGTAAATCTTGATGATTCAAGTAAGCATTTCGTTTCTGCTGTTTTGGCGGACGATGCTACTGAAATTTATATCAACGGTCAGCTTTACGTTGGTGTGATTGATGAAGCAACCGTAACAGATATACCTGCTTCTATCATTGCAGGTACTGCAAGCGAAGTTCTTCCTACAACCTTCGGTGAACTCGAAGGCTTCACGTGGAAGGGTGACGACACAAGCGCAGGCGATGCAGTATTCACACTTACTGCACCCGACGGATATTTCTTTGAAGGTCTTGTAAAGACTAAGGAATATACGATATCAGTAACTTCAGGCGTAGTTGAAGCAACAGACGTTACACTCGATAAGGTAACGGCAGATATAAGAGTAGGTGAAACGGTAACTCTTACGGCAACGGTTTCACCCGATAACGTTACAGACCCCACTGTTACGTGGACGGCAAGCGAAAACGTTGAACTCGTTGAAACGGGTGCAACGGTAACCGTAAAGGGTGTTGCCACAGGTGAAGCAACGGTTACTGCAACAGCAGGTAACGTATCTGCAACTTGTGTTGTAACGGTAAATCCTGAAGCGGTTATCACGGTCGTTCATCCGGAAGTTTTCAACACGGTATTCCCGATTGGCACGGTAGAGGCACCGGTATTCTATGATGAACTTTCTGTTGTCACAGACGGTGTGGAAACCAAACTTTCAGGCTTTACGTGGACGTCTGCTGATTACAACGGTGCAGTAGCAGGAGAATATATGTTCACGGCAGTTGCACCTGCATCATATGTGTTTGCTGAAGATGCGACACCCGTGATTATAGTTGAAGTGGTTGAAGCAACACTGGCTAATGCAAGCGGTAACATCGGATTCGCACCGACTGTTGCTCCCACTCCCGTACCGTACGTTGTAAAAGGCGTCGGCGGTAAAAACGTGGCATACGACGTAACGGGCTTCAATGCTCTTGATACGGCAAGAGGCACGGCTGCTAAGTATTTCGGCGGTTCACACAAGTCTGCTTCCGGTGCGGTTGCTACGGAAGGTACGACAGACGTAACAATTACCGACAATGCAAGCATTGAAGGTGTATACGGCGGCGGTTACGGCGGTACGATGACACATACCGGCAACGTAAACATAACAATCAGAAATGCAACGGTAACCAGCGTGTTCAGTGGTGGCTTAGGCTCCGGCGCAACGGTAAATGCAAATGCATACGTTGACATTTCAGGTCTTGTAGACATCGGAACAATCTATGCAAGCGGTTCGAACAGTTCTAAGTTGAACGGTACGACGACGATAGACATTGAACAAATTGATGCCGCATCGACAATCGATGCTATCAAGAGAGTTACTGCAGGCACGAATGCTGCAGATACCCTCATAGTAAATCTTGACGATACAAGTGCACATCTTATTGACAAGGTAGAAAACTGGAAGACGGATGAAAACATCAAGGTTTATATCAACGGCATACTCCAGGTTCCCGCAGTTGAAAGCGTAGAACTTGACCAGACGGAAGTCACACTTAAAGAAGGTGGCGCAGGTGTTCAGCTTACAGCAACAGTTGCACCTGATAAAGCTGACCAGACAGTTGTATGGACGGTTGAAGGCGATGCAGTTACGGTTGAGAATGGTCTCGTAACACCCGTAAAGGCAGGTACGGCAACGGTTACAGCAACAGCAGGCGACGTTTCAGCATCATGCGTTGTAACTGTTAATGCAGTTGTTGCATATGCAGGTGGTATCGGCTACGAAACGTTTGCAGAAGCAGTTGCAGCAGGCGGTCAGGTAGTCCTCCTTGCAGATGCAGCAGGTGACGGTATCGTAATCGATAAGGACGTAACAATCGACCTTGGCGGTTATACGTACACGATTAACGGTGCACTCGTTGGCTCAGCAGGTACTGAAACAATCGGTTTCCAGATTCTCAAGGATAACCATGTAATGATCAAAAACGGTGCAATCGCAGCAGACGTTGCAGCAATTGAAGCAAACGAAACCAATATAGCAAACGGCAATAAGACGCTTAAGATGCTTATCCAGAACTATGCAGATCTGTCACTTGAAAACGTAACACTTGATATGTCGGCAGTTTCTGCAATGAAGTACGTTGTTTCAAATAACAGCGGAATGACGACAATCTCAGGTGAGACGAATATCACAGCACCCGCAGGTGCAGTGGCGTTTGACGTATACGATTACTCGGCAGCAGGATATGCTGTACCCACAGTACACGTAGACGTATCAGGTACAATAACAGGTGCAATCGAAGTATCTGAAACTGCAACACTTGGAGTTGTAGCAGGTACATTCACGGTTGACGTTGCAGATTACTGTGCTGAAGGCTTCACAACGTCATACGATGAAGCGACAGGCACATACACTGTAGTAGAAATGCCGGCTGAACCCGTATATGCTGATTACACAGCAGTTGAAGAAGCACTTGAAAAGGTGCCTGAAGACCTTACACTCTACACGGATGAAACAGCTCAGGCTGTAACAGATGCAGTAGAAGCAGTTGTATATGACCTTCCCGCAGAACAGCAGGAAACAGTAAATGCATACGCAGCAGCAAT
>JAFWXR010000032.1 GCA_017517965.1 Clostridia bacterium
AGCATTGCTCTCGTCATCTTTCCGTCAGGATCGAATTCGTTTTCGCTTACGCCCTGGAAGTAATTGTTATCTGCCACGTAGTTTACTGCTTTGTTGAACCAGTCTGTTTCTGCCACGTCGATGAACCTTCTGTTGTCATCGGGTGTTACGGGATCTGTCGTTTCACCGTCATCTACCGACGGGCCTGTGGGACCTACGACTGCACCACCGGGTGCTGCACCGCCGCCGATACCTGAACCTGCTTCACCGCCGCCGATATCACCTATGATACCGCCTGATGCGCCGGGTGTTGTGGTATCGTTTCCGCCAACGTCTTCTCCGGGTGTTCCGGGAAGTTCAACTTCGGGCGTAGTGTCCGTACCGCCGTACATCGTAGCATCGTCGATGAACTGTTCAAGTTCAAGAAGCATTTCTGTATAGTCTTCCATCATATCGAGTGTCATCGTGCCTGAATAGTATCTCTTTGAGAGTTCTTCAAGCTGAGTGTCAATATAATTAGCATAACTGTTCCAGATATACGCCGTTCCGTAAGGTGCCGTTGCATTGTCAGCAACTACCGTAAGTGCATTTCTTGTATCCTTTACTCTGCCAACGAGTGCTTCATATGCAGCGCCGCTGTTCTTGTACTCATCTCCGTTACGTTCATATGCACGAACCTGCCACTGAGTTACAGACGTAATGTTCTCACCGTCAAGCGTAACTTTGATGTTACCTTGTACTGCTGTTGAGAAGGCATTTTCATTGTAACCGCCCGTATTGTTGTTTTCAAAATACTTGGGAACACATGCACGAACATACTGGATGCCTTCAGCAGGCTGAATTGTTACATCAGGATTGATTGCATTATCGAATGCCCAGATATTTGACGTTGCGTGACCATGGTGGCTGAGCTTCATAACGTCAGACTTAAGGAAGTCCTTACCGTAAAGTCTGAGCATTGAAACTTCAGCATCTTCACGGATATCACCGCCCGTAAAGTAAGTCTGACCCTTGAAGGTGAACTTGATAGTAATTGAATACGGGTTAGCAAACGAGCTGTAACCGCCGTTTTCACTTCTTCTGATACCTTCTGCAAGTGTATAAGTTCTGTAAGAGTGGTCGCCCGGGTTGGTTATGTACAAATCAACCTTTGTATCGCCCTCACCTATTGAGAACTTATCGTCACGCTGTACTCTGATGAAGTTAATCGGCTCTCTACCCTCTGCTACATAACGTTCACTCATTTTCTGTGCCGTAACAACGTAGCTTGCAGGTACACCGTTTTTATCAAACGGAGGCAATACGAAGTTCTTGATGTCAAATGCATTGAGTATTTCAGGTGCATTTCCGTAATGGTCACTGTGATAGTGAGTAATTACGAAGTAGTCAATCGTTTTACCGTCACCGTAGCCCTGCTCTTCAAGCTGTTCAAGAACGTATCTGATATCCTTTACTAACGTTGCAGGTTCAGACAAACCACAGTCAATAAGCATCGTTTCACCGTTCGGGAACGTGATAAGCTGACCGTCACCGAATCTTGAATTGTTGTAGATGAGGTATCTGTTTATACCCTGACCGCTGGGGCTGATCATATTGAAATGACGGATAGTAAATTTACCGATATCGCCTGATGCGTCAAATACTTCCTGCCAGCCTCTCGACTGTTCCTCATTCTCTATCGTTACGAACTCATCAAATGAGCCTGCATAATAGTAGTTGAGAAGTCTTGCCGCATTTTCAGCAGTGATCATCGAAATTCTTACGTCTTTGGCTTCTGTCGCTCCGTTTACGTAGCCCTTATCAAGAGCAATCTGAACCATTTCAGGGTCAATACCGAGTGCCCATGCAACCGTAAAGCTCCACTTCGGGAAGAAGTTACGGTTAATCGTAACTTTTGGATCATCCTTTACGGTAATACTATTATAAACTTCATTGTTCTGGTATGATACCGTATCGGTTTCATAGAGGTTCATATACGTATGACCAAGGTTGAGTGCACCAGCGTCTTTGTTACCAAGCGGACGCAGTACAGTCGGTACAGCTTCCCAGTCAACTCTTATGTCATTGTATCTTACACCTGTATTAGAGCCTAAGTATACGCTCGGGAAGAAAGAATCCATAGGCATATAGCTGTTGTAATCTTCAACGAACATATCAAGCTCTGCATCATACTTAAGACCGTATGCAGACTGTCTTACATAAGCGTTACCGTATACTCTGTTAATAGCGTAATTGAACTGCGATGCCGTTGTACCAAGATAGTAGTGGTTACTTGCATAAGCAGCAGTCAGAACGTAGATTGAATAGTGATCGTCATACGGGTCTACATAGTAGTCACTTTCAAGGAAGTCCGTATTGTCTTCACCGTTAAAGCGTGCATTTGAGGATTCGTAGTACTCAGCATAATCTTCCTTCTTGATATCAAGATCATAATCCTCCCAAGCACCTGTTATTTCGTATACCTGATTATCATCAGGATCTGTATACGAGATAACCTCGCCTGCTCTGTTATAGTAACCGTCCATGAACTTTTCTTCACTTCCGATTGTACCACCTGTACCGCCGAAGCTGATATACCTCGTACCGCCGCCGATACCAAGGAATACCGTCTTGGTTGTGAGTACGTTAACAGTAGCATTACCGTCAAGGTCGTATCCGAGTACGCTGCCTATATGAGTTTCGTCGAATGCACCGCCGTCAAACTGTCTTACTTCAAGAAGACCGACTTCGTTGCCCTGTTCATCATAACCAACGTGACCGCCACGGCAACCTGCGTAGAATATCCACATACCGCCGCCGTTATGTAATTCAACGTATACGTCTTCTACCGATTTACCGTTTGCACCGCCGTATACGATACAGTCGATAAGATCAGTATTAACAAGTTTTGCACCCTTTACTGCCATACCCGTTACAGGGTCACGTACAATATTGGAAATTCTTTCACCGTTTTCATCATACTTGAAGGTACCGTCTTCATTCTTCTGGTATGCATTGAGCGTACCGTCCTTTGTCTTTGCCTGGTATGCAAACGACTGACCGTTTCCATCCCCTGCAATAACAGTAGGTATACCGTTGAGGAAGACTTGTGTTCTGTTACCTCTGTAGTCAGATGCCTGAGCAGTTGTAACTTCAACCTTCTTGTCAGCATGTTCAAACGTAGCTGTTGATGTAGCGGGCATTTCACCCAATGCAACACCATTTACGTAGATGTAAGGTGCCTGTGATTTAGTGTACTTTATTTTCTTAAACTGTGCTGATGCCTTATCGGTATCGTTAAGATTTACGTAAGCCCAAAGTTTTACGGAACCTGAGTCTACACCGTCAGGACGTTTTCCGACGCCCTTCGGGTAAATAGTTCCCGTAATGTCAACGTTTTCGTTTACGTTGATATATGCAGAACCGAGTGTGCTCGAACCGTCACCGTAACCGCCACCGTAGATGGTTCCTACCGTACAGTTGGAAAGGTTAAGTTCTACTTCACCTGCCGTTACACAAGCCGATGTGTAACCACCGAGATAAATATTGTTTACTCTACCGCCAAGCACGTCAACCTGTGTGCCGTCAGAAGAAGCCTTGTAACCGCCCGCAACAATGCTGCTGTACGAACCGCCGAGTACCTTAATATATACCCTGTTGGCACGTGCATTTACGTCCTGATTACCGGCACCGTAGAGAGAACCGGGACTTATGGGACCTGTGGGATTAAGAACAAGATTAGCCGTACCTGCCGTACTGTTCTTACCGCCACCGTAGACGCCCTTTGTCTGACCGCTCTTATACTCAACGTAGGTTGAGGGGTATATATCGGATGTACCGTTCATACCGCCACCGTATATAACTGCCGTAGCACCTGCTGTAAGCGGTTCGGGATACTTTCTCCATACACCTGTAAGTACAAGCGGGTCACCGTTTTTGTCTACATAAGTTTCATACGAGAATGTTTCGGGAACTTCTGTTTCTGCATCGTAGTTTTCATCGAAATACCAAACGTATGTTGTGAGATCTGCAATCGTTGCATCTTCCCACTCATCATCCTCATCGGTGCTTCCACCTGCGGTTTCACCGATTATCTTAATCGGTACACCACGGGCAAATACCGTCTGAGTCGAGCTGATATACATCATAAGTATCGGAATACCCTGTTCATAATAGCCGCCCGAAACTATAACCTCTGCACGTACGTCTGCATCTTCCAGGAAATCGTCTTCATCTACATCGCCGCCCAAATCGGGGTTGTCTGATGTGACGTCGTCCGCTTCATACCAGCCGAGAATATTGTAACGGTTGAACGTTTCGGGTATTACCACGTATGACTTACCGAAGATTGTACCGGGCTGATTAGCATAAATCGTATCACAGACAAAGCCGTCAGCCATAACAATGTAGGAGTTGCCACTCGTAGTTGAACCTGCTACAGTACCCGTACCGGATACTATATTAGCCGTACCTCTGTTAAGATACATCTTTACAGAGCCGTTAGCCGTTGATGCACCGTTACCACCGCCGTAAAGTGCTTTTATTGAACCGCCGTTCTGAACAAATTCTATAGAAATAAGTTCGCCCTGCTTAACAACAATCGGTCCCTTATCTTTTTCGGTAGAAAGTGCAAGCACTTCATCTTCAGTCTGTGCTGTTCCGCGAACACTACCGTTAGCATTACTGTCACCGACATAGTAGTTGGTTATTGTACCGCCGTTTACAGTATGTTTGATGCTTCCGTAGCACGTAAAGTTGTTAGCACCGTAAGTATTCGTGATCGTACCTGCATTTATGGTAAGTTCAACGTTATTTGCCGTACCCTGAACAGAACCTGCATAGAGATACGGAACAGTACCGCCATTTACGGTAACTTTTATGTCACCCTTAACGTCACGGCCTGCTGAACCACCGTAGAGACCGTAAAGCGTACCGCTGTTAAGCGTAACGTCCGTCGATTCAACGTCTGCCGAAGAAGAACCGCCGTAAACTATCGTCCACGTACCTGCCTGACCGAGATAGTTACCGTTCTTGTCGGTTATTATCATACTGCCTATATCAGCAGGGATACCGCTGAGATAACGTGTGTTACCGTCTCTGTACGGTCTGTATGCTGAAATAGTTACCGTATGTGTCGGCAATTCTACTGATGACAATACCTTGTATGCACTGTCAAAATTAGGTGTGAATACATAAGTGCCTGCTGTATAACTGTCGAACGTAACAGTTCTTCCGTTTTCGTCCTTAACAGTCCAGTTCTTAACAGGTGCAGTCTTCTGCTTACCTGCTGAAAGCACTACGTTATACGCTGAAGGAAGACCTATGTTTTCTATCGCAGTTCCGTTTGCAAACGTATATTCTGTATCTTCACCGAAAACTGCCGTAATATAGTCACTCTCTGCAGGTTCTGTAACTACTACAGTTACTTTGCCTGCATTCTTCATAGTTGTGGGAGGCACGTTGTATCCATCGGGAATATTGAGTTTGAATTCATATCTTCCCGGAGTTGTTGCATCATAATCACCTACAGGTGAATATGATATTCCGCTGATTGTTTCAGGATTTCCGTCAACTTCACCGTTTACGGTTGTGGGAAGTCCTATATTCTCAAGCGATGTGCCTGTTGTTACGTAGAAGTCACCTCTTACAAAGCCACCGTTACGGATAACCTTTACTTCTCTGTCCGTAACAAACGTTTCTCTGTCTTCAAGGAAGTGACCTTCATAGAGTTTAACCTGTTCTTCTTCAGTGTAAACCTTGCTTAAGTCAAAGCCTGTTTCAAAGAAGATTTTTGCAGTACCCGTAACGTTTGACTGACCCATAACGTCAAACTTGCTTGTTATTGCAGCATTCTTTGATAAGTATACTTCAAGTTCGTTAACAACGGGTGATCTTCCTGAACCGTAGAACGTTCCGACCTTTGCTCCGTCAAGAAGCTTGATTGTCGCTGTTCCTTCAACGTTACCTATTTTCTTTGAATATGAACCGGCATAAATTCCGTTTAACGTAGAATTCTTGACAATTACCGTTGCATCTTCTTCTACGTTACCGTTGTAGCCTGAAGCAGAAACACGTGAAGAAATACTTGCATTTTCAATATACACGTATGTGTTCTTTGTAACTGCCATTGTAGCAGCGGTTGTAGAACCGTTACCGCCGGCATAAACCTGTGACAACGAGCCACCGAGAATGTAAATATACGTTGATTCTGTAATTTTCGTGCTATCTCTTGAACCGCCGTATATCGATCCAAGTTTACCGCCACGCATTTCAATCATCGTAGTCTTGAGTGACGCCGTGTTCTTGGGAGTACCTGCAAATATTGTCTTTCCTGCAATATTTGTCTGGCTGAGTTTATTGCAGCCTGTCATATCATAGAGATACGTTGCACTGGTTGTTCCGTCGACAACTGTCGGTATACCGTAAAGATATATGTAGCTGTCGAGTTTCATAACGTCGTGCTGCTGTCTTACTACAGTTACCTTGATAGACGGTACATTGAGTGATGCAGCAAATTCACAGTTTTCAGGTGCCGAAGTGATAGTCGCCGTATACGTACCTACCGAGTTCTTGTTGTAATCCTTAACCGTCCACTCGAAGCCTGATATTTCAGTAACCATTCCGCTGTCAAGTTTTACTGTAAGTGTATCGTAGAATACGGGTGTTTCTACCGTACCTCTCGGGAAGGTCGTTTCCGTTACAGGCAGATAGATTTGGGTTATCTTCGCGCTGCCTACCTTGACCGTAACTGTCGGTGCCTCAACACTCAGTGCGTATTCACCCGATACCGTTGCCGTAAACGTGTATTCTGCACCGAATACCGTTCCGTCGTAATTCGAGCATGCCCAGTTATCTACTTCAACCTGAACAGACTGTCCGTTTGCGGTTGCTGAAACCGTTTTCGGAAGTGCTATATCCTTCAGTTCCGTTCCAAGTGATACCGAAATTGTGTTTATAGGTGCAAATGCAGTTATTACTGACTGACCTGCAGTTGCCGTAAGCACTCTTACAGTAACTACTATATCTGTAGTTACGCTGTATTCTGCAGGAATTACAGGTGTAAACGTGTACTTACCTGCTTTGTCTGCATTGTAGTTATCGCAAGTCCATGTAACACCGTTTATTGTGCCCTGAGCACCGTTTATCATTGCCTTAAGTGTTGTGGGAAGACCTATAGCATCTGCTGCAGTTCCGAGCGCAACGTTGTAAACTGCCTTTTCAGGTGCTTCTACGTTAGTTACGTGCTGTGCACGCACACCGTCAACATACACTTCAACAGTCGGGTCTGCAAGGTCAACATAGCTTGCATACGGGAAGTTTGCGGAGCAATTGATTATAAGTTTACCTGCTGATGTCTTCTGAATTGAACCGATTGAACCTGCAAAGGTATCCTTAATATTGATTGTAATAACACCGTTATATGCCACTTTATCGGGAGAACCGACAATAATTCCGCTTGTACCGGATGTTGTGGCAGCTGTACGGTATTCACTGCCTGCGATGATTCTGTTTATTTCAGCTTCACCGTCAATGTTAATCGTTGTATTACCGTTGAATGTTTCATTGGTTGTACCTGCAACGATATCTGTGATATTGGGGTTTCCGTAGATATCAATTATTGCATCGCCGGTAAATTCATGACCCTGTGAACCTGCAGTAAGAAGACCCATTGTACCGGAGGACATTACAAGATGTGCTGTCTGACCGGGTGTTGAACCTTTACTGTAGTTACCGCCACCAAAGATACGTGCTGCAGCTGAAACAGTAGAAGCAAATATCATATTGCATCCTGTCAGGTCACAGAATGCCGTGTTTCCGTTGCTGTGCTGTACACAGTGAATAGGAAGTATCGTTGTAGTAGTTGTTCTGTAATAACCTGTGTTGTGAGAAATTGTCGCATCCACAACGTGAACGGTTATCTTTGTTTCTTCAAGTAAGCCATCCTTCAACTGATACTTGCCGTCAAATACCGACGGGTCGATAACAAACTCATATGAACCGAGTGTTGATGCGTTGTACGTGTCACACTTCCATACAAGTCCTCTTAACGTAACCGTTTCCGTCGTCGTGTCACTGTTGAGAACGTCAGCCTCAAGCACGTTGTAGAACTTGGGATCTGTTACTACGCCCTTAGTGAAATACGTTTCCGTTACGGGCACTCTGATTGCCGTAATCGTCGGATCTTCTACCGCCATCACCGTTACCGTTACGGTTACGGGTGCAAGAGTCGTTGTATATCCGTCAGGCAGTACCATTGTAAATGTATAATCGCCTTCTACATTCGGGTTATAATCCGTTGAAGTCCACGTTATTCCGTTGATTTCTCCAAGAACGGCATCACTTGCCGTCTGTCCTGCACCGTACGTATATGCGCTGACAGAAGAAAGAATTTCTACATCTTCAATAGCCGTACCGTCGGGTACTGTTACACTCGTGGGTATTTCCGTAGTTATCTCGCTTACCGTCTTATAGTCAGCGGGAGCAACCTTTACGTATACTACCAGTGTATTGTTGTACTGTGCATCGTTTATAATGCTGTAATTGTCATTGAACTTGAGGGTGAATACGTATTCACCTGACTGATTTCCGTCAAATCCGTTTGCAGCAGTCCACGTATAATCCGTTTCGGGAACTTCATATGTCTGGTTAGCCGTTGTTGTAACGCTTACTTTAGGAAGGATATCTCTGTAATCAGATACCGCACCGTTTTCAACTTCAACTCTGAACGAGCCGAAATCTACGTTTGATATGAAGTGTCTCTGAACACCGTCAACGTAAACCGTTACCAGACCTGTTTCAAGACCTTCGATGACACTTAAATCAAAATCTGACGTAACGTTGATTGTAACGCTGTCGGGATAATCTTCACCTTCGGGAGCAACTGCTATACCGGCTATCTTTGCACCGCTTTCAACGTTGATAATTACGTCACCGTCGAATGAGCCTTCGTTTGAAGAAGCATATACCGTACCGTTTACAGCCGAACCCGCTTCAAAATTGAGTGTTGAAGTACCCTTAAAGAAATCCTGGAACGAACCCGCATATACGTTTTCGAGCATAGTTGAATTCTTCTTAAAGGTTACTACCGAATCACCCGTCATAGAAGCCTTGTAGCTACCGCCGTATGCGCCTGCTGTCTGAACACCTTCATCAATGACGAGTGTTACGTCTGCCACGATATCTTTGTAGTTACCTGCATAGTAGTAAACAGTATTGGGCAGACCGATGTTGCTGTAAAGGTTATTAAAGCCTGTTGCATCCATTGCAGCCATACCGGGATAACCCTTGTATCCGTTTGAATACGCTTCATAACCCGACAGTTTGATAACTGCAGGTACTATAACGGTGCCGTTTGCCTTTATGTTACCTGAGTTACTCTGATAAGTTTCCTGTGTATGATATGCAGTTATGGTTAAATCTGCAATTATTTCGGGGTCAATTTGCACACTGTTGTCATATGACTTTATGGTGTATATCCAATATTCACCCGATACGTCTGTTCTTGATAATTCGCCTTCCCATTCTATGCCGGTTACCTGGATTTCCTTGCGAAGACCGTTTTCGTATGCAATTGCATCGAGTTTGTCATAGAACTTAATCGGACGTATTTCAGTAGAAGCATTACCTGCACCATCTCTTAAAGTTACGATACCTGTATCTTTAGTGAATACTGTGTAGTTTACGGGAAGATCGATTTCCGTAACAACCACACCTTCGGTTGCAGGTGCCTTTACGGTAACGATTGCCGTATAAGCCTCTACACCGCTTGCATATGCGAAATCTTCATCTGCAAGTATTGATGTGAAAGTATATTCACCGGGCACTGCGGATTTATATTCGCCTGTTGCTTCCCATTCAACCGAAGTAACAGTCAACGTGCCGTCATTTGCAACAAATTCTGTCGGAAGTGCTGCTATAGCATCTGCAAGACTTGCCTTGTAATCAACACTTGCTCTTGCCGGCTCTGCCGGTACGCTGTTAATTATCTTTGTTGCAATTTTTCTTTCAACCGTTATCGAAACTACAACGTCAACCGTAAGATATACACCTTCGGGTGCTGTAAGTGTAAGAACGTACGTGCCTGCTCTTGAAGGAGTATATGTTCCTTCCCAAGTGAAGCCACCTACAACCTGACCGCCTGCTTCAAATGAAGTAGGAAGACCAAGTGTTACAAGCTGTGTACCGTGAGGCACACTGTATTCCGTCTGACCTATATTAACAGAAGGAACTACCGTAACTGTTTGACCGTTTACCTTAGCAGTAACGTTTGTCCAGTCATCTACCAGCTTGAAAATTTCAACAGCAACTTCAGCGTCATCAACGTCAATAACCATTGCGTTTGCTGAGCCTTTTGAAATCTTTTCGATTGACCAATCTTCTTCAAGCTCGTGAATTGTCAGGTACGCCGTACCTGAAACGGTTTTACCGCTTCCGTATGAACCGCCGTAAATGTTGGTAATTATCGGCTTGCCTGAAATATCGATATTTGTATCGCCTGTTACGTTAGCTGATGCACCGCCACCGTAGATGTTGGGGATTATCGACGTGCCTGTTACCGTAACATATGTGTTACCTACGAGGTTACCCGTATAACCGCCACCGTAGATACCGGTAACCTTGTCTTTTCTTATAACAAAAGATGAATCGTTTGCGTAGATATATGCATTACCTGTCTGCGTAATGCCGTAGCCGCCACCTGCAACACGTGTAAGGTTGGTTGAACCTTCAAGTGTCATCTTTGTATCGCCTGTCACTGCAGTTGCAGGTGTTTTGCCCGTACCTGCTTTATTTGCAACACCTGCAATAAAGTTGAAGTCAAGGTCAGTTTTGTTGCCATCATTGAGGAAAGGTGCAATTAAGTTGTAACCTGTTGCATCATAGATGCCTGTAGTCTCACCTTCACCGTCCCTGACAACCGTATGAATGATGTCACCGGTTGTCGAGAAACCAAAAATTCTTATTGCAGGCAAAGTCATACCTGCATCAACTATTTTAACTTCGATTACGGGTGCACCGTTTACGAAGTTATAGCCTTCAGCCATTGCCTCGAAGTAGTAAGTCGTACCTATTGCAGTGCTGTCGTAAGTTACTCCATTACCGTTTTCATCGTTACATATCCACTGAACGTCTATGTCTGTGTACGTAGCTTCACCTTCAACAAGCACCGAAAGTGTGGGATAGAAGGTGGGGTCTGTTACGTTTGATACGTATGTATGCCAGTATGATGTGTTAGCATTATCGTTGTACGGGAATGCAGTACTCAGAACGAGACCTTCCGTATCAACGTCAGTTATGCTGACAGCACGCTCTACCGTTACCGTACAAGTGTCCGATACATTGCCTGCCGTTGCCTTAACCGTCGCAACGCCTACTGCCAAAGCAGTTACTCTGCCTGTTGCCGCATCAACAGAAATAATATCCGTATCTTCAGTTGACCATGTAACAGTCCTGTCAAGTGCATTGTCGGGCTCAACAGTTGCAGTGAGAGTTTTTGAATTTCCCTCATTGATAGTTACATCACCCTGGTCAATGGTTACTTCTGATACTTCTACCAGTTCATCGTATACAGTTACCGTAAAGTTCTTCTTCTTTGCAAAGCCGTCAAAGAAATAGCCATTGGGTGCGACAAGTTTAATCGTCTTCGTTCCCGAAGTTTCCAGGTCGCCTTCCCATGTAAAGCCTGAAAGTGAACCAAATGTTGTAGGAAGGACAGCACTTGCTTCATCTTTAATAATAATTTCGGGGATACCTGTAACAGTAGTTTCATCAACCATACCTACAAATTTTTCACCGTTGATGTTTACCCTTACGTTGTTATCCGTATATCCATCAGTTGTAACACCCGTGATATTTCCGCCGGACAAAAGACGTGTACTTGTACTGTCAAGATCTACCACAAGTTTGGGTGCAACGCTTCTTACGATATTTCCAATCGTAGACGTGTTTGCAAGGTCGTGGATATCGACGTACATTGTGCCGCCGAGTGCATTACCCGTATGTCCCTTACCTGTAACCGTTGTAATTGCTACGTTGCCTGATATATCAAAGTGAGCATCACCGGTAACGCCGCAACCCGTACCTCTGGCACCTGCCGATAAAGTACCCACGGTTGCATCCTTAAAATATATGTAAGAATCACCCTGGTGATTAACACCGTGACCGCCTGCATATACGGAATCAAGCGTAACACCGTCTGAAATACTTACCACAGCTTCGCCTATTGTGGGATTAGCAAACGTTTTTCCTGTGCCACTGGTATTTTTACCGCCCGCAAAAGCAATAAGTCCTGAGGTAATTCCACTGTGACCGGGAAGCAATTCGTTGCAGCCGGTGATGTCATAAACGTACGTTTTGCCATCAGAATGTGCCTTAAGAGCATAAGGTACCGGTGCTGAGTCAGCAACAGCAAAACTATATCTCGCTCCCGAATTAGCCCAACCTGCATCGACTATTTCGACTGTAATAACGGGCACTTCACAATCCCATATATATTCCTCGTCCGCCACAGCCTCAAAAGTATATGTATTGCCTATAGCTTTTCCGTCATACGCTGTCGTACATTCCCACGTAACAGGCAGGTCAACTCTGACTCCGCCTACCGTTGCGGGAAGTGTGGGATAGAATGTGGGGTTTTCAACATAAGCTACCTGAGCCGTCCAGAAAGCCGTTCCTGAACCGGGGTTATACGGAAACACAGTTTCCATAAAAAGCCCTGTTGTGTCAACCGCCGTGATCGTTTTGCTGACAACTTCCTCGTCAGCAAACGCACTTACAGGCAATACCGATACGGTCATCAAAACCGCAAGGAATATCGCCAGAAGTCTAGTTGATTTGCGCATAAATTTCCTCCTTTTTTGTGTAACCACGGTTGTATAAACGAGCATTTTCTTTGCTTATTTTGCTCGATTTAACCATGATTTCAACAACTTTTCATCGTACATTGTACCCTATATTACGCTATTTCGTCAACCAAATTTTCAACTTTTTTACTCATTTTTATTATTTTTTACTATTTCGTAAAAAATGGTATAAAGATTTGGATACATATATACTTTATCACACGTCAAAACAGGAATGATATAATATTTTTACTGAAAAATATCGTTTTTTTACGATTCATAAAAATCGTGCTGTTCAAGTAAAAAACCACCCGAGAAATTCGGGTGGTTTTTTTATCAGATAGAGAACGTGTTGCAGAAGTTCATTATCATCTGTGCAACTTCTGCTGAAGTAATCGTTATCTGCAACCGTACATCGTAGCACCGTCGATGAATTCTTCGAGTGATTCGAGTTTATCAGCATAGTCTTCAAGCATATCGATTGTCATCGTACCTGAACAGAATCTCTTTGAGAGTTCTTCAAGCTGACCGTCGATATAGTTTGCATGGCTGTTCCGGATATACGCTGTTCCGTAGGGTGCCGTTTCACCGTCAGAAACAACCGTAAGCGAATCTCTCGTGTCTGCTACTTATACTCGTCAGTCGTACGTTCAAAAGCACGATTTCGGAACTGTGTTACCGACGTAACCTTTTCACCGTCAAAGGTAATCTTTAAATTGCCTGCAATACCTGTTGTGAAGAGGTCTTCTGCATAACCGCCCGTGTTATTGTTTACCAGATACGTGGGTACCGGTGCATCAGCGTGTTCTATAGCAATAGCATTCTGAATGGCGATATCAGGACTAACAGCACTCATAAAGCCCCAGATATTTGACGTTGCATGACCGTGGTGACTGAGTTTCATAACGTCACACTTAAGGAAGTCTTTACCGTACGTTTTGAGTATCACCCGTTCAGCATCTTTCTTTATATCCGCAGCAGTTAAGTATTTCTGACCCTTATAGTTAAATATCATAGCTATACCACAGGGGTTATATAAGTTACTACCTATACCCTGTTCAATTCTTATGCACATTTCTTCAAGTGAGTACGTTTTATACGAGTAATCACCCGGATTGAGAACGTATACGTCTACCGCTTCATCACCTTCGCCTATGGTAAACGTATCGCCACGCTGTACTCTTATGACATTTATCGGGTCTTTACCCTCTCTCATATATCTTTCGCTCATTGCGTCAGCTACCGCATACCACGAAGGTTTGCTAACAGCGTCGTACGGCGGCAATATCAGCGTTTTAATGTCAAACGCCCTTAATACAGGTGCAGCATTATTCTGATGGTCAATGTGAGGATGTGTAATTACGAAGTAATCTATCGTCTTACCGTCACCTATTCCCTGCTCCTTATACTGTTCAAGTATATTCCGTATATCATTTATCAGTATTCCCGCTTCACTCTGACCAACGTCAATGAGCATCGTTTCGCCATTGGGGAACGTTATAAGCTGAGCGTCACCGAAATGGTATGCTTCTCTGATAAGATATCTTTCCATACCCTTCTGGCTTGAAAGACGACCTTCAAAATGACGGATGACAAAATTACCAATATCGTTTGAAGCATCAAATACTCTCTTGTAACCGTCCGTCTGCTGTTCATTCTCACTCGTTACAAATTCGTCAAATGAGCCCGTGTAATAGTAGTTGAGCAGTCTTGCACCGTCTTCTGCCGAAAGCATTGATACTCGCACGTCTTTAGGACTGCTTACTCCCGTAACGTAACCCTTGTCGATGGCAAGCTTAGCCATATCCTTGTCAACATCGAGTGCCCATGCCGAAGTATGACTCCACTTCGGGAAGAAATTCTGTTTGATAGTCAGATTAGGTGCAACACTCACGGTGATTTTCTTATACAACTCATCCTTTAAAATGGGGTTAGTATCCGTTTCATACATATTTACATACGTATGGCCGTAATTTACTGCACCCGAAGCCGAATTACCAAACGGGTTAATCGGCGTCAGCACCGCTTCGTTATCCAGTCTTATATCACCGTACTTTACACCCGTGTTAGAGCCGGCATAGAAACGCACAAGACACAAATACCTTCCGAGATAGTCGTTATAATCTTCAACAAACATATCAAGCTCGGCATCATACCTGAAGCCGTATGCAGACTGTCTGAAATAAGTATTACCGAACACTCTGTTACGTTCCACGTTGTACTCTGTTCCGTATGTTCCAAGGTACAGGTGGTTAGTCGAGAAAGAGCCGAGTAAACAGTATACCGTATAGTGATCATCATACGGATCTACATAGAATTTACTGTTCAGGAAGTCTGTATTGTTTTCTCCGTTAAAGCGCGCATTCGTGGATTCGTAGTACTTCTGATAATCTTGCTTAGTTACGTCAAGATTATAATCTTCCCACTTCCCCGTTATTTCGTGTGTCTGATTGCTGTAATCGGTATATGAAACGGTTTCGCCTGCTTTGCTGTAATAACCGTCAAGGTATTTTTCTTCACTTCCGACTGTACCTGCCTGACCTGCAAGATTTATGAGTTTCGTTCCGCCGTCAAGACCAAGGAATACCGTTTTTGACGTCAATACGTTAACCGTCTGATTACCCTCAACGTCATATCCGAGCACGTTACCCATATACATTTCATCAAACGGGCCGCCGCCAAACTGTCTCACTTCGATAAGACCGACTTCGTTACCCTCCGAGTCGTAGCCTGCGTTACCGCCACGGCAACCTGCGTAGAATACCCACATACCGCCACCGATATGGAACTCTACGTATACGTCTTCAACGGATTTACCGTTTGCGCCGCCGTATACGACGTAGTCGATTACGTCACGGTCAACAAGCTTCGGTCCCTTTATCGCCTGACCCGTTACCTGATCACGCACGATATTAGAAACTCTCTTACCATTTTCATACTTGAAGGTGCCGTCAGCATTCTTCTGGTATGCGTTGAGTGTACCGTCCTTCGTCTTTGCCTGATAGATGTACGAGTGGCCGTTTCCGTCGCCTGCAATAACGGTCGGTATACCGTTTAAGAATACTATCGGTCTGTTACCTCTGCAGTCAGACGACTCTGCCGACGTAATTTCAACCTTCTTCTCTGCCGTTTCAAACGTCGCAAGTGACGTTTCTGCCATTTCACCCAGTGCAACGCCGTTTACGTATATGTAGGGTGTCTGTGATTTCGTACACTTGATTTTTTTGAACTGTGCAGATACTTTTTCTGCATCATTGAGTGTCATATAAGCCTCCCTGCTTACCGGCCCTGATTTTTCACCGTCCGCTCGTTCACCCGAGCCTTTCGGATACACGTAGCCCGTAATATTAACGTTTTCGTCAACGTTGATATATGCTGTACCTATGTTAATTATATCACACACAGACAGCATTTCAACTAATGGGACTTACAACTTTTTTAGATGTTGTTTTCATTTTTTGAAACAATCCAGTTTTATAAAACAAAAACGGTATGGCGTTTTGCCATACCGTTTTTTTGTTTTAGATAGAGAACGTGTTACAGAAGTTCATTATCATCTGTGCCACTTCTGCTCTCGTAGCATTTCCTTTCGGGTTGATATTGCCTTCTGCACCGTTTATGATTCCATTCGCAGTTGCCCACTTAAGTGCATCTACCGCATATCCGGATACATTTGCCGTATCCTTCATTGAATCATACTTTTCTGTGCTGTCAGCACTCGTCTCTATTCCCTTTGTTGCAGCATATCTCATAAGAATTGCCGCTATCTGTTCTCTCGTAACGTTGTCGTTAGGTGCAAACTTGCCTTCTCCGACTCCCGTTACTATTCCGTTCTCTGCAGCCCACGCTACGTAATC
>JAFWXR010000033.1 GCA_017517965.1 Clostridia bacterium
ATCGGTATGAGCTGCCTTGTTTGCCTTATCTCCGCAAGCACACTCGTTCCAATGCTCGTTTGAATCGGTTTCCCATTCAGAGCCGTGGCTGTGAGCTGCGGTGTTGCCGTATGCGGTGTTACAGGTTGCACATACTGCCTTTTCGGTGCAAGTAGCAGTACCGCCTGCACAGTTGCCGTTCTCCTTATGCTCTGCGTTCAAGCTACATACTCTCGTATGAGTTCCATCGCCATTAGAAGTCCAAGCACCGTAGGTGTGAGCGTTTGCATCAATAGCAATCGTTAACTCATTCTCGGTCTTAACTGCCTTATCTGCATCGAACAGCGTATGGCATACGGAGCATTCAAAGTGTGCCTGCATACCTGTTGCGGAGCAAGTTGCATCTACTTTTGCAACAAGGTCGCCGTAGCTGTGACTTGCGACAATCTTGCCGTCGCCGTTTTTCCATTCTTCAAGCGAGGTAATTTCGTTCGTGCAAGCCGCGTCTGCGTAAATCTTACCGCAAGAACACTTGTAATAATCATTCCAACCGTTTACCGTGCAAGTTGCAGCCTGACCGTCTTGTTTCGTTCCGTTTCCACAGGTATGCAGGACAGTTCTATCATAGCCACAATCGTTACAGATCATATCTGCATTATCGGTGTAGTTGTGAGTATGCTCTTCTGCTTTAAGACCACAAGAACAAACTTTCCAATGCTTTTCGTTATCCTTAACCCAATCGCCATAAGAATGTTGGGGCGCAGGGATTATCAAAGCATTTTCCGTTGTTTCTACTTTGTTTTCATCGAAATACGTATCACATACCGTACAATGGTAATGCGCTCTCATACCTGCTTGGAGTTCTGTTTGCGTATGAACGGCAGGATCTTCGGGAATTAAATCGCCGTAAGTATGTTTGGCAACAATCTTACCGTCGCCGACTTTCCAAGCTTCAAGGTCTGCTATCGGAGTTGTGCGTGCTTCGTCGGCAAAATACTTTCCGCAAGCACATTGATAATAGTCTTTCCAACCATCAACAGTACAGGTTGCAGCTTGACCGTCTTTCTTCGTTACGGCTACGTTCGTATGCAAGCAAACGTATCCACATTCAGCGCAAGTTCCGTTATTCCACTCGTGAGCTTCGCTTTCAAGCACAAAGGTATCACAGCAGGTATACTTCTTTGCGTGAGTGGTAGCAGTTTTAATCCATTCGGGCGTTCCGCTATGTGCTGCCGTGATTTTACCGTCGCCAACCTTCCAAGCTTCAAGGTTAGGAATAAGGATTTCACAATTTGCGTCCTCGTAATATTTTCCGCATTCACAACGGTAGTAGTCTTTCCAACCGTCAACGGTACAGGTTGCACCCTGACCGCTTTCAATTACACCGACACATTCGTGCGGCAAATCTTCCCAAATAGCGTAAATATAGGTTTCGGCAGTTATGGTGATCTTATTGCCGGGCTGCTTCTGTTCGCCGTTTACACTACCGATTGCCCAAGCCTTGAATTTCTTACCTTCGGGTGCGGTAAAAGTACAATTGTCAAGCGTAATTTCTTCACCGACCGTTGCATAACCTATCTCGTTAGAGCCTTCCGCTCCGTTCGTACAATAACTATAAATTACTTCGTTATCTTCCCAAACAGCCTTTACAACGGTGTTTGCATTTATGGTTATCGAGTCGCCAACGTTCTTTTCAACGTCGTTTACGCTCCAAGCCTTAAATATCTTTCCGTCAGGTGCGGTAAACGTACAATCAGGCAACTTATATTCTGCGCCAGCATTTTGTTCTACGGGTTGCATAGTACCCGTGCCTCCGTTTGCATTAAAGGACACGAGATAAACGATTTGCTGTTCCGTCCAAATTATATCAAATAATTCCGATTGACCGATTTTAACGTGGTTTTCACTGTAAGCTTCAATCAAAAATTGTATTCTGCCTACGCTATTTTCATTGAACGCATGTTCGGGTTGATACACTCTTTCGTATTGGTCAAATTCATTTCCGTCATACCAAAGAATATCGTAATATGCAGCGTTGAGATTAAACTCCCATTCTATAAGACAATCTTTGCCAACGATAGCATTTATTTCACTATCGGGTTGTTTTATAAATTCGCCTGCTACAATGTTTATTGTAAACACGTCGCTGAAATATCCTACACTATCATAAACAGCGTATATCTTATAATTTTGTGTATAACCGAAATCGCTGGAAGAAAACGTGTAACTCGTGTCCGTTGCTGTGAAATTCATCATTCGCGTATACGTTCCGTCCCCTTGATCTATGTATAATTGCAACATAGAAGGCGTTTGGTTTGTTTCCCAAGTAATGGTATATTCTTCTCCCGTAGCAACGGTCATACTTTGCGGTTGCGTAGTAAACTCAAATTTTTCACGCCAAGTAATTGTAAAATCGTTAGAATAATAATCTACGCCGTCTTTAATTGCGTGAACTCTAAACGTATAAGTACCACTTTCTACGAAAGCGTTTACGGTTGCGCCCGTAGGTGTTGCATTTTGATATTGCGAATAATTTGCCCCGTCAAATTTTTCAAGATAAATAGCCGATACGCTGCAGTTCAAACCCCAAGTAACAATGACGTTTGTACCATAAGACACGTTGTAGTCCGTCGGTTGCGTAATAAATTTAGGCGCATTGGGATCATACCAATCCACACTAAAAGTATTACTACTAATAACAAAGCCGTTTTGATAAGTAACTTCCACACGGTATTGTTTTACAACGTTGCTGTTTGCGGGTATATTAAATTGTCCTGTAACCGCGCCAAGACTTGCCCAAGTATCGTTTGCGTTTTTAACAAACAATTCCATACCTTGAATGTTCGCATTATTGCTAACGTAAACCGTGTACTGCGGAGATTGTCCGTTTCCTACTACTTTATCTTCCAAATCGGACGTAAAGTAATAATTTTCAAAATCGTAGTTGATTATCACTTGAATTTTGTTTTCTCTATTCGTCCATTGCGTTGTAAATATACCGCTATTATCGTGCGAATATACCATATTTGCAACCAAACCATAATTAGCAGTAGTATTACTAAACAATTGGTCGTCGATAAGCTCACCATCTTTGGTATGTAATTCTACTCTCAAAGAATAAGATTTACCCTCTTCCAAAATATCGCTATTTTCCAACTTGTTTGTTCTGTATGCGTTCAAGCCCTCGTAAACAGAAACACTTTCAACCGTCAATCTATTATCCGTCAAAGTTATACTATTCGTATCGTAAGTTCCTGCAAGTTTACCTACTTCTAACAAAGGGGTATTTATTTCCAAAGTGGAAATAATATCTTCGTCGGTAAGCGTGGTTTCTTTCCAACGGTCATAAAGAATTGTATATTCAGTAAATACCGTTTCCAGCGTAACTTTCTCGCCTTTATCGGTGTACCAACCGTCAAACTCTAAATCAAGATTGTCGGTACGGTAAAGTTCTTCAAGCGAAGTAAGCGTGCCGTCGGCTTTTGTTTGTTGTGACATAAAGTATTTGCTTGAATCATTCTCAAAGAACACGTTATTTTCTAACGCTCCGTTTGTCAAGCAAAAATCTACTCTTACGTTACCTGCCGCAAATGCGGTCAAGGCACTCACGGGAACAAGTGCAAGTACCATTACGAGTACGAGCAGAATTGACAAGAGCTTTGACTTAATTTTTGTTTTCATTGTCTTTTTCTCCTTTTCTGTTTACACGGGAACTGCCGCATCGGCATTGCCTGTGCTTAATGTTAGTTTGATTTGTTCAAGGATTTCAACGAATGGGAGCTTGCCACCCACGGTTTTGCGGTAAACCTCGTCGGAGTTTACCATTACCTGTCCGGGCAGAGTCAGCACCTCCGTTAGTCCTCGGTAGGAAATTCGATATTGAAGTACCA
>JAFWXR010000034.1 GCA_017517965.1 Clostridia bacterium
AGAAATGGAAATCGCCGCAGGCTGTGGATGAAAACGGCAATGTCATATTCAACGAAAAAGGCAAGCCTGTGCTGATTCCGTCATACAGTATTTTGCAGGACGATTTCTTCAATCATATGCAAAGAGCCGGTTTCAATGATTTCATCCGTGGTGAAAAAGGCAGTACGGCAGAACACTTGTCTTGCCTGCAATATGAGATTCAGCAGGATAAGAAACGCCTTGAGGAAATCAAAAGTCAGGTTGAAAAGGAAGAAATCCGTTATGACAATATTCATACTGTACACAAAACCTTTATGGAAATTGAGCATATGGGTAAGAAAACCCTCACGGGTAAAGTAACAATTTCAAGTGAAGATTTCAATGACCTGAGTACAATGGCGAAACAATCTGTTGCAGCAAGGAGCAAGATTTTTGACCTTGAACGGGAAAACAAAAGGCTACGAGAAGTAAATTGGAATTTACAGAGCCGAATAAATAGGTTGAGCGAAAGACTGTACGAACTTGAACAAATATGTGCTCCCTATCTTAAAGCCTTGAAGCTTATGCCCGAAAAGGTAAAGAGCTTCTTTGCAGAAATCTTCAAAATCGACCGAGAAGAAAACAAAGAGCCAATTATTAAAAACAGAAATGAAAGGAATAGATAAATGAATAATAAAGTATTTAATAGCATTATTATCTCAAAATGTCCGCCAAAGGATACAAGTATCACATTGGGTTACACCATTGAAAAGGACGGTAAGCTCTATTATATGGACGGTGAAAACCGTGTGTGTCTTACCGAAATTTTTGCTAATACCAAAAATTCAGTTGTGGATTTGGTGGAAAGTACAATCAGATATGATGCTAATTGTAATTAGAAAATTCTTAATTGATGTAGAAAAAATGAAAACGCTATGCTATAATGAAAATGTAAACAGCGTAATTATAGTGTGGTTGTTTTCGGAAAAGGAGGTAAATTTTGAAACAACGCATCTATAACGCAGCTTTGTATTGCAGACTTTCCCGTGATGATGAGCTTTACGGTGAAAGCTCAAGCATAAGCACTCAAAGAAAAATGCTCCGTGATTACGCAACGGAACAAGGCTTTCACATTGTCGGTGAATATATTGACGACGGTTGGTCGGGAACGAATTTTGACCGCCCTGATTTTCAAAGAATGATTGATGATATTGAGGACGGTAAGATAAACTGTGTTATTACAAAAGACCTTTCCCGACTCGGCAGAAACTATATTCTTACAGGACAGTACACGGAAATATATTTCCCGTCAAAAAATGTCCGCTATATTGCCATCAGTGATGATGTGGACTCGGATAAGGGCGAAAGCGATATTGCACCCTTCCGTAACATTCTCAATGAAATGGTGGCAAGAGATACGAGCAAAAAAGTTAAATCTGCTATGCGAGTAAAATTCAACAACGGAGAATATATCGCACCTGCCGCACCTATCGGTTATATTATTGACCCAAATCAAAAGAATAAACTGATAATTGATGAAGAAACTGCTTGGATACCCAAAAAGATATTTGAGCTTGCGGCTCACGGTAAAGGAGCAGGCGGAATAGCCAGATTACTCACAGCAGAAAAAGTCCATACCCCTACTTGGTATCGCTACAACAGGTATGGCGAACGGGCTTCAAAGTTTGAGAATCAACCTGAAGAAATCCGTTGGCAATGGTCATTTGTGAGTGTCAGAGGTATTCTTGATAACGAAATCTATATCGGAAACACTGTCCACTACAAATGTCAAAAGGTTTCATTCAAAAGCAAGAAAAACCGTAAGACATCTGAGGATGAATGGTTAAGGGTAGAGAACACACACGAGCCTATTATTTCAAAAGAGTTATGGGATTTGGCACATGTCCATATGAACTCCCGTAAGCGACAGGCAAAAAGAGACGAAAACAATGTTTTTTCGGGATTGGTTTACTGTGGTGAGTGTGGTTGGTCCTTAAGCTCTGCTAACTGTAAAAAGCAAGCAAAATATCTGAGATGCACAAAATATGGTCAGCGAGGAAAAGTGGCTTGCTCCCTACACTTCACACCCTTCAAATTGCTTTACGGTGTGGTGTTGCTCCGATTACAGTATTGGTTGTTTGAGGTTCATCAGAATCAGGATAAAATTCTTGACAGACTTTTGCAATCGGGTGAAAGACAGCGAGAAATGGAACGTAAGCATTATGAAAAAGAAATCCAAAGAGTCACTAAACGCAAGAAGGATGTTGACCGCCTTTTTGTAAAGACATACGAGGATTTCGCTTGCGGCAGGCTTGATGAAGAAAATTATGAAATGCTCAGAACAAAGTACCGCAATGAGCAGATACAGCTTACAGAACAAATATCGCAATACGAAGAAAAGCTGACGGCTACAAAGACCACAGAGGAAAATGTGCGTAAGTGGATTGACTTAATCAGCAAATATTCAGAAATCAATGAGCTTACCGCACCGCTTCTCAACGAACTGATTGAAAAAATAGTAGTTCACGAAAAAAGAATTGGTACCGACGGAAAACCAACGAGAGATATTGAAATCTATTACCGTTTTGTCGGCAGAATAGATTAACACAAATTAGAATGAGCCTGCCCTCGCAGGCAGGCTCAGATTTATGAAATACAATATCCTTAAGTAATGTAAGGCGGAGATTATTATCTGCCCGACCTTGCATTACCCGCCGAAGAACAAGCTGAAATCGGCATTTGGGGACAGCGGCACTTGCGGTATATCAAGGCGCACCGCAAAGGATTCTATACAACCTTGCTCACAAAATGCGAACTGAGCAGACACCTTGCCGATGTAAACAAGCAGGCTGAGGATATGTTTTTTCTGCTCGTAAAACAGATGGCGGAGCGTGAGGGCGTAACCGAAAAACTCAAAGCAGACAATCAAATGGAGTGGGTTGCTCGGATGAATAACATCCGCAGCAGAGCCACGGAAATCGTAAACAACGATATTATCTACAATTAACCGAAGCACGGCGGCAGGGAGGTTTATTCTCTCTGCCGCCTTTCTTTTTGCAAAACTATTTTACTTCGATTTTACACCGGTCTGCTTACGGATTTTACTGTCAAAACTTACAATATAGGCGTACTCAAGAGAAAAGTGCAAAAAATAAATGTCAAAGGAGACATAGAAAATGAAAAAATTTATTAGTTTACTCACAGTAGCGATGTTACTCGTATGTGCGCTTACCGGTTGTGGCGGTAACAAAGAAGCAGTAGCAACAGACGGATCCACATCAATGAACAAAGTTATCGGTGCTCTGGGTGAAGCCTTTGAAGCAGACACCGGCATTACCGTAACCTACAATGCTACCGGTTCCGGCGCAGGCATTCAGGCAGTACAGGAAGGCAGATGTGACATTGGTCTTGCAAGCCGCAACCTCAAAGACGAGGAAAAAGCAAACGGTCTTGAAGGAACAATCCTTGCTTACGACGGCATCGCAATCATTGTAAATCCTAACAATCCCGTTTCTGATCTCGACGTTGAAACCATCGCAAAGATCTACACCGGTGAAATCAAGAATTGGAAAGAAGTTGGCGGCAACGATGCCGAGATCGTACTCATCGGTCGTGAAGCAGGCAGCGGTACAAGAGATGGCTTTGAGTCCATCACCGACACCGAGGATAAATGCAAATACCGCCAGGAACTTACCTCTACCGGCGACGTTATCACCACTGTTGCAAGCAACCCTGCGGCAATCGGTTATGCTTCTCTCGCTTCTGTAAAGGATACCGTAAAAGCACTGACTGTTAACGGCATTGCACCGAGTGAAGCAACTATCAAGGACGGCAGTTATGTGGTACAGCGCCCCTTCGTTCTCGTAACCAAAAAGGATGCTAAACTCTCCGAAAGTGCTCAGAAGTTCTTTGACTACATTACTTCTGAAGCAGCAAATGAGATCATCAGCGGCGCAGGTGTCGTTCCTGCAAACTAAGGAGTCTAAGCGACGGTGCGCAAGTGCCGCCGCTTGTTCCCATTGAGGTTAGACTATGAAGAAAAACAGATTATTTGAGAATATCGTACACGGCATATTCCTCATACTCGGTTTAATAACCGTCGGCTGTGTTCTGCTCATCACGGTATATCTGATTATATCGGGTATTCCCGCCATAAAGGAAATCGGACTTTTTAATTTCCTTTTCGGCAAAGAGTGGGCATCCACCGCCGCCGAGCCGAAATACGGGATACTGCCTTTTATACTGACAAGCGTGTACGGGACGGCAGGTGCAATACTGATTGGTGTGCCGATCGGCTTCTTTACCGCCGTGTATCTTTCAAAGGTAGCAAATAAGAAGGTCAGAGCCGTTATTGAAGCCGCTGTTAACCTGCTCGCAGGTATTCCTTCGGTTGTGTATGGTCTTGTTGGTATGCTTGTACTCGTGCCGGCGATTCGAGAGATTTTCAATGTGCCGGACGGAGCAAGTTTACTTGCGGCAATTATCGTACTTGCCATTATGATACTGCCAAACATTATAAAAGTTTCTATCACGGCTCTTGATGCCGTTCCAAAGGAATATGAGGACGCATCTTTGGCTCTCGGTGCAACACCGACAGAAACCTTTTTCAAGGTGTCTGTCCCTGCCGCAAAAAGCGGTATTGCCGCCGCTGTGGTACTCGGTGTCGGTCGTGCCATCGGTGAAGCAATGGCGGTTATGATGGTTGCAGGTAACGTAGCAAATATGCCCTCTCTCTTTGAGAGTGTCCGTTTCCTTACCACAGCCGTTGCAAGTGAAATGGCCTATTCAAGCCCCGGCAGCTTGCAGAGAAACGCTCTGTTCTCCATTGCACTTGTACTGTTCCTGTTTATTATGCTGATTAACGCTACGCTCAATTTCTTCTTGAAGCGTGATAAGGAGAAATAAGATGAATAAAAAAAGAAAAATATATATCGGTTTTATGCGTGGCGCAATGATTGTTTGTACAGCACTTACAGCAGCGCTTGTGTTGTTCCTTATGGGGTATGTGCTTATAAACGGTATACCGAACATCACGTGGGAATTGCTCTCCACCAAGCCGAGCTACTTAACTGAGCGAATCGGTATTTTGCCTGACATTTTGAACACAGTTTACATCGTGCTTGCCACGCTCGTTATTGTTCTTCCTCTAGGTGTCGGTGCAGCAATTTACCTTACAGAATACGCTAAAAACAAAAAGTTGGTAGCTATGATCGAATACGCCGCCGAAACACTTTCGGGTATTCCGTCTATCATATACGGTCTTGTCGGTATGCTGCTGTTTTCCAACAACTTCGGAACAAGCCTGCTCGCAGGTGCTTTAACACTTGTTATTATGAACCTGCCTACTGTAATGAGAACTACTCAGGAGAGCTTAAAAACCGTTCCGCAGAGCTACCGTGAAGGTGCTTTCGGATTGGGCGCAGGCAAATGGCGTGTCATCCGCACCGTAGTATTACCCGGATGTGTGGACGGCGTTATCACAGGTTGTATCCTCTCTGTCGGTCGTATCCTTGGTGAGTCGGCGGCTCTGCTCTTTACTGCAGGCTTTGCCCACGCTCTCAACGGCATTTTCACGGGACTTACTTCTCCCGGTGCAACATTGACCGTTGCTCTTTATGTTTATGCTAAAGAGGAAGGCGAATTCGGCGTTGCCTTTGCTATTGCCGCAATTTTGATGATACTAACATTACTGATAAATCTATCTGCCACATTGGTGGGCAAATACTTCGCAAAAAGGAGAAACGTATGAGTGAAATAATGACGGCTAAAGACCTGTGCCTTTGGTACGGCGACAATAAAGCCTTAAAAGATATAAACATTGCCATTCCCGAAAAGAGCATCACGGCGCTGATCGGCCCTTCGGGATGCGGTAAGTCCACATTTCTTAAAACCCTTAACCGTATGAATGACCTTATACCGATTGTAAAAATTACGGGTGAAGTTTGCTACAACGGTCGCAACATATTCGATAAAGATGTTGACGTGAACGAGCTGCGCCGTGACGTCGGTATGGTGTTTCAGAAGCCCAATCCTTTCCCGATGAGCATTTACGATAATATCGCATACGGCCCCCGTACTCACGGCATCACAAGCAAGGTAAAACTTGATGAAATCGTAGAGCAGGCGCTTCGTGATGCGGCTATTTGGGACGAGGTTAAGGACAGACTCAAAAAGAATGCTCTCGGTCTTTCGGGCGGTCAGCAACAGCGTCTTTGCATTGCCCGTGCTCTTGCCGTAGAGCCTAAAGTTTTGCTGATGGATGAGCCGACTTCGGCGCTTGATCCTATCTCCACTTCTCGAATTGAGGAACTTGCATTGCAATTAAAGGAAAAATATACTATAATTATAGTGACTCATAATATGCAGCAGGCAGTTCGTATTTCGGATAATACGGCATTCTTCCTTCTTGGAGAGTTAGTGGAATTCGGTGAAACCGAGAAATTATTCTCGCAGCCGAAGGATAAGCGCACTGAGGATTACATTACAGGAAGGTTTGGTTAATATTATGAGAAGCAGATTTGATGAGCAGCTCAGCCTGCTGAATAAAAAGATGATTGAAATGGGCGCTGAATGTGAAAGTATTATCGCCCTATCCGCAAAGGCACTTTTGGAAGGCAACGCCGCAGGCGCACGAAAGGCAAAAGAACAAGGGCATAAAATCGACCAAATGGAGCGTGAGATAGAATCCATTTGTCTTAAATTATTGCTTCAACAACAGCCTGTAGCAAAAGATCTTCGTGTGATTTCCGCCGCCCTTAAAATGATTACCGATATGGAAAGAATCGGAGATCAGGCAGAAGATATTGCCGAGATCATTACTTTCCTTGACGGCAGAACCGGAGAGGAATGCCACGATATTCGTCTTATGGCAGAAGCCACTATTAAAATGGTAACCGACAGCATCGATGCCTATGTCAAGCAGGATCTTGAGCTTGCCAAGTCGGTATCCGATTATGACGATGTTGTAGATGATGCCTTTGACCGTGTAAAACAGACACTTATTAAGATGATTTCTGAAAATACTGCCGATGGCGAGTATGCGGTGGATCTTCTTATGATAGCAAAATATTTTGAACGTATCGGAGACCACGCCGTAAATATTGCGGAGTGGGTTGAGTTCTCCGTGACCGGTGTTCACAAAGGAGAATAGCGCAAAAATGGAGAAAACCAAAACCCAAAGTAATTCTTTTTAC
>JAFWXR010000035.1 GCA_017517965.1 Clostridia bacterium
AAAACAGGGCGTTCACTTATGGAGCGTACCATTATTATATGTAACACCTCCTCAATGCCCGTTGCATCCCGTGAAGCTTCGGTTTATACTGCGGTAACACTTGCCGAATACTATCGCCAGATGGGACTTCACGTTCTTATGTTGGCAGATTCCACCTCTCGTTGGGCTCAGGCAATGCGTGAGATGTCGGGAAGACTTGAGGAAATTCCCGGTGAAGAAGCATTTCCGGCATACCTTGAATCTTATATTGCTGCATTCTATGAAAGGGCGGGTTATGTCCGCTTACCTGACGGAAGCTTCGGTTCTGTTACTATCGGCGGCACCGTATCCCCCGCGGGCGGCAACTTTGAGGAACCTGTAACACAGGCGACCTTAAAGGTTGTAGGTGCTTTCCACGGTCTTTCCCGTGAGCGTTCGGACGCAAGAAAGTATCCTGCAATTGATCCGCTTATCTCTTGGTCAAAATATACCAGCGTTATTGACAGCGAAAAATTGGAATTCTGTAAAAGTATTCTTCATCATGGCTATGAAATTGGTTCGATGATGAAGGTTATCGGTGAAGAAGGTACGACTCTTTTGGATTACATTACCTACTTAAAGTCTGAAATGCTTGATGCCGTTTATCTGCAGCAGAATTCCTTCGATTTGATTGAGGCAAACTGCGGCAGACAGCGTCAGCGTTATATTACCGATAAATTAGTATATATCCTGGGCAGCAGTTACGCTGTCCCAAGCAAAGATGATGCACGTAGCTTCTTTAACCGTATGCGCCAGAAATTTATTGACTGGAATTATACCGAATTTGAAAGCGAAGCTTTTAAAAAGGCAGAATCCGAGATTGACACATTGTATCGTCAATGTGACGGTAAATTATCCGCTCCTGCTGAAAAACTGTTAAAGGACGGTGAATAAAGGTGAACATAGTATATAATCGAATAGAATCTATTATCGGTAACGTTATCACCGTCCGAGCAACCGGTGTTCAGTACAAGGAATTGGCACAGATCCATACACGCTTCGGCAAGTCGTTAGCTCAGGTTAATAAGATCGAGGGAGATATTGTTTCTCTGCAGGTATTTGCCGGCGGTCAGGGCGTTTCTACAGGAGATGAGGTGCGTTTTCTTGGTCACGAAATGCGAGTATCTTTCAGTGAAGATCTGTTGGGGCGTATATTCAACGGCTCAGGAGAGCCGAGAGATAAGGGTCCCGCACTTGCGGAAAATATGACGTCTATCGGTGGCCCCTCTGTTAATCCCACGAAGCGTATTCTCGCCAACCGAATGATGAGAACCAACATTCCCATGATCGATATGTTCAACACTTTGGTGGTTTCTCAAAAGTTGCCCATTATCTCAATTTCGGGAGAGCCGTACAATCAGCTTCTTGCCCGTATTGCGATGCAGGCAGAAGCCGACGTGATCGTACTTGGCGGTATGGGGCTTAAATATGATGATTTCCTGTATTTTAAGGATGCACTTTCCAAGGGCGGAGCACTCAGCAAAACCGTTATGTTTATTCATACTGCATCCGATCCTATCGTTGAGTGTATGATGATCCCCGATATGGTATTGGCGGTAGCAGAGCAATTTGCGCTTCAGAATAAAGACGTATTGGTGCTTCTGACCGATATGACCAACTTTGCCGATGCTATGAAGGAGATTGCTATTACGCAGGAGCAAGTGCCGTCAAACCGTGGATATCCCGGTGATCTGTATTCACAGCTTGCTGCCCGCTACGAAAAGGCGGTTGACTTTGCTGATTCGGGATCGGTTACCGTTTTGGCTGTTACCACAATGCCCGGTGATGACGTTACTCATCCTGTTCCTGACAATACGGGATATATTACCGAAGGTCAGTACTACCTTAAAGGCGGTCGTATAGAGCCTTTCGGATCTCTTTCCCGACTCAAGCAAAACGTAAACGGCAAAACAAGAAAAGACCATAGAGCACTTATGGATGCAATGATACGTTTGTATTCTTCCTATAAGGAAACGCTTGAAAAGAAAAATATGGGCTTTTCTATGAGCCGTTGGGATGAAAAATTGCTGAAATACGGTGAACTTTTTGAAGATAAGTTAATGTCGCTGTCCGTTAATCTTCCGCTTGAAGATGCACTTGATTTAGGATGGGAAATTTTAGCGGATTGCTTC
>JAFWXR010000036.1 GCA_017517965.1 Clostridia bacterium
TCCCGCAAGCGTTGGCGCGTCTATCGTCATTAACGGCAACACAACCGTCACCGCGGTTTGGGAAGACCTCCCGACTATGCACGCCGTCTCGTTCAACGCAAACGGCGGCACGGGCTCCAAGGAGGCGGAACAGGTCGAACATGGTACCTACTTCACGCTCCCTGAAAATCCCTTTACCGCACTCGATGGCAAAGAATTTGCGGGTTGGGCATTCACGGCAAACGGCTCCAAGATCGAAGCAGCAACGATCCAAGTCAACAACAACGTGACGCTCTTCGCTCTTTGGAAAGACGCGGAATCCGTTCCTGTCGATCCCGTCAATCCTGACGAGCCTGGCAATCCTGACGAGCCTGACGAGCCTGGCAATCCTGACCAACCTGAAATCAATCCTGTAGAAGAAAAGGGCGGGCTTTCGGGCGGTGCTATCGCAGGCATCGTCATCGGCTCGGTAGCAGTAGTCGGCTTGGGCGGTTTCTCGCTTCTTTGGTTTGTGATCAAGAAAAAGAGCTTTGCAGACCTTATTGCAGTATTCAAGAAAAAATAATAGGCGTTAAACAATATCCCCTTGTCTTTCGGGACAAGGGGAACCGTTAAAGGAGAAAAAGAAAATGAAAACAAAAAGAAGAAATTTAGTCATTGCTGTTTGTGTCGCATTCGCTATGTTAATAGGTATATTTAGTATAACGGCGATACAAAGCAGAAAGGTATCCGCAGAAGACGTGCAAACCGAGGTTAGCACGTGGAGCGAACTGCTCAATGCGGTGAATTCCGACAAGACGCACATTAAGCTTGTGAACGATATAAAGGATACCGTTCCCGATGACGAGCTTCCCACAAAGCATCGCCTCGTCTTTGACGGCGGTGAGGATTATATCCTCGACCTGAACGGCTATGGTTTGGATGTATATAACTACGATAATGAGTTCTTTGGTAGTCCGTTCTCTATGATTGACGTGTCAAACAGCTCGAATCTTGTAGTTAAAAACGGTTCACTTATCTTTACAAACTGGCATACAAACCACGAGAGACAAGCCAAAGGTGTCGTTGCTGTTAAAGATAATTCTACTCTTACGGCAACGGGCGTAGATATGTATAACACGTACACTGGTACGACAGTTTACGCAACCGATAATGCAAAGGTTACGCTTGACGGCGGTGATTATACCGTAACAAACGGCTTTGCTATATATCTTGAAAGCAAGGCTTCTCTTACTCTTGACGGGGGCGTTTGGATTGGTACTAAGGTTGGTGACAGTACAGCGACCGTGTTCGTGGACGGCTATGGCGCACTTTATTCCGAGAGTAGCGGAGAGTTGACCATCAACAACGCTTACTTCAATACAGGCATACAGGTACGCGAGTCGCAGATCGGTGCTTTTTCCACCGCAACCCACGAGCTTGTGATCAACGGAATAAAGCAGGCAGAGGATATCTATTTTTCGGATGCAGGCAACCAATTTTCGGCAATAGAAGCCGGCAAGGACTATTATTGGTATAAAAACGGATATTCGCGTGCTCTTTATAAGATTGAGAACCCTTTGTTTGCAAATGCTGTAAGCGTGATTTCCTATGAAAAGAAATATCCCATAGATGTTCAGAACGGAACCGCAACGATAGGTGGCAATACCGTGAGCGAGGTGTGCTACGGTCAGACGGTTACCATAGTCGCAGATCCTGCCGAAAGTGGTATGGAGTTCGTTCGTTGGGATACGAACGGGGTTGAGCTTGCAGACTATTATAGTACCTCAACCACCTTTACTATGCCCGCCGCGCCCGTATAAATTGCGGCTTACTACGGTAAGGAAAGTATAAAATCCGTGTCCGTTACCGTAGGGGATATTATCGTGGGTGAAAAGGCGTACGACACCGAGATCAGCTTGGACGGTGGCGTGAAGCTTGAAAGAATCGAATGGTACGAAAATTTAATTAAAATGGAAGAAAACGAAATTTTCAAACCGGGTAAATCTTACGAATTGAAAATACTCGTTTATCCCCCCGATGAACATAAATTCGGGGATGCTGTAACGGCGACTGTCAATGGAAAGCAAGCCACCGTCAATTCAGACGTCGGTTATGCTATTATAGATTATAAGTTTGACGCTCTTCCCGGAAATCCGTTCCCTGTTGTTTATAACACCCAAACTGCGCAGCTTGGCATAGGCGGCTTGCTTGAGCTTGACACTGCGCTTATGTGCTCTCAGAGCGCAGAATTCAATACGGCGTTTGAAGCAGACGCTGTTACCTACCAATGGTACAAAGACGGAAACGCTATTGAGGGAGCGACAAGTTCCATTTACAATTTCACGGCAGATGATAAGGGGAGCCGTTTCTACGTAACCGTAAAGGTAGGCGACAAGACTGCTTGGGGAGATAGCCATACCTGTTATAATCACTTGTATCAAATATATCTCAACGCAAGCGACTTCGTTGTTGGTGGAAAAGCGCCTCAGATTTCCTCTGCAACACCCGGCGTATCCATCAATCCCGAAAGTCTGTTTATTTGTGAAGGTCACGGTCAGCCCGAGCTTGATATTCAAAAAACGATTTTGATACCCGGAAAGACGTACATTATTATTGGCACTCTCGTGCAGATGGGGGAAGCGAACATTCCTTACAACGCAAAAGTTTACGTAAATGATATTTTGATGGATGATACGGTTGACGGCGTATATCGATTCTTCTATAAATTTACCGTTCCCGAAGCGGACTTCCCTGTATATTACAAAGCAAATGGCGAGATTGGCATCGGCGTTACGCTGACGGTAGACGTTGAAAAAATGTGCAACGAAAGCGGTACCTTTAAGAATGCCTATGATAAAGCAAATCCCACCTATCAAACGGTATTCTATCAGTGGTATAAGAATGGGGAGGCTATCAAGGGCGCGACCAAAGAATCCTACACCGTAAAAACCACCGATAGAGACAGCTATATCAACTGTAAGGTTACTCTCGTTGACGACAAATACGGTATTGGCGAACAACATGTGATCACCAACGTTATCACGGTTCTCAACGTTCAAATGCAATACCCCAAAGATGGCGCACAAATAATAAACAAAGACATTTATGCGGATGGTGTAAACTTGATTGGTGCTTTGTGGTGGCCTCAGGACACAGGCAACACAATGAATGAGAGTGATACATACGTAGAAGGGACTGTCTATGAGTATTATATCCAATTTCAAGCTAAGGATGGCTTTTTGCTTGATTTTGTTGGTGATATGACGAGTGCCTACGTTTACGGCAAAAAAGCAGAAAATGCGGGCTCCGTTCCTAATTCGGGCAAGGTATATTACATGGGCGAAATCACCGCTATTCATAAGCATATATACGATGACGAAGTATGGGGCTATGACGAAGAAAATCATTGGCAGCTTTGTGTTATCGCAGGTTGTCCTGCCCCCGGCGAAGAAAAAATGTCGTATGAGCCCCACAAAGGCGAGGCTTTGGACTGTCTGCACAAAGCGGTATGTGATATCTGTCACCAAGAACACGGTGAATTTGGAAACCACGTTCCAAAGACCGAATGGAAATTTGATGAAGAGAATCATTGGGTTGAATGTAGTCTTTGTGATGAAAAAGAGCTTCAAAAAGAGGCGCATGCGGATCAAAATGAGGACGGCAAGTGTGATGCTTGCGAATATCAAATGACGAGTACGGAACCTGAAAATCCTGAAAACCCTGAAACGCCCGACGTTCCGAAGGATAACAAGAAGGAAAAAGGCTGCGGTGGTTGCGGCTCGGTGGTAGGCGGAGCGATTGGCGCAGTATCGCTTGCATGCGTAGGCGTATTCCTTGCTTTAAAAAAGAGAAGGAAAGCCTAAAACATGAAAAGCTTGCCTTTATGGCAAGGGGAACCGTTAAAGGAGAAAAAGACAATGAAAACAAAATTTAAGTCTAAGCTCTTGTCAATTCTGCTCGTTCTTGCAATGCTTCTTGCTCTTGGGCTTGGATTTGGCTTGCAAAACAGTCTTGTCTTGAAGGTTTATGCAACAGATAATTATCTTGCCGGCTCAGAACTAAAAATAGAAACTATTATAGGTGGGAAACATTCCACAACATTTGCAGGTGGCAAATATTTGCATCTTGACCCAATTGATAAAAATCATTACACAAATAATGTAAGTGCAAATGCAGATATGGAATACGATGAAACAACTGGTGTTCTTAAAATTTTTGATACAGAAAATACATATAAAAATTTCAGGGGATATATATCTATTATTGCAACCAATACAACTGACAAAAAACTTACAATAAAAACTTATAGGGGTATAGAGTTGTCTGTTTTGGATTTCCCTCATGGAGACCTGACAATAACAAATGGTGAAGATTGTCACAATGTTTGGCTAGATTGGAGTAATAAACTAGTAATGACTGGCAAGTTGACAATTTGTGGCGAAGTTGATTGCAGTGCTGAAGGAACCGATGTGGGATTATATCCTGAATCAAGTTCGAGGTTATCTGCTGACGAATTGGAAATTTTAGATTCTGCATCTTTGAGTGTTTATCCCAATTATAATACATATACTTGTGGCGTTAATGTAAGATATCTTACTTTAAATACTGATGGATATTTAAATATAAATGCTAATAGGAATACTAACAATTCATTTACATATGTTTTATATGTTGCATATCAGGTTAATTTCACAAAATGTTTGTATATATCTCTTTCTTCACCACTTAACACAGTGACATCTCTCACAAATTCAACATATTTAAAAAATGCTGTTGATACTGCACCAATTGAAGGATATGATGCTGTAATCAATAGTGTTAAAACCGGAAAATATGGTGATTTAGGCGAAGATTTGTATAGAAGAGAATATGATTTATCTAGACTATTTAATGTTACATATAATTCAAATGGTGGCACTGGAATAATGAACAGTGAAGATGTGAGATATAATGGTAAACTAACACTTCCTGCTTGCACATTCACAGCCCCTGCAGGCCAACAATTTGCTGGTTGGGCAGTTGGTAGTGCTGATGCAACACCACTAAGAACTCCTACTTCGTATATTCAAATTAAGGAACCAACAGTGATTTATGCGGTTTGGGAAGATATTGCTGTAACCGAATATAACGTGACATACAGTGACAACGGCGGTAACGGAACTATGGTCGGCGATGTCGTAGAAGCAGGTGGTATGTTCACGCTTGAGGATTGCACTTACGAAGCTCCCGAAGGCAAGCAGTTCAAGGGGTGGGCTGTTGGTGCTGTTAATGCAACGCCACTGAAGCAAGCGGGTGATCAAATTACCA
>JAFWXR010000037.1 GCA_017517965.1 Clostridia bacterium
TAAGTACTATTCAGAAACACTGAGCGCAAACGTAAATAACGAATTCGTTAAGAAGACGGGCGCAAGAAGCTGGATTGTATACAAATCAGAGACACCTGTAGAATTTGACGTAACGTTCGATGCATCAGCATACAATAGTGATGTAATCGTAAGACACATTACAGTTAACTTCTAAATTAAAAAGAGAGGTCTTCGGACCTCTCTTTTTCTGTTTTGATAAGCATATTGACGAGGATTGTAAAAAATAGCCGTATTGTGATGAATCTGTAAAAAAATTGAAACAGATATTATGTTGTTTTGTGAAAAATGACAAAAAGATGTTGCAAAATTGTGAACACAGTGATATAGTTAAATTGTATGACCCTAACATTTTTAAGGAGGAAAAAACTATGAGAAAGTCATCAAAGCTTCTGGCGATACTTCTTGCAATCCTTATGGTTGTATCAGTATTTCCGGTAAGCGTGTTCGCTGCTGATAACATAATCTCGGCAGTTGACACATCAGAACTTGTTATGACGACAAAGTTCTTGTATTCAGGAACGGACGAGTCAGGTAACGTATGGGCAAGCAATGCTGCAGCCCTTGTTAACGTAACTGCTCCCACGTTCTACACAACAATTCCCGCAACGGTGGACGGTGTGGAAACAGACCTTCCCGTTACTTGGGTATCTGAAAACTATCAGTCAACCGTAGCAGGTACATACACCTTTACGGCTGTTGCTGAAGGTTACACATGGGAATGTCCCGTGCCCACAATCACTGTTGAAGTGGTTGAAGGTGCACTTGGTTTAGACGGTATCAGAGGTGGTATCATCACAAACCACACAGCACCCATCAACGTTGTCTACAAAGACTACGGTGTATACGATGCAACGGGCTGCAACCAGATGTTCACACTCGGAGACGCGACAAGACTTGTTTTTGGTGCAGCACTCTCATCAGTTTCAGTCGGTGCGACGAGAACGGATGCTTTTACAGCACCCGAGTATGACACGAATATCTATGCATCAGGCAACATCGTTGGTTCAGTTGCAGGCGGCGGCTACGGTGTCAACCTTAAGGGTGACACGAACGTAGTTGTTGAAAACGCAACACTTTCAGGTTCGAGCACCGGTCAGGTATTCGGCGGCGGTTTCTCAAACAAATCGGGCAAGCATGCAAAGGTTGACGGTAACACAAATGTAACTGTTATCGGTTCAACTCTTACCGCAGGTGATGCTGCTATATACGGCGGCGGCTGGGCTTACAACTCAAGCATTGACACAACGGTTACGGGTAACACCAACATAACTGTTATCGATTCAACTGTATCCAAGGTATACGGTGGTAGCTACGCATACAAAACAAGTGTAGCACCCGTTAACGGAACGGCAAACATCACGATTGTTGACTCTACGGTTACTACTGTCAATGCAGGAAGCCGTGGTTCAAGCACAGCATCAAAGGCTGTAGTTGCCAATGCTAACATTGATATTTCGGGCGATTCGACAGTCACAACAATCAACGCAGGTGGTACTAACTACACTACTACAAGCGTTTCAGGCACTACAACGGTAAACATTCACAACATTGCTGACCCTGCAGATATCGGTACGATTTCAAAGGGTAACGCAGCAAAGCTCGTTGTAAAGCTCGATGATACAAGTAAGTCACTTCTTACAGACGGCAGTATCACACTTGCTGACGTTGATGAGATTTATGTCAATAATGAACTCTATGTTGATACAATCGCAGTAGAAACACTTACAGATATTCCCGATGCTATCGTTAGGGGCTCTGCAAGCACACTTCCCACAACTTTCGGTGAACTTGCAGGCTTCGTATGGTCGGGTGACGATACGACGGCAGGTGATAATGTATTCACACTTACAGCACCCGAAGGATACTTCTTCGACGGCTACGTAAAGACGAAGGAATACACAATCACAGTAACTGACGGTACTGTTGCAGTTACAGGTGTAACGCTTAACACGGATGCAGTTGCCGGAGTTAAAGTGAACGAAGAATTCACACTTACAGCAACGGTTGCTCCCGACGAAGCAACTGATAAGACTGTTACATGGACAGTTGAAGGCACGTCAGTTGTCCTCAGCGACGTTGAAGGTGACGAAATCACGGTTAAGGCTGTTGCTGAAGGTCAGGCAACAATCACTGCAACTGCAGGTGAGCAGACGGCTACTTGCGTTGTAGACGTTGAAGCGCCTTACGTAATAACGGCTGTTGAAACAGACGGTCTTGTATGGGAAACAAAGTTCCCCTATAACTATGAGGGCGAAAATATAACAGAATATTGGTCCAAGAGAGAGTCATACGTTGAAAACCCCACGTTCTACCCCACACTTAAAGTAACGGTAGACGGTACAGAAACAGATCTTCCTGTAACTTGGGTATCAACTACGGAATATGACGGCAGAGCTATCGGTGCTACTTATACGTTTAAACCCGAAGCAGTAGACTACGTATGGGAATGCCCTGCTCCGACTGTTACAGTTACGATAGTTGACGCAGGTTGGACTTCAAGATCTTCATACCAGGGCTTCCTTACAGGTGACGAATCAATCGTTGAATACGTTGTAAGAGGTACAGGTTCTTCATCCAGCCCCAACCAGATCTATGATGCAACAGGTTGCAATCTGATTCTCAACGGCTCAATAGGTTCAGGTCTTGACGCCTACGGCGGAAAGCAGAACGGTATGAATACCACTACTGACGTTCAGCCCACAAAGACGGGTGCTACCGTTCCTTCAACGGAAGATACGAAATTAGTTATTTACGACACTACAATCAAGAGAATGTATGCAGCAGGTAAGAAAACGCATCATAACGCAGACACGTATGCATACATCATAAATGCAACTGCTACAGGTAATATATATGCGGGCGGTTCCGACAACGGTAACATGGTAGGTAACGGTCACATCTATATCATCGATTCAACAGTTAGCGGAACTATGCATGGCGGCGGTGCAGGTGCTACAGTTACAGGTAATGCATACCTTGACGTCACGGGTGATTCACACGTCGCTGCTATTCAGGGCGGCGGTACCGGAGCAACATCAGGTACTACATATGTTAATATTCACGACCTTGCTGAAACAGCAACGGTAGGTACTATCACAATAGGTAATACAACAAAACTTGTTGTTAACCTTGATGATACGAGTGCAGAGCTTATTGCTAACGTAACAAACTGGACGACAGATGAAAACATTGAAGTTTACATCAACGGCGTTCGCCAGATTCCTGCGGTTGAAAGCGTAACGCTCGACGCAACAGAACTTGAACTTGCAGTAGGCAGTGAAGCAGTTCAGCTTACAGCAACGGTTGCACCCGCTAATGCTGACCAGACGGTTGTATGGACAGTTGAAGGCGATGCCGTAACGGTTGTTGACGGTCTTGTAACGGCTGTAAAGGCAGGTACGGCAACGGTTACTGCGACAGCAGGCGACTCCTCAGCAACATGCACCGTAACGGTAACAAGTTCACTTACACCCATAACTGCGGTTAACACAGACGGTCTTGTTTTGGAGACAACGTTCCTCTATTCAGGCAATCTGACAGATTTTGAAGGCGGTTACCGTAAGACTGTCAACGTTACAGAACCGACCTTCTATCCCACAATTCCCGTACAGGTGGAAGGTGAATGGATAGATCTTGAAGTTGAATGGGTATGCACAACTGAGTACGACAGCACGGCAGTTGGCACATATTATTTCGTACCCGAATTACCTCCGATTTACGAATGTGCTGATGGCGTTGAAGTGCCCACAATCAAGGTGAATGTTGTAGAAGGTGTAATCGTTTACAGATATGCATCAAACGGTGCCAGCATCATGGTGAAAGACGAAGAGCCTATTGATTACGTGCTCAACGGCGTTCAACTCTATGACGCAACAGGTTACAACTTATTCGGATCAGTTCAGCACTCAACTGCACAGCATTTTGCTGCAGGTCCGATGGCATATTCTTACTATGAGGGTGAAAATGAAACACCCGGTCTCGATGCAAACGGTGATAAAATAGAAGGATATTCTACAAAACTTACAGTAACAGGTGAAAGAGCAGCCATAACAGCAGGTGGTGGACACCAGACCACTATTTACGGTGATACAAACTTAGTAATTGACGGTCTGACAACTACCGTGGCTACATATGCCGGCGGTATGGCAAGAAATGCAAGCGGTGTAGCAAGAGTTGAGGGTGATACACACGTTACGGTTAAAAATTCAACACTTACAACATTATACGGCGGCGGTGTTGCTGCAAATAATGCAAGTCAGGACGTAACTGTTACAGGAAATGCATATATTGATGTTTCCGGTGCGGTAACAATTACTACGATATACGGCGGCGGTAATGCTGCTAAGTCAACCAGCACAGCAGATCTTATCGGCGTAGCATACGTAAATATCCACGACCTTGCAGAAGGTTCAACAATCGGTGCTATTACAAGAGACGGTACTAATTACGGCGGTTCGGCTTCAAAGCTCGTAGTAAATCTTGATGATTCAAGTGCAGAACTTCTTGATGTTGTAACAGACTGGAAGACAGATGCAAATATTGAAGTTTACATCAACGGCGTTCGTCAGATTCCCGCAGTTGAAAGCGTAACGCTTGACGTTACAGAACTTGCATTCACGGAAGGTGACGATGCAGTTCAGCTTACAGCAACGGTTGAACCCGCTAATGCTGACCAGACAGTTGTTTGGACGGTTGAAGGCGATGCTGTAACGGTTGTTGACGGTCTCGTAACACCCGTAAAGGCAGGTAACGCAACAGTTACTGCAACGGCAGGCGACCTCTCAGCAACATGCACCGTAACGGTTGCAGCTAAGATCGTTTATGCTGATTACAGCATAGTAACGAATGCTGAGGCTCTCAAGCCCACAGACTTCACATCATATACAAACGCTTCAGTTCAGGCTTACAACGAGGCTATCGCAGCACTCACAGTTCCGTCTGAAGGTCTCACAAAGGATCAGGAAAGCGTTTACACAGATTACGCGACAGCAGTTGAAACTGCAGTTGGTCTTCTTAAGGTAAAGGCTAACTACACGTCAGTTAATGCACAGGTTGAAGCAGCAGGTCAGGTTGACAGAAGCCTTTACACTGCAACTTCACTTGCAAAACTTGATGAAGCTCTTGAAAACGTTAACTACGACCTTGACGCAGATCAGCAGGCAACGGTTAACGGCTATGCAACGGCAATCGAACTTGCAATTGCAGGTCTCGAAATGAAACCCGCAGACTACAGTGCAGTAGAAACAGCTAAGGGCAAGGTTGAAGCACTTGACAGAGCACTTTACACAGCAGATTCACTTGCAGCAGTAGATGCAGCAGTAGCAGCAGTAGTTGACGGCCTTGACATTACAAAGCAGGCTGAAGTAGATGCAATGGCAGATGCAATTGAAGATGCATTAGGCGCACTTGCAATTAAGGCTGCAGACTACAGTGCAGTAGAAACAGCTAAGGGCAAGGTTGAAGCACTTGACAGAGCACTTTACACAGCAGATTCACTTGCAGCAGTAGATGCAGCAGTAGCAGCAGTAGTTGACGGCCTTGACATTACAAAGCAGACTGAAGTAGATGCAATGGCAGATGCAATTGAAGATGCACTTTCAAATCTCGTTCTCATCGTTTACGTTGCAGAAGTTGACGGCGTTAAGTACGAAACACTCGCAGAAGCATTGGCAGTTGGCGGAAACGTAACACTTCTCACAGACATTGAACTTACGGAAAGACTTACTATCAATGCAGGACAGGAAATCGTTCTTGACCTTAACGGTTACACAATTTCCGGCGGTTATACAGAAGCAGCATCATCAGCTGTAATCACAAACAAGGGTAAACTTACAGTTAAGGATTCTTCCGACGCACAGACAGGTAAGATCACAAGTGCGGCACTTAATCCCGACTTGGCAGCAATCCCCTCATACGCAAACAATACAATTACCAACTCAGGCGAATTCATTCTTGAGAGTGGTACAATCGAATGTATGACAGATGCAGGCGCAGCTTATGCTATCGACGTTGCATGGCATACAAACGATGCATCCGTTACTATCAAGGGCGGTAAGGTAACAGCAGTAAGATGTGCAATCCGTGTAGTTGCATGGTCAAATGCAAAGGATACACTTAACATCGAAGGCGGTGAAATCACAGGCGGTACACGCGGTATTTGGATTCATCTCCCCGGCTCTAACGACGCTGTGAAGGATGTTGATGTCAATATTACAGGCGGTACAATCTCAGCAGAGAACGGACTTGCAGTATATTCATACTCATTCGGCGATTCATACAGTGGCGTAGACGTTGCTATCTCAGGTGAAGCTGAATTTAACGGTGACGTTGCATTCGGTGGCGGTTCATCTTACAACGGCAGCGGTGCAGAAAAGGTAACCGTAACAGGCGGTACGTTCAACGGTGGTATATACACATATAACACAAAAGAACATGCTATCGCTGTAAGTGGCGGTACGTTTACACAGGCTGTTGAAGAAACATACTGTGCAGACGGATTCGTTCCTGCAGACAACGGTGACGGCACGTTCGGCGTAGTTGAATTCACTCCCGTTGCAACAGCAAACGGCGTTAAGTACGAAACACTTGCTGAAGCAGTAGCAGTTGGCGGTGAAGTAGTTCTTCTCACTGACGCGTCAGGCGACGGTATCGTAATCGATAAGGACGTAACAATCGACCTTGGCGGATTCACGTACACAATCGACGGTGCACTCGTTGGTTCAACAGGAACTAAGACACTTGGTTTCCAGATTCTTAAGGACAACAACGTAACAATTAAGAACGGTGCTATCGCAGCAGACGTTGCATCAATCGAAGCAAACAACGAAAAGACACTCAAGATGCTTATCCAGAACTACGCAAACCTCACACTTGAGGACGTAACGCTCGATATGTCAGCAGTTGAAGCAATGCTTTACGTTGTTTCAAACAACTGTGGTGAAACAAATATCACAGGCGCAACAAACATCACAGCACCCGAAGGTGCAGTAGCGTTTGACGTATACGACTATACGGCAGGCGGTTACACAGTACCCACGGTAAATGTAGATACAACAGGCACAATCACAGGTGCAATCGAAGTATCCGAAACAGCAACACTTGCAGTTTCAGGCGGTACTTACACGGTAGCACTTGAAAAGGCTTGGTGTGCAGACGGATTCATTCCTGCTGACAATGGCGACGGTACATACGGCGTCAAGGTTGGTGAGTACGTTGCAACGGCAAACGGCGTAGGATACGAAACACTCGCAGAAGCAGTAGCAGCAGGCGGTGAAGTAGTTCTTCTTAAGGACGTAGCAGGCGCAGGCGTTGTAATCAATAATGACGTAACGATTGACTTCGCAGGTTACACATACACATTCACTGAAGGTGTTGGTTCAACAGGTACAGAATCCAACGGTTTCCAGATTCTCACAGGAAACACGGTAGTACTTAAGAATGGTACACTTAAAGTTGCAGAAGAAAGCAAGGATAAGTTCTACACAATCATTCAGAACTATGCAGACCTTACAGTAGAAGATATGACGCTTGACGGAACAAATCTCGACAAGTGGTCAACAACAGACGGTGACTCATACGTACTTTCTGTAAACAGCGGTAACGTATTTGTAACAGGAAATACGAACATCATAGCAAATGATGAAGGCGACAAGGCATTCGCATTTGACTCATGTGAAAAGGCACCTTACACAACACCTGTAGTAACAGTAAATACAACAGGTACGATTGCAGGTAAGATCGAATCAACAGGCGGCGACATCGCTATTTCAGGCGGTACGTTCACTGTAGCACTCGATGAAGCATGGTGCACAGACACTTATGCAGGTCTTGCAGATATGAACGGCAACTACATAGTAGGCGTTAAGCCCACAGCAACGGTTAACAACCTCGGTGCAGTTACAGTACCCGCAGGCAGTTATACTATTTACGGTGGCGGCGATACTAACGTTGATATGCCTTTGAGCTTCGTAATGCAGTTTATTGCAGACCAGAGTGCAGCAGAAGGCGCAGCAAGCCCGTATGCAGACTGGTATGCAGACTTCGTAATCACGGTATCAGGTCTTGAAAACGGCTCGTTTGATGCAGCAGGATGCTATCTTGCAGGTCACTACGGCAGCTTCGGCTGGTGGAAGATTCCGCTTGACGGCATGACGGTAGAAGACGCAGTAAGATACCCCGTAATGCTCAGCGTAGCAGGCGGTGCACAGAAGTACGACTACATCTGCTCAGGCGTTGCAGACTTCAAGTGCGCAATGTACCTCACACCCGAAGTAATTGCGGCAAATCCGAATCTTGAAGTAAATCTTGAACTCTGCGTAATCGACAATTCAAAGGGTCCCGATGAAGCAAAGCTTGCAATTGCTGAAGACAGAGTATACAAGGCAGCAGAATACACATATGCAGCAGAAGAATTCCTTCTGACAGCAGATTACACAGCAGTAGAAGAAGCAATCGCTAACGTACCTGCAGACCTTACAATCTACACGGATACATCATCTGCAGCAGTACAGGCAGCAGTTGACGCAGTAGTATACGGTCTTAAGTCAGATGAGCAGGCAACGGTTGACGCTTATGCGGCAGCAATCAATGAAGCAGTTGCAAACCTTGTACTTAAGGTAGCAGTTGAACTTTCTGAAGATCTTATCGACTGGACGCTCAGAGGCGATGCAGTTGTTGCAGGTGGCAGCCTTATCCTTACAGCTGAAACCAAGGGTAGCGGTACTTCATCAATCAAGGCACGTTTCGGCGGTCTGCCTGAAGGCGCAACAATAGCATTTGCAGACGGCGCTAATACTTCAAAGGTATCACTTGCAGACAATATGCTTACAGTTATCAACCCCGGTTACGGTAAGGTTGAAGTTCCCATGGTTATCACGTCAGCAGACGGTCTTAAGACAGAATTTATGCTTGTTGGTGACTTCGGTTACGCAGTAAGATACATTTCAACAGGTGCTAAGGTCGGCGGCTGGATCGTTCAGGAAGGCGAGTCAATCGACGTTAAGTCAGGTTACTCAACAATTTACCTCCTCTTCGACGTAAGAGATATCGATGGTGGCTATATTGAAGTTGAAAGTGTAACGAGAAACCTTGTTGGCAGATACACGATAACAGATGCATCAGCAGGTGCAATCAGATTCTACAACCCCGTATTCCAGGGTGGCGTTGCAGTTGTCAACGTGAAGAATGCTGAAGGCACAGTTGTAGGCAGCTACACGGTTAACGTAAGCTTCGGTACGTACGACACTAACGGTCCTACTGATTCAAACGGTAACCTCATCGAACAGTGGGTATTCAAGTATCTTGAACCCGTAGAAAGCATTGCAAGAGCTACGTACGTCGTAGACGGCGATAACATCATAGTTACAGCTAACGATGGCGTAAAGGATTCTGTACAGATTAACTTCGGCAGATACTTTGCAGAAGCAATGACATTAGGTGAAGTAGACAGCACAATCGTCAAGAAGACGGGTGCAAGAAGCATTATCGTGAATAAGTCTGACGAAGCAGTTACATTTGACGTATACCTTGATATGACAATGGAAGATGATAATTGCGACGACATGGCACAGAGACACTTCACAGTTACAGTTAACTTCTAAAAGTTAACCAGAATAAAAGAGACACGCAACAGCGTGTCTCTTTTTTATTCACATTATGTTCATTGACAATAAAAAATAATTGGTTTAAAATATAAAATAGTCTAATAATAAATGTATCAGAGTGAGTTACTACTCACTCTTATCGCGTTGTACCGTGATTTTGGAAAAGGAGAGAGTTAATGTTAAAAAAATTGGCGGCGTGTGTCAGGGAATATAAGAAGGAGTCTCTGCTGGCACCGCTTTTTGTGTCACTTGAGGTTATTCTGGAAGTGATAATCCCGTTTTTAATGGCGTTTCTTATAGATAAGGGCGTTGAAAAGGGAGATATGGGTTACATACTTAAAATGGGCGGACTCATTATATTATGCTGTGTTGCATCGCTCGTCTGCGGTGCCCTGTCGGGTAAGTATGCGGCGAGAGCGTCGACGGGTTTTGCAAAAAATCTGCGCCACGATATGTATCATAACGTGCAGAATTTTTCTTTCTCGAATATTGACCGTTTTTCGACGTCAAGTCTTGTTACGAGAATGACGACCGACGTTTCAAACGTTCAGAATGCATATATGATGATAGTGCGAGTTGCCGTACGCAGTCCTATGATGATGATTTGCGCGATGATAATGTCGTTTAACATAAGCGTTAAACTTGCACTCGTGTTCGTATGCGTGCTGCCTTTCCTTGCGACTGTAATTTTCGGTATTGCTATTAAGGCACATCCTACGTTTGAAAGGGTTTTCAAAACGTATGATAAGCTCAACAACGTTGTGGGCGAGAATTTAAGCGGTATCCGTGTCGTTAAATCCTTCGTGCGTGAAGAATATGAAAAGGAAAAGTTCGGCAACATATCAGAGGATATCTATAAAGACTTTACAAAAGCAGAAAAACTGCTTGCCTTCAATAACCCTGCCATGATGACGGCATCATATACCTGTATGCTGCTTGTCTGCTGGCTCGGTGCAAAGATGATTGTAAACTCGGGCGCAACGACCATGACTACGGGCCTTCTCACGAGCTTTATTTCATATTCAATGCAGATACTTATGAGTCTTATGATGTTCTCTATGGTATTTGTTATGATAATAATTGCTCGTTCGTCGGCTGAACGTATTACGGAAGTGCTTTCCGAGGTGAGCGACCTTCAGAACCCCGAAAATCCGATATATGAAGTTGCAGACGGCTCGGTAAAATTTGAAGACGTAAATTTCTCCTATTCCAAAAAGAAGAAAAAGCCTGCTATATCAAACGTCAACCTCGACATAAAATCGGGTGAGACGATAGGCATAATCGGCGGTACGGGCTCGTCTAAATCAACACTTGTTTCACTTATTCCGAGACTTTACGACGTTACCGACGGCAGAGTGCTTGTCGGCGGCAGGGACGTTCGTGAATATGATATACAGACACTTCGTGACAGCGTTGCAATGGTGCTTCAAAAAAACGTGCTTTTCTCGGGAACTATAAAAGAAAATCTGCGCTGGGGCAATAAGGATGCTACGGACGAGGAAATAAAACACGCTTGTGTTCTTGCCTGTGCGGATGAATTTGTCAGCGCTTTCCCTGACGGTTACGACACCTATATTGAACAGGGCGGTACGAACGTTTCGGGTGGACAGAAACAGCGTCTGTGTATAGCAAGGGCACTTCTTAAAAAGCCTAAAATACTCATTCTTGACGACAGTACGAGTGCCGTTGACACCAAAACGGATGCGATTATAAGAAAGGCATTTAAAGAGGAAATTCCCGATACGACCAAGTTTATAATCGCACAGAGGATATCCTCGGTGCAGGATGCTGACCGCACGATAGTGCTTGAGGGCGGCAGAGTTGTCGACTTCGGTTCGCATGACGAACTTCTTTCAAGATGCGATATTTACAGAGAAGTATATGAATCACAGGTGAAGGGGGATGAGGAAAATGGCAAATAATATGGGTCGTCCTCCCAAAGGTGTGAGAATGCCGGGCATGAAGCTTGACAAGGGTGCTGCTATGCGCCTTATCAAGTATATCGGCAGGAATTACGCTTTTCATATCGTTGCAGTGCTCGCATGCATTGTAATCAGCGCTTTCTGTACCGTTCAGGGTACGCTTTTTCTTGAAACACTTATCGACGATTATATCGTTCCGCTGACAAATCAGAAGCTTGCAGGGCAGGCGGTTGATTTTACGCCTATGCTGTGGGCAATTTTAAAAATGGCGGGAATATATGCCGTTGCGATAGTTGCCTCTTATACCAATAACAGAATAATGGTGGTCGTGGCACAGGGCACACTCAAGAATATACGTGACGATATGTTTGCACATATGCAGACACTTCCCATAAAATTCTTTGATACCCATACACACGGCGACGTGATGAGTCATTACACCAACGATACCGACACTCTGCGACAGATGATAGCGCAGTCGCTTCCTCAGCTTATAAACTCGTCGATAACGATAGTTACCGTGTTTATATCCATGTGTCTTACTAACTGGCTCCTGACACTTCTTGTTATGTGTACAATCAGTTCCATGATGGTCGTTTCGAGAAAAATTGCAGGAAGAAGCGGAAGATACTTTTTAGGACAGCAGGTATCACTCGGTAAGGTAAACGGCTATATCGAAGAAATGATAAAAGGTCAGAAGGTTGTCAAGGTTTTCTGCCACGAAGAAGAAGCGAAGGCAGATTTTGACAAACTCAATGACGAACTTGCCGAAAATGCATATAAGGCAAATAAATTTGCCAATATCCTTATGCCTATATTGGGCAACCTCGGTCATTTGCAGTACGTTATCGTTGCAATAGCAGGCGGATTTATCGCACTCTACGGCGGTAACGTTGTGACGCTGACACTTGGCGGTCTTGTCACCTTCCTCACGCTTACGAAGAATTTTACGATGCCCGTAAATCAGGTTTCAAACCAGATAAACGCCGTTATTATGGCACTTGCAGGTGCATCAAGAATATTTGCACTTATGGATGAAGCGAGTGAAGAGGATAACGGCTACGTCACACTCGTAAATGCAAAGTATGATGAAAACGGCAATATAACCGAGTCGGAAAAACGTACGGGTATGTGGGCGTGGAAACATCCTCACGAAACGGGTGAACTCACTTATACGCTTCTTGAGGGCGACGTGCGTATGTTTGAAGTGGACTTCAGTTATGACGGTAAAAAGACCGTTCTTACAGACGTTTCACTCTACGCAAAGCCGGGACAGAAGGTTGCCTTCGTCGGTGCAACGGGTGCAGGTAAGACGACGATAACCAATCTTATCAACCGTTTCTACGACATTGCTGACGGAAAAATCAGATATGACGGTATAAATATAAACAAAATCAGAAAAACTGATTTAAGACGTTCAATGGGCATCGTTTTGCAGGACACCAATCTCTTTACGGGAACGGTTATGGAAAACATAAGATACGGCAAACTTGATGCTACCGATGAAGAGGTCTATGCCGCAGCAAAGCTTGCAAATGCGGATGACTTTATTTCCCGTCTGCCCGACGGTTACGACACTATGCTCACGGGTAACGGAAGTCAGCTTTCACAGGGACAGAGACAGCTTATATCCATAGCGAGAGCGGCGATTGCCGACCCGCCCGTAATGATACTTGACGAGGCTACTTCAAGCATAGACACCCGTACCGAAGCGATTGTGCAGAGGGGTATGGACCAGCTTATGAAGGGCAGAACGGTGTTTGTTATAGCACACCGCCTTTCAACTGTAAAGAACTCCGACGTTATCATGGTGCTTGACCACGGAAAGATTATCGAACGTGGCAGTCACGATGAACTTATAGCACAGAAGGGTAACTATTACAGACTCTATACGGGAGCCTTCGAGTTAGAATAATAAAAAACCGATGGTATTATCCCATCGGTTTTTATTATGTATATTTATTTTTATGACTGAACATATTATCAGTAGAAGATGTTTTGGAGGAATATTTATGCAAAGAAAGCGTGAAACGATGGATGGAAATACTGCGGCGGCGTACGTGGCGTATGCTTTTTCGGATGCTGCGGCAATCTATCCGATAACGCCGTCATCACCCATGGCGGAAATAACTGACGTGTGGGCGTCGGGCGGACGAAAAAATCTGTTCGGAGATATCGTAAAGGTCGTCGAAATGCAGTCGGAGGCAGGTGCCGCAGGCACACTTCACGGCGCTCTTGCGGCAGGGGCACTTACAACGACCTTTACCGCCTCTCAGGGCCTGCTTCTTATGATACCGAATATGTATAAAATCGCAGGTGAGGGGCTGCCCTGCGTTATTCACGTTTCCGCACGTACCGTGGCAACTCATGCACTGAGCATTTTCGGTGACCACAGCGATATATATGCCTGTCGGCAGACGGGTTTTGGTATGCTTTGCGAAAACAACGTTCAGGAGATAATGGATCTTGCGGTCGTGGCACATCTTGCCTCAATCGAGGGTAGAGTGCCCGTTTTAAATTTCTTTGACGGCTTTCGCACATCACACGAGATACAGAAAATAGAAAAATGGGACTATGACGATCTTGAAAAAATGCTCGATAAAGAGGCTGTAAATACGTTTCGTCAGCAGTCGCTCAGCCCCGAAGCACCTGCAATACGGGGTTCACACGAAAATCCCGATATATATTTTCAGCACCGTGAGGCGTGTAACGAATCTTACGGGCGTTTTCCCGACGTCGTTCAAAAGTGTATGGACAGGGTAAATGCCCTTATCGGCACCGATTATAAACTTTTCAATTACTACGGTGCACCCGATGCAGAGCGTGTAATAATTGCAATGGGCTCGGTATGCGATACGGCAGAGCAGGCAATAGATATTCTCGCTGAAAAGGGCGAAAAGGTCGGGCTTGTAAAGGTGCGACTTTACAGACCTTTCTGTGTGGATAAATTTACCTCATCCATCCCCAAAACCGTCAAAAAAATTGCCGTTTTGGACAGAACGAAGGAGCCGGGTGCAGTTGGTGAACCGCTTTATACGGACGTTACGTCGGCACTTTATCAGGCGGGCATAACGGATATGACGGTAATCGGCGGAAGATACGGTCTTTCATCGAAGGATACACCCGTATCAAGTCTGCTTGCGGTGTATGAAGAACTTAAAAAAGACTGTCCCAAAAACGCCTTTACAATCGGCATAAACGATGACGTGACAAATCTCTCGCTTCCCGAAGGTGAGGCGGTTGCCGATAAGGATGTTTTTGCCTGCAAATTCTTCGGCCTCGGCGGTGACGGCACCGTCGGTGCAAATAAAAACTCGGTTAAGATTGTGGGGGACAATACCGACAAATACGTGCAGGCGTATTTTCAGTACGACTCGAAAAAAACGGGTGGCATCACAATATCTCATCTGCGGTTTTCGGATAAAAAAATAAAAGCGCCATACTACGTAAGAAAGGCGGATTTTGTTGCCTGCCACAACCCATCTTATATAGATAAGGGCTATAAAATGGCAGAGTATCTGAAGCACGGCGGAACGTTTCTCATAAATTGCAGCTGGGATGAGAAGGAACTTAGTGAGCATCTTTCACCTGATGCAAAAAGGTATATTTGTCAGAATGACATACGGGTATATACCGTTGATGCGCTTGAAATAGCTCAAAAAAACGGTATGGGACGCCATATAAATACGGTTTTACAGATGGCGTTTTTTGCACTGACCGACATTATTCCACCCGATAAGGCAAAGGAATATATCAAGGAGGCGGCGTACAAATCCTACTCGGCAAAGGGGGATGAGGTTGTTAATGCAAACTACGCCGCCATTGACGAGGGGGCAAAGGCTTATAAAAAAATAAACGTCCCGTCCGAATGGGCAAATGCAACCGACGGTGAGGAAAAAATTAAAGTAAGCGGTAAAAAAGACACGGTAAAAATGGTCAAAAACCTGCTTGAGCCGATTTCGCTTTTAAAGGGTGATAATCTGCCCGTATCGGCATTCAAAGAGTATGAAAACGGTCAGTTTTACTCAGGGGCATCGGCGTTTGAAAAGAGGGGCGTTGCCGTAACCGTGCCCGAATGGATACCCGAAAACTGTATTCAGTGTGCCACCTGCTCATTTGTCTGTCCTCATGCCACGATAAGAACGTTTTTGCTGAGTGGTGAGGAGGCGGAGAAAGCACCGTCTGGGCTTAAAATTGCCTCTGCAAAGGGCAAAGGACTTGAAGAATATAAGTTCTCGGTTATGGTGTCACCGCTCGATTGTATGGGGTGTATGGTATGTCTTAACGCCTGCCCTGCGAACAAGGCAGGCAGACCTGCGTTAAAACAGGTATCTCAGGAGAGTCAGACCTTCCGTCAACCTGCTTTTGAATACGCCGTCTCACACGTGGAAAAGAAGGAGACTACGCTTCCCCTCGGAAGTGTGAAGGGAAGTCAGATGAACAGACCGCTTTTAGAATTCTCCGGCTCGTGTGCAGGCTGTGCCCAGACGGCTTATGCACGGCTTATCACACAGCTTTTCGGCGAGAGAATGTATATATCCAATGCGACGGGATGTTCGTCCATATGGGGCGGACCTGCGGCGGCATCGCCCTACACCTTTACAAAAGAGGGCAGGGGACCTGCATGGTCAAATTCGCTTTTTGAGGACAATGCCGAGCACGGATACGGCATTTATCTCGGACAGAAAATACTGCGTGACAGACTGATAAAAGAGGTCGAAAATATTGACACCGATACCGCAAATGAGTATTTAAAAACTCTCGATGACGGCAGGGAAAATGACGTTGCGACGAAAAAACTCGTTGAAGAGCTTAAAGATGAGAAAATACTTCAAAATAAAAAGTGGCTGTCCAAAAAATCCGTCTGGATATTCGGCGGTGACGGCTGGGCATACGATATCGGCTACGGAGGTCTTGACCACGTTCTCTCCTCGGGGGCGGACGTAAATATCTTTGTGTTTGATACCGAGGTTTACTCAAACACGGGCGGTCAGGCATCAAAGGCAACGGGCAAGGGTGCCGTAGCACAGTTTGCGGTGCTCGGCAAGGAAAGTAAAAAGAAAAATCTTGCTGAAATGGCAATGAGTTACGGCAACGTCTACGTGGCGCAAATTGCAATGGGTGCGGATATGAATCAGACCTTAAAGGCAATTATTGCTGCCGAGAATTATAAGGGCACTTCGCTTATAATAGCTTATTCACCCTGCGAAATGCACGGTATCAAGGGCGGTATGTCAAATTCGATGCTTGAAATGAAAAAGGCGGTTGATGCGGGTTACTGGCATCTTTTCAGGTATGACCCGCTTGGCACACCGAAGTTTGTAATCGACAGTAAGGAGCCTAAGGAAAGTTACGAGGACTTTTTAGAGGGTGAGACGAGATACAGCCGTCTTGAGCGTTTCTCGCCCGAGCGTGCAAAGGCACTTTTTGAATCAGCATCAAAAGAAAGTAAAGAGAGATACGAGCATTTAAAGAGGCTTGAAAGTTTGTACAGTTAAAAACAGCAAGTTGTAATATGCCCTATGAATAGGTAAATTTCAGTTGTTTAGTTGCGTAAGGTTGTAGCAAGGCTTTGTGCCTTGCAAAACCGACAATGCTAAAAAACGGAGATTTAACATTCATAGGACGTATGGAAATTTGCTGTTTTTAACTGAAGGTAAATGTCGGAAATTGTCGTAATATTGTTGAACAGATTTCATTGATACTGTATAATATTCCCGTGACGGTATTTCGTCACGGGAGGGACAATGAAAAAATACTTATGTTTAATACTTGCGGTCGTTATGTGCATATCGGCAAACGCCGTGTTGTACAGCGACGTGGCGGAGGGTAACTGGTTTTATCCTTACGTCAGCGATTTGAGTGAAAAGAATATAATTACGGGTTATCCCGACGGCAGTTTCAAGCCTGACGGTGACGTTACGCTTGGTGAGGCATTAAAACTTATACTTCTTGCCGCGGGCATTCCTGCGCAGGAGCCTGCAGACAATCATTGGGCAGGCGGTTATCTCAAATATGCTCTTGAAAAGGGGTATATTGCAGATAAAACGGTCGAAAATCTCGATGAATACGTAGACAGACTCACAATAGTGCAGACGGCGGCAAAGGCACTGGAACTGAGTGAATCCGAAAACGAAACTCCGTTTTCGGATACGGATGATGCGCTTGTCACCGCTATGGTCGATGAGGGTATTATCGAAGGCAGTATTGACTTGTCGGGCAACAAGGTGTTTGACCCCGATTCATTTCTCACCAGGGCAGAGGTTTCTGCAATCGTTTACAGAATAAATACAGCAAACGTGCACGAAGGACAGATAAAGTACCGTGACAAATGGTACGATATTCTTCCCGACGTTCCCGTGAGTTCATATGACACAAGTCTTTTTGTCAAAAATGAAAACGGCATAATGACCTATGCCGATGAAAGCAGGCAGACGCATCTCGGCATTGACGTTTCCTCGCATCAGGGTGAGATAGACTGGCAGAAGGTTGCGTCTTCGGGAGTGGAATTTGTGTTTGTCAGAGTCGGCTACAGAGGCTACGGTAAGAGTGGCAGTTTAAACGTTGACAAAAATTATAAACAGAACATCGAGGGGGCAAAATCGGCAGGCCTTAAGGTTGGAGTATACTTTTTCTCGCAGGCAACGTCTATGACAGAGGCTATCGAAGAGGCGAGGATGACGCTTGACCTCGTTAAAGACTATGAGATAGATTATCCGATAGTTTTTGACTGGGAGATTATAGGCACAGCCTCGGCAAGAACGGACAACGTTAGTTCCGTAACGCTTAACTCGGCGGCAAACGCCTTCTGTGATGTTATCAAGGGGGCAGGCTACATTCCGATGGTCTATTTCAATAAGCATGTCGGATACACGAAATACGATTTAAGCACCGTAAAGGACAACTATTTCTGGTTTGCACATTACAGTGATGCACCTGATTTTTACTATGACTTTGACATATGGCAGTACACCGCATCAGGCAGGATTGACGGCATCAAAGGCGACGTTGATATGAACATCAGTTTTACCGATTTAAGCATACCCAAAGAAGTAAATAAGAAAGACTATACCGATTAAGGTATAGTCTTTTTTAGTATTTAGTTGTGTATCTGCATTTAGGAAAATTTTTACATCCATAGAATTTTCCGTTTTTTCCTTCTCGAAGAACAAGGTCTGTCTTGCAATAAGGGCATATTTTTTTGTTTGACATCTCTTCCAAAGATTCCTTATAGGCGATTACCTGTTGTTTGTGGTCTGTTCGTGCATCTTTCCCTGAATATTGATTAGCCTTTATATACTCTAAGATCCTTTGTTTTTGTTCAGGATCAAGTACAACAGGTTTTTTATCTGAAAGTTTGTACAAGGCACGCTCCATGGCATATAATGAGTTGCAAATGGCAGTGTTTTCATCAGTATTACCACTGAGTTTAAAATCATCACAGAACATAGTGACAACTGAAAAAAATGGAATGTCACCAAAATCTCTTAAAAACGTTTTCAGATATTCAACATGCTTTTTGTTCTGTTTTATTGGACTGTAAATCTCGTATTTTTTTCCGAATTTATAATAGTACCACTTTGATTTTTGACAATCACCATAGATTTTAGCATCGGTAAACATCTTGACTTCAACAACGTAGATGCCTTTGCCACCGATTATAATCAAGTCTATTTGAGAGGTGTTTCCGTCTGCACCATCGATCAATACATCATGTAAAACAAGTGCTCCCGGTATTGTTTTTGAAAAAATTTTAGACAACCATTCACCGAAACTGCCTTTTAGTTCATTAACCGTTGGTATTTTCTTTATGAAATCAAATAATCCCATAGCAATCCTCGATAATATGTTTTTTTAATTATATCAGAATTGTAAAAGTATATCAAGTTTTGGTAGCAGGTAAGGGATACTCTGCGACTCCTTGATTTTTCGACCGTTCCGAACGGTTGCGAAAAATCTTCGGTGCTCGAGACTTTGGCAGACCGCAACACCTGTCGCGGTGTTGCGACTGCGTCGACGAACGCTTTTGCCTACGGCAAAAAGGTTCTCATTCCCTTACAGTGCATTAAAAAAGACTATACCCATCAGGGTATAGTCTTTTTTGGCGCGCTGTAAGGGATTCGAACCCCTGACCTACTGGTCCGTAGCCAGTCACTCTATCCAGCTGAGCTAACAGCGCATTTCAAAATGCTAAATAATGATACCACAAACAAAAACAAAAATCAAGAGTAATTATTAAAATGGAAGAGGTTTTTTAGGGACGTCGGCAATAAAGGTCATTTCACAGCCGATTTCCTGCGCGTATTTTACCGTATAATCCGTTCCGCCGTGATAGTGCGTGCGGTAGGCAATGCCGAATTTTGAACGGTCTGCCATAAAGCGATTGCGCTTATACATACAGCCTTTCTCATACTCTTCGCAGATGTAAAACACAAAGTCTGCCTTTGATAAAATATTTTCGTACCTGCGAATTTCCGCACCGTTTCGCCACTTTTCAGTCTGATTACGGCAGGGGAGTGCCATTATAAGCTGTATACCTTCAAATTTTTCCCTTGCGGCGAGAACACGCTCTGCAGCGAGCATATCAAAACCCAGTGCGCCACCGCAGAAAAAATCTGTCACGCCGTTTTTGGTTATCATATTTTCTATCTCACGGTCAAGCTTTATACATATTTTCGGCAGTTCGCCCGTCGGCAATATGCGGTGACCCGTGAAGAAACAACTTTTATCGTGTGCCATAATATCTTCCTTTCACAAAGTGTTTTTATTTTAACACAAATACGAACAAATGTACAGTAGTTTTTTTGAAAAATTTATGGTATTATAAAAACAATATATATAATTTTGGAGGGAACAATATGTTTTACGGTATTATCGGTGCCATGAAAGTGGAAATAGAGACGATAGTTTCAGCACTGTCCGACTGTACGGTGGACGATTCGACATACATAACTTTTTATAAGGGCAAACTGCGTGATCATGACGTTGTGGTCTGCGAATGCAGTGTTGCAACGGTAAATGCGGCTGCAGCGGCACAGCTTATGATAGACCGTTTTGACGTTGACGTTATAATAAATACGGGTATTGCAGGCGGTACGGCAGAGTATATCAGACCGCTTGAAATGGTCGTGTCAAAAACGGCGGTTTTCCACGACAGAGATGATGGTGTCATCAAGAATTATTTCCCGCACTGCACCGAATTTGTTGCGGATGACGACCTTATCACGAAGGCGGTAACCTCGGCGGCATCAATAAACGTGAAGGCGTATATCGGCAGGGTTGCAACGGGGGATACGTTTGTAACAAGCAACAGTCTTAAAGAGGCGATAATAAACAGATGCGAGCCTCTCTGCGTTGAGATGGAGGGTGCGGCAATCGCACAGGTTGCATATATGAACAAAAAGCCGTTTGTAATTATCAGGACTATCAGCGACAGTGCTGACGACAACGGTCAGAACGAATACGACAATTTCTGGGAAGTTGCGGCAAAGAACAGCGCAATGACTGTTATCCGAATGATTGAGGTATAAATAAAAAAGCAGTGGATATCCACTGCTTATTTTATTTCCGTTATATCGTATGGCGTTGTCTGGTAAACGTAGTAGTTGAGCCAGTTTGAATAGAGAAGGTTTGCATGCCCTCTCCATATCACAAGCGGGTCTTTGGTCGGGTCATCATTGGGGAAGTAGTTTTCGGGTACTTCTATGGGAAGGCCTGCCGCAACGTCCCTGTCATACTCGGCTTTGAGTGTGCCTGCATCGTATTCCGAGTGGCCCGTTATGAATATCTGCCTGCCCTGGTCGGTCATAACCGCATAAAGACCTGCGTCTTTTGACGTGGCAATTATCTTAAGCTCGGGTATCTTTCTCACGTCCTCAATATCAACCGTCGTGTGACGTGAATGGGGTACGTAGAAGGTGTCGTCAAAACCGCGGCAGAGCATTGAATTTTTCCTCTCTGCCTTGTGGGGATATACACCGAAAAGTTTTTTATCAAGCTTGTGCTTCTGTATACCGTAGTGATAGTAAAGACCTGCCTGTGCCGCCCAGCATATGTGGAAGGTTGAGTGAACGTTGGTCTTACTCCACTCCATAATCTTGCAAAGCTCGTCCCAGTATTCAACCTCTTCAAATTCCATATGCTCAACGGGTGCGCCCGTTATAATCATACCGTCAAACTTCTGGTCCTTAACCTCGTCAAACGTCTTATAGAAGGAGAGCATATGCTCGGCAGAAGTGTGGGTTGCCTTGTGGGTTGCCGTCTGCAACAACTCGAGCTCGACCTGAAGGGGCGTATTGCCTATAACACGTGCAATCTGTGTCTCGGTCTCAATTTTCTTGGGCATAAGATTGAGCATAAGTATGCGAAGCGGACGAATATCCTGCGTCATAGCCCTCGTTTCCGTTATGACAAATATGTTTTCCTTAGATAGCGTTTTTGTCGCCGGAAGTTTATTCGGAATTTTAATCGGCATAGAATTTACCGCCTTTTACAGTACTTTTGCGAGGAAGTTTTTAAGTCTGTCACTCTCGGGGGATGAGAATATCTTTTCGGGAGTACCCTCCTCAACGATAACACCCTCGTCCATAAATATAACACGGTCGGCAACTTCACGGGCAAAGCCCATTTCGTGAGTTACGACTACCATTGTCATACCGTCTTTTGCAAGTGATTTCATAACTTCAAGAACTTCGCCAACCATTTCGGGATCGAGTGCCGAAGTCGGCTCGTCAAAAAGAAGCACGTCGGGCATCATACAGAGTGCACGAACGATTGCAACACGCTGTTTCTGACCGCCTGAAAGCTGACTCGGATAAGCGTTTGCCCTGTCGGCAAGACCGACTTTTTCCAAAAGTTCCATAGCATACTTTTCTGCTTCTTCTTTGGACTTCTTAAGAAGCTTCATGGGTGCTATGGTCATATTGCGAAGTATGGTCATATTCGGGAAAAGGTTGAAGTGCTGGAAAACCATACCCATTTTCTGACGGTGCAGATTTATGTTTGTGCGGGGGTCTGCTATATTAGTGCCGTCAAAGATTATTTCACCCTCCGTGGGCACTTCAAGCAGGTTGAGTGAACGAAGGAAGGTTGACTTACCGCTTCCCGAAGGGCCGATGACAACAACGACTTCGCCCCTTGAAATTTGTGCATCAATACCGTCAAGCGCCTTTACGACACCGCCGTTATAATGCTTTTTAAGACCGTTTACCTTAATTAAAACGTTATCTTTCACTGCGACGCAACCTCCTTTCGAGAATATTTACGAGCTTTGAGAAGAATATTACCAAAACAAGATAAATAAGTGCTACTGCGATAAGAGGCAAAAATGCTGAATACGTTGCAGCACGTATGATGTTACCGCCCATGGTAAGATCACGTATTGTAACGTAACCTGCAACCGATGTTTCCTTCAAAAGAACGATAAATTCGTTTGCAAGGGCGGGTAAAACGTTTTTGAATGCCTGCGGAAGCACAATATATATCATCGTACTCTTATAGTCAAAACCGAGGCTTCTGCCTGCTTCAAACTGACCTGCATCAATAGACATAATGCCTGAACGTACAATTTCGGCAACGTATGCACCGGAATTTATACCAAAGGCAATAACTGCAACCATAAGGCTGTTTCTTGATGATGCAAAAATTATGTAATACATAATCATAAGCTGAACAACAACAGGTGTTCCTCTTATAACCGTAAGATAAAGTCGGCATATTCCGTTGGCGAGTGAGAATAAAAATTTCTTTACACCGCCACGCATTTCATCATACGTTTTATCGTAACTTGAGCGTACGATAGCGATAATAATACCTAAAAATACGCCAAGTATGAGAGAAAGAAGGGTAATTACAAGGGTGTTTTTAAGACCCGTTGTAATGAATTTCCATCTCTGCTGGTCGACAAAATTCAGTATGAAATCTGCCTTAAAATCATTAAACCATGCAATAATACTATCCATTATTCCACCTCTTATAAAAGAAAAAAAGAGGGGCAGAGAAGCTCTGCCCCTTGAGCTTTAAACAAAATTACTTGTTGTTAGCTGCAACGTATGCCTTAGCGGGCTCGTTGTCGATGATAACGCAGTCAACCTTACCTGTGATAAGAGCCTGAACTGCTTCGTTACCTGAAGCGTACTTCATAACTCTTTCAGCACCGAAGTCACCTTCAGCATAGATGTCGCCTGTTGTACCTCTCTGTGTACCAACGAGGTATGTTGCACCTTCTGCATAAAGGTCGTCAACCGTTGTGATGGGTGAGCCTTCGGGAACGATAACAACCTGGATACCTGTTGCATAGCTGTCTGAGAAGTTGATGCTCTGAAGTCTTTCTTCGGTAACTGTCATACCAGCCATACCAAAGTCTGCCTTGCCTGTCTGTACAGCAGCGATGATTGAATCGAATTCCATATCGTCAATAACGAGCTTCATACCGAGCTTGTCAGCGATTGCAGCTGCCATTTCAGCGTCGATACCAACAACTTTGTCACCCTCGTAGTATTCGTAGGGAGGGAACTGAGCGTTTGTAGCCATATGGATTTCTTCCTTGCCTTCAACGTCAGCCTGGAAAACGAGGTCGTTTTCTACGCCTGAGATATACTTGTCAACGATTGCCTGTGCCGTACCGTCAGCTGTGAGTTCAGCAAGTGCTACGTTGATGTTTGCAAGAAGGTCTTCATTTTCCTTAGCAACGCAGATTGCATAATCTTCAACTGCATATTCTGTGTCAAGGATTGTGAGTGTTACGGGTTCTTCTTTTGCGCATGCAGCGAATGAAAGTACCATTACAACTGCAAGCATTACTGAAATAAGTTTTTTCATTTTGTGTAATCTCCTTTAAATATGTTTTTAATTACAAAGTGCATTTTAACATCGTATTGCATAAATTTCAATACTTATTTTATATTTATACTAAAACTGTTCGAGTGAACTGTTTAAAAATGCCCTCGTTTTTTCCGATTTGGGATTGCCGAACACTTCTTCGGGCGTGCCCATTTCTTCGATAACGCCGTCTGCCATAAACATTATTTTGTCGGACACCGATTTTGCAAATTCCATTTCGTGTGTCACGACTATCATGGTGCAGTCACCGTTTTTAAGGTCTCTTATAACCTTTAAAACCTCACCCGTAAGCTCGGGGTCGAGTGCCGAGGTCGGCTCGTCAAAACAGAGCACGTCGGGCGTTAGTGCAAGTGCCCTTGCTATTGCAACACGCTGTTGCTGACCGCCTGATAACTGACATGGATAAAAGTCCGTTTTCTCGGTGAGTCCGACACGGGCAATAAGTGATTTGGCCTTTTCTTCAATCTCTTCGGGCGTGCCCCTTTTGAGAAGGGTGGGGGCAAGCGTTATGTTCTGCAGTACCGTATACTGCGGAAAAAGGTTAAATGACTGGAATACAAGACCGAAATGCAGTCTGTTTTCCCTTATAACGCTTTCGGGTGTCTTTTTCAAGTTTTCACCGTTGAATATTTCTTTACCGTTTACTGCAATAGTGCCTTTTTCAGCCCTCTCAAGAAAGTTAAGACAACGCAAAAGCGTCGTTTTACCGCTTCCCGATGAGCCGATTATGGAAAGCACCTCGCCTTTTTCAAGAGAAAAAGAAATGTCCTTGAGTACTTCGGTACGGTCAAATGACTTTTTAAGATTATTTACTTCTAATACTGCCATACGTCAACTCCTGAAATAACTCATTTTTTTCTCTATGTAGTTAAAGAGCAGTGTAAGTATACCTGAGAAAACAAGGTAGAATACTGCCGTGTAGAATAAAGGCCAGAGAAGACCGTCACGCTTGATGAATGCCTGCGCCTGCCAGATAACCTCGTAAACGGCAATCGTTCTGGCAAGAGACGTATCTTTTACAAGCGTTATTATCTCGTTGCTCATCGGAGGGATTATGCGTTTTACAACCTGCAGAAGCACGACCTTGAAGAATATCTGCGTCTTGGTCATACCGAGCACCTGACCTGCTTCATACTGTCCCTTTGAGATAGATTCGATACCGCCTCTGTATATTTCGGAGAAATAGCAGGCGTAGTTTATAACGAAGGATACTGCAACCGCAGTAAAACGCTCCATAAGTGTCCAGCTTGCTATCCAGTCAATCAAAAAGAAGGACGAGCCGAGGCTCTGCGCCCACTTTGCCGCAAGACCGGGGCCGTAATATATGACGATAAGCTGCAACATAAGAGGCGTACCTCTTATTATCCACACAAACGTCTTTACCAGCCAGCGAAGCGGGGGAAACTTACTCATCGAGCCGAAGCTGATTATAAGACCGAGCGGAAGAGCAAAGGCGAGTGTTATTGCAAATATCTGAAGCGTCATCCCGAAACCTTCAAGCAGATTCCCGGTGACACGTAAGAATTGATCCATATTTTTACCTACCTGTAAACGTACAAAATCGGCAGGAGGGGTTTCCCTCCTACCGTTTTTTTATCTGTTTCTTATGCAAGTGTGAGCTCGTATTTGTCAGCAAGAGTCTGGAGTGTACCGTCGTCCTTGAGTGCTGCCATAAACGTGTTGAGTTTAGCCGTGAGGTCAGAATCCTTTCTGAAGCCTACGCCGTATTCTTCCGTTGCAAGTTCAACTGCATAGCCGAGGTCAGCATAGCTTGTGCCTTCGCCCGTCATAGCGTTTGCCATCGTAATATCGATAACGCATGCATCTGCACTGCCTGAAGCAACTTCGAGAAGAGCGTCTGACTGAGCCGTTACACCAACTGTTGTAAGACCGTTGTCGAGAGCAACTGCTTCACCTGCTGAGCCTGATTCAACTGCGAACGTGAGGTCTGCCATTGAAGCAACGTCTGCATAGTTTGCAAGCTTATCAGCAGCCATTACAACTACCTGTGCATTCTTTACGTAAGCGTCTGAGCAGGATGTGTTGAGGTTAACTTCGTCAGTAATTGTCATACCGTTCCAGATACAGTCGATAGCCTTTGCTTCGAGTTCGAGGAACTTGTTGTCCCATTCGATAACCTTGAATTCAACTTCTACACCGAGGTCTTCAGCAAAGAGTGTTGCAAACTCTGCATCAAAACCTGTCCATTCGCCGTTCTCATCAAGAAAATCCATGGGAGCGTATTCTGTGATACCAACTACGAGTTTTCCGTTATCAGCAACGTATGCTGAATCGGTAACTGTTGTTTCAACGTCATTGTCTGTTGTGTTGCCGCAAGCTGCAAATGAGAATAACATTGCAACTGCGAGGATGATTGATAATACTTTTTTCATTTTTATTTTCTCCTTTGAAGATGTTTTCGATGTTGTTATTATACTTTAGCAAGGTAAAGTTGTAAAGCAGTATTTCAATAAATCAATAAAAATTAGGCAAATGACAAATAATATTAAGTTTAAAGAGGCTGCAACTTAACATTATTAAACGAAAGGGAGCTTTTGAGGTGTGTATGGCGTAAAAAAGTGCCTTTTCGGAGTGGTGAATGCCCCTGATAAGATGTTTATAAATAAAAAATCCGCAATTCTCATTGCGGATTTTTGTTGTTATAGTGGTCAATACCACATTACAACTTTTTCTTTTGGTATTTCGCATTTTTGACTTTCCAGTATATTTTTTAGTCCTTTTATAGCCATAGACGGATATGTTGTTTCGTACCCTTCAACTGTTTCCGATATAATTTTATCATCGTTTAAATACATTCTTACGAAACCCGATGATTCACAATCTTCGGGAATATAATTTGCCTCAATATAGTCGTTTGTTTTTTTTATGTTTACTAATCTTAGCATTATATTCTTTCACTTCTTACCTTTATATTAAAAACCGAGTTCTTCACCGACGAGGATAACCTTGATTCTGTCGGGGATGTGTGAACGCCTTGTTACAACAATCTGCGAACATATACAGTCGGGGGACAGACAGTTACCGCATTTTCCCGTTACGGCACAGGGCGTATTTCTTGAAAGCCTTACCGTATTCGGAGGTGCGGCAATATTTCTTGCCCTTTTAAGACCCTCCTCCACGTCAAGCGTAACCTTGTTCATTCCTGCAATGATTATGACGTTCTGCGGACCGTAGCAGAGGAAAGATACCCTGTTTGCCCTGCCGTCAACGTTTACGAGTTCACCCTCCATCGTGATGGCGTTGGTGCTCATAAGAAAGAAATCGCTTGTGCAGATTCTTCCGCTCATCTCCCTGATTTCTTCGGGCGTTGTCGCCGTGTCTCTGTCTATTATATCATAGGAAGCGTTTTTGATGGCATCCATAAGACCGCATTCAAAGAGCGTCATAGAACCGCCCCACGAAATGCTGCTGCCCTCTGGCATAAGCGAAAGGGCAAGTTTAAGCGCATCTTCTTTCGTTTCGCAGTAGTAGCCCTTCATCTGCCTTTTTGCAAGATTTTTTATTATCGTGTCAGCCGTATGCTGATAGTTTATCTTCTTTGGTGTCATATTTTCACCTATACCTTAAATAATAAATCGCTGTATGACGGTACGGGCCAGTATTCTCTGCCCACCATAAGCTCAAGTGCATCGACGTTTTTACGAAGACTCTTCATAATCGGCAAAACGTTATCGTGGTAATACTTTGCCGTTTTATACGAATCCGTCTTATCCACGCCTGAAATTGCTTCGTCAAGTGCTTTGACGTCAGCGTATATTTTGTCTGTCGTCTCGCTTGCGGATTTTGCAGCCTCCTCCATATGCTTTGGAACGAAGCCTGCGGCTTTCTGTGCCGCTACGCTGTCGCATATATCCGTAAGGAAGTTTATTGCCGCCGGCAGATAATCCTTCTTGACCATATCCGACATGGTACGGGCTTCGATATTTACCGTCTTATAATATTCCTCTGCCTTTATGTCGTATCTTGCATATACCTCATGCTCGGTGTATATGCCGTGGTCAACAAAGAGTTTTATGTTCTTGTCGGATATGTAACGGGGGAGTGCATCAACCGTGCTTACGAGGTTGGGAAGCCCTCTTTTCACGGCTTCTTCTATCCACGCCTTGTCGTAGCCGTTGCCGTTAAAGATAACTCTTCTGTGATTGTGTATCGAGTTTCGTATAAGTCTGTCAAGTTCAGCCTGCTTATCCTCAGCCTTTTCAAGAGCAGCCGAGTATCTTGAAAATACCTCCGATGCAATGACGTTGAGTGTAACGTTTACGCCTGCTATCGACTGCGATGCACCGGGCATACGGAATTCAAACTTGTTACCCGTGAAGGCGAAAGGCGAAGTCCTGTTACGGTCGGTGTTATCCTTTTTGAAGGTCGGCAGTATTTCAACGCCTGCATCGTATTTTGCTGATGAGGGTGCCTTGTACTTTTCACCCTTGTCGATGGCGTCGATAATAGCCTCCATCTCGGAGTCTATGAACATTGACACTACCGCAGGGGGTGCTTCACCGCCGCCGAGACGGTGGTCATTACCTGCAGAGGCAACCGAAAGACGAAGCATATCGCCGTATTCGTCAACAGCCTCAATCATTGCCGCAAAGAAAGTAAGGAAAAGCTTGTTTTCGGCAGGCTTTTTGCCCGGGTCAAGCAGATTTATGCCCGTATTGGTGCTTATCGACCAGTTGTTGTGCTTACCGCTTCCGTTTACGCCTGCAAACGGTTTTTCTGCAAGCAGACATACGAGACCGTGTCTGAGTGCCACTTTTTTCATAATGTCCATCGTAAGCTGGTTATGGTCGGTGGCAACGTTGGTTGAAGTGTATATGGGCGCAAGCTCGTGCTGAGCGGGTGCACCCTCGTTGTGCTTGGTTTTTGAGAGGATGCCGAGTTTCCACAGCTCCTCGTCAAGTTCCTTCATATAGTCGGCAACACGCTGTTTGAGCGAGCCGAAATAATGATCCTCCATCTCCTGTCCTTTGGGTGTTTTTGCACCGAAAAGCGTTCTGCCTGCAAGCTGGAGGTCAAGGCGTTTGTCGTAATTTGATTTATCTATAAGGAAATATTCCTGCTCTGCACCGACTGTTGTACGTACCGTCTGCACGTCGGTGTGTCCCATAAGGTGAAGAAGTCTTACCGCTTCTTTGCTTACTGCCTCCATCGAACGCAGAAGTGGGGTTTTCTTATCAAGAACTTCGCCCGTATATGAAGAAAAAGCGGTCGGAATATATAAAGTACCGTCTTTTACAAATGCATACGAAGTCGGGTCCCATGCAGTATAACCGCGTGCTTCGAACGTCGCACGAAGACCGCCTGAGGGGAAAGAGGAGGCATCGGGCTCACCCTTGATAAGTTCTTTACCCGAAAATTCCATAATTACCTTTCCGCCGGGTGCGGGGGATATAAAAGAGTCGTGCTTTTCAGCGGTAATGCCCGTCATAGGCTGGAACCAGTGTGTGTAGTGGGTTGCACCTTTATCTATTGCCCAGTCCTTCATGGCGTTTGCAACACCGTTTGCAACACCCTCGTCAAGTGCTCTGCCCTCGTTAATGGTGCGGGTAAGTGACTTGTAAACTTCTTTGGGAAGTCTGTCCCTCATCACCTGCTCATTAAACACGTTGCAGCCGAAATATTCCTGTACGGTCATTTTGTTTCCTCCGAAAGTCTTATTATAAGATATTTATAACATTCACTCCGCAAAAATGCAAGTTTCGCCTAAAAAAGTAAGAAATGTCGTGCCTTTTGAAAGCGTGAGAGTGCCGTCACCTAATAAAATTAGGCGACAGATAAAATCCCACGACGAAAAGTCGTGGGATTACTTAATTATTTCATTTCAAATTGTGTGCCGCCGAGAAGAAGCCTCTCTTCAGGGGAGTGGGTAGAAACTATGACGGGTATGTCAAGTTCTTTTATCAGCGGAACGAGACGCTCGATTAAAGCATAGTCAAGGCCTTTGAAGGGCTCGTCCAAAATCAGCATATCGCCGTCATAGGCAAGTGCCCTTGCGAGAGCAACCCTGCGTTTCATACCGCCTGAGAGTGAGTCGGGCAGGGAGTCTGCCTCGTTTTCAAGCTCGACTTTGCGCAAGAATTCTATGGCGGTGTGCTTTTTGTCGGACTGCATAACGACTGCCACGTTTTCGAGCACGCTCATCCAGGGGAAAAGCCTGTCCTCCTGAAACATAAATGAAATTTTTTCGGGGACGCCCTCAATCGTGCCCGACTGCGGTTTTATAAGACCTGCCGCCGTGCGAAGCAAGGTCGTCTTCCCGCAACCTGACGGGCCGAAAATGCAGGTAAGACCGTCAAATTCAGCCGAAAATGACGAGAGTACGTTTTTGTCGCCGTAGGATACGCTTACGTCGTTAAATTTCATTTTGTACCCCCTTTCTGAAAATGAGCCTGAAAAGCTTTTCAAGCAGATAACTGAGCAGTATTACCACTGCAGTCCATGCAAAAAGGTCAGGCGTTTCAAGATAGTATCTTGAATAGTATATTTCAGAGCCGATTGCTCTTTTAGGCTGACAGAGCACCTCTGCCGCAATGCCTGCCTTCCAGGCAAGGCCGAGTGAGGTCACACAAGCCGAAAGCAGATAGGGGCGTACGGAGGGGAAATACACCTTTGAAAGTGTTTTCATTCTGCCGAAACGGTAGATTTTCGCAACTTCGAGAAGTTTACCGTCGGTCTGCAAAACGCCGGTCGTAATGTTGCCGTATACTATGGGGAGAACTAAAAGTGCCGCTATAAAAATCGGCACGTTTGAGTAACCGAGCCACAGCATAACGAGCAGTATAAACGAGGTTACGGGGGTTGCCTTCACAATGTGTATCACGGGCGAGATGAGCACGTTACAGAGTGACGATGCACTTGACAGCACCGCAAGGATTGCACCTGCTATGATGCCAAACATCCAGCCGAGGAATATACGCAAAAGCGAAGTGCCCGTTTTTATCCAGAAATCACCCGTCACGGACAGTGACAAAAGCCGTTTTGCCACCGTCAGCGGTGAGGGGAGAATAAGCACCTGATTTATTATTTTTGCACCGATTGCCCATACCCCTATCCAGAATATAAGGGCAACCGTGCCTTTTAAAATACGCTTAACCGACATAGTAGAAATCTTCAGCGGGAATGAAACCGCCTACCGCTTTGGGATTTGCATTGAAAAGCACGTTATAATAGCCTTCTACTGCAGGCTGAATCTCATCGCCCGTTATGCATACGAGATTACAGTCGGGAATTGCCTTTTCTGCAATGGCGGCAGAGCCCGTTATCTCGTATTTTGCAACGAGTTCTGATGCTGCCTTCGGGTCGGTAATTACCTTTTCAACAGAAGCATTGTAGTTTTCAAGGAATTTCTTTACTGTTTCGGGGTGTTCGTTTATAAAATCAGTTCTTGCTACCACGCAACCCATTGTGAGAACGCTTGAGTCTTCGGTAACTGCCTCGTATTCGTCGGTCACGTCAAGAGCAACATGTACCGTGGGGTTTTTCATAAGAACGGTCGTTGCGTGAGGAACGGGAAGCATACAGATTTCAGCCTCGCCTGAAGCCATAAGTGCCACGATTTCCGCAGGGTCTTTAAAGATGACGTTTACGTCGCTGACACCGTTCTTTTCAAGGATGTAATTTAACACAAATTCGGGGTTTGCGCCCTGTCCGTGAACGTACACCGTTTTTCCCGAAAGGTCGGAAACTTCGTTTATTTTGTCACCGTTTTCAAGCACGTAGAGAACGCCGAGCGTGTTGAGTGCAATTACCTGCACACCGCCGTTTGTCTTGTTGTATAAGGATGCGGCAACGTTTGTGGGAAGTGCGGCAATGTCAAGGTCGCCGTTTGAAAGTTTTGCAACGAAATCGGTTGCTTCCGACGTTACCGTAAATTCGTAAGTATCTTCATACTCACCGTCCATAAGATAGACGCTGCCTACGCCCGTAGGGCCTTTGAGCATACCGACGTTTACCGTCATACCCGTATAAGACGGCTGAGTTTTACCGCATGCGGCAAAAGAGAATACGAGAGCCGCCGTAAGAATAAGTGCAATAAGTTTTTTCATTTTGATATCTCCTTTAATTTTATTTTATCTTTGATTGTGACTGTTTTCCCGTCACGTTGTATAAGACCGTTTTTTGTAAGTAAATCAAAAGCACGGTAGAGGGATGCCCTGCCCATACCGAGTTTTTCGGCAAGTGTAGAAAGCTGTCCCGTGAGACATACGCCGTCAGCCTCGTTTGCAAGAAGGTATCCTGCAAGTGCCTGCTCTGCATCCGTGCAGGAGAGTGAGCGGATTTTATCATTGAGAAAATGTATCCTCCCCGTCAGAAAACGGATGTAGTTTTCTGCAATGACGGGCTGTTTTATCATTTTCGACAAAAGCTCCTGCGAAAAGAAAAGTACGGTGCATTTTGCAGTTGCTTTAAGGGTGGTTTCATACTCTTCATTCTCGGAAAAGACCGAGGCGACACCAAAAGGCTTGCCCTGAGTAATCGTGTTTACAATGAGTTTTCGCCCTTTTTCATTGGTTACGAGCACTTCACCTGACAGCACCAGCCCCACGCTTCTGAAAAAATTGTCGGGGGTGTATATGTGTTCACCCTTTTCAAAGGTCATAAGTGAGCAACCGTCATTTTCAAGATAGACGTTTATCTCCTCAACCCCGTTAAAGAGAAAACATGAGCGTATTATGTTTTTTTTCCGTGGCTTGAGTAAGTTAATGTTCATAAAACCTCAAAAAATGTCTTATTTGATACAAATATACCATATTTTTACTTAAAGGTCAATACGTTGCTTCAAATAAGCGCAGTTGACAAATCGGGGGTGGGGACTTATACTGTAGGCAATATTTAAATAAACGGAGGCCATTATGAAAATTAACGTAGATACGGGTGCTTCTGTCGGCGCTTACGTTGACCCTACTGTCTGGCAGAACAGCACTTTAAGATATGCTCCGCCGGAGGATTTTCCGGCACACTGTGCGAAGATAATCGGCCGTGCAAAAATTATGCGTGCGTGGATAACGCTCGATGAATACTGGGATTACCGTACGGGTGAAACGTATCCCGATTACGATATCGGTGTTGCACGTTATCCTGTCGAGGAGCTTCCTTATGCATATGACTGGGGAAGCATTGTTCCCGCTCCGTCAGGCACACGTTTCCGTGCGTATCTGACATCACATGCAAAAGAGGCTGACGAGCTTATGCTCAACGTACGCCGACTTGAGAGAGAAGTGTCCGACGGCGTTATTACGTACGAGCAGTATGAAGAGGTTTTCGAGAAGGCTGTTGAATACTGTAAGGAGCTTGCACCAAACATACGTTATATTGAGTGCTGTAATGAAATTGAAATGTCGGTCTTCGGCAATCTTACGGCAGAGGAATATATCAAGATATATCTTTGTGCTTATCGTGCGGTAAAGCGCCTTAACGAAAAGCATAACTACACGATGCCCCTTGAAATAGGCGGTTATTCAGCGGCACGTCCGTTGCCCAGATGGGAACTTATGCAGGACGTTATGGCAGGTCTCAGAAAATCCGAAATAGGTGAAAATCCCATGGATTTCTACGCCTACCACATTTATGAGGCAAGTGCAACAAACACACTGGTAGCTGCAGGCAGAATTGATGAAGCGGAAATAAGTGATATTGAAAAGATCAAGCTTATTTACCGTCAGCACAACGATATGCTTGATAAGCTTGGTCTGCCCGCAAAGCCGATATTCCTTGATGAAATGGGGCGTAGTCGTACCACGGGCATTAAAGCAGATGCACTTTTCAATGCCTCGGGCATAATTACGTATCTCAATGCCTTCAGTATGGGTGAAATGCCCGGAATGTACCCATTCCCGTGGTGTACTTTTCACAATCCTGAATTGCAGATTTCATTTACACAGTTCCTGCTCAACGATGACGGTACATATTCGCTGACGCCTAACGGCATTGCCATCCAGATGCTGCACGAGCTTTCGGGCGACCGTCTTGAAACGGGAGTAACGGGCTTCGGTAAGGACGTTGAATATTATGCATTAGCCGTACGAAACGGTGACACGATTGACGTAATCTGCACCAATCCTACAAGTGAGTCGGCTGCATGCGACCTGAATTTAAACGGTATGACTGACGGTGAATACCTTGTTGAATCATGGCGTGTTACCTCAAATGAAAACAACTGTGTAACGGGCAACGGCAACGGTAAACTGGAAAAAACCGCAGAGGAAGTTGTGGCAGCAGAAAACGGCAAACTCCGTTATTGCAAGGCGCTCGAAAAATACTGCTTCGTGCGTTATCGCTTCACTCCCAAAAACTAATTTGAAAAGACGGTGTTGTGACAACACCGTCTTTTTTAGTTGCATTATTATAAACGGTATGGTATAATATTACTCATTAAATTTAAGGTGGAGTTAAAAATGAACACAGTAATGACACTTATTACCATTGCTGTATACCTTGCAGGTATGATTCTTATAGGTGTAAAGTACGGTAAAAACAACAACACGACGGGTGAGTTTTATCTCGGCGGAAGAAAGCTCGGCCCTCTCGTAACGGCGATGAGTGCAGAGGCTTCGGATATGTCTTCCTGGCTTCTTATGGGTCTGCCCGGTCTTGCGCTTGCAGGCGGTTTTGCAGAGGCTACGTGGACTGCTATCGGTCTTGCAATCGGTACATATATCAACTGGCTTATCGTTGCAAAGAGGCTCAGAAGATACACGGCAGAAACAAAGTCCGACACGGTGCCCGACTTTTTCTCAAACCGTTTTGCAGATAAAAGCGGTGCGCTTCTTGCAATATCGGCAATAATTATAGTTATTTTCTTCGTGCCCTACACGGCATCGGGCTTTTCTGCAATAGGCAAGCTTTTCAACAGCCTTTTTGGTGTGAATTATCATATTGCTATGATAGTTGGTGCTGCGGTAATCGTGCTCTATACGGTACTCGGCGGCTTTATGGCGGTTAGTACGACTGACTTTATGCAGTCAATAGTTATGACTATCGCACTTTTCGTAATCATCTGCTTTGGTATGAATCAGGCAGGCAGTATGGATACGGTTATTAAAAACATCAACGACTATCAGGGTTACTTCAGCCTTACGGCAAACGGTGCTTACGGCGCACTCCCCATTGCATCAACTTTTGCGTGGGGTCTTGGTTACTTTGGTATGCCCCACATTCTTCTTCGCTTTATGGCTATCGAAGATGAAAACAAGCTCAAGACTTCAAGACGTGTTGCAACTGTATGGGTTGTAATCTCAATGGCAATGGCCATCTTTATAGGTATCGTAGGCTACACGTTCGTATGGCAGAAGGGTACTATTCTCCAGGACGGTTTTGATGCTGAACGTATCATCGTTTATATGGCAAACGCCATAAAAGAAGTCGGTCCGCTCGCTGCAATCGTTGCAGGTCTTATCCTTGCAGGTATTCTTGCGGCTACAATGTCAACTGCGGATTCACAGCTTCTGGCGGCTTCTTCAAGCGTTTCGGAGAATATCGTTCACCGTTTCTTCTGGAAGAATATGTCCGTTAAGGCTTCTATCTGGATTTCAAGACTCACGGTTTGCGTAATTGCCATAATCGGTATGTTCTTTGCATGGAATGAAAACAGTTCGGTATTCAGAATAGTTTCATTTGCATGGGCAGGCTTTGGTGCTGCGTTCGGTCCGCTTGTACTTTTTGCTCTCTTCTGGAAGAGAACGACAAAGTGGGGCGCACTTGCAGGCGTTGTATCCGGCGGTGCAATGGTATTTATCTGGAAGTTCCTTATAGCGCCTGTCGGCGGTGTATTTGCAATATACGAGCTTCTTCCCGCATTTGTTATCAGCTCAGTTCTTATCGTGGTTGTAAGTCTTCTTACAAAGAAGCCCGATGATGAAGTGATAGCAACTTTTGAAAGAGTAAAAGCAAAATAATCCCTGAGCCAAGACGTCATTATTTTGCAAAATAAAATAAGAGCCTACGGAAACCGTAGGCTCTCTTTTTTTAATACAAATATATGTCGCTGTATGCTTTGAGTGTGTTATAGGTTTCTTTTTCGGCATCATCAAGCGTTGTCCACGCCCTCATGGGAACTGAGTTTTCATAACATTTCTGCAAATACTCGTAGTAGGGGGTAAGCGGTGCGTCGATGGCATTCAGAAGAAGCTGACCTAAATAATAGGGTGCCGTCTGAATGTCTGACACAGGCTCGATATCACCCTCGCTTGACCAGATGAGGAAGGGGAGGGCGTGCATCTTGTCCTGCGTTTCCTCATCCCAGTTTGCCTCGTTTCCGTCTTCTATAAAACCGCCGTTTACAAAGCCGTGATAGCCGCCGCCGAAGTAGGGCAGATGGTCACCGTAGAACAGAATAACCGTCGGTTCACCGCTTGTCTTTGCAAAGTCGCTTATAGTCGTCAGCACGTCGTCGGTATGCTTTAAAGCCTTTGAATAACTGCCCAGCATATTTACCGTTTCTTCATCAAGAATATCGGTGCCCGTAACCTCAACCTCGCCTCTATTGTCCTTGCCGTAGTACGGACCGTGATTTTCAATGGTTATTGCCATTATAAACTGCGGCTCTTCGTTCTCGGCAAGCGTATCCGTCACCCACTGACCGATTATACGGTCGGGCACGTAACCGCCCTGAAGTCTGTATTCGTAGGGAATGTCGTTAATGTCGAGCAGGGTGTCAAAGCCCATGGTTGAGTATGCCACGTCTCTGTCATAAAACGTCTTTTCAAAGGTGTGCATAAAGGTCGTTTCATAGCCGTTATTTTCAAAATACGAGCCGAGTGACGGCAGATAAGGCGTCGTAACGAAGTTATAAGCACTGTTACCCTCGGGCATACCGTCGGTAATAAGTGAGGTGAGCACTTCAAATTCCGGTCGCACCGTGCCGCCGCCTATAGTGGGGGAGAGCATCGTGCCCGATATTCCTTCGGCTGAAAGACGGTCGTACGCCGCCGTCGGATTCTGTGAAAACGTTGCGTTTTTAAGCTGATTTACGTCCCAGTACGCCTCGGCAAGAATGACGATTACGTTTGGCTTCTTTTCCATTTTTTCATCCGTGAAAAATGCCGACTCGCTTACGTCGTACTGCGAAAGGTCTTCTTTATTTGAGTAGTTGTAAAAGGATTTGAAGAAGGTTGGCAAAAAGCCGTTTTTCGCAAGCCCCACCGCCGCATTTTCGGTGTTTTCAATATCTATTCCTGCGATAGAATAGGCAAAGGGTGCCGTAATTACAAGCTGGAACATTAAAACTATTACGAGAATACCGCTTGTCCAGATTCTTACGAATTTGTTTATGGCAATTTTCCTGGTGAGAAGTGCAAAACAAACCGTAGGCAAAAGGTAAACGAGGACACCGATTATCATAACCGTCGGGATGACGAGCCCGTCCCCCGTAAATTCTGCGGTAATGTCATCAAGTGAGGTTGCAAATGCAAGGTCACTTGCCACGAAGGGAACGACCGAATACTGCATTTTAAAATAGTTTATCGCCGAAAATAATACGAAGGGCAGACCGCCTGCAAGAGACGCTATCCACGCCCGTCTTGTCGATATCAACAAGACCGCAAAAACTATTGCAATCAAAAACACCGCAGGAATAAAACTCTGCGGTGCGTTTTTTAGAATGTTCAAGAGATTGGATTTGCCGCCGCAGGCTATATATTCACAGAGAAGCGTCACGTATACGGGATAGAGGACTATGCCTGTCCACAGAAATATACGGGACAGTTTTTGTGATTTTATACTCACAACTCACGTCTCCCTTCAATAGCGCGGGCAAGTGTAACCTCGTCAGCGTATTCGAGTTCACCGCCCACGGGTATACCGTAGGCAATACGTGTAACCTTAACGCCGAGCGGTTTCACAAGTCTGCTTATATACATAGCAGTCGTCTCTCCCTCCACGGTCGGATTGGTCGCAAGGATTATCTCCTTAACCGTGTCGTCGGAAAGGCGGTTTATAAGCTCTTTTATCTTTATATCGTCGGGACCGATACCGTCAGAGGGTGACATAGTGCCGTGAAGCACGTGGTAAAGCCCCTTGTATTCCCTCGTTTTTTCAAATGCGATGACATCCTTTGGTTCTTCAACGACGCAGATTGTCGACTTGTCCCTCACTTCGTTTGAGCAGATAGAGCAGATTGCCGTATCCGACAGATTCTGGCATACGTTGCAGTAGCAGATGCCCGTCTTGACACCCTTTATTGCCGCTATAAATTCCTCTGCCGAACTTTCACTCATACCGATAACGGCAAAAGCCAGGCGTGAGGCTGTTTTATGGCCTATTCCCGGCAGCTTTGCAAATTGTTCTATAAGTTTTGAAATGGGGGGAATGTAGTATTGCATTCTTTCTCCTTAAAACAGGCCCGGTACAGAGGGCATCTGTGCCTGAATCTTTGCCATTTCTTCCTCGGCATCTTTTTCTGCCGCTTCAATGGCACTGTTTACTGCCGCAATAACAAGGTCCTGCAACATTTCTATATCATCGGGGTCAACAACGTCGGGAGATATAGTTATATCCGAAACGTGCTTCGTGCCCTTTACGGTAGCGCTCACAAGCTCGCCACCTGCAGTTGCCGTATACGTCCTCTCCTCAAGCTCAGCAGACATATTCTGCATATCCTCCTGCACCTTCTGCGCCTGCTTGAGCAAATTCTGCATATTTCCTGCGCCACCCTGATTAAAACCCTGTGGTAATCTTGCTTTCATATATCAATTCTCCTAATCAATAAATTTGATGCCCGTATCACGAAGTGCATCAAAAGCATCTCTTTCTTCCTCTGCATTAAGTACGGTTATTTTTATGCTTCTGCCCGTAACGGTTGACGCTACGGCTTTAATCTGATCGACTATCGTGCTTCCCGAAGTCAGCAGTCTGTATGACATACCCTTTGCCTTGAGAATAAATTCGTCGGCTTCCTCTTTTACTTCGCAGTTTGCCGCAATCGAGGCAACGGACGGTTCAAGTTTTGCTTTTATTTCTGCCCAGTTGTTTGAGGGGGCAGACGGTTTTTCCTGTATTGTTTTCGGCTTTTCGGGAGCTTTTTCGGGCACTTTCACTTCTACCTTTTTCTCGGTCACCGTGACGGCAGGTGCGCCTGCAAGCTTGCGTTCAAGCTCAAAAAGCCTTTCTTCATACGCTTCAAGTGAGCCGAGTGACAGCGGTGAGCAGAGTTTGAAAACAAACACCTCAAAATCCGTTCTCCGTCCGCCCAGACGCTTTATCTTGTCCGCCTCGTCCTGACATATGGAGCAGAGGTTTAAAAGCCTTGCCTCACTTAAAGAGGAAAGTGACTGTGCAACCGCATGGTCAAGAGGCGGTGATGCCAGAAGTTCCGACGGGTCGGACACGGTCTTTATCACGAGAGCGTCACGAAGCAGAACGAGCAGTTCTTCAGCCGCCGTAACGTAGCCCTTGCTGGTGAGCGAAAGTTCCTCAACCGCTTTGAGTGCTGACGGAAAGTCGGAATTTATTACCGCCTGTGCAAGTGAATTAAGATACGTCCTCGTACCTATACCCGTTATCTTTGCGGCAACTTCATAGGTTATATCGTCAGTCGATGCAAAACACTGATCCAAAATGGAAAGTGCATCACGAAGAGCACCGTCAGCAAGTTTTGCTATGAGTTTTGCCGCATCGCCTTCGATTTTTATATTTTCTTTTTCGCAGACCGAAAGAATACGCTTTTCAATGGTTGCGACGGGAATACGCCTGAAATCGTAACGCTGACAACGTGACAAAATAGTCGCGGGAACTTTTGCAAATTCCGTGGTTGCCAGAATGAATATGGCGTGTGAAGGAGGCTCTTCAATCGTCTTGAGAAGGGCGTTGAAGGCAGGCAGGGTGAGCATATGCACCTCGTCTATGATGTAGACCTTGTACTTTGAGGAAACGGGTGAGAAAAACACCTCGTCCCTTATACGCCTTACGTCGTCAACACCGTTGTTTGAAGCGGCGTCAAGTTCGATAACGTCCACACTTGCACCGCTGTTAACAGCCTTACACGATTCACATTCGTTACAGGGATTACCGTCCTTCGGATTTTCGCAGTTTACTGCCTTTGCAAGTATCTTTGCAATACTCGTCTTACCCGTTCCGCGTGTGCCACAGAACAGATATGCGTGTGAGAGTTTATTTTCTTTGACTTCGTTTCTCAATATGGAAACGATATGCTCCTGTCCTGCAACGTCATCAAAATCCACGGGACGCCATTTTCTGTAAAGAGCACGGTATGACATAAAAAACTCTCCTTTCGCATTTATCTTAACTTAACCAAACAGCATACAAAACCGCACGGTGCGACTCTGAACATCGGCTACGCCCGCATTTCCGTTTTCATCACTCAAAACAGCTTTTCTTATGGCACATTATAAAGTCCGCTTATGGCTGCTCGGTTCCCCGCCTGACCAGGTTCACGGTATATAATCGCATAAGGACTGCTTATCAACGCTCCGAAAACGGCTGCTGTGACACAGCCGATGCCCTCGGCACGCACACTTTTCTCTGCTATAGCGGATTGCAGACTACAGGGTGCCGCTACATCCCCGATTAGTGCGGTTTTGTATGCTGTCCGTATTTATCAATTATAACAGACAATATATAAAAAAGCAACACAAAAAGAGTGCCTGTTACAGACACTCTTCGACTTTATTTTTTGGATAATATTACACTTCTTGCCGTTACTGCACCCAGAACCACGACCGCACCGATAAAGGCGGTTAAAGACGGCATTTCGCCGTAGAATATCGCAACCCACACGGGATTGAGCAGAGGCTCGATAACGCTCAGCAGGGAAAGCGAAAGTGCCGAACAGTAGCCCGAGGCAATCGTAAAGAGGAGATAAGGTATACCGAGCTGAAAAACGCCGAGGAAAATTAAAAGTAAAAGGTTTGTTGTCGACACCCCGTTTTGCGCAAATGCAAGAAAGGGAAGACCTGCCACAGCCGTTATTATGTGTCCGATAAGCAAAGCCGACATCCTCGTTTCACTGTCACCCTCGCCCACAAACAGAAAGGTCGAACCGAAGAAAAGACCGCTGAAAAGTGCAACTATATTTCCCAAAACACTGCCGCCCGATATGCCGTCGATAACAAAAAGCCCGACGCCCAAAAAGGTGATGACGGAGGTTACGATATCAAGCCTCGTTGCCTTTCTGCGCAGAAAAACGTAACTTTCGATAATTATGAAGATGGGGCCCGTAAACTGCAGTACAATCGCGTTTGCCGCCGAGGTAAACTGATTTGATACGACGAAGCATATAAACGTTGCCGCCGCAAGAAGACCGCAGGTAAAGCTTTGCTTTGAAAGAATCACCTTTTTGCGAAGGATTTTCATACCTGCATACATGGCAAATGCCGCAAAAAGACTTCTCATACCAGCCACGGCAAGACCGTTGTAAAGACCGTTTTCCGAGAGATTTATAAATTTGAATATAAGCCCCGCCGTGCTCCACATTGCAGCACATATGAGCATTAAAATTATACCTTTTTTGTTCTGTGTTTCTTTCATTTTAAAACTATTTCCTGTCCGCCTATTTCCACCGTGTTGTTGCCAAAGTCAAAATCTGCAAAAAGAGTGCAGAGCAGTATTGCTACGATGATTATTATGATTGCAATAAATTTATTTTTCATATGCCACCGTGACGATAAAACCGTCATCCTCAAAAGTTTCGATATGGTATCTATCCGCTGTATCAGACACGTCACCAAGCATTTTTACTATGGCCTGACCGCACGCCTTTGCAAGTGCTTCGCGTTTGGTCCATTCGCAGAAAAACGCCTTGCCCGTCACCCCTAATTTCTGCGAAAGACGGGGAGGGGCGGTGCGGATATATTCACAGTCAATGCCGACTTTTTTATCCGAAAAGGCGATATAAGCACGGTTACCGCAATGGGTAACGCTGACGTAACCGTTATCGACCTTGGGGACACCGTCAACTTTATAAATACGGTCAAAACCTGCCTCTTTTGCAAAAGATAAAGCAGTATCCGACAGTGAAAAGCCTTTTTCCACCAAATTATCCGAGATGAACTTGTAGTATCTGAGCATAGACACCTCATAAATAATTAGAAATTTGCTTTATATGATACCAAAATGCAAAAAAGTTGTCAATTTAATTGAAAATATTTTAAATATGTGGTATGATTAGATGAAAAATGGGGGGATCCTTTGGAAAACGTACTTTGTGACATCAAGGTTATAAATGCTATCCGCAATAAATACGGGTTTTCTTTCTCGAAAAGTCTCGGTCAGAATTTTTTGATTGACCCTGAAATTCCCAGGGAAATTGTCCGTCAGAGTGAGATAGATAAAAACACGGGTGTCATCGAAATAGGCCCCGGTTTCGGGCCGCTTACATACGAATTGTGCTCGGCGGCAGGCAGGGTAGTTGCTGTTGAAATAGACAAGTCACTCATTCCCGTGCTTGACGATACGGTTGGCCATTTTGAAAATTTAAAGGTCGTAAATGCGGATTTTCTTAAAATAGACGCCGCTTCTCTCATTGAGGAAGAGTTTACTTCAAGGGGCATTGACAGGGTTGTCGTGTGCGCCAATCTTCCTTACTATATAACGACGCCGATAATAATGGGGCTTTTAGAAAAGAAGCTGCCGCTTGAACGAATCACTGTAATGGTGCAGAAGGAAGTGGCGGAAAGGCTTTGTGCCGACAAGCCCTCAAGGGATATGGGTGCTGTAACTCTTGCGGTGCAGTACCGTGCAAAGACGGAAATTCTTTTCCCTGTGGGTAAAGAAAAGTTTATGCCCGTACCTAAAGTTGATTCGGCAGTTATTTCACTTATTCCGTTGGAGCAGCCGCCCGTGCAGGCAAAAAACGAAAAGTTTATGTTCACGCTTATCAAGGCAGCATATTCCCAGCGAAGGAAAACGCTTGTAAACGCCGTGGCAGGTGTTTGCAGCAAAGAAAATACGGCATCAGCACTCAGGAGGCTCGGTCTTTCTGCTGACATAAGGGCAGAGAGGATGTCACTTGAGGATTTTTGCAACTTATCAAATATATTAAAATAATTTATAGAAGGAGAAAAAACTATGGTTATCAACAACGCAAAAGTAAACAAATGGGTTGAAGAAGTAGCAGCTCTCACAAAGCCGGACAGCATCCTCTGGATCGACGGTAGTGAAGCACAGCTCGATATGCTTCGTGCAGAAGCTTGCGCTACGGGTGAAATCATCGCTCTTAACAGCGAACTTCTTCCCGGATGCTACTATCACCGCACAAAGCCCACAGACGTTGCACGTGTTGAAGCAAGAACATTCATCTGTGCAAAGACAAAGGAAGAAGCAGGCCCCACAAACAACTGGATGGATCCTGCTGAAATGCATGCTAAGCTCGACAAGCTTTACGACGGCTCAATGAAGGGCAGAGTTATGTACGCTATTCCTTACTCAATGGGCGTTCCCGGTTCACCCTTCGCTAAGATCGGTGTTGAACTTACAGACTCTATCTACGTTGTACTCAACATGGTTATCATGACAAGAGTAGGTCAGCAGGTTGTTGACGTTCTCGGTCCTGATGACGATTTCGTTAAGTGTCTCCATTCAAAGGCTGACCTCAGCGATGACGATAAGTACATCGTTCAGTTCCCTGAAGAGAACACGATTATGTCAGTTAACTCTGCTTACGGCGGTAACGTACTTCTCGGTAAGAAGTGCTTTGCTCTCCGTATCGCTTCTTACCTCGGTAAGCTTGAAGGCTGGATGGCTGAGCATATGCTTATCCTCGGTATCGAAAATCCGCAGGGTGAAGTTAAGTACATCTGTGCTGCATTCCCCTCAGCTTGCGGTAAGACAAACCTTGCTATGCTTATTCCTCCTTCAATTTACAAGGATAAGGGCTACAAGGTATGGTGCGTAGGCGACGATATCGCTTGGCTCCGTGTTGGTCCTGACGGCGGTCTCTGGGCTGTTAACCCCGAAAACGGTTTCTTCGGTGTTGCTCCCGGTACGTCTGAAAAGACAAACTACAACGCTCTTATGTCAACAAAGAAGGGCACAATCTTTACAAACGTTGCAAGAAATCTTGACAACGACACTGTTTGGTGGGAAGGTCTTGACAAGAATCCTCCCGTTAATGCTGAAGAGTGGAAGGGTGCTAAGGTTAACGGTCCTGAATTTATCGCTTCAGGCGAAAAGCTTGCTCATCCCAACTCAAGATTTACTGCTCCCGCAGAAAACTGCCCCTGCATCTCCAAGGAATTCAATTCTAAGGACGGTGTTCCGGTATCTGCAATCATCTTCGGCGGCAGACGTGCTAAGGCAGCTCCGCTGGTATACCAGTCAAGAAACTGGCAGCACGGTGTATTCGTTGGTGCTACAATGGCATCTGAAACAACTGCAGCTGCAGCAGGTGCTGTAGGCGTTGTTCGTCGTGACCCCATGGCTATGCTTCCCTTCTGCGGATACAACATGGGTGACTACTTCGGTCACTGGCTCGAAATGGGCAAGAAGCTTACAAAGCAGCCCAAGATATTCAACGTTAACTGGTTCAGAAAAGACGATGACGGTAACTTCATCTGGCCCGGATTTGGCGACAATATGAGAGTTCTTATGTGGATTCTTGACCGTTGCGAAGACAAGGTTGACGCTGACGAAGTTGCTATCGGTTACGTTCCCAAGGCTGAAGATATCAACATCGAAGGTCTTAACATTGACGTTGACACTGTTAAGGAACTTCTTTCAGTTGACAAGGCTGTATGGCTGGAAGAAGCAGCAGGCATCAAGGAATTCTTTGCTAAGTTTGACAGACTTCCCAAGGAAATGGCTGATGAACTTGCTACACTTGAAGCAAACCTTAGCAAGTAATTGTTATTAAATAAAAAGAGTTCGGAATTCCGAACTCTTTTTTTATTTGGGTGAAACTGTGTAATTGGTTTTGTCGAGGGTGATGCCGAATACTTCATCTATAAGTCCCGATGAGGCAACCTCCTGCGGAGTGCCGTAGGCAAGTACGGTACCCTTATCCATTAAAATAACCTTATCCGAATACGTCAGCGCATGGGTTATGTCGTGAAGCACCGCAACTACTGTTTTATCGGTTAAACTTCTGATAAGATCCAGAATGTCAAACTGGTATCTGATGTCAAGGTAGGTTGTGGGTTCATCCAGAAGCAGAATGTCCGCACCCTGAGAAAGACAAAGTGCTATATAGACGCGCTGTCTTTCTCCGCCCGACAGGTTTTTAAGGCTTCTGTCGGCAAGGTGGGTGATGCCCGTCATATCCATTGCCTGCTTTGCACAAAACTCGTCTTTATCAGAGTAGTTTCCGCTGAAATTGAGATATGGATATCTTCCGCTGAGCACGAAACGATGAACAGAAACGTCGGGCACCTCACGGAATTGGGGCAGAAGTGCGATTTTTTTGGCAAGTTCTTTTCTTTTGTAGTCCGAGATATTCTTGCCGTCAATGATGATTTTGCCGTTCTGCGTCGAAATAAGGCGTGACAGAGCGTGCAGAAAAGTGCTTTTTCCGCTGCCGTTCGGCCCGATTATTGATATAAACTCTCTTTCGGGGAGGGTAAGATTTATATCTTTTAAAATCGCTGTATCTGAGTAAGAATATGTGAGATTTTTTATTTCTACCATAGCCGATTCTCCTTTCTTCGCATGAGCAAAAACAGGAAGAAGGGACCGCCGAGAAGTGACATTACGATTCCGACGGGCAGTTCAAACGGGGCAAAAATAACTCTGCACACCGTGTCGCAAAACAGCACAAAGACGCCCCCGAAAAGTGCACAAAAGGGCAGTAAAATCTTGTTGTCCGTGCCGACAAGCCGACGTGATATATGAGGGATTAAAAGCCCTACGAAACTCAGCAGACCCGAGAAACTGACTGCGGAGCCTGCAAGAAGCGATGCTATACACAGATAGAAAAAGCGTACAGCCGATACGTTCATACCGAGCGTTTTTGCGGTGTTTTCACCGAGAAGAAGCAAATTGAGTTTTCCTGAAAAAATAATTGCCACGGCTATGCCGATAAAAATATACACGAGGGCAGGCGTCATTTTTGCAAATGAAACGCCCGAAAAACCGCCTATCATAAACGACGTTTTTGCATACACAAGGTCTGTATCAAGCACGGTCAGCGTATCAGTTCCTGCCGTAAGTATACTGTTGATTGCCACGCCTGCAAGAACGACCGTGAGTTTTCCCGCACCCGTTTTTGATGCGAGAACAAATATAATAAGTCCTGCAAGCAGAGCACCCGTAAAAGCAAAGGTCGGCACAAGTGAAGGCAGGGTGGGCAGTATTGCCGCCGCAAGAAGCGCAAAAAAACCTGCACCTGAATTGACGCCTATTATACTCGGCCCTGCAATGGGATTGCCGAGAACGGTTTGTATTATCACACCGCTGACAGAGAGTGCGGCACCTGCGAAAACTGCGGCAACCGCACGGGGAAGCCTTACGTAAAGGAGTATACGCAGGGCGGTGGGGTTATTTAATGCATCAGCTACGGAAATGTCGGATGAGCCTACGGAAAGACTTATAAAAAGCATCAAAAGCAGACCTGCTGTCATAGCGACAAGCAGGCCTGCTTTATTTGTTTTAATTTTCGGGGTAGATGATTTTTGCAATGTATTCATAACTTTCAGCCCACTTTGCATTGGGTTTATAATGAAATAATTCTTTTGGCAGGATATTATATCTGCCGTTTTTTACTGCACTTAATTCCTTCCACGCAGGGTTTGAGGCAATACCCTCTGCCAGCGCAGTAAGTGCCTTGTCGTCGGCACCCATTGTGGATACGAAAATATAGTCGGGATCCTCTGCGATTATCGCCTCGATGCTTAAATCTTCAAGCAGGCTTTCGTGCCTTTCGACAATGTTGTCGGTTTTTAAATCTTCTAAAATCACGCCCGCAAGATTGTCGGCACCCTTTGCCTTTGCACCCGTTGAAAATGCACGTATCAGAAGTACGGTCGGCCGTTTGCCGTCGGGAACGGCAGAAATAATGCTGTCTATATCTTTTTTAATTTCCGTACCGTTTTTTGCATACAAATCCTCTCTGCCCGTGAGTGAACAGAAAAGGTCAAGCATTTCAAGATATTGCTCAAACGTGTCGGTGCGGAAATATGCGTGGGTTATACCTGCATTGGTCAGCGTTTCGTCAAGCGAAACGTGGGTTGCTATATCTGCCGATAAAATCAGAAAATCGGGATTAAGCGAAATGATGAGTTCAAGATCAGGCTCCTTGACCGAGCCTATAATTACGGCATCACCCACGTCGAGCCCTCTTTCATTCACGGCATCGACGGTAACACCGACAAGACTGCCACCTGCAAGAGTCCACACTTCAGCAAAAGAGCCGTATGCCGAAACCACCCTTTCGGGTGTGTCAAGCGACACCTCTCTGCCCAAAGCGTCGGTAAAGGTGGCAGATGCACCCTTTTCCTGCGTTTTACCGCAACCGCTTAGCAAAATAAGCAGAGCAAGTATTATAAACTTAAGTTTTTTCATCTTGTTTTGATTTCTGCCGAAAGAATTTCATTCTTGCGGTTTAAAAGGTCATCTGAAAAAAGGCTTTTTTCAAGATTATTAACACCTATACGGTCGATTGCAGCACCAAGACGTTCTTTCTGATAAGCGTTTTCTTTAAACCAGAGAATCGTCTTTTCAAGAAGCGTATAGACTTCATCCTCCGTCACGTATCTTGAAAGAGGAGTGCCCATTCTCGTCTGTTTGCCCCAAGTGCCGCCGACAAATATTTTATATACCGTTTCACTTGTCTTTGCAAATGCACCAAACGGACATTTGCCTGTGCAGACACCGCAATCAAGACACTTGTCTTTATCGATTGACGCCTTACCGTCAACAACCGAAACTGCCTTAACGGGACATTTCTGTGCGATAATGCACGTTTTACAACCTTTACAGAGTGAGGCGTCAAACACGGGAATTTTGTGTGCTTCAACACCAAAGTCGTTAAGACTCGGCTTCATACAACTGTTGGGACAACCGCCTACCCCTATTTTAAATTTGTGGGGAAGGGGCACTTTAGCCCAGCCTACGTAGAATTCGTCGTGTATTTTCTTTGCCATTTCCTGCGTATCACAGTTGCCGAATACACATGTGGTACCTTTGCAGGCGGTCACGGGACGTATTTTCGCACCCGTTCCACCGAAATAAAGACCGTGCTCTGCCATAAAGGCTACGGCAGCGTCTATTTTATCAAAAGGAATACCCACTATCTCTGCAGTAAGACGGCTTGTAAAAGCCACCTTGCCGTTTCCGAACTGATTTGCACATTCTGCAATCGCAATAAGTTCATCGGCATTAAAAACGGCGCCTCGGGGAAGAACCCTGCCTGAAAAATTCTCGGTACCTCGGTTTTGCAGAAAACCCATACCCTTTACTTTCATTATATCAGCTTGATTGATCATTATTATCTCTCCTTATAATAGTTATTCGACGTAATCTTCATATAAAGATTTTCTGTATTTTCCGGGTGAGATGCCCGTTTCTTTTTTGAATATTTTGGTAAAATACTGCTGTGAGCCGAAACCACAGAGTTCAGCAATATCGGCAATACTTGCACCCGAATCCCACAACATTTTTTTTGCATGGTCGATACGGATTTTAGTCAGATATCTGTGCGGTGACATACCGCAGACTTCGGAAAAAATATTGTGAAAATATACGGGGCTCAGATTAACCGTAGTTGCAACGTCTTCAAGATGAATGGGACTTGCATAATTCTTTTCTATATAGCGCTTTGCCGTCTGTATTATTTTGTAATTGATACCGCTGTGCGGTTCGGGAATAGAGGCGTCACGCAGAAGAAGATTCATAAAAGTGAGCAGACGGCTGTGTAACTGCAGAGAGTTGCCGTTGCTTTCGACGATGAGAGCAAGGTCGCTGAGCATATCGCGTATTTGTTCGGGGTGGCTGCTCATAAAAAATTCAGGGGCGGCACAAAGCATTTGTGCAAGTTCGCCCTCTACGTTGAAGCATAAATACATCGTTTTAAACGGACGGCTTGAGTAACGCACCTGTCCCGGACGGGATATCATTATGCTGTTTTTACGGATCTCATGTTTTTTTCCGTCGAGACAGACGAACATATCGTCGTTTACATAAAACTCTATTTCAAATTTTTTCACCGTACGTTCTGCCGGATGTTTCGAGGATTTTGGGTTGTTGGAATCGAAATAACCGCAGGAAATGTTATAAGGCAATGATAACATAAATTAACCTCACAGTAATAATTGTTAAAATTTTCAACGTTATATACGACAATCGCCCGATTATAAGTTAATAATATAATAAGATAAGATAAATGTAAAGACAAAAAATCCCCGACTGCTTCTTTGCGGTCGGGGGAAAGATATTTATAACAGATATGACGTCGAGGTGGTTTTTCTGAAACTGTGGGGTGAAATACCGCATTTTCTTTTAAAGCACTCGGAAAAATAACTCTGCGAATTAAAACCGCAGTTGACGGCAATTTCGTTTAACGGCAAATTCGAGTTGATAAGCATATTCTTTGCCGCAGATATACGGCAGTTCAACAGAAAGTCCCCCGGTGTTAAACCGAGTTCTGCCTTGAAGAGTTTATACAGATAGGATACGCTTACACTACAGGTGTTTGCCATATCTGCAGTAGTTATATCCTCGTAATAGTGACTTTCGACGTATTGACGGCACTTTGATATAATGTTTTCGTTTTTACGTGGCTCGTTTACGAGAAGGTGCAACAGCGTCAGAAGTTTTGCGTTTGCCATAAGCCTGTCAAACTTGTTTTCGGAGTAAAAATACTGAAATATCTCCTCAACATAAGCGTTGATTCTTTTTGCGTCCTGAGGGAAAAAGAAGGTGCTGACGTTATTCAACTCCTCGATAAGAATGGGATCGTCCGTCCTGAAACGGATAAATTTACATACGAGCGGAAGATAACTGTAGCGCACGTCACCGGGTTTCCCAATAAGTATTGAACCGTATTTCTTGAGATATTCATTTCCGTTGACGACGGAAATGCCGTTGTCAGTATCGTAAAATTCAAACTCGTAGTGTTTTACATTTCTCGGTGCAGATACGGTTTTGTTACGATGTTTGTTCTTACTGTCAAACAGACCGCAAGTTATAATTGTTGGCAATTCATTATGCATAACAAGCCCTCTCAGTATAAAATTTCTAAAAAAAAGGACAGTATATTTAAAGAAATATCCTCCGTACTGTGCTACAATATTACTATAAACATTATTCTTGCTAAAGTCAATAATTGTTAAAATTTAAAAACAGAGGTGCAGAAAATAATGATGAATTATGAAGTGGAAAATCACGAACCGAGTTTGCTTCCTGAAGGTGAATGGGAACTCGTATGGGCTGACGAGTTTGACGGAACGGAGTTAGACCGTTCAACGTGGGATTACCGTATGTCTATGATGGGTAAGCAGTGGCCTGCGTGGACGGACAAGGGCGTACATCTTGACGGTGAGAGCAATTGCGTATTCACGCTTATGCTTGATGAAAACGGAAAGCCCGTAAGCTCACAGCTTCAGACAGGCTATAATTATATGGATCAGCCCACAGAAAAAACTACATTCGGCAAAAGCCTTCTTCAGTGGCCTATAGGTAAATTGAAAAAGAGTATGTTTACACACGGATACGGTTATTATGAATGCCGTTGCCGTCTGCAGCAGAAGCCGGGCTGGTGGTCGGCATTCTGGGTGCAGTCACCCATTATAGGTGCATCTCTTGACCCTGCGGTGAGCGGTGTTGAAATTGACATTATGGAATCCTTCAAGCCGGGCAACATAGTTAAGCACAACATCATCACGGGCGGTTACGGTCTTGATACCGTTAAGGCAAGAGTCGGCGGTATGGACCTGGATGAGACGGTTTTCCACCGTTTCGGTCTTCTCTGGGATGAAACCGGATACACGTTCTACGTTGACGGTATTGAGGATGGTAAAGTGACAGAGCATCTCACTGCCATACCGGAATTTATACTTATTTCTACGGAAGTTAAGGGATATCGCAAAAACGAGGAACGTGAACCCTGCGAGGAAGCGTATGATGCAGTGGGAGACACTTTCGTTGTAGACTACGTGCGTGTATTTGACAAGAAATAGAAATATATTGAGGGGCGGAGTTATCCGCCCCCCTTTTTTATACAAAAAACAACCCTGACCGTGTGGGTCAGGGTAAGGTATTTATAAAAGATATGAGGTGTTTAAAATAAAAAAACGCCCCATAGGGACGAACATAAATAAAAATAACCCTTGACCCATGCTTCTTTACGCATCTTCGGCAGGTCAAGGGTTATTTTTCTTCACTCTTGATATCTAACATCTTTTTCTTTTACCTCACATTCTTTAGATTTTTTGCCTTCTTCTTCAAGTTACCGTTTCTCGTTGTTTCCTTACTCCATCTCTCTCCCGTAAAGCGGGACCCTTTAACATACTACACTACTTAAGAAGGCTGATATTTAAAACTCTTGTCTTAGTCAGGCACCCGGACTGCTGCCACTTGCCTTGATTTAAGCTTCAAGAGCAATTTGCCGTTACCTGTTCATCGGGTATCACCCCTTTCTCTTTGCATCTTTAATATAACATGATTTTTTAAATCTTACAATATGTAAAACTGTATGAAATAAATTGACTTTTCTTATGCATAACGCAGAAATTTTATTTGCTCGGAAGAAAAGCATTGACGGCGGTATTTTTTATTTGCTATACTAAATTTGTTAGAGCTGTTACAGGGGGAGAAAATCGGATGTTTTCTTCCCCTTTTTTGTAATAGTTATGAGTATTATCTGCAGGGCAGGTTACAATTAAAATGAAAGGAAAATGATTATGTCAGTAATAAGTGTAAACAACAGCAATTTTGAAGAAATCAAAAACAGTGATAAGCCCGTACTTCTTGATTTTTATGCAGACTGGTGCGGTCCGTGCCGTATGGTTTTACCTCTGGTGCACGAAATCGCAGATGAAAATCCGCAGTACGTCGTGGGTAAAATCAACGTTGACGAGGAAATGGAGCTTGCTTCGCAGTTTGGTGTGTCGACAATTCCCACGTTGGTAGTTATAAAGAATGGGGAAATCGTAAACCGTTCGTCAGGCGCAAAGCCCAAGGCACAGATTCTTGCTATGTTAGAGGACTGATATGGAACACGTTTACGATACGCTTATTATCGGCGGCGGTCCTGCAGGGTATACTGCCGCACTCTATGCCACACGTGCGGGACTTGATACGCTTGTGATTGAAAAAATGTCGGTCGGCGGTCAGATGGCGCTGACGGGTGATATTGATAACTATCCCGGTTTTGAAGAGGGGATAGACGGCTTTACTCTCGGTATGAAGATGCAACAGGGTGCAGAACGCTTTGGGGCAAAAACAGAATATGCCGAGGTGAATTCAGTCGACTTTTCCGACAAAATAAAGAGGGTTGACACGTCTGCGGGAACGTTTTTTGCAAAAACGGTTGTCATTGCAAGCGGTGCAAATCCCCGTGAACTCGGTCTGGAAAATGAAGCAAATCTGGTCGGCAGGGGCGTTCACTACTGCGCTCACTGCGACGGCAGGTTTTACAAGGACAAGACGGTGGTCGTTGTCGGCGGCGGCAATTCAGCGGTGGCAGATGCAACGTATCTTTCAAATCTTGCGAAAAAGGTATATCTTGTTCATCGCAGAGACACTTTACGTGCCACGAAGGTGTATCACGAACAGTTGGAAAAGGCAGGCAATATACAGTTTGTGTGGAACAGCACCGTTACGGAAATTCTTGCCGATGACAGAGTAAAGGGCGTAAGGATTAAAGACGTAAAGACGGGTGAAATAAGCGAAATTGCGTGTGACGGATTGTTTGTCAGTATCGGAAGACAGCCCGCTACGGAGTTTTTGCACGGAAGCGTTGAACTTGACGAAAACGGATATATTATCGCGGATGAAACGACTAAGACGAATATCGACGGCGTCTATGCTGCAGGGGACGTGAGAACCAAAGAACTCAGGCAGGTCGTGACGGCAGTTGCAGACGGCGCAGTTGCGGTATATTTTGCCGAACAGCATATTGAATAATTTGAAAATAAACGACTCTATTATTTATAGAGTCGTTTATTTTATTCTACAAATAATTCTATTGATAATAGAAGTTTATTTTAATTATAATAAAAACAGGAGGAGGATGATAGTAATGGACAGAACTAACAAATTTGCAGAAAATTTAAAGTGCTACAGGATGAAACATAATTTAACTCAAAAGCAACTTGCAGAACAAATCGGATATACGGAAAAATCCATCAGTCAATGGGAACTGGGAAATGCTTTTCCCACTATTGAGACAATCTTAAAACTTGCCGAGTTGTTTAAAATAACTCTGGATGAGTTTATGTTCGGAAAAATGTCCAGCTATTATTTTCTCGGAATTGACGGTGGCGGAACCAAGACGTCGTTTAAATTGGTAGATGAAAATGGACTTCTTATCAATCAGATATGCAAAGGGTCGAGCAATCCTAACGATATCGGGATAGAAAAGACGTTTACGGTGCTCAGTGACGGAATCGGTGAGGTGTGCAGAGGAATACCGTATTCCCAGATAACAATGTTTGCAGGTATTGCAGGCGGTGGACTGACAAGTGATAATGCTCAGAAATTAAACCGTTTTTTCAGTAAATTCGGTTTTTATGCATTTGACAACGGTAGTGACGTTGAGAACCTTGTGTCTCTTTCGGATAATAAAAAATCCGTTCTTGTCATAATGGGTACGGGGTTTATCGTATATGCTGTCAACAAAGAAGAAAGAAAAAGGATTTCCGGTTGGGGACAGTTCTTTGATGAGGGTGGCAGCGGATATACTCTCGGAAGAGATGCAATCACTGCTGTCCTGTGCGCAAGTGACGGCAGTGGCAAACAGACTGCATTGACTTCTCTTATTGAAAACAGAATCGGTGAATCGGCAGAAAAGCATCTTGCAGAATTTTATAAGGGCGGTAAACGTTACATTTCTCAGTTTGCAGAGTTTGTGTTCACTGCGGCACAGGACGGCGATCAGGCAGCGATTGAAATTCTTGAAAAAAATATGTGTTTTGTGGCAGATAAGATAAATACCGCACTCAGTTATCTCGGTGGAAATTCTGCCGCGCAGACCGTACCTGTTTTATTCTCGGGAGGAATATGTGAAAATCACAATATACTGTTCCCGTTGATAAAAAAGCATATAACCGCTGATAACTATGAACTGGCAGTACTTGAGGCTGAGCAGGTTGACGGTGCGTTGAACCGTGCAAGAAATATATTTAAAACCAAAGGAGAACGATAATGAAAAGAATTGTTGCAGATAAGGGAAAGGGTTATTATCATATCGTAACAAACGGTAAGGCACACGAGGCAGAACTTTATGCGGCGTCCGTACTGTATCAGTATCTATTTAAGGCAACAGGTGCCATCGTGCCGTATTTTTCCGATGTGGACCGTTGTCCCAGGCGTTCTCCCGAAATACATATAGGTGCCGACGTCCGTGGTATCAAGACCGACGTAAGTCATCTTACCGATGACGGTTTTGTAATTAAGACAAGGGATGAGGATATCGTAATTGCGGGCAAAACTCCGAGAGGAACCGTTTACGGCGTATATCACTTTCTGGAAAAATTCATAAATTTCAAATGCTTTACAAAGGATATTGAAACCTTTGATAAGGTTGAAACTCTTGTGGTTGAAGATATCGATGTCTGCGAAAACCCTGTATTTGAATACCGTGAGGTATATTTCAGATCTGCTTTTGATGCGGGCTTCTGCGTTAAAAACAAACTTAATTCCAATATGGCGTATCTCCCTAAAGAAATGGGCGGAAAAATCAAATTCTTTAATTTTCACCATTCCTTTTATGAATTGGTATCACCTGAAGTACATTATGACGAGCATCCCGAGTATTATTCACTCGTAAACGGGGAGAGGCTTAAAGAAAAAACACAGCTTTGTCTTACCAACGAGGGTGTCTTTCAAGAGGCAAGGAAAACACTGCGTCGCTGGATTAAAGAAAATCCCGATTGCAAGATTTTTTCCGTGGCACAGAATGACAACAAAAATTACTGCACCTGTGAAAAATGTAAGGCGCTTGATGACAAGTACGGAACTCCTGCGGCAAGCCTTATAACCTTTGTTAACAGACTTGCCGATGATATCAGGGAGGATTATCCCGACGTGCTTATTCACACGTTTGCATATCAGTACACCAAGAAAGCGCCGATAGGTATGAGAGTTGCCGATAACGTTGTTGTAAGACTCTGCAATATTGAGTGCAGTTGGGATACGCCGATGGAACAGCAGGCAAAAGAAAGACCCGATTCGCAGGCGGCAGGCTTTGTTGAAAATATCGGTGACTGGGGAAGAATGTGTAAGCATCTTTACATCTGGGATTATGCCTGCAATTTCCGCAATTATCTGCTTCCGTTCCCGAATTACCGTTCTTTACCGGAAAATCTGCGCACCTATCAGAAAAATAACATCATAGGTGTTTTACAGCAGGGTAATTTTGCTTACGGTGAAACGTCAGGTATGGCTGATTTAGAGTCTTACCTCGGAGCAAGGCTTTTGTGGAATCCTAATCAGGATGAAAATGCAATCATCGACGAGTTTATCAGGGGCGTTTACGGGGAAGAGTGTTATCCTTATATCCGTGAATACGTAGATATGCTTTGCGATAACATCACGGGAAAACCGCTCACGCTCTATCAGAATACGGATGCAGAGCATTTTACCGACGAGTTTGTGACAAGGGCGGATGAACTCTTTACAAAGGCGATTTCCGTTGCAAAAAACGAAAAGAGCAAGTGGTATCTTGAAAAAGAGTATCTGTCGGTTATGTTTATGAAGGCTACAAGAATGGAAATTGGTAATCCTGAGAAAAATCCTTTGATTGACGAACTTTATAAAAGAGTAAAAGACTTCAATATTTTGGAAATCAGAGAAAGAAGAAATCTTGATCATACTTTTGAAATTTTGAGAAATTCAAGATATGCTGAAAGCAGAGAAAATGAGTATAATCTTTACTACATTATGAAATAAGAGGGGGAGTAAATATGCTGAAAACTGAAATGCGTAACGAGGCGTCGAAACATATTGATAAAATGGATTCCTTGTCCATTGTAAAACTTATGAATGAAGAAAATATGAATGCCGTCAAAGCGGTAGATGCCGCACTCGACAAGGTTGCAGAGGTTTGTGATACGGTTGCAGACAGTTTTGAAAAAGGTGGCAGACTGTTTTACGTGGGTGCAGGCACGTCGGGACGTCTTGCCGTTGCAGATGCTGCAGAGTGCCCTCCGACCTTCGGTGTGCCGAGAGATCTCGTAATAGGTATCATTGCAGGTGGCGAAAAATGTATGGTGCAGGCTGCAGAAGCAGAAGAGGACGATGCTTCGGCAGGTGAGCGTGACCTGAAGAAATACGACCTTTGCGATAAGGACGTTGTTGTGGGTATTTCGGCATCGGGCGGTGCGTCTTACGTGGTTGGTGCCCTTGAATATGCCAATAGCGTGGGTGCAGTAAGCGTAAGTCTGTCAAGCAATGCCGATTCTCCGATTGAAAAGGTTGCAAAAATCGGTATCGTGGTTGACACGGGTGCCGAGGTCATTACGGGCTCTACCAGACTTAAAAGCGGAACGGCACAGAAACTGGTGCTGAATATGATATCAACGTGCTCTATGGTCAGAACCGGAAAGGTTTATGAAAATATGATGATAAATTTACGTCCCAGCAACGTGAAACTCAAAGCAAGAATGGTTCGTATAGTATGCGAAATCATCGGTTGTGATGCCGATACGGCAGAGCAGTTGCTTGAAAAGAACGACTGGAACATAAGAAAAGCAGTTGAGTAACAAAAAACTCCTTGGTGCATACCAAGGAGTTTTTTTAGTTACCAAACGTCATTTACGTAGTGGTCGGAAAAGGTGGGGTTTGACGATAAATCGAGAATGTCGGCATTTTTTATATGCCCAGTGCAGTCGCTATCGTCTGATAATCGTTGGTGAGAAGTGTGTCTACACCCATATCCATAAGCATCTTTGCTTCCTCTATATCGTCTGACCAGAAGAAGTTGCAACGTATACCGTGCTCGTGAGCCTTCTTGACCATATCGGCGTTATAAAGTCTCTTTACGAGCTGTACTTTTTCTGCACCTATTTCGATTGCCCTGTCAACTATCTGCAATTCCTGCTTTCCTGCCGCTACGCATACTGCAATATCAGGGGCGTATGCCTTGCATTTTTTGAGAACTTCATCGTTGAGCGTCGTGAAATAGACGTGCTTTGCACAGTCGTACTTACGTACGAGGGCAACGATTTCTTCAAGCTTGTCATCCTCCATACGTGCATCCCATATCTTGACGTGGATATTCATTATGACGCGTGAAGCAAATTTTTCCAAAATATCTTCGAATGAAGGAATCTTAAGACCGGCAAATTTACCGTCAAAGCCCAGACCGAAATCGAGTTTTAAAAGTTCTTCATACGTGTGCTCGGTAACGAGTCCCGTACCGTTGCTCACACGTTCGAGATGCTTATCGTGGCAGGAAACGAGAACACCGTCCTTAGTCGTCCAGAGGTCAAACTCTATCTCCTGTGCGCCGAGTGCGATTGCGGCACCCCATGCAGGCATACTGTTTTCGGGTGCAACCGTGTTAAAGCCTCTGTGTGCACAGATACGGGGGTAGGGAAGATCTCTGTCGAAAAGTGACACGCCTCTGCCACCGTTTCTGTAAAGCCACGGTCTGCGACCTTCTTCTATGTAGGCGTAGTGAGGCTTGGGGTCACCCCTGAAGCCTGCCGCTTTATAGTATTTTTTGTTTACGTCTATCTCGTGGGTTTCGTAACCGGCACGGCTCTTCATATCGGCAATGGTGTCGCCGTTGGGGGCGATAATACAGCTGCCGCCGCCGATAGGCGAATCCTCACCAAGCGATACTGACGAACGTACTACGTAGGCGTTCGTATGATATGCAAGGAATTTGTTTATTATTGAGAGTGCCGAGTGCGTATCCGTCCTCTGATGTGAGCAGCCGATGATAACGTCTACTTTCTGCAGGGCGAGAGGAGCAAACGCCTCGTACATATAAAAGTCGTAGCAGGTCATAAAGCCGTAGCGTACACCCTCTATTTCAACCGTATACGGATTTTCGCGAAGTGTTGTGTAGGACGAATCAATCTCAAGTCCGCCGACTGAGGCTGACTTATCCTCCTTCGGTGCGGGGTGAGCCTTGTAGTATCTGCCTACCGTGTTGCCGTTTCTGTCAAGGGCGTGCGTCGTATTACGCCAGCCGTTTTTTGACTTGTAGCCACAGTTTACGAAGGTTATGGCGTTACATCTTTTTGCCATATCTCTTGCCGCCTGCAGATACGTTTCGTTATATTTGTTTATGCAGGCGTGATAGTTGTCCCTGCCCTTCTGCGCTGCAGGAATGTCACCCCATTCGGGCATAACGATAAGGTCAAGAGGCTCATTACAGCTTTCCATAAGCTTGAGCATTTTCTCGAAACAGATATCCGCATCCTCGGGATTTAGCGAATATTCAGGCTGAATAATTCTTACTTTCATCATATTACTCCTTTTATTTTAAAACTGCTTTTTACGTCAATAATACGAAAGTAGCCGATAGTTCTAAAATCGTTTTTAAAACGTTATCCATGAATTTTATCTTTCACACGTAATCTTGAGAGGAGTATATCACAACTTATTCAAAAAGTAAATAAAGAGGTCTTTTGGGGAAAATAAAAAAACGCCCATAGGGCGATCATTCGATCAAAAAGCATAATTTTGTTAAAAGATCTCAGTAAATAAAAATAACCCTTGACCGATGTTTCTTTACACATTCCATACCGGTCAAGGGTTATTTTTCTTCACTTTTGATATCTAACATCTTTTTCTTTTACCTCACATTCCTTGAATTTTTTGCCTTCTTCTTTTAATGCTTTTCCCATTTTTACGTTACTTCTTTTCCTGTAAGGTGAGAACTTTTTCTTAAGAAGGCTATATATCTAAAACTCTTGCCAGGCACTCGGACTGCTGCCACTTACCTGAGCTTAAGAGCGATTCGCCGTTAACTCTTCATCGGGTATCACCCCTTTCTCTTTGCACTTTTAATATAACACGATTTTTCGTTTCTTACAATATGTAAAACTGTATGAAGAATTCGGGTGAAACTTATGCATAACGCAGAAATTTTATTACTCTGTATCAAAAGTGTTGACGGACATAAATTTATTCTGTTATACTGAATATGTTAGGTGTTAAACAAACTCCCCGTTGTTGCGAAACAACGGGGAGTTTTATTTTTTCAGGAACACTGCGTTACAAGTTTTTTATCAAGTGTTTTTATAAGCCCTTTATTTTCAGGTAGTTTTTCCATTACCACGAAATCTATGTTCTCAAAAGGAAAGCCGTTATAGATATATTTTTTTCCAACCTTTGAGGTGTCTGCAAGTAAAACGGTTTTTGCACTGTTTTTCTGCATTTGTTTTATGATATCCAGACGGTCGGCATCATTTGAGGTGAAACCGCCCTCCGTTATTCCGCTGCACGAGAAAAACATAATGTCGGCATTGAATCTGTCGATGTTGCAGGAGGTTAAATTTCCCGTAAAATCGTAGCCTTCATACAGTTCGCCCCCAAGCGAAATCACCTTAATTCCGGGATGCTGTTTTAAAACGTCAACGATATCGGGACAAGACGTTATAACGGTCAGATTTTTAAACGAGGTGAGCGTTCTGGCGAAATGAGTAACGGTGCTTCCCGAGGGCAGAAAAATACTCATATTGTCTTTTACTAACGTGCTCGCAATATGAGCAATTCTTTTCTTTGCCTGTATATTTGAAGTGTTTCTTAAGAATGACGGCGGGTCGCAATTTGCTTTGTCTGATGACACCGCACCGCCCCACACACGAAAAATCAGACCCCTCTGCTCCATTTGCTTAAGGTCACGGCGGATGGTTGCTTCACTTGCAAAAACCGCATTCTTCAATTGCTCGATAGTTGCGTTACCCTGTTTATTAACGAGTTCGTAAATCCTTTGCTGTCTTTCACGCATACGTTAAACCTCACTGTAATTTGTGATTGAATTATATCCGACTTTAAATAACTTGTCAATGCAAATTGTGATTGAATTGCCCTTAAAAATGATTGAATTGCCAATACTGATTGTCATTTTGCATTCACGTATTGCAAATCAATCAGTTAAATGTTAATAATTGTGATGTCACAATTAACTGTGATATAATAATTAGGATAAGGGTGCTTATTATGTTTGGCGATCATATAGCGGGAATATATGAGAAGGCATTTGATGCCGGAATAAATTGGGATGAGAGACTGAGCCGTGCGGCAAAACTCGGCTTTGATTACGTTGAAATCAGCATAGATGAAACTGATGACCGTTTACAAAGGCTTGACTGGACTAAAGCAGAGAAGAAAAAACTGCTTGATTCCATGTGGGCAACGGGTGTGGACATCCGTTCAATGTGCCTTAGCGGACATCGCCGTTTCCCCTTCGGAAGCGCTTGTGAGGAAACTCGCAAAAAGGCTTACGAAATTATGGAAAAGGCAATAGATTTTGCCGGTGAATTGGGAATCAGGGTCATTCAGCTTGCGGGATATGACGTGTATTATGAAGAGTCTACCGACGACAGTGTAAAACGCTTTAAAGAGGGTATGCAGTGGGCGGCAGACAAGGCAGGTCAGGCGCAGGTTATGCTTGCAATGGAGATTATGGACACGCCGTTTATGAATTCTATCAGCAAGCATCTTGAGTATGAAAAGGCGATAAATTCACCCTGGTACCGTGTTTATCCCGACCTTGGAAATCTTTCGGCCTGGCGTGAGAATAATCCCGCAGCAGAAATAGAGAAGGGTATAGCAAGTATCGTTGCCGTTCACGTCAAGGATACTCTGTCACCGACAGAGGATTTTGAAGGTCTCTTCAAGGGCGTTCCGTTCGGAACGGGATGTGTCGATTTCCCTGCAAGATTTGCTCAGCTTGAGCAGCTTGGATATAAAGGTCCCTATATGATAGAAATGTGGCATAAAGAGGGCACAGATGACGTTGCCGAAATTGCAAAGGCGGCAAAATGGTTAGATGAACAATATGAAAGAGGTATAAAAAATGTTTAAAGAATTGAAAGAAAAAGTATTTGAGGCAAATCTCAAACTCGTGGAATACAACCTGGTTGTATTGACGTGGGGAAACGTTTCAGCCATTTCGGAAGACGGTAAATACGTGGTTATAAAGCCGTCGGGCGTTGATTATTCAAAGATGACGGCAGATATGATGGTTGTTACGGATATGGAAGGTAACGTCGTTGAGGGCAACCTTAATCCCTCTTCCGACCTTGCAACCCATCTTGAAATTTACCGCAATTATCCTGAAGTTAAGTCGGTTGTTCACACCCATTCACGTTGGGCTACGGCATTTGCACAGAGCGAGTGCGGTATTCCCTGTTACGGTACGACACATGCTGACAACTTCTACGGTGAGATTCCCTGCACCAGACATCTTACTGCTGAAGAGATTGAAAATGAGTATGAATTAAATACGGGTAAAGTCATCGTTGAAACCTTCAATTCACTTGGAATTGATCCTCTTAGCGTGCCTGCAGTTCTCGTTCGTAAGCACGGTCCGTTTGCGTGGGGCGTTACACCTCAGAAAGCAGTTGAAAGCGCACTCGTTCTTGAAGAATGTGCATATATGGCTTACATAGGAAAGACGCTTACCAATAACGGTATCGAACCTGCGCCTCAGGCTCTGCAGGATAAGCATTATTTCAGAAAGCATGGCGCAAATGCTTATTACGGACAGAAGTAAGGAGAAGCGCAATGATTGAAAATTATATCGCCAGAACAATAGATTGTGAGTGCGGTAAATCACACAGCTCCAACGTTGAAACGATAGTTATAAATAATGGCGTTATAGAAAACGAACTTGTTGATTTTCTTAAAAAGAACGGTTATAAAAGGCTTACGGTTGTCTGCGATAACAAAAGTTATGCCGTCGCAGGTGAAACCGTTTGCAAAGCTCTTGATAAAAACGGTATAACCTATAAGGTGCATAAGTTCAGAGAAGAGGCGGTTGCACCGAATGAGTATTCAGTGGGCAATCTCATAATGGGTCTCGATACGGAATGCGACATAATTTTAGCGGTAGGCAGCGGTACGATAAATGACCTTTGCCGATACGTAAGTGCCGTTGTGGGAAAGGAATTCTGCACCGTTGGAACGGCTCCGTCAATGGACGGTTACATTTCAGGCGGTTCGGCACTCATTTATAATAATCTTAAGCTTACTTTTGAAACGCATACACCCAAAGCAGTTTTCTTTGACCCCGATATGCTGGGAAATGCACCGAGGGATATGATTGCTTCCGGTGTCGGTGACCTGCTTGGTAAAGTCAACTGTCTTACCGACTGGAGACTTGCTAAAATCATTCTCGGTGAGTGGCATTGCGATTTTATTTCGGGTATCGTTGAGGCTGCAATCGAAAAGGTGTGTGATGCACGTGACGGTATTGCGGCAGGTGACGGTGAAGCCTGTGCAACACTTCTTGAGGCGTTGCTTCTTTCGGGTGTCGGTATGGATTTTGCAGGAAATTCACGTCCCGCTTCGGGCTGTGAGCACCATATGTCGCACTTCTGGGAAATGAGATATCTGCTCGAGGGCAGAGAGCCCGTTTTCCACGGCACCAAGGTAGGTATAGGAACGGTAATTGCATTGAAGGCGTACGAATACGTGGCAAAGCTCAATCCTGATTTTGATAAGATAAGCGGTATTTCCCGAGCTTCTTTTAAAGAATGGGAAAAATCGGTTAAAGAGGCATTCTTTGACGCTTCAACCGAAATTATCGAACTCGAGAAGAAGAGCGGTAAGAACGACGTATCAAAGCTTGAAAAGCGACTTGCGTCCATAAAAGAAAATTGGGCTGAAATAAAGAAACTTGCAGGCTCTGTTATGAAATCGGCAGAAGTGGCGGATTTTCTTAAGCAGCTCGATGCACCTACCAGACCGAATGAAATCGGCGTTGAAAAAGAGATGGCGTGGCAGGCGATTATGTATGCAAAAGAAATACGTGACAGATATACCGTGCTTCAGTTACTCTGGGATTTGGGCGAACTTGAAAACTTTGCCGACATGGTAATAAACGAATATTACGGATAATAAAAGCGAGGGGAATTCCCCTCGCTTTTATAGTTTTAACAAAACGATGGATGATACACCGAGTATCAAGCCAATTGTTTGTAAAACGGTCAATTTTTCCTTAAAGAAAAGGATGCCGATCAGCCACACGATAGCAATATTGGCTACCGAAACGATCGGAAAAAGCACCGATGCGTTTTCGGTTGCAGAAAGAAACAGCACAATGTAGTTTGCGGTGCCGTTCAAAGCACCGGATATAAGCCCCAACCAACTAAACTTATTTTTTTGCTTTTGGGCATGGTCTGGTTTTATGGTGGTTAATATAAGAAATACACACAGCAAAGCAAAAATCATAAACTCCGTGCGGTAAAGAGACGGGAATTTTATTTGGTGGTATTTCTGTATAATGGAGCAAATACCGTTTGCCATTAATGTTGCCATGGCATATATTAGCCACTTGAAGGATATACCGTCAACCTTTTTCCCGTTTATCAGCAAAATAGAAAATAATAACAGAATGATACCGCAGATGCTATAAAACGTTAAAGGCTCATTCCAAAAACAAATACCAAAGAAAAAAGGAATCAGTAGAGAAAACGAGGCGATAATACTTGTCAAAGCCATTGGACCGATCGCAAGTGCCTTAAATCCCGTATGCATAGAAATACAAAGGAAAATACCATAGCTAATACCAAAAAGTACAGTAGGTAAATGGAAAGAAAAACCTTGTATAAGTCCCCATATCATAAATACGGCAATACCGGAAACAGCTTTGTTGATGTTAAAAACGGATGAACTTCCGCCGCGTTTTGCATATTGCTTTCCGAGAGCAGACTGTCCCGCCGAACATACAACGTTCAGCAAATAAAGAATTGGTATCATATTATACCTCTATCTGTTCTTTTGACCAACCGCTGTCGGCATACGTGTTGCCTTCAAAACTTACTCTGCGCAAAAATGTTGCCGTTTCTTCTCTTAAACCGCTGAACTGACTCCAGACAAATGAGCGTGCTCCGCATTTTTTTGCACAGCCGAGAACGGAGGGCATTCTCTCATTTAAGGTATGCCACGTTGTCATCATCACACCGAAGAAATTATTTTCCGTGATTGTTTGAATATGAGCGGTATAGTTATCCGGGTTATACCATGGAGCACCCATAACGTCGTGTCCGCAATCTTTGAGCGAAACCGACGTCGGTATCGGTGTTTCGGTGCATCTGTACTGCCAGTCTACAAAAACAGTTGATTTTGCCGCAGAATTGCGAAGTTTGGAAATCTCATCTTTTTTGCCTGTGGCAGTGCAGTTCTCAAACGTTTTTTCTTCAAGCAGCATATCCATCCATATCATCGGCCTTCTGCCTTCTGCTTCTACTTCACTTGTCACTTTTGCAAGGAAGTCAGGCAGCTGCTTGCGAAGGTTTTCATTGCGGGTTATAAAGTATGCCTCATCGAAACCGACGTGCATATACTCGCATTCTCCGAATAAATCGTAAAGCTCCGTTCTGATCTTCTTGAAAAGATCAAAAACCTTTGGAGAAGTTATATTCCAAGCCCATCCGTCCGGGGTGAAATAATGCTGTAACTGCGGATTCTGGTCTAATACAACATGTTTTCCGTAACAAACTCTGGATGCGGTAGCATGACCGAGTTGATTAAACATCGGTATAGGTTCAATTCCAAGTTCACGGCATTCGTCAATTAACTCTTTTGCCTGTTCTTTTGTAAATGCGTTAGGCCATGCAAGTTCTTTCAAGCAATCATATTTAAGCATTCCCCAGAATTCAATGATAATATGAGTGTACTGACAAAGTCCCGCAAGACGAATTAACTTCTTTATAAAATAAAAATCGTTTTCGGGGAAAATACAGATATGTATCATTCTGTTTTTGATGTTATAATCACTTTCTTCTGTGACAGTTCCGATTTTCAGAACCTCGTCGTCCCATTCGATTTTCATAAGTAAGGACATAAAACCGCGCATAAGGCCGCCGTAATCTTTGCCGACAATTGCAACGCCGTTTTCTGTAACCGTGAGGACGTATTCTTTATCTGAGGAAAGCTTAGGAATACTTACGTCGCCTAAACGGAAGGTGAAATTTTCACCATTTTCGAAATTTATTTCTCCATTGTTAAGACAAAAACTTTTCCAAAGCTTTTTTACTGTATCGTTATGCATTCTTTTATCCGCATAAACAGTTGAACTATTTTCGATAACAAAATAGTTAATCATAATCAATCACCTCAATAGAATGATAATCCATATAAGGACAAAAGCAACCTCAAATTTCAACCAAAAAGGTGGATTATTCAACGCTTGAAAACCTGATAAACTGTGATACAATAATATTGAGGTGGATAAAATGTTATACACGGGTGATAATCCTATATTAAAAATAGTCTGTGTTGAACATATGCGCTGGAAAGGCGGCACGTTCAAGGTGGGACCTCGCAGATATTCGGCATTGGCTTTCAGAATAAGCGGTAACGCAGTCATTCAAAGCAATGGGAAGGAATATATTATCAACACAAATGACGTGCTGTATCTTCCGCAGAAAATGGAATATACGGCAGAGTATACCGATACCGAGATGTTGGTTATACACTTTATCACAGCGAATAACGACTCTGAATTAGAGGTATATTCACTTCAAAACGGTGAACAGCTTTATAAACTGTTCTTACAGGCCTACTTAACCTGGAATAACAAGGAATCAGGTTTCGCAGTTTATACAATGGCGTTGTTATATTCTATTTTAGGAACAATATTGGAAAAAGAAACCAAAATAAATTTACCGCCGTATTTTTTAAAAGCAGTATCTTACATAAATGCTCATTATAAAGAAAGTAATTTAAGCGTAGACGGTATTTGCACCGAGGTGGGCATCGGCACAACGGCATTTCGGAAACTGTTTAAAAAACACTATCAAAAGACGCCGGTGGAGTATATCACGGATTTACGGCTCGAGTACGCAAGAAATCTTATTTCGGGCGGTATGACGATAGAACGTGTCGCATATGAAAGCGGATTTAATGACCCCAAATATTTTGCAAGGGTTGTAAAAAAACACTTCAACTGCACTCCCCGGGATTTGAAAAATTACGGCAGATAAACGCTATCACGATTAAAAATGGCGGATGCCATAATAAAAAACGAGGGGAATTTCCCTCGCTTTTTATTATTATATTAGTTTGGATTTAATGGAGAAATGTATTTGTCGTAATCATAAATGCAAACATCCCCCGAAAGCATTACTTTACCCACAATAACGTTTCCCTCACCAAAGCCTTCGATATCTTTGGGGAGCAACGATCTTGCAATTATAATTTTTAATTGACCGAAATCTGTCATAACGTTTGCCCAATAATAGTTGTTTAAATCCATACCGAGCATATTCAGCGAAAGTTTATTGCACGTTGTAATAGTGCCGCATATATCTACTAAATTGTCAAAACAATGCTCTCTGTTTTGTCTTTCTTCTTTGGTTAAATGAGCAGAGTTATTAACAAGATAATCAGTGGCAATAACTAAACCGTCTTTCAACAAAAGTTTTTTTCCGTCCGCAGATGGAGTGATACTTTCTGCATATGCCGTGTCATTTTCGTAAATATTTACATCGACCGCAAAAGCGACTACCTGTGCTTCTATGACGTTATCTTTTTCAACAGTATCCAATACTTGCTCATTCACTAAACGAACGGCCACTAATCCGTTTCCGTCCGGACGGGTCACAAGATAACTTCCGTCACATTCGTCGATGGCTGTTACAATTTTTAGTTTCCACACGTCTTCTGATGTATGATGCATTTTCATACTGCCAATTTGAACCGAATTATTATGCATAACACCTTCAACCACAAGTTGAAGATCTTCTTCTTCATGGGGATAATAATTGAAGGTTACTTTTTCTTGATTTGGTTTGTTCACAATGCTTTTTGCCATTTTTGCAAAAGCTATACAGGAATTACCGTATAATTCATCATCCATCTCAAAAACAAATTTATCAAACAAATATCTATCCATATAATTATCTCCGTTTCCGTTTTTGTATAATAAGGGGATTTTGTTATTCTAAAAATGAAGAAATCATTTTTCCGTAGGCTTCGCCTACAGGCAGTTCCGTATCAATACGTAGTTTTCTGCGGACTGTCGTTTCTTCGGTTTTGGTTATCGGATTGAAGCCCGTTTTTTCAAAATCTGCCCAATAGACTCCGATTCCTCGTTTTTGCCAGGAGGGTAGTGTATCAAAGTTGATTCCTCTTGAAAAAAGCAGTTCGTTTTTATATGCAATACTTTTTCCATCCAGCTCGGCAGTTGCACGGTTTGCATCCAAGCCCTCTTTTCGCAACAACCAATAGCAATGTGCATTCAAGGCGTTTCTGTGAGCATCTTCCTGTCGCCAAAGAAAATAATCCTGCACTTTTTCAAGACTCGGTAACGGTACGATTCTGCAATCAAGTGCAGCCACCTGCCCCAATTGCTTAGAAAAGGTTGCACTTGCTATACCGGCTAAAATGGAATTGAATTTTCTCACCTTTCGTCCAAACGTGTTTTCTTCCTTGTGGAAGAGCAGAGATATCTCGTCACTTTCGGTAAATCCGTATACTACACGAAAACCGCAATCCATCAAAGCCTTAACGGTATTTATCATCATATCCCGAAAACGCTCGTCAAAAGGCGCTTCAAAATCACAGATTTCTTTCGTGAGTCTTGAAAAATTACGCCCGTCCAGCCTTGCAACCATAAACGTATCGGGCAAAATTGATTGGTCAATCGATTGCTCGTATGTACGCATTTTTTTATCTAAATCGTCAAAATTCATATTATTCTCTCCATTCTGAAACGGTCATCGTTTTTCCGTCGTTTTTTACAAAGTACAATTCATCAAACCCTTCGTCGAAAGAGGGCATTTGCAGTCTGTTTGAGGTTGCTGCAATGGCGTTAGACGGTATTTTTTCTTGTCCTTGTCGCAGATTGTTGCGCTCAATACACTCTTTTAGTTTTGACTCCATAAAATAACCGATGATTTTATATCCTGTTGCTTTTGCCAATGGTATATACCGACTTCTGTCGTACTTAGTGGGATTTGTGTTGTCAATAGCAAAGCTTTTTCCTTGCTTTATACATTCTTCAATCAAAAGACTTTCCTGATGCCTTGTTTTCAGGGTGTCGAGATTGACACGCACAAAATCTTTTGCCAGAAATTTATGGTAAAACGTGCTTTTTCCGCTACCCTGAATTCCCATCATAATAACTAAAGTTTTTTCCACAGACAACACCTCCGTATCTCTGATTTAATAATATCAAACGTAGTGTCCTATAAAACGGACTCTTTAAAGGCATTATATTATACTCTTGCCAAAAAGTAAATCGGGACAAACGGTATCGCAATAAAAAACGAGGGGAAGCCCCCTCGTTTTTTGTTATTTTATTAAATATTCAAAACCGATTATGATGATGCCCAATACTACCAGTACGACACCAACAGCTCTGTTAAGCGTTTCGGGCTTTGCTTTGTTTGCAAATACTGCCGCAATCCGTGCCCATATGAAAGTAAACAGAATACACAGTGCCATAATCAGAAGATTGGGACTGTCGCCAAATGAAAAGTGGGAAACAGAGCCTGTCAGCGCAGTAAAGGTCATAATAAACACGCTGGTACCAACCGCGGTCTTAAGTTCATAGCCGAGCACGGACGTGAGAATGAGCAACATCATCATTCCTCCGCCTGCACCGACAAAGCCACAGATAAAGCCGATAAGGATACCGCAAAGAAGTGAGCCTGTCAGCTTTCGTTTTTTACTGACGGCCTCCATTTGCTGCTTTGTGGTCATAACGGGCTTTGCAATAAACTTTATGCCGAGAATCAGCGTCATAAAGGTACTGAAGCCGCCCATTGTCTGTGCCGGAACAATACTGGAAACATAGCTGCCGACCACAGTAAACATAAGAACCATTGCCATCATAAGCAGTCCGTTTTTTATGTCTAAGTTTTTGTTTCTTCCGTAGGTGAAGGCAGAAACTGCACTTGCCAGTACGTCAGAGGCAAGGGCAATGCCTACTGCGGTATAGGGCTCGATTCCGAGAAAGGTTATCAGAATAGGGCTTATAACGGCGGCGGCACTCATACCTGCAAAGCCGGTTCCGAGACCTGCACCCATACCTGCAAAAAAAGTTACAAGTAAAACAATCCAAATGTTCAAAAAAATTCACCTCGAATCAGAGTATAGCACAAACGGCAGAGAAAGTAAATTTACGTGTATAATATTCTTGCGTTTACAGATACTAACAGCGTAATTTGTAAATTAAGGAGAATTTATATATGAAAGCAACGGGAATTGTGAGAAGGATTGATGCTCGCGGTATAATAACACAAAAGTCTTGAAAGCCGCACAAACACTGGTTTTTTCGCTGATTTTGTCCGAAATTTTTCGAGAAAACAGGCGGCTTTAGGCTTTTTAGTTTCTTGAAAAACGGGGTGTTGAAATACATAATAAGAAGCTGGATGAGTGAGCTTGCTTGTCCGGCTTTTTGTTTTACTGGATAATTTCCGATATCGGCAATAAACTGATTATAATCGAATCAAACTGCGTTGACATTTTGCCGATAATGTGATATACTAATAACAGAAAATTCGGAGGTGAGAATATGAATTATTTATCCGTCAAAGAGATCGCATTGCTTTGGAATACATCTGAACGTAGTGTTCGCAATTATTGTGCTGCAGGACGTGTTCCCGGAGCTTTCCTTACTGGTAAGACTTGGAACATTCCCGAAAATGCAGAAAAACCAGAGAGAAGTAACAAAAGTAAACCTGCACCACAGACCTTGCTAGATATTCTGAAGGAGGAAAAGCGCGGTCAGGTACACGGCGGAATTTATCATAAAATCCAAATTGAACTAACCTATAACTCCAACCATATTGAAGGTAGCCGCCTCACTCACGATCAAACCCGGTATATATTTGAAACCAATACTATTGGTATAACGGAGGAAGGGGTTCGGGTTGACGATATTATTGAAACATCCACTCACTTCCGTTGTATCGATGAAATTATTGAAAATGCAAAATCGCAGCTCAGTGAAAAATTCATTAAACATTTACATTTTATTCTAAAGACCGGTACAAGCGATGCTAAAAAAGACTGGTTTGCCGTTGGCGATTATAAAAAGTTACCGAATGAAGTTGGCGGCAGAGAAACAACCTTGCCTGAAGATGTTTCGGCTGAAATAAAAAAACTCCTTGCTGAATATAACGGCAAAGAAAATGTGACCATTGAAGATATCATAGAATTTCATGTGCGGTTTGAACGCATCCATCCATTTCAAGATGGTAATGGCCGTATTGGTAGACTTATTATGTTCAAAGAATGTCTTAAGCATAATATAGTTCCATTTATTATTGAGGATAAAATCAAAATGTTCTATTATCGCGGTCTGAAAGAGTGGAATCAGGAAAAGGGATATCTTACGGATACATGCCTATCTGCACAGGATACTTTTAAAAGGTATTTAGATTATTTTAGAATACATTATTAGGAGAAAACGAATGAAGGTTATAATTGATTGGATTAGAAATAAATTTTTGTGTATTAAATACGGCAAAAAAGATTGTCGCGAATGCAAGTACTACTATGACGATGGTGATTGGTGGGGATGTAATCTAAATCAAAAAAACTATAGAAAGTAACATTTTAACTATAAATAATTTGATGTGCGAAAAGTTCTATATGTCATTTAATCGTTGTTAGACACAAGAACAAAATGTCAAGATGGAGAAAGCAAATGGAAATTCAATATATTTTTATAAAAAAGACTGAATCAGTACCCGATGTAAGAGATAGCAATAAGTTTTTTCAGAATATGTTCAAAATAGTATTTGAAGCAGTTACCTTTGATACTTTTCAAGTTACTATCAACGGGTCATCGCATAAAGTCACATATAGAAGCAGTATATCAAACAACGATGTAATGTATTTGACTATATCTTTTGATAATAGTCCTTATTTTAGCGCAAAGTTATTATCACAGGTTAATGATTGGTTAATATCAGGAAAACATCGAAAGGACTTTTATATTATTAATTCTTACGACGAGCCCTCCGAATATTTTTGTGAAAAACTGGCCTCTCGTTTTGGCAAATTCGAGCGACTAATGCGATCGTTTATTTACATATCCCTAACTAAAAGTTTAGGTTTTAATTGGTTCGAAAGTACTTTTACTGATGAGATACAAACTGACATTAAAAATAAAGGGAATATTGGAAAAGCTGATTTAATCGAACGTGGATTGTATGAAATGACATTCGCACAGTTATACGATTATTTGTTTAAGGCTTTTTCATATTGTTCAGCGGAAACCGTTGTTTACGAACAATTGTTAAATAAAAACTTAGATGATATGGGAAAAGACGAAATTATTTCTATTCTCTCTACCTGTAAGAAAGAAAGTTTGTGGAATAGATTTTTTTCAGAAACACAATTCAATTTAGAAGAGCCTCTCCGCCAAATGAGAGAATACCGAAATAAGGTTGCTCATAATAAGTTTATAAAATATACAGAATATAATGACTGTAAACGAAAACTGATAAAAATCAATTCAATACTTGAAGATGCAATTAAGCAAATAAATTCGGACATATATACTGAAAAGCATTTTACGGATTCGTTAATGTCGTTTGCTGCCTTGTTTGCAGGATTATTAAAAAATAATTATGATGTAGTTGCAGTTGCACAAAAGAATTTTAATGCATTAGGGAAAACACTTATTAAAGTGTTGGAACCATATGCAAGTATTTCTAAAATGAATACATTTTACAAATTTGGAGCAATTCTTTCTGATATCCAAAAAATTAGTGCAGCTTTAGATTCAAAAGGAAAATCAACAGAAGAACTTCCTGATTTTTATGAAACCACCCAATCAAACGATGAGGAAAATATTGAAGCATCCTTAGATGATGCTAGTTTACCTACCAAGTAGGTTTGGATCAAACGCTATAGTTGTTCTTGTGACTTTTATGGGGAATATGCTAAATGAGGAAAACGAATAAATCTATATTACACGAGTGTAAAAGCACTTTAAATTTAATAGTAAAATTCAAAAAACTCGAATCGTTCTTATATGATTTTAATTTTTTGATTTTGGGTCGTGACAACATTGTTTGTAAGAACTATGTTTTTTCTCTGCAAACAATTTTAAATTCATCTCAGGCGACATTAGGAAATATCATTGAGTGTTGTAAGTGTTTTTGCCTTGCAGATGCCTATACGTTACTGCGTAAATATAGAGATGATTTATTTTTTTGTTTATACCTTGTGAATTATGATGTGAATATTAAAAGCGGAATAACTCAAAGTACAAACAAGATGGAGACTAATATTGAGCGATGGTGTGAAAATGACCTGAGCAATTTGAATATAAGCGAAGTGCTTGCCACGATTGCTTCTTCGGATAATTTAAAGGGTGCTGTTCGCAAATATGGGTTACAAAAAAGTTTCGAGAAAATTGGTAAGGTTTTAAACAATTATACGCACGGTAACGGCTATTCGTTTTATAACAGCAGTGCAGGTTCGTTAGATGAGAATGATATAGAAAAACAAATAAATGAGGTTATATCAACTGCACGATACATTACAGCAACATTTTTGTTTCTTTTGGTCTTGTGCTCTCCGCAGTACATAATGTCAACAGATTATATTGATTACCTTGAGTTTGGTCAGACTCCTCCAGATGGCTCGCAGTATTGGGTGGCACCATTTATTGTGGAATTTCTGAAAAGCAATATAGAGATGATAGATAAAAATTGCTATGAATACTTAAAAGAGAACACTTGTATGACCTTGTAACAAGGTCTCGAAAGGATGCTTATATGGAAAGGCCTAGATATATAGATTGGATTATCGAAGAAAAAGGTATCACAATTAAAGATGGAATTCCGATAAATTGTTATAGGATCGACTATAAAGAGGACGACACGATTCTGGATGATTGGGCATTACATATTAGACGCAATTATATTGAAGATGAGGATTTGCTGTTAGATTCCGAGATTAACGGGATGACTGTAGAGCAGTATCTTCATAACTATGTAATTCCACAAAGAAGTGAAAAATTAGGTCCTACCGTTCGATCTGGTGATATCACAGAAATATTAGTCTCTGATTTGTTGGAGTTTATTTTTGGCTATTCTGTTCCTAGATATAAACAGAAAAATCGTTCTGGAAAGAACAACTCGGAACATGGTACTGATGTTATTGCATACAAATACTTTAACGGATGTGATAGTCCAAGTGAAAAGGATGAGCTTGTAGCTACAGAAGTAAAAGCAGACTTAACAAGTACTGGTTATGATCCACTAGAAAATGCAATCAAGGAATCTAAAAAGGACGAACAGAGACTTGCTAGAACTATAGACTATTGTCGTAAACGACTAAAAGAAATTGGCAGCATAGAACAGTCTGGCGAAGTAGCTAGATTTTTGCTAAAGCCTGATAACAATTACAAGCTTACATATGCTGCTGCAGGTATCAGTAGTTGTAAAACAGTCGACCAAGAAATAGAATTGAGTGCAACAGGAGAAGAATTACAAATTAGTAGCAAACAAAAGATATTTTTCATTCACGGTAAAACTCTAATGAATCTTGCTCATAAAATTTACGAGAGGTGCAAAAAATGATTTTCGGAACACGCTCGAAGTACATGATGAAATATCAAAAGGCTAAGGCAAAGCTTGTAGAGTATAATACTCCGTCAGAAGAATATCCGCACTTTGCATTAAATTCTAATGAATTATCCCTGCCAACGACTTATATCATTTCAAAATATGCTGAAGCAATAATCGAAAATAATGAAGCAGATATAAATGAATTCAACCCGTTATTAAGTCAAGCGGCACAATACTATGATGCGGCCTTCAATTCAAAAGATAGACAAGATTATGATGCAGATTTTTTGTTGTCTGGAGCAGCTGCCTATTTTTTGTCAAGCGACTTTGGAAGTTCAAAGGTTCTAACCAAAAAACTGTTTGGTTCTTTTGAGGATAAGAACCAAACACCACAACTATTACTGCTGAAGATATATGCATATTTGCTCTTGCAAAAAAGGATGTCGTATATCAAAGTTACTGACACTTATTCAAGAATAAACAATGCTTTTCTTGATTGTTTTGAAAAAGGAACAGAAGCTTCAACGTTAAAGTCATATTTGACAAGCTATCGAGATGAAGTTTACAACAACGACGATCCCGATGAGGTCTTTTTTGTAGATATTCTTTTGGCTTCAATATATAAAGCGATTGAAAATTCAACGTGGTTGTTGCTACCAGCACATTCAGACATTTCCTTGGACAAATGGGAAGAGTACCTGAAAACAAAGGATTCTATAAAAATGCTTTGGCCGGCACAACGCCTTGTATCAGAAAAAAATATTTTACGCGGCGAAAATGCAATTGTTCAGTTACCAACTGGTGTTGGCAAGACAAAAAGTATTGAATTGATAATACGTTCGGCATTTCTTGCCGAACGAGCTAATACCGCAATGGTTGTTGCCCCATTGAGAGCACTCTGCAACGAGATAACTACCGATATGTACAAAGCTTTTAGAGACGTTGCATCGGTCAATCAGTTCTCGGATGTTTTACAGAACGATTTTTTAGATTTATTTGGATCTGATACAGAAAAGCAAATTCTTGTATGTACGCCAGAAAAGCTCAGTTATATTATGCACCATCAACCGGATATATTAGATGCCATTGACTTGTTTCTGTTTGATGAAGGTCATATGTTTGATGACGGTGGAAGAGGGGTTACTTATGAGTTGCTAGTTACTCATATTCGAAACGAGTTAACCGACAATCAGCAAATGGTATTACTTTCTGCTGTTTTGCCTAATTCTAATGAAATTAAAGAATGGCTGTTCCAAAAAAATGGGACATTGGCTACCGATCCTAATATTTTATCAACTCCTAAATCAATAGGTTTTGTTTCGGAGCATAGCGATATTCACTTTTATACTGATGATCCTTACAACGAGGATTATTATGTACCAAGAGTTTTACAAGTCAGCGAATTGAAAAAGCGACCAAGAGAACGGAACCCGCGATATTTTCCAGATTTAAGTTCATCTACCGATATTGCAATATATAATGCCATGAAATTATGTCATAAGGGAGGCGTTGCAATATATATTGGTCAGCAACGATCAATGAAAACGGTATTCAATAGACTGATAGACTTGAATGATAGAGGTCTGGATTTATCGGTTTTTAGAAGCGCAGCAAACGAAGAAGAACTTAACAAGATAAAAAGTCATTTAGAAGAGTATTACGGACCAGAACACTATTATACGAAAGTTTGTGCTTTAGGGATTTTGCCGCATTCATCCAACATTCCTAACGGCATAAAGTTAGCCGTGGAAAATGCAGTTAAAAATGGTTATGTTTCCTGTGTTGTATGCACATCTACACTTGCGCAAGGGGTTAATATACCAATTAAGTATTTATTAGTTACAAGTATACACGTCGGTCAAGAACTAATAAAGGTTCGTAATTTTCAAAATCTTATAGGAAGAACTGCAAGATCAGGAATTTATACTGAGGGCAGCATTATAATAACCGATCCCAAAATTTATGATCAGCAAAGAACAATTCGTGGAAAATATGTTTGGCGGGATTGTATTTCGTTGTTTGATTCCAACTCTTCCGAAAAATGTAGTAGTTCCATTTTGGCTTTAGTAAAAAATCTTAAAGTCGATTATGAAACAACTTATAGAGGAACAGGCATTGCGAAATATATATTAAAAAATTTTGATAATCCTAGTTGCTATATAGATTTAGCAAAGAAAATCAATGCAGCGTATTTAGCAGAAAAGCCAACTAGAATACAAAATAATATCTTTGGTGAAATCCTTTTCAAGCAGGAAGTACTGTCTCAAATTGAAAATTATTTATGCCTGGGTTTTTCGTGCAATTATACCGAACAAACAAATCAAGAAATAGCCTTAAATGTTTGTCGAAACACTTTAGCATATGCTTTGGCTTCGGATACAGAAAAAGAACTATTAGATCAGTTTTTTCTAAAAATTGAAGAAAAATTGCAAAATTATACAACGGAGCAACTTCGCAACTATTCTTATGGAATGCTGGGAATTAATTTATCAGTAAAAATTGAAGAATGGATTACTGAAAAAGAACTCACGAAGAAAGTTATTTCTGAAGATGGTTTGCTTTCTTTGATTGTAGAATTCTTTTTGAAAAACGAAGAATGTAAATTGAAGGATAGGTTGTATGAAATATGTTGCTTATGGATAAAAGGTAAGACACCAATCGAGATCAGTTTAGAAACCGGTTGTGACATTTCTGATGTGGATGATGTTTGTAATAAAGTATTATCATATCGGTTAAATATTTTGATAGGGAATATTTGTGATTTGATAAATGTACCGGAAGATGATGATGCCAAAGTAAATCCATATACAATGCTAAATGTTTTGCAAAACAAAATCAAATATGGAGTGTCTTCGCAAACGGCAATTTCTGTTTGTGAGAAGATGTTTAATGATCGTGTTCTAGCTTCAAAGATAAGGGAAATTTTGATGTCTGATACAATTGATACAGATAGTATTCTTCGGATTGTAAAATGGTTTCAAGATGATGTGTTTGCGTTACTAAACGATTACCCTGAATACTTTTCCGAAAGATTAAATTACTTATTAAGATAAAGGATTGAAAATGTATGGATAACGAAAACAATGAAAAGACATTTAAAGAAAAAATGGCTGTTTTAAAACGCGCCATATCGAGACAACACCCGAATACGAGATATTTAGACTCGTTCCCGGAGGATTTTTATCAGCTTGATGAAGATCAATTGATGTTTTTGTGGCATTTCATATCCGATAAGGAGATTGCAAAATTGTATGATGTGACTGAATACGCAGTGAACAAACAGCGCCGTAGTTTTGGGGTTAATCCAATCTCATCCACATTAGATCGTATGAAACGTAATATGTAACGGCATACATAAATTTTAATTGTTAAAAAGCGTCGCAGAAATGCGGCGCTTTGCTTTTTGGAAAAACTATTGACAAAACTTCTCTAATGCGTTAGAATAAAAACATCCTCTAATGGATTAGAGAAAGGAGCGTTTGTTATGAATACACCAAAAGTGTTTGAAAGTGAATATCGTTTTTGCCTGATTTTGTGGGAGCACGAGCCGGTTAAAACCACAGAGTTAGTAACGCTTTGTCAAGAGCAGCTTGGCTGGAAGCCTACTACTACCTACACGGTTATTAAAAGACTTTCTGAACGCGGTATTTTAGAAAACAATAATAAGATCGTAACCTCGCTTGTTAGCAAGGATCAGGTGCAGGCTGCAGAACTTAATGAAATGGTGGAGAAAACCTTTGAAGGCTCCTTGCCGGCATTTATTGCAGCATTTACAAAACATCAAAAGATTTCGGATGCAGAAATCGATGCAGTTCAGCAAATGATAGACCGTTATAGAAAAGGAGAATCAAAATGAGTGGTTTCTTCTTAAATATCGTTAATATGAGTATATCGGCGAGTTGGATTGTACTTGCGGTATTGCTTTTAAGATTGTTGCTTAAAAAGGCTCCTAAATGGATTACTGTTCTCCTTTGGGGTATTGTTGCTATTAGGTTGATTTGCCCCTTTTCTATCGAGAGCGTCATGAGCCTTATTCCGAGCACGGAAACAATAAGTCCGGAGATTATGATGGATAAAACACCGACTATCAATTCTGGTGTTCCAATCATCAATAACATTGTCAACCCTGTTATCGGAGAGTCGTTTGCTCCCGAGCCTTTTGCAAGCACTAATCCCTTGCAGATTTTGATTCCGGTTTTGGCAATTGCTTGGATTGTGGGAATCGTTATAATGCTTGCCTATACTGCCATTAGCTATTTCCGTGTGAAAAGTAAAATTGGCACAGCGGTTCTTTTTTGTGACAATATCTATCAAAGCGAAAACGTTATTTCTCCCTTTGTACTCGGTATTATTAAACCGAAAATTTATTTGCCGTTCAATATGAATGAACAAGATATGGAGCACGTTATTGCTCATGAAAATGCACATATCCATCGTAAAGACCACTTATGGAAACCATTTGGATTTTTTGTTCTCACTCTCCATTGGTTTAATCCTTTGATGTGGCTCGGTTATGTATTGCTTTGCCGTGATATTGAACTTGCCTGCGATGAAAAAGTGGTAAAAGAATTCAACAATGAGCAAAAAGCCGATTACTCGCAGGCGCTTTTAACCTGCAGTTTAAACCGTCGTATAATTGCGGCTTGTCCTCTTGCTTTCGGTGAGGTGGGTGTAAAAAATAGAGTGAAATCTGTGCTGAATTATAAGAAACCTGCTTTTTGGATTGTTGTAGCCGCTATTGTGGCAAGTTTCGTAGTAGCAATTTGTTTCTTGACAAATCCTAGAACATCTTTAAATGATGAATTATCGGTATTTATAGATATGCAGGTGGCAGAACACAACTATAGCGAAAGTCATACTGACGGGAATTTTGTTGTTACACATCATAAAATTTTAGACGTGGATGAAACTTTAAATAAAACAACGGTTTATATGTGGTCTATGTACCACGAATACAGTTTTAAAACCGGTGAGATTCAATTAGAAGCCGGCTCACATATTCCAACTGTAATTACTGCAAAACGTACAGGTTTGCATGGACATTATGAACTTGTTGAATATTGGACTCCGAGGGATGGGTCGGATTATGCCAAGGATATAAAGGCAAAATTTCCTTGGTATTTGCATAGTAAGGCTCTTGATTCTCAGCGATATGTTGATGAACAAATAGCCTTTTGCGAAAACGCAGCGAAAGAGTATTTTAGTGATTCTTCAAACGTCCATAGTGCCCCAAAACTTACTTGGACGTATCAGCCAATGCTTAGTTTTACGGGACATTCTTTCAAGGCCTTCTCATTTGATTTTGATTACACTCATGTCGAAGCTTCTTGTACAGGAGGAGAATTTTGTAGTCTTGATGTCGACGGGCAACCTTACGGCACGAAAATGCGTTTTGAAAACGAAAACTTTGTATATTGGACACCAAAGGAAGCGGTAATTGAGAAGATTCCGCAAAAGTCCGAAGTGACCTTAGAGATATATAATAATGAAATTCAAGTACATAAGTGTACCGTAGTATTTGAGTGTGTTTCTCGCGATACTGCAAAGGCTGAATTTGAGATATATTTAAAAGTGCCGGACGGTTTGCGAATGGTTGCCACCGATACTGGTATTAAGTTTGTAGAACAGAGTTCAATTTCCAATGTCGGCGGAGCAGATGTTCCAGGTATTATAATAACAGAAATTATTGATAGAACCGTAACAGAAGGAATCCCAACTGATCAAGCATTACAACCTTTCTGTATGGATGAAAAATATATTTATTCATTTCCGTCCATTAGAAGCGAGTACATAATTGTTAAATTTAATAATGGGAATGAAATGACCGTTATAGATGCTCTGGAGAAAGGTTTAGTTACCATTAACGATCTTGATAAGTGGAATATACAATACTACAAAAAAGAACATAATGATGAACTTGAACAGAATAAAAAAGGAGATATTGTTCGGATTTCAAGTTATCCCAAAGACGTATATTACTCTACCTTGGGTCATTTCCAGACTTTATATGAGAAAACACCCACTGAGCAAATTGAGAAGAAACAAGATAATGGAGATTTTGTAATAACTAAAATGCACTACTATAATACCGAGAAAAAGTGGTGCGCTAATGGATATACATATAAATACCGATTAGAGATAACAGGCAGAATGCATAATGCAGCCAAAGACTCAACTTATATCATCTTAAGCAACACTGAAGATATTACTTTCGATCAGGCGTGGAAGGCTTTTGGATTTAGCAACTTATCTACCGATTATTTCAAACCGGAAGATGCAATGATTGTTGGATACAAATAAATATTCGAGGTAGAAAATGAGTAGAATAATGGATTACATTTTAAATATGCTGCCTTATATGCTTATCTCATTGCCAATTATAATAGTTGTGCGTGTAATAGCTGTTTCTGTGTTTAAGAAAAAAGGAATCAAAACGTCGCAGTGGCATGAAATAGGACTTGTCTTATTTGCTGTATTTCTTGTCGGTTTGGCTTCTCAGACAATTATTCCTAAGATTGAATTCGGGGTCGGCGGTCTGAATATCGTTAATCATAATTTGGAAAGTAAGATAAACTTAATACCCGGTCAAGTATTTGTTGATACTTGGAGAGAATGTGTGATTAACGGATACTGGAACTATCTTATAATCAATTTCATAGGTAATATTTGTATGTTTGTTCCAATTGGTTTTTGTATCCCGTTATTGTGGAATGGTATATTGTTTTGGAAAACTACACTTATCGGATTAGGAACATCTCTTTTCATTGAACTATATCAGATTCCCCAAGTGAGAGGTTCTGATGTTGACGATTTATGGCTTAATACGCTCGGAGTTGTTATAGGATATGTATTATTCAAAAGTTTCAAACGACTGTCAAAAGAATTGGATTTAAAATTTAAGGTAAAACGATAATTTGCATAGCGTTGGGCGTCGCAGAAATGCGACGCCTTCTTGCTGAAAGGAGGTGATGAAAATGGGATACCGAAAAGTTGTATTTAACGGCGAAGAATACAAGCTAACACCCAAATGGTATAAAGAATATTTATCTGCAATTGAACTTTGGGAAAAAGCGAAAGAAACAGATGTTAAGGATCTCGATAAATCCGAACTTGTTGATATACGTGATGTAAAGATAGATAGCAAAAAACCATATCTTATTCGCATAATAAGTTATATCAATCAAGTTAGAAATCCGTATTGTTATCGTGTTGGTGATGTAGTAGTTAGGGTTTCCTATGCGGGGAAAGACAAAACGTTTACGGATTCCTTTACCGAAATGATTTCTTCTATGTAATAGCAGAAGAAATCGTCAGGAGGTGATCTTTAGCCTCTTTCAACGTAATAAATTATTATATCAATTGCATCTAAATGCGTATAAATTTATAAAAAATTTTCTATCTTTTCTCTGTGCAAAAAGAAAAAATTGTGGAAAACGGGCTCATAATTTCCATAAAAAGAGTGATACTAATACCAAGCAAATTCACAAGCAAATTTGCAAAAAAGGACTTGGGACGGGTTGTTACTGCAAAAACGCCGAAAACCCGCATAAACACTGACTTTTTTGCAATTTTTTCTCTTTGTGTTTTTGTATCGCGGAAAATTTTGATACAAAAACACAAAAAATCAGGTGCTTGTTTTTCGCAAAATCAAAAACCCGAGAACCCGCATAAATACTGGGCTTTTGGCACATTTTAGAGTAGAGAAAAGGAGTAAATATATGAAGGCAACAGGAATAGTTCGTAGAATAGATGATCTGGGGAGGGTGGTTATCCCAAAGGAGATAAGAAGGACGCTTCGCATACGTGAGGGTGAGCCTTTAGAAATATTTACCGACCGTGACGGTGAGGTTATTTTTAAAAAGTATTCACCTGTGGGTGAACTCGGTGCTCTTGCAGGACAGTACGGCGAGGCGATGCACAAGACGACGGGACTTTCGGTGGTGATATCCGACAGGGATGCCGTCGTGGCGTCGGCAGGGGCAAAGCGGAAAGAACTTGCCGACAAGAATATCAGCGACGAGCTTGATCGGGCAATGCTTCAGCGTAAAACTTACGTGCGGGGAAACGGTAACGCCATTGAGGCGGTTGAGGGGGTTGAAAGCCCCGTTTCAGTTGCCGTGCCCATAATAACGGGCGGTGACATTATCGGAAGCGTTGCCATTCTTGCAAAGGACAGCAACGCCGCAACCGAGACCGAAATCAAACTTGCCCAGACGGCAGCCGAATATCTCGGCAGACACTTTGAAAACTAATTCGGAATGCGGAATTCGTAATTCGTAATTAAGGAAAAAAGAGGCGTAAAGCCTCTTTTTTTTGTTTGTGGGGGTGTGTTGATTTTTGGGTGATTCTTTATTATAATATAATAAAAATGCAAGGAGTGGTAATATTGAGCATTACAGTGGCAAAATACGGCGTCAAGGACGGTAAAGAGGTCTGTGCATATACGCTTTCCTGCGGAAATCTGACTGCCGAGATAATAAATTACGGCGGAATCATAACGAAACTCATATATAAGGGTGTCGACGTCGTTTTAGGCAGAGATACACTTGAGGAATATCTCAATAACAGAGGGCATTTCGGTGCTCTTGTGGGCAGAAATTCAAACAGAATTGCGAATTCACAGTTTGAACTTAATGGAAAGACGTATAAACTTCGTGCAAACAACGGCAAAAACAATCTCCACGGCGGTATAGAGGGTTTTGGCAAAAAGGTGTGGTCTGCACGTGAGATTGACGGGGATGAGCCGTCGCTCGAACTCACACTCACAAGTCCCGACGGGGATGAGGGTTTCCCGGGTGAAGTAAAAGTCAAGGTTACGTATACCGTGACAAAGGACAATGCCCTTAAAATTCATTACGAGGGCGTAAGCGATGCCGACACGGTGCTCAATCTTACTAACCATACGTATTTTAACTTAAACGGTCATGACAGCGGTACGGTTGACGGGCACAGACTCTATATGCCAAGCGAGTTCTTTACCCCCAACTGTGACGAGTGTATGCCGACGGGTGAAATTCTCTCGGTTAAAGGCACACCGTTTGATTTTTCGACCGATGAAACGCTGGGTGAGCGTTTTGTATCGGATTACGAACAGATAAAAATGTTTGACGGTTTCGACCACAATATCGTGCTGTCGGGCGATATATCCAAGGTGTCGGCAAGGCTGACGGGTGATAAGAGTGGTATCGAAATGGAGATGTATACCGACTGTATCGGTGTGCAGTTATACACGGGAAATTCGATAGAGCAGGGCAGAGTATGCAAGGGCGGTGCCGTATACGGTAAACACGGTGCGCTGTGTCTTGAAACGCAGGCCTTCCCGAACAATTTGAAATATCCTCATTTCCCGAGTGCGATTCTCAGAAAAGGCGAGAAATACGACACGGTTACGATTTATAAGTTTAAATAAAAAAAGACGGTTGATATTCAACCGTCTTTTTATTATGAATTGACCGAAGTCTTAACAGGTGCAGTTTTGCCATAATACATTGGCATAACGCATGTGTAGACAAATATGGTTATTGGAAGAATAAGACTAATATCAAAATAGATGTCGTGGGATAGAACCATGTAGCCTATGCTGTAGAACAGTTCTAGTAGAAGTATTGTGCAACCAAAGAGTTTGACATAGATAGATGAGAAGTTTTCCCGATAAAGCACTATTGCCAAAATAATGTAAATAAATCCTGATATAATCATGGGAACAAAATTGAATGCATAAAACTCTATAGTATCTATATTGCTGAGCCAAAAAGATAAAATGGATATTCCCCAGAAAAGCAGACCGTTTGAAAATAAAACCGAAAGTTTGCTTCCTATATAGAAGAAGAAATAAACAATTAAAAATGATAGTGACACAATACTAAATACAAAATCAGGGTTATCCAAGATACTTATAATAATATTTCGAGTATAATAATATTTAAAGAAATCGCTTATAATTACTATTAGGTGGACTGTCAACAAAGAACCAAAAATATATTTGCAAATTATATGATGTTTACTTTTAATCTGATGTAGGATCATTGTGGCAGTGTCGCCGTTTCTGTGTGCACGTTTGCCGAAGAATATTAATAGTAAACTGCATAGTGCCCATGTCAAATGCATTGGATAATCTAAGATGTTAAATTTGTCAAATGTGTAATACGGATAATATTGATTCATATAGGAAGTGTAGGATGTATATGCGCCTATAATAGCAATAACTGTCAATAAAAGAAGTATGGAACCGCACACTATACGGACAATGCCTTTTCTTGTACTGTTAACTTTACCACGTAGGGTTGCATACCCACAATTTTTGCAAAATTTGCTATTTTCCTCTAAAATACTGTTGCATTTGGGACAGACATCAAAATCTTTAGTTTCGTATCTTTTTTCGGGCATCTGACCGCAGGAAGAACAGGGTTTAGTTTCATCAAGTATCTGGTTTCCGCAATTTTCACAATACATATTTTTACCCTCCTTTTAAAAAATGCCCCGTAGAGTTCATCTATGGGGCATTTAAAATTATTTACCTATCTGCTTAAGGTATGCTGCCTTACCGTCTTCGTAAAGGTTGTTGCCTTCGCTGTCGATAATAACAACGAGGGGCATTTCTTCAACGTAAAGCTCTCTGAGTGCTTCTGCACCGAGGTCTTCAAAAGCGATAAGTTCACACTTCTTGATGCACTTTGCAAGAAGTGCGCCTGCACCGCCGATAGCACCGAAGTATACGCCGTTATACTTCTTCATAGCGTCAACAACTTCGGGAAGACGTGCGCCCTTACCTATCATACCTCTTGCACCTACTGACATCATCGTGGGTGCGTAAGCATCCATTCTGCCGCTGGTCGTAGGACCTGCAGAACCGATTACCTGACCCGGCTTTGCGGGTGTGGGACCTACGTAGTAGATAGTAGCATCCTGAGGATTGAAGGGAAGTTCTTCGCCTCTGGCAAGTGCTTCACACATTCTCTTGTGACCTGCGTCACGTGACGTGTAAATCGTGCCTGTGAGATATACTGTGTCACCTGCTTTGAGTGACTTTGCAAGTTCCTCTGTAAGAGGTAAAGTGATATGCTTTTCCATAATTAGAGCACCTCCGTCTTATGACGTGTAACGTGGCAGTTGATATTGATAGCGCAAGGCATACCTGCGATATGTGTGGGCAGAGTCTCAATATTAAGACCGATAGCCGTCGTCTTACCGCCGAAGCCCTGAGGACCGATACCAAGCTGATTTACCTTTTCAAGCATCTCTTTTTCAAGGTCTGCATAGAAAGGATCGGGATTTTCTGAATCAACGGGTCTCATAAGAGCCTTCTTTGCAAGAAGTGCAGCCTTATCAAACGTACCGCCGATACCTACACCGATTACCATCGGGGGACAGGGGTTGGGACCTGCTGTTTCAACTGTTTCAAGAATGAAATCCTTGATGCCCTGAAGACCTGCTGAAGGCTTGAACATACGGATTGCACTCATATTTTCACTACCGAAGCCCTTGGGACCTACAGTTACTTTAATCTGGTCACCGGGAACGATTTCCGTGTAGAGCATTGCAGGTGTGTTGTCACCTGTGTTGCCACGGCGAACGGGGTCAGCAACAACGGACTTACGAAGGTAACCGTTTGTGTAACCTCTGCGAACACCCTCGTCAACTGCTTCACGAAGGTCGCCGCCTACGATGTGAACGTCCTGACCGATTTCAAGGAATACGCAAGCCATACCTGTGTCCTGACATATCGGAACGCTTTCTCTTTCTGCAATTTCATAGTTTTCGATTATCTGATCGAGAACGCCCTTTGCGATATCCCAATCTTCGCATTTACGGCAAGCGCAGATACCTTCCTGAACGTCCTTGGGAAGATAGTAGTTTGCCTCAATACACAATTTTTCCACAACATCTGTTATCTGCTGTGCCTGAATCTCACGCATTGTAAATTTCCTCCTAATATTATAAATACATACCTAAGAATTGACATGCAAGAACGACACATACCAAAGCAAAGGGATATGTCGCAGCGTAAGCTGATGCAACGTCATCCGTACCGGCAACACGAACAAGTGTGCCGAGAGCGGGTGTACTTGTCATACCACCGCATATTGAACCGAGTGAATTAAACATACTCAGCTTGAATACGTACTTTGCAATCACAAAACCGATTATCATCGGAACGATTGTCATAAGTGCACCGTAAACAAAGAGCATAAATCCGTATGTAACAAGTTTTTCTACGAAACCTGCACCGCCACCGAGACCTGCATTAAGAAGGAATAGGCAGAGACCAAGCTCGCGAAGTGTTTCAAGAACGCTCTTGCTTACTCTTATGTTGATTTTGCCGATATTGCCGAAGTGTCCGAAAAGAATACCCACTATCAGCGGACCGCCTGATGTACCGAGTGAGAACTGTGTACCACCGGGAAGCGGAATTTTTATGTAAGCTAAGATTATACCTAAAATGATAGCGAGTGAAAGCTGGAAAAATCCGAAAGGATCAATATCGATAAGCTTTTTCTTTTTACCTTCGCCTGCCGTTGCAACAGCTTCGTACTGTGCACGTTCAGCAGCCATATCAGTTTTGAGAAGTTTGGGCATAAGCTGTACAAAAAGCACTACGCCGACAACGCCGAAGGGATATGCAATACCGTAACCGACAGTTGCATCTTCAGCAACTCTTCCCATTGTTGTTGCAATTTCCTGTGCAGCACCGAGACCGGGTGTGCTTGTCAGAGAACCTGACATCATACCTACAACAATATCTGTAGGTACGTTTGTAAGCTTGATAATTGCAAGACAGGTGAGTGCACCTGAAAGAATAATTATGATACCGAGCGGTACATATGATTTGAAATTGATTTTAAAATTACGGAAGAATTTGGGACCTGCTATAAAACCAACAGACGTTACGAAAAGGATAAGACCAAAATTTCCCACCATTTTAAAGTAAGGCTGAAGTTCTGCGGCATATGCACCAAAGTGTCCGAACACGAGGGCTACGAGCAGGACACCTGCGGTGCCCAGCTCAATACCCTTAATACTGATTCTGCCTATGAGGTAGCCTATTGTTGCTATCGCAAAGACTATGAAAAGTGCTTTTACAAGATTAGAAAAAGCAAGATATTCTACAACTGCAGAAAATGCTTTTGATATAAAATTCATTTAAATCTTCACCTTATCTTTCCTTACGAGCATACTTGGGGAGAAGGAGAGGTGAAACGTCGTTCGTTTCAATGCCTGCAGCCTTAAGTTCCTTAGCATATGCTTCGATATGGTCAAGATTCATCTTGCCGAGCTTAACAACCTTTGCCTTGGCAGCAGCAGCCTTACCTGCGTTTCTACCGAATACGATGATGTCAAGCAGTGAGTTACCCATAAGACGGTTACGTCCGTGAATACCGCCGACTGCTTCACCTGCTACGAGAAGGTTGTCGATAGTCTTTGTAAAGCCTTCGCCGCCGATTTCAAGACCGCCGTTCTGGTAGTGGAGTGTGGGGTATACGAGAATCGGAACTTTTCTCATATCGATACCGTAGTTAAGATACATACGCATCATAGCGGGGATACGCTTTTCGATAGTACCTTCACCGTGGAGAATTTCGATCATGGGAGTGTCAAGCCATACGCCTGAGCCGAGAGGTGTTTCAACACCTCTGCCTTCTGCACATTCGCGGATGATTGCGGATGCAGAAACGTCTCTCGTTTCAAGAGGATGAGCGTAAGCCACACCGTCTTTATTTACGAGCATTGCGCCGATTGAACGAACTTTTTCGGTAACGAGTGCGCCGAATATCTGTGAGGGATATGCAACGCCTGTCGGGTGGTACTGAATCGTATCCTGATAGAGAAGGGGAGCACCCGCTCTGTAACCGAGGATAAGACCGTCGGCAGTTGCACCGTAGTGGTTAGAAGTCGGGAAGCCCTGATAGTGCAGACGACCTGCACCGCCCGTTGCGATAATAACCGTCTTTGCTCTTGCAACGAGGTATTCGTCAGTTTCCATATTCTGAAGAACTGCACCTGCAACTCTTCCGTTTTCGTCTTTGATAAGTTCTACCGCTGAAGTGAATTCAACAACGGGAATCTTTCTGTTGATAACTTCGTCACGGAGTGTACGCATAATTTCTGCGCCCGAGTAGTCCTTACAAGCGTGCATACGCTTTCTTGAAGTACCGCCGCCGTGTGTCGTTACCATTCTGCCGTCAGCGTCCTTATCGAACATAACGCCGAGGTCGTTAAGCCACTTGATAGCGTCGGGTGCTTCCATAACGAGTCTTCTGAGAAGCTCGGGTCTTGCAGCGAAGTGACCGCCGCCGAAAGCATCAAGATAATGCTGAACGGGTGAGTCATTTTCCTTATCTGCAGCCTGGATACCGCCTTCTGCCATCATTGTGTTGGCATCACCGATACGAAGCTTAGTAACTATCATTACGTTTGCGCCTGCATTGTCTGCTTCAATTGCAGCAGATGAGCCTGCGCCGCCGCCGCCGATTACGAGAACGTCTACGTCGTAGTCAACCTTATCAAGATCGATTTTCTCGCCTAAAAGACGGCTGTTTGAGTGGAGAAGATTACCGAGTTCAAGCGGTACCTTCTCGCCCTTGTTGGGGCCTATCTGAATTGTTGCAAAGCCTTCTGCTCTGTAGTCGGGATGGAACTTCTTTAAAAGTTCGTCCTTTTCTTCGGCTGTCATACGTCTGGGTTCTGTAGCCATACGTTCTTTTCTCGTTGCTTCAACTTTTGCAACAGATTCGAGCATTTCCGGTGTAAACACGTTTTATTCCTCCCTTACTTCTCAATATCTCTTGTGTTGTAGAGCTCTTTCATCTCTGTGATGGGCTTTTGCATAACCTGCTCGATAAGTGAATCGAATTCGCCCTTGTTTATCTCTTCAACACGGTTTTTAAGATGCTCTGTTTCGGGAGCAATGTATTTACCTGTAAGACGTCTTGCAAGAAGACCAACCATCGGATGTGAAATGCCTGCGGGACATCTTACTGAACAGCAACCGCAGCTTACGCAGTCAAACGACTCTTCAGCGCACTTTTCAAATTCGCCTCTCTGTGCGTACGCAATGTACTGCATAACGTTAAGGCTCTGCGTACATGCCTTTGTGCAGGCGTTACAGCCGATACAGCTGTAGATTTCGGGATAAAGCTCCATCATAATCTGTTCTGTGGGCTTTATTTCACCTATATCATAGGTACGCTTATCTGTCGGGAAGAAGGGGATGCTTGCTATATACATACCTTCCTGTACCTGTGTCTGGCAAGCAAGGCATGTCTTAAGCTCGTTATCGCCCTTGATTCTGTAAATTGTTGCGCAGGCACCGCAGAAACCGTGACGGCAGCCGCATCCTCTCTTAAGAGTGTAGCCTGCATATTCCATAGCGGTCATAATCGTAAGATCGCCCGGAACTTTATACTGTTTACCGTATAAGTAAATATTTACCATATTCTTTTCGTTAGACATATAAATCTACCCCTTTCTTAATACTCACTCGGAAGCTCGTCTATCTCGTCGAAACGGAAGACGGGACCGTCTTTACATACGTACTTTGAACCGATGTTGCAACGGCCGCACTTGCCGACACCGCACTTCATACGAAGCTCAAATGTTGTATATACCTGCTCTTTTGAAAAACCGAGTTCCAAAAGTGCTTCAAGACAGAATTTAATCATAATCGGTGGTCCGCAGAGAAGGGCTGTCTTATCCGTTGAGAAGTTAAGCTCCTTAAGATATGCGGGAACGAAGCCTACGTGACCGTCCCAACCCTCCTGCTCACGGTCGATTGTCAGGTGTACGTTTACACCTTCAACGTTCTTCCATACTTCTTCGATTTCCTTGAGTTTAACAAGGTCGTCAGCAGAACGTGAGCCGTAGAGAATATCCACCGTACCGTAATCGCTTCTGTTATCGATAACGTAGTTGATTACCGAACGGAGAGGTGCAAGACCGATACCGCCTGCGATAAAGAGCAGGTTTTTGCCCTTGAGTTCAGTATCAACGGGGAAGTTGTTACCGTAAGGACCTCTTACTGTAATCTGGTCACCAACCTTGAGGCTGTGGAGATAATCCGTAAGCTGACCGCACTTCTTTATACTGAATTCCTGATATTCTTTATTCGTGGGTGATGAAGTTATTGAAAACATTGCTTCGCTGATGCCGGGAGCACAGAGCATTGCACACTGACCGGGCATATGCTCAAAAAGCTTGCCGCCTTCGGGAGCGTTGACGCAGAAGGTCTTGACATCGGGTGTTTCCTGTGTGATGGCAGTTATAACGCCAACCTTGGGAATCAATGTGTCTTCATAGTACTTTTCATGGCAATTACAATCGCACATTATTTTCCAGCTCCTTCCTGAAAGGCTTTTACTACCTTTACTATATTTAATGATGCCGGACATCTTTCAAGACAACGGCCGCAACCTACGCAGGAGTACATACCGTCATTATTATCCGGGAAATATACGAGTTTGTGCATGAAACGCTGACGGAAACGCTGCATCTGGCTTGTTCTGTTGTTTCCGTGTGCCATCATCGTGAAGTCAGAGTACATACATGAGTCCCAACAACGGAAACGCTGTACGCCTTTTCCCGTGTTGTAGTCCTTAATGTCGTAGCACTGGCACGTGGGACATACGAAAGTACAAGTTCCGCATGCGAGACAGGGCTTATAAAGTTCTTCCCAGATGGGTGAATCAAAGAGTTCCATCGTCTTTCCTGCACCGAACTTGTCAAGTGAAAGGTCGGAGTAGGGGAGTTTTTCAACGATTGCTCTGATTTTAGCCTTTTCGTCTTCTACTGCCTTTTCATCGGCATCTGAAAGTAGGTCTGCAAGCTTTGCTGTGAGCGCTTCACCCTTTTCGGTGTAAGCATTCCAGTAAACCGTGTCGCCCACAGTCCACGTCACAACGTCTGCAACAGGCTCTGCGCAGTCAACGCCGAATACCTTACAGAAACAGGTTTCTTCAGGCTCACCGCAGGCTGCTGCAACAACCGTGCCGTGTGCACGCCTTGCAGCGTAGAAGGAGTCAACGGGTTCTGACAAAAATACCTTGTCGAGAACTTCCATACCCTTTGCATCACAGCCTCTCATTCCGTATACTACGAAATTTTCGTTCTGGAGTGCTTCGGGTGTTATTGAAATATTCTTTTCTTCATCCGTTTTACAGGTGTAAAGATTTTCACTCTGGGGGAAGAAGATGTCTTTTGCTGATTTTACAGTCTTGAGAGTGTCAACGTCGACCTCAGCGTCTGCAGTGTAGGGTGCAAAGTTCGTCTGACCTGCAACTTTTACGGGAAGATAAAGTTCACTACCCTCTGCAATAGCGGCAAACAGCTTGGAAAGGTCGCTTTTAGCAATTTTCTTCATAGCATTAACCCCTTTCTGCAAACTGACCGGGCTCACGGTCTTCAAACGTAAAGTCTGTAAGCGGAGCCTGCGCTTCGATGTCTTCACCGGCCTGATAATCGCCGTAGAACGTGTTTATATCCTTGATGAACTTTCTGTTAAAGAGGTGGAGCGGAATGCCCTGAGGACATACTCTGCTACACTCACCACAGTCGGTACATCTGCCTGCAACGTGGAATGCACGGATGATGTGGAACATCTTTTCTTCAAATGAAGTCGTATTTGCCTTCTGTGCCGAGTCAAACTTCGTGCTGTCAAACACACACTTGCGGCAGCTGCATGCGGGGCATACGTTGCGGCAGGCGTTACATCTGATACACTTGCTCAGTTCAGCCCGGAAGAATGCAAACTTTTCTTCGGGACTCATAGCCTCGATTTTTTCAACTTCTGCAAAACGCTCTGCATCCACCGTGTCTGCGCTTTCGCCAATCTGCTCGTCAAATACGACGTGGTCTTTACCCTTGCAGACGTGGCAACGTTCAAGCATTGCATCCTTGTAGGAGATGGTCTTGTCACCGTAGAGCGTCTTTATTTCAAGTGTTTCGGCAGGGTTCGGATAGTCTGCACCGACGATGCTTTCTATACCCTTGATGCCTGCTTCCTTGATGTGCTTTACATCAACCTTACCCTTACAGCCGACACCGATAATGTAGGCTTTTTCACGGTCTACACGGTGTTCCTTTGTAAGCTGGTTGAAACTGTATGAGTCGCAGGGCTTGAGGAAAACGAGTGTTTTGCCTTCAAGCTTTGATGCTTCTATCATATATTTACTGAGGTTTGCACCGCAGAAACCGTCGTAGACGAAATCCTTAAGGTCTTCCTCAGTTTCGAAAAATGCCGGCTCGGGATCGTATGCAAATTCGCCCGCTTTCCAGCCGAGAACTCTGGCAACGGTACCGTCAGCCAGAAGCGCTTTTGCGCGGTTTACTAATTCCTGCATCTGAGATCCTCCAATCTGACATTCTTGCCGAGCTTGCGGATATCTTCAACAAACTCGTTCATTGTCTGCGAGAATTTAACACCTTCTGCCGCTGATACCCATTCAACACGGGTGCGTGCTCTCTCAATACCGAGGTAGTCGAGCATTGAGAAGAGAAGCGTCATTCTTCTTCTTGCGTAATAGTTACCTGTGCTGTAGTGACAGTCACCGGGGTGGCAACCGCACATAATAACACCGTCAGCACCCTTTTCGAATGCCCTGAGTATAAACATCGGGTTTACACGGCAGGAGCAGGGTACACGGATGATTTTAACGTCTGCCGGATATGCAAGTCTGCTGCTTCCTGCAAGGTCTGCACCTGCGTAACTGCACCAGTTACAGCAGAAAGCGACTATCTTCGGCTTGAATTCGTTATTTAACGACATATTGCATCCACCTCCGCTAAGATCTGTCTGTTTGAGAAGCCCTGCAGATCCATTGCACCTGAGGGACAAGCAACCGTACAAGCACCGCAACCCTGGCAAAGTGCATTGTTGACAACTGCAACACGGCGTTCTTCACGGATACCGTGGTCGTTGATCTGTATATTTTCATATGAGATTGCACCGTAGGGACATACGTTTGCACAAGTTGAGCATCCGTTACAGAGAAGTATGTCTGCCTGTGCCGTGCAGGGGTTGGTTGTGAGTTTATCCTTGGCAAGAAGACCGATAGCCTTAACTGCTGCGGCACCTGCCTGTGCAACCGTTTCCGGAATGTCCTTCGGGCCCTGACATACACCTGAAAGGAATACGCCTGCCGTCGGTGATTCAACGGGACGGAGCTTTGCATGGGATTCTGTAAGGAAGTTATTTGTATCGATACTTGCAGTAAGCATCGTTGCAATGTTTCTTACCGACGGATCGGGCTCGATAGCAGTTGCAAGAACGACCATATCTGCATTCATCTTTATCTGCTTGTTGTCAATAAGGTCAACACCCTGAACGAGAAGTGAACCGTCGGGCTGGGGCATAACCTTGCCGACCTGACCTTTGACGTAATTTACGTGGTAATCTTCAACCGCACGTCTGTAGAACTCGTCAAAGTTCTTACCGGGTGTACGCACGTCGATATAGAATACCGTTACGTTTGTATCCGGGTACTTATCTCTGATAAGCATTGCGTGCTTTGCCGTGTACATACAGCAGATCTTTGAACAGTAGCTCTTGCCTCTGCCGTCAGAACAACGGCTGCCCACACACTGAATGAACACGATGTTCTTGGGTGCCTTACCGTCTGAAAGACGTTCAAGATGTCCCTTCGTAGGACCTGCAGCGTTCATGATACGTTCAAGTTCAAGTGAGGTAACAACGTCCTTACTCTGTGAGTACGCATATTCGTCATACTTGTCAAGCTTGATTGTGTCAAAGCCCGTTGCAACTACGATTGCACCGTATTCTCTCGTGATAATTTCATCCTGCTGTTCGTAATCAACCGCACCTGCGGCACATATCTTCTGACAGATACCGCACTTGCCCGTCTTGAACTTAAGGCAGTTTTCTGTATCAATTACCGGAACGTTGGGAATTGCCTGAGCAAAGGGTGTGTAGATTGCCGACCTTGTATTAAGACCTCTGTTGAATTCGCTGGGTGCCTTCTTTGAAGGACACTTTTCCTGACAGAGACCGCAACCCGTACACTTGGTTGAATCAACGTATCTTGCTTTCTTGCGGATATCAACCTTAAAGTCACCCACAAAGCCCGATACCTTTTCAACTTCACTGTAAGTGTATATGTTTATTTTCTCGTGAGCAGCAGCCTCAACCATTTTAGGAGTGAGGATACATGCCGAACAGTCGAGTGTCGGGAATGTCTTGTCAAGCTGTGACATTCTTCCGCCTATACTCGGCGTCTTTTCCACTATGTCAACCTCGTAGCCTGCATCTGCAATATCAAGAGCAGACTGGATACCTGCGATACCGCCGCCGATAACGAGTGCACGTTTTACAACCCTGCTTTCACCCGGCTGTAAGGGGGTGTCAAGATTGAGCTTTGCAATAGCCGCCCTTGCAAGAATGACAGCCTTTTCCGTGCCTTCTTCAACGTCCTTATGAATCCATGAACAATGCTCACGGATGTTTGCAATTTCAACCATAAATGAGTTGATACCTGCATTTGCGGCAGCCTTTCTGAAGGTCGCCTCATGCATACGGGGTGAGCAGGAGCATACCACGATACCGGTGAGCTTATGCTCTTCAATCGCTTTTGCGATAAGCTGCTGACCTGCTTCTGAACACATATACGGATAATCCTCAGCGTGAATTACGCCGGGTTCCGTGCGAATAGCTTCAACTACTCTTTTTACGTCTACCGTACCTGCGATGTTACTACCGCAATGGCAGACAAATACGCCTATTCTCTGCACCTGTTATCACCTCTTGTACTTTCTGAATGCGCTTACTAAGAGCTGCTGAGGAAGCTCGGAGTCAAGCAATTCGGGGATTTCGTCTGCCTGCAGATAATCCATGCCACGCTGGCGGACTACCAACTGTCTTGCCGCATCTACGAGTTTACCGGGCTCTACGTTTCTCGGACAACGCTCAACACAAGCGAAGCAGGAAAGGCATTTCCACAGTGACTTTGACTCGACAAGAGCCTCAACGTCATCATTTATAACATAGGAAACAAACTGATGGGGTTTAATATCCATCTCGTTGTATGAGGGGCAGGATGCAGAGCACTTGCCGCACTTCATACACTTGTACGGGTTGACACCGCTGATTTCTTTAATCTTTTCAGCCTGATTGTTTGCGTGCATCACTTAACCTCCTCTTTAACACCGAGTGCTTCTGCAAGAAGTTCGGTAAAATAAACTACGGGTAATTTGCCCTGTGAATTCTTATTGAGGTTATACATACAAAGCGGGCAAGCGGTTATGAGCATTTCTGCACCGAAACCTGCTGCATTATCCTCAATTGATACGCACATGTTTGCCGCCATCTCTTTTTCTTTGAGTGAGATATAGCCGCCGCAGCACTCGTTTCTCATGGGGTAGATAACCGGCTCTGCACCGATAGCCCTGATAAAGTCCTCGATAATCTTCGGGTTTTCCGGATCATCGAACTTGAGTGTGCTGCCCGGACGGAGCAGCAGACAGCCGTAATATGCGCCTATCTTCTTTCCTGTGAGCGGATTTACAACCTTTTTCTTCAATTCATCAAAGCCAATGCGGTCACGCAGAACTTCGAGGAAGTGAAGCACGTTTGTTTCACCGTTGTAAGGCGTTTCAAGCTGCATATAGTTGTTTGCCTTTGTGCGAACGTTTTCGTCGTTCTTAATGTCCTCATTAACACGCTTGACAACGTTGTAGCATGCTGAACACAGCGTCACAAGTTCCTGTCCCTTGTCCCTTGCCTGTGCAAGAGTACGTACGGAAGAAAGCTTGGTTGCTATTTCGTCCTTGCCGAGCGGATAGACGCCGCCGCAACACTGCCAGTCTTCAACTTCTTCAAGTTCAAAACCCAGCGCCTTGGCAGAAACTCTGGCATATGCATCCAGATCTTTTGCCTTCGTCTTTAAGGTACATCCCGGGTAATAGCTGTACTTCATGATTTCTCCTGTCATCCTTTCATACTGCAGTATATTTTCAGATGCACGCATGTGCACATACGCGCATTTCTCCAGTTAAAATTAAGCATAACATATATTATATATTTATTCAAGTTTTTTAGGCCATTTTTCGTCAAAAATTTCACAATTGAAATAAAAAAAGCAGAGCACCTTAAAAAATGCTCTGCAAAATCGAAGTTATAAAGTTTCTTTGAGAAAATATTTACGGCAAAAGGGGAGAAGCGAACAACCCACTAAATTACCCAAAACGGCAATGATTATAAAGAGTACCGCTTTCCACGAATAAACGCCTGCCGCAAACATAAAAAAGACGTCTGCCACACTGTGCTCAAACCCTGCGAGAATAAAGGTCGGTATGCAGATGGTGGGCACAAAAAAGTTCTTCGTGACCGCATAGCCTTCAACCGCCACATACATCAGCACTCCGCAGAAAATTGCGTTTACAAATGACAAACCGAGCGGTGCGTCAAGCCTGTGTGAAAACACGTCGGCAAGCCCTCTGAAATCGGCGTAAATGCCCATAAGTGCACAACCCGTAAAGTTACCTGCAATCGTTATGAGCAGGGTGGGGATATACTTCACACCGTATTTGGGCAGATTTCCCGCACGGCCCGTAAAAAGACCGAGAGAAAAGACCAAAATCGCCGTCAGCCCGAAGGCAAAAAGCAGTGTTGCAACGTATTTGTTTTCACAGCAAAGATATGCCGTTCCGCCGAGTCCTATCAGTATGCCTCCGAGCAGGCACCTGACGAAATCTTCAAATATTTTCATTTCTACCTCGATTAAAAAATTTTATTAAACACGAAGACCATAATACACCAAAAATTGCACTTAGTCAATGCGAATAAAAGTTCAATTTTGACCGCCTGACTGAAGCATTACGATAACTTCACAATGCTTGGTGCGGGGGAACCGTGACTACGTAGGCTTTTTTGCCTTCGGATTAAAGCACAAGTCCAATCAATATACCTCTGATAAAATCTTCAGGCATTTTTACTCCGACTTATATTTTTAATCAGTGCATACGCAGCTATAAGTGATAATACCACGGCTGAAGATACCGCAAATTGCCATCCTGGCGTCAGACTGAGGCGTGGAAATATATCGTACTGCAATACCGCTATCGGCAAAACGTGATAGAGATATACGTCGTATGATACGGCACTTAAAACAGCAGAAAGTCTGTAAATACCGTCACATTTTTTGCAAAGATACGTGCATATGCCGTATAAGGCGATAATAGCCGACGTAACGTATATAACGTTTATAACGTAGGCGTGTCTGTAAAAAAGCTTGCCGATTGTCGAAAAATAAGAAAACCTTGCGTGGATAAAGCCTGAAATGATGCATATGGCAATGCAGGGAGAAACGGCTTTTTTAATTTTTTCACGGTGTGCCGAAACCAACATTCCGAACACGAAATAAAAAAGGTATGAAGCAAAAAATCTGTCGGAGTAAGTAAAGTGCAGATACTGCTGACAGCAGAGCGTGCATATAAAAGACAAAACCGTAACAAGTACGGGTGACCGCTTGAAAATGCCCTTTAAAACGGGGAACAGCAAATAAAACTGTAACGCAATTATTACGTAATAAAACTGTGCAGACAACGTTCCTAAAAATACGTACTGCGGTAATTCCTTTAAACTCACCCATGCTTTAGAATAGAAATATACAAAGTATATCAGCACAGATATAACGTAGGGGACAATTATTTTCTTAAATCGCCCCGAAAAAAACCGCCTGCAGTCAATTTTGACATCGCTGTATTTGTTGAAAAGCTTAAATCCGCTGAGAAAAATAAAAGCAGGCACCGAAAAATGCAGCAACTTGTTAAGGCTGAAAAGTAAAATATACCACAAGCTGTCATTATTCAACTCTGCTAAAGGCCACGAGGTCAGATGAACGGCAACCACACAAAAACACAGAAGTGCGTTCATGAGAGTTATTGCTTTTATATTACCTTTTTTCATATTTAACCCCTTTGTCTTTGCAAAGCACAGACAACTTCACAATGCTTGGTGCGGGGGAACATATCTACGGCTATCGCTTTTCTTGCTTCGTAGCCCTTTTCTTTTAAAAGTTTTAAATCACGGGCAAGCGTTGCACTGTTGCAGGATACGTATACGAGTCTGTCGGGGGAAATATCGGATATCGTGTTTATAAGGTCGGCATCAAGCCCCTGTCTCGGCGGGTCAACCGTGACTACGTCGGCTTTTATGCCTTCGTCTTTAAGACGTCGTGCCGCCTGCGCCGCATCACCGCAGAAAAATTCTGCATTGGAAATGCCGTTTATTTTTGCATTTTTCTTTGCATCGTCTATCGCCTGCGGAACAATCTCGACACCTATCGCCTTTTTGGCACGCTTAGCTTCGAGAAGCGTTATCGTGCCGATACCGCAGTAGAGGTCAAGCACCGTGTCGTTTTCGGTTATATCCGCCATATCAAGTGCCGCCGTGTAAAGCCTTTCACATTGCCTGCGGTTGACCTGATAAAAGGATGCCGCCGTTATGTTGAATTTAAGACCGCAAAGCGTATCCGTCATATACCCGTCACCGAAAACCGTGATATACTTATCACCCGTTATCACGTTGGTGGAGGCTCTGTTTACGTTTATGACCACACTTTGCAGATTTTCGATATTCTCTTTAAGCAGAGTGATATATTCGTCTGCAAAGGGCAACTTTTCCTCCGTCAGCACAAGCATAACGCAGACCGTGTCACCGCTTCGCACGAAAACGTGGCGTACAAGGCCGTTTTGCGTTTTTTCATCGTAGGGTTTAATGCCGTGTTTTTTCATAAAATCCACGGTAAGACCACGCACCCTGTTTGCAACGTCACTCTGTATATCACAATTACCGTCCGATACAATTCTGTGTGAACGGGGGGCGTAAAAACCGCACTTTATTTCGCCGTTTTCACACGAAACGGGGAAGCACGCCTTGTTTCTGTACGACGAAACCTCCTCTGCACCGAGAATGGTTTCAACCTCAATATCAAGACCGCCGAGACGCTTCAAAGCATCCGAAACGAAGCCTTTTTTGGCTTCAAGCTCAGCCTCGTAGGTTATATGCATAAATGCACAGCCGCCACATTTACCTGCAAAAGAGCAGGCGGGAGAAACCCTGTCGGGCGAGGGGGTGAGTATTTCTTCAATTCTGCCCACAAGGTAACGGGTGGTGACCTTTATAATCTTTACAAGAAGTCTGTCACCCTTTGCCGAAAAAGGCACAAAAACGACACCGCCATTATGTCTGCCGATGCCGTTTCCGTCTGATGAATAACCTGTTATTTCAAGTTCTATAATATCGTTTTTCTTCATTATCTGGGAAGATTGTCGGGGTGACGGCTGATTCTCTTATCATCGGGAAGTGAATCGAGCAGTTCCATCTCGTTTTTGTGGATTTCAAAGTCAAAAATCTTGCGGTTGTCACGAATTCTCTCGACGTGTGTTGACTTGGGAAGTGTGACGATACCGTGCTGATATGCCCAACGCAGACAAATCTGTGCAGGCGTCTTGTTATAAATCGCCGCAACGGCGTTTATAGTGGGATCCTCAAGATCCTGTGCCCTGCCGAGAGGTGCCCACGCCTCCATAACGATGCCTCTGTTCTGACAGAAGTCAACCGTTTCTTTCTGGGGGTAGGTGGGGTGTATTTCCATCTGGTTAACCATAGGTGCAATTTCACATTTTGCAAGAAGGGGCTTTAAGTGCTTGGGCATAAAGTTTGATACGCCGATTGCACGGAGTTTACCCTCTTTATACGCTTCTTCAAATGCACGCCACGTTGAAAGATTGAGCTCTGCCCAGTCACCCTCAAAGCCTTCGGGAATGGGCCAGTGAATGAGCATAAGGTCTATGTAACCGATGTCAAGACGCTTTAAGCTGTTTTCGATGCTTGCCTTCGCCTTCTCGTAACCCTGGTCATCGTCCCACACCTTGCTTGTTACCCATATGTCTTCTCTTGCTATACCGCTGTCACGGATTGCCCTGCCGACACTCTCCTCGTTGCCGTAAAGACTTGCCGTGTCTATATGACGGTAACCGCAGGCAAGCGCCTCTTTTACCGAATTATAAGCATCCTCACCGTCGGGAATTTTGTACGTGCCGAAACCGATTGCCGGAATCTGTGTTCCGTTTGCAAGTTTAAATGAGTTTTTCATAAGTAAACCTCCGAATAAATTGTTATACCTAAAAATATATTATATCATAAATATTCGTTTTGACAAGGTGGGTTGATTATGATTATTCACACCGTTCTTGCAGGGGAAACGCTGTCGGACATTGCAAGGCTGTACGGCGTAGACAATGCACAGCTGATAAGTTCAAACGGCATAAGAAATCCCGATAATCTCGTGGTCGGACAGACGGTAATTATTGAGCAGGATACCCCTAAACTGCGTGATTTTGCCACGCTTGGATATGCCTATCCGTTTATTGACCGCACGGTTCTTCGTGCAATACTGCCCGAACTTACCTATCTGTCGGTTTTTACCTATCGGATAACAGAAGAGGGTACGCTTGAAGCACCGAATGACGACACGCTTATTACAGAGGCGAGAAATGCCCGTACTGTACCGATAATGGTGGTCACGGCGATGGACAGGGCAGGCAATTTTTCGGGCGTGACGGCGGCAAACATTATGGGCGATGCGGTGCTTGCCGAGCGTGCCGCAAATGCCATAGCAGAGGCGGTCAGGGCAAAAGGCTACGGCGGTGTTGACCTTGATTTTGAGTTTATACCCGCGTATGCCACGCAGAGTTATGCAAATTTTATAAATCTGCTCAAAGAAAAGATTGCACCCTCACCCGTATTCGCGGCACTTGCCCCAAAGACTTATGCAGAGCAACCGGGACTTTTGTATGAGGCACACGATTATGCCGTGCTCGGTGCCGCCGCAGACAAGGTTTTGCTTATGACGTACGAATGGGGCTACGCCTACGGTCCTCCGGGGGCGGTCGCACCGATAAATAACGTTTCAAGGGTGCTTGACTATGCCTTAACCGAGATACCTGCCGACAAAATAATTTTAGGCTATCCAAATTACGGCTACGACTGGACCTTGCCCTATAAAGAGGGTACGAGGGCACTGACAATCGGCAATGAGGAGGCGGTTACAATAGCCTCACAGAAAAAAGCGGTGATAGAATACAACGATCAGGTGCAGGCGCCGTATTTCTACTACGTCGATGACGTCGGTGCATCCCACGTGGTGTGGTTTGAGGATGCACGAAGCACACGGGCAAAATGTCTGCTCGCCTCAAACAGAGGGCTCTACGGTATCGGCATATGGAACGTAATGAGGCCGTACACACAACTGTCGACAATTTTGAACGAATTGTTTGATATATCAAAACTTCTGTGATATAATAACAGTTACAAAAAATTGACAGGAGTGAATTTAAAATGAAAGAACCAATCCTTGTTATTATGGCGGCAGGCATGGGCAGCCGTTACGGCGGTCTCAAGCAGATTGAGCCTATGGATAAGTACGGACACAAAATAATAGATTTTTCAGTTTACGATGCGGTAAGAGCAGGCTTTAAAAAGGTCGTTTTCATAATCAAGAAAGCGATAGAAAAAGATTTTAAGGCAAGCATCGGTGAAAACTTGTCAAAGCACGTTCAGGTTGAATACGTGTATCAGGAACTTGATAAGCTTCCAGAAGGCTACAGCGTGCCCGAGGGCAGAGAAAAGCCGTGGGGTACGGCACATGCGATTTTGTGCTGTAAGGACGTTGTTGACGCACCTTTTGCAGTAATCAATGCCGACGACTACTACGGTGTGGGCGCTTTCAAGACGATATACGACTATCTCGTTAACGTCAAGGATGAAGAAGAGCCTTACGACTATGCTATGGTCGGCTACGTGATGGAAAACACGCTTTCCGAAAACGGTGCCGTTACGAGAGGCGTTTGTGAGCAGAAGGACGGTTATCTTTCAAAGATTGCCGAAAGAAGCGGTATCGAAAGAAGAGAAGACGGTAACGTTGTTTACGAGGGTGACGACGGTATAGTCGTTGCTGACCCCAAGGGTCTCGTTTCAATGAATTTCTGGGGCTACGGAAAGAGCATTATCAAACTTATTGAAGAAAACTTCAAGGCATTTCTTGACAATGAAGTACCCAAAAATCCGCTTAAGAGCGAGTATTTTATTCCGATTCTTACAGGTCAGCTTGTTAACGAGGGCAGGGCAACGGTAAAGGTGCTCAAATCCGAAGACAAGTGGTACGGCGTTACATACAAGCCCGATCATGACAGTGTTGTCGCCGCACTTCAGGCACTTAAAGACAACGGTACGTATCCTGAAAAGTTGTGGGAATAATTATGAAAAAAAGATTATGTCTGCTTCTTGCAGTTTTAATGGTATTAACCCTTTTTGCAGGCTGTCAGAATAAAAACAAAAATCACGAGCTTGAGGGTATCCGCTGGAAGTCGGATCTTTACGGTGACATCTGGCTTCTTGAGGATGGGAAGTTTACCTACGAGAATTACGGCATACAGATTCAGTACGAGATTCTTGAGGTGAAAGAGAATGAGGACAGCAAGACGTATAAACTTTTGCTGACCGACACCACTTTCCCCGACCAGCAGGAAGAGGCTGAGTATACCGTTAGCGGAAGAACGATGAAATTCGGAGAGGAAACGTTTACGTTGTATGACTAAAGGCAGGATAATTAAAAGGGCGCTTGTTCTTGCAGTGCTCATATTCGCGGTGTCTGCCCTGTCGGCGTATACCGTAACTTACCTAAAGAATTACCGAAAAGACCCTCTTGAAGGCACTTGGGCGCTTGATGAAAGTGCATACTCCTATGAAATGGTTTTCAAGCGCGGTAAGATGTACGTTCAGGTGGATATGGCACAGTATTCGCCTATGCAGTATCAGATTCTTTCCGTAGAGCAGGAGGGGGACAGCACGTTCGTTTCCGTAGTGCTCTCGGATAAGGATAATTCGTATCAGGATTTTTACGAGATACAAAACGGTGACACCATGATTTACGGTGAAACGGTGCTGAAAAAACGATAATATTTTAATTCGGAATTAATAAAAAGGACGGTCAATGACCGTCCTTTTTATTATATGGATTTGATTGTGTTCATTACGTAGTCTGCAAATTCTTTGCAGGTTGCACCGTCACGGTCGCCCGTGCAGATTACCTTTTTCTCGGTTTCGGTGCAGATGCTCATCGCCTTTGCAAGCTTGTCGGCGTATGCCGTAAAGCCGATGTGGCGGAGCATAAGCTCTGTCGCTTTAAAGAGGCTGGAGGGGTTGGCGTAGTCGCCGATACCCTGTTCAATCATTCTCGGTGCCGTGCCGTGAATTGCCTCAAACATGGCGTATTTACTGCCCGTGTTTGCACTTCCTGCAGTGCCGACACCGCCCTGAATCTGTGCCGCCTCGTCGGTTATGATGTCACCGTAGAGGTTGGGAAGTAAGAACACCTCAAAACTGCTTCTTATCGCCGTGTTGACGAGATTTGCCGTCATAATGTCAATATACCACTCTTCAGCCTCGATTTCGGGGTATTCCTTTGCGATTTCGTGGCAGATGGCGGAGAATTTACCGTCCGTCTTTTTCATTATGTTTGCCTTGGTTACGATGGCAACCTTTTTCTTGCCGTTTGCCCTTGCAAATTCAAATGCCGCCCTTGCAATACGCTCAGTACCCGGATTTGTCGTCACCTTGAAGTCGCAGGCAAGCGTGTCGGGAATCTCAATTCCCTTGCTGCCGAGCACGTATTCACCCTCCGTATTTTCTCTGAAGAAGGTCCAGTCAATACCCTCCTCGGGTACGCATACGGGACGCACGTTTGCAAAAAGGTCAAGCTCACGGCGGAGGGTGACGTTTGCACTCTCCATCGTGCCGCCCTTGGGTGTGGTCGTGGGTCCTTTGAGAAGCACGTCGCACTTTTTTATTTCTGCGAGCACATCGTCGGGTACAGCCTGATTTTTTGCCATACGGTTTTCAATCGTAAGACCTTCGATTACCTTAATTTCAACCTTGCCGGTTGCAAGTTCGTCGGCAAGAAGAAAACGTAAAAGCCTTTCTGCTTCATCCGTTATTATCGGGCCGATACCGTCACCGCCTGCAAGGCCGATGACGATTTTATCAAGTTTTGAAAAATCGGTTGCTGATGCACCGCTTTTCATTTTTTCTACACGTTCTACCTGCGACAAAAGTATCTCACGGAATTTGGCACAGGCTTCATCAATATATTTTTCCATATTATTCTCCCTTCGTATACTTCAAGAGCCCACCGGCTTTGATTATATCTGTCTGGCGCTGTGTGAATTCACCGACAAGTTTGATTTCTTCGCCCGTTGTCTTGTTTACAAGCGTAAATTCACCGCTTGCGAGTGAATTGTAAAGGTCGGACATAACAAGGTCATCACCCTGTGAAAGTTTGTCATAATCGGCTTCATTTACAAACGTAAGCGGAATTATACCTGCATTTATGAGGTTTGCAGCATGAATTCTTGCAAAACTCTTTGCAATTACAGCCTTGACACCGAGATAGAGCGGAACGAGTGCCGCATGCTCTCTCGACGAGCCCTGACCGTAGTTTATACCGCCGACGATTATACTGCTTCCCGCCTCTTTAGCACGCTCGGGGAAGGTCTTGTCACATACGCCGAAGCAGAACTGTGAAAGATACGGGATGTTTGAACGGTAGGGAAGTATCTTTGCACCTGCAGGCATAATGTGGTCTGTCGTGATATTGTCGCCCACCTTGAGAATGAGGGGTGCCGAAATACTCTCTGCAAGAGGCTTCGTTTCGGGGAAGGGCTTTATGTTGGGACCGCGCAGAATCTCAACGTCCTTTGCATCTTGTTCAGATGCAGGTGCCAAAACGGCACTGTCGTTTATCGTGAACTTTTCGGGCATCGTGATTTCGGGTGCCGTACCGCAGGTCGTTGCATCGGTTATATAGCCCGTGAGTGCCGATACAGCCGCAGTTTCGGGGGATACGAGGTATACCTTACCGTCTGCCGTACCGCTTCTGCCTTCAAAGTTACGGTTGAAGGTACGAAGTGACACACCGCCCGAATTGGGGGAGAAGCCCATACCTATACACGGACCGCAGGCACATTCAAGAATACGTGCGCCTGCATTTATCATATCGGCGAGTGCACCGCACTCGGAAAGCATTGAAAATACCTGTCTTGAACCGGGGGAGATTGAAAGTGAAACACCGTCAGCAACCGTCTTACCCTTGAGGATTGCCGCAACTTTAAGCATATCTGCAAGAGAAGAATTCGTGCAGGAGCCGATGCACACCTGGTCAACCTTGATGTCGGTCAGTTCGCTTGCAGGCTTCACGTTGTCGGGTGAGTGGGGGCACGCAATAAGCGGTTTTAAGGTGGACAAATCAATGTCGATTATCTTGTCGTATACCGCATCTTCGTCGCTTGAAAGCGGAACATAATCTTGCTCACGGCCCTGTGCCTTCAAAAATTCTCTTGTTGTTTCGTCCGAGGGGAATATTGAGGTGGTTGCACCAAGCTCAGTACCCATATTCGTGATTGTTGCACGTTCGGGAACGGACAGCGTCTTTATACCTTCGCCGCCCCATTCGATTATTGTGCCTACACCGCCTTTTACTGAAAGAAGGCGAAGAATTTCAAGACTTACGTCCTTTGCACTTACCCAGGGGGAGAGTTTGCCCGTTAAATTGACCTTATACATTTTGGGCATTGAAATGTAATATGCACCGCCACCCATTGCAACTGCAACGTCAAGACCGCCTGCACCCATCGCAAGCATACCTATACCGCCACCCGTGGGGGTATGGCTGTCCGAGCCGATAAGCGTCTTACCGGGCTTGCCGAAGCGTTCAAGATGCACCTGATGGCAGATGCCGTTGCCGGGACGTGAAAAATATATGCCGTGTTTTTTTGCAACCGACTGTATGTAACGGTGGTCGTCGGCATTTTCAAAGCCCGACTGGAGTGTGTTGTGGTCGATATACGCCACGCTTTTTTCGGTTTTGACACGGGGAATACCTATCGTTTCAAATTCAAGATACGCCATTGTGCCCGTAGCGTCCTGCGTCAGCGTCTGGTCTATTTTGAGAGCAATTTCGCTGCCGACCTTGCTCATATCACCTGAAATGAGATGTTCTTTTATGATTTTCTGTGCTATGGTCAATCCCATAATTCTTTCTCCTTGTATAACTTGATAAGATTTTCTTTTGCATTTTCCGTATGGCGTTTTGCGAGTGCTACCGCCCTTTCGCTGTCACGTGTTTTTATCGCTTCAAGCATTTGACGGTGCTCGTCAGTTGCGTTTTTTGCCCTGCTGCTGCTTGAAAACGACATCTTGCGGAAGCGCTGTATCTTGTTGTGCAGGTTACAGAGTATATCCGTCAGCGGTGGTGAACCGCACATTTTGTATATACAGCCGTGAAAACGTGAGTCCATTCTCATCGACTTTTCGTAGTCGCCCTTTGAGGCGTAAAATTCCTGCAAATCGAGGATTTCCTCAAGTTCGGCAATGGTCTCATCGTCGGCTTTGTCGATTGCCTTTTGGATGGCAAGCCCTTCGATATTTATGCGGATGTTATAGATGTCGATAATGTCGTCCACCGATATACCGCGGACGAAGATGCCCTTGTTTGGTATCGTTTCAAGCAGACCGTCCTGCTCAAGACGGCGTATCGCTTCGCGAAGCGGTGTCCTTGATACACCCAGCATATCGGCAAGCGCCGATTCGTGCAGGCTTTGCCCTCGGGCGTATTTTCCGCTCAGTATTTCTTCCTCAAGCTCGGCATATACCTTGTCGGCAAGAGATAAGTTTTTCTGCTGTGTCATTATACCACCTTTTTGAAACGGCCGGGGGCGTGCAGGTCAACGAGTTTTTCAAGCTCGTCGTCACTTATGAGCGTTATTCTGCCCTGTGCGTATTCAGCGTCAACCCATTCCTTGAGTTTTGCAACGAGCGGGTCACGCTTGTCGATGAAATCTTCTTCTTCAAGACGGTAGTGGTCGTTCACCCAGAAGGCAATTCCCGCAAGGCCTGACGTTGCGCTTACCGTAACGGTTGCAGGGCGGTTTAAAAGTTTGCCTGTGTCGAAAATGTTGTATATTTCCTCATCCTTGAGAAGACCGTCAGCATGAATTCCTGCCCTCGTGACGTTGAAATATTTACCTACGAAGGGCGTCTGTACGGGAATGTTATAGCCCATTTCTGACTTGAAGTACTCCGCTATTTCCGTGATAACCGTCGGGTCCATACCGCCGAGGTCGCCCTTGAGTGAAGCGTATTCAAACACCATTGCTTCAAGGGGTACGTTACCCGTTCTTTCACCGATGCCTAAAAGTGAGCAGTTAACTGCCGCCGCACCGTACAGCCATGCCGTCGAAGCGTTTACGACAGCCTTGTAGAAGTCGTTATGACCGTGCCATTCAATCATTGACGAGGGAATGTCGGCATAGTGCTGGAGACCGTAGATTATGCCGGGCACGCTTCGGGGAAGCGCCGTTCCCGAATAGGGAACACCGTAGCCCATCGTGTCGCATACCCTAAACTTGACGGGGATGCCTGCATCACGGCTCATCTCCTGCAGTTTTGTTACGAAGGGGAGCACAAAACCGTAAAAATCGGCTCTCGTCGTGTCTTCAAGGTGGCAACGGGGCATTATGCCGTGCTCAAACGCCTTGTAAACCGTTGCGAGATAGTGGTCGATAACCTCACTTCTCGTCATATGCAGTTTGTTGAAAATATGATAGTCGGAACAGCTCGTCAGAATACCCGTTTCCTTGATGCCGAGTTCTTTCACAAGCTCAAAATCTTCTTCTTTTGCCCTTATCCACGTCGTAATTTCGGGGAATTTGAGGCCGAGGTCCATACATTCGTGAATCGCCTCTCTGTCCTTTTCGGTGTAGACGAACATTTCCGTCTGCCTGATTATGCCGTTGGGACCGCCGAGTCTTGAAAGCATCTTGTAAAGCTCAACAATCTGCTTTACCGAATAGGGCGTCTGCGACTGCTGACCGTCACGGAATGACGTGTCGGTTATAAAAATGTCCTCGGGCATACCGTAGGGCACACGTCTATGGTTAAACGTGATTTTCGGCACGTCCGTGTACGGATATATCTCACGGTAGAGATTGGGGGATGCCACATCCTGCAATGAGTAATGATATGATTTCTGCTCAAGCAGATTGGATTTTTTTGATAATTCAACCATTGAAAAACCTCCCTGATTAACGCCGTATGACAAGGCTTTTACGTGCATTTTTTACCATTGCTCACACGCCACACAGCGCAGTTGTATACTTGTATACAACTATTATATGCAAGGTGGGGGAAGATGTCAATAATAATTAGGAATTCGGATGAATTCCTGCGGAATTCTCGATATGTGCTATGCACTCGATATGTTGGTTTCACCAACTCGATATGCCTTCGGCTCGATATGTTGCTTCGCAACGATAAGGAAGAAATTCCTTTACGGAATTTCATTGAATGGCAAAACTTGCGAGGACGAGTGGACACACTGACTTTCTATAAAGTTAGTAAGTTTACTCACTTACTGAAAGTAAGTACAAAGAGTTGGGGACGGTGCTAAAAGGGGAGTAACACTAAAGGAGGGAGTGCGAGGGGAGGAGGAGCCTATGGAAAGAGGGGACGTTTACAGGGGGTGATACTTGATATTGAAAAAGGTTTGTGATATGATGAATTTGCCAAGCAATTTCATATGTGAATTTCACTATAAGTGTGTATTTTTATTTTGGTAAAAATACATGCTCTTGTTTGCATACTTGTAGTGATATTTGTGTGTGAAATTGCTTGGCGGCTATCGGAGTCATGCGTTTTTCGGTGCATCGACTTCGGTCGGCGCATTTTTTTTATTGTTAGGAGATGATGAGTATGTTCTGTAATAAATGCGGTACATTACTTGAAGATGACGATCGTTTTTGCTTTGCGTGTGGTAACAACACCGAGCGTGTGGGCAAAGAAACTGATAGTGAATCCCATAAACAATTTTGCAGTAAAAAAAGCAGAGTGTGGATAACAATTCTTTCTGTTATTCTTTCTTTGTCTGTTGTATTGAATGTGATACAAATTATATTTGGAAATGAAAAGCGTTTTAATAATAAAGTCTATGACACCGAAGTATCTCAAAGAGATTATGATAACATCGTAAATGAAGCTATTGATATGTTGACAGATCACTGGTGTCAATTTTATGAGACAATGAAAAACGACGACGGATATTTAGAAATAATACATACACGTTTTGTTGATATAACCCCCGATTTGAATGATACTATATTTCAAAAAATAGACAGGGCGGCGGAAATTGATTATATCATAGAATTTACTTTGCATTCTGATTATTTTGGCGCAGCGCCGTATTACCACAATGCTGCACTTTACGATACGGTTGTTGTATATAATGACGGAACAAGCAGGGTGACTTCAAACCTGTTCCGAATTTACAGTAGTATGACTTATAGCTATGATTATTCGGGTTTTATTAACGAAATTGTGGATTTAGGGACACTATATAACCGACAGATGAGATTACAGTAAACGTTTGGAAATAAGGAGGAAAATATGTATTGTGTAAGATGTGGTGCAGAAATAAAAGGACGTTATTGCTCAAATTGCGGAACCAAAGTTGAAGAAGAAAAAAAGTCTGATCAACAGCAATTGAACACATCAGAAAACGTGATGAAGAATGAAGTGAAGGATAATCAGGAAACTAAAACCAATATATTAGTTCGTTCAAAAAACTGCACTCAACTTGTAGAGGAAACTAAGAAAGCAAATGATAAGGGTTCAACCTCATATCTCACTACTGTGAGTATAATTGGAATAATAGCTATGTTTTTGCCGTATTTGTTTGCAGCGATGGATGGCAAAAAAATGGCTTATGCTAAAGGGCTTCCTTTGCCAATGGTTATTCTGATTATGGTAATGCTATTTATTGCGTGGATGTTTTTTTCAAAACAGACGAAAATTTTTCGGGAACTTTATGACAAATACAGGGAGTATTGTTCAACAGAGGTTCTTGTAGCAGATGAGTACAAAATATACGGTTCAACTACAAAAGGTGAAATTAAGTTGAGTTATGATCAAATTGAAAGCGTGAAATTTTCACCAAATAGATGGCAAGAATCTGAAAGAAAACCGATTATTCCGAATGATATTTTTACGGTCCGAGATATTGCAGGAAATGAATTTGTGTTTTACTCATTCAGTAACTGTAACGAACTTAAGACTGTTATTGATATGCAGATGAGGAGTGGACAAAGATGATAGAATGTAAAAAATGCGGATACGAGAATTCTGACGGAAGTCGAATTTGCCTGAATTGTCGAGAAATTTTAGAAGAAGAAAAAACGGTTTCAGATAGCGTATGCATAAAAACTAATCAGACTTTTGTTGCTGAGGAAGATAAACAAGAAAAACAGCAAAGAAAAAATACGCTTATTATTGTAGTCTCATTAATCGCGGTTTTTATTTTTGCAGTGATAGTTTATGTTGCAAGTCTAAATAAATCGGTTGTTGATGAACAACTTCTGGGTAGTTGGCAGTCTTCAGGGTATGGATATTCAGATATATGGACTTTTGAAAAAGATGGTACATACAGTATGAAGCGTTCGGGTACGGGTATTTTCTCGGAAGGTTTGGATGTTGAGGGCTTTTATAGTGCCGAAAACGGAAGATTGAAAATTTCATGGTCAAAAAACATCGATGATTATATTTTGGCAACTTACGAGTATATGTTTGGAACAACTGGAAACGGAACTCAGTGTTTGATTTTGGAAAAGAATGACATTGCCAGCGGAACCAGTACGGAAGTATTGCTCCGAGTTGATTGAAAATGATTTAACAGTTCCAACAAACTTTCAAAATTGTTATAAATTTTATTTACACACATATTCGAATTCTTGAGTGTAAAAACAATTAATAAAAAGAGGCTAAAAGCCTCTTTTTAATATATTTTCGTGCTGAATGCGGTGGCTTTCACATTGCTTAACGTTGCTTTTGTGGAAATTGTCCACGTGGGATACGTGCTCCAATGGCCGTTATTCCAAGCCCACCCTTGAAACGTTTTATCGCATATGCTCTGCTCTTGACGTGAAGATGAGCACCGTTATGGCAAAAATTGAAGAAGAATTAAAATAAAACCCTGTGTTGTGACACAGGGTTTTTGTTGTGTATTGCGGAATTTTTTTATCAAGTATGGACGGAAAATATCCGGTCAAAACCAATTCATCCTTGAGTGAATGCTCCCCCAATTATACCGTTTTCTTTTTCCATTTGCCGCTGAAGTAGAAGGCGAGGCCTATCCAGAGCGGTGTGAAGCCTGCAAGGGCGTCGCCCAGCCAGAAGCCGATATGTTGCATATTGAGCACGAGGCCGAACAGTACCGAAAGACCGATTCGCATTACGATACCGTCCAAAATCGCCGTTGCGAAGTTGACCTTGTAGTTTCCGCTTCCGTTGATGAGCGCATTCATGGGCGAGCGTGCCGCACTTCCGAAGAATACGAATGCCGCTACGGGCAGATAGTCGAGCGCTACCTGCAAAACGGCAGGGTCCTTCGTGAATATACCGAATACCTGCATCGGAAAGAAGAAGGTTGCCGCCGTGAAAATTGACGCGAGCACGAATACCCACGAAAAGAGCGTCCACATAATTTTGGGTACACGCTCGTACTTGCCTGCACCGACGTTCTGACCGACCATTGACGAGCCTGCCGTGTTCATCGAGTTGGAGAGCAGATTGCTCATACTGTTAACTTTGTTTGCAATGCCTGCAAATGCCGAGATTGCAACGCCGTAGGAGTTTATCCACGAGTTTACGAAAAGTTTTGAGAAATGGATTGCCGCACTCTTTATCGCCATGGGCACGCCGAGTTTTACGAGAGTGCCGAGCATACCGAAATCGATGTGTATAAAGTCGGAAAGTTTTAAGGTGAGTTCAAAATCTTTCCTTTTTACTATAATAAACAGTGCACAGCTGATAAAGCTTATTGCCTGACTTATGACGGTGGCAAGTGCCGCACCGCCTGCACCCATATCAAAGCCGAGTACGAAAATAACGTCGAGTATGGCGTTTAAGACGGCTGCAATCGAAATAAATATGAAGGGGTGCTTTGAGTCACCCATACCGCGCAGAATTGCCGAAACAATATTGTAGCCGTAGATGAACACGACGCCTGCTATGCATATCGTTGAATAGGCGAGCGCCTCGTCGAATGCCGCCGCAGGTGTATTCATAAGATGCAAAATCGGCTCACGGTAAATGAGGCATACGGTGCCGAGAATTACGGCACACACCGTAAGTGCCGAAAACATAGTGCTGATAAAACGGCCTATTTTATTCTTTTTGCCCGCACCGATGTACTGTGAAATTATAACCTGTCCCGCATTGCAGAAGCCCATTGCGAGAAAGGTGAGAAAGTTTGACACGTCACCGCCGACGGATACGGCGGACAGACCGACCTTTCCCATTGCCTGACCTACAACTATCATATCGACCATATTGTAGACCACCTGAAGAAGACTCGACAAAAACAGCGGCATCGCAAATTTGAAAAGATGCTTTGACACGCTGCCATGCGTAAAGTCAGTTATGTTTGAATGTTTTACGTTTTGCATGGTTGTTTCCTCTCGTCCTCACAAACTTCGCTTAATTTCCAATTAAAATGAAGCAAGTCATCCTTGCTTCATCTTTTTCTTTAATCTTACGTCGCTGCCAGAGAAGAAAAGCACCTTATACGTGCCTAAAATACGTGACACGATTTTGTCGTTATACGTTTCCTCAAGGTCTGCCTGTGAAAGATTTGTATTTATAATGGTAGATTTTCCCGAATTCATCCTCGAATTGACCACCGAAAAGAGTGCCGAAACGGTGAATGAACTCGTCATTTCACTGCCGAGGTCGTCTATAATAAGCACCTCGGAAGCGAAAAATTCTTCGTTTTCCTCACCGTCCATTCTGCCGAACTTTTCTTTTTCAAGACGTGTAAAAAGTTCGGGTGCCGTGACGTAGCACACCTCGATACCCTGCTCGATAAGCCTGTGTGCAATCGCAGATGAAAGATGCGTCTTACCAAGCCCTGTACCGCCGACCATAAGTAGCGAGTCACCGTGGGTGAAGTTGTTGCAGTAGTTTATACAGTAATCGAGATTGTGCTTCATTACCGTGCGGGGTGATATTTCACCCTCGTCTGCATAATAACTCAAATCAAAGTTGTCAAAGGTCTGTCCCGACAGCGTTTTGCCGAGTGATGACAGCGCAAACGCCGCTTTTTTCAGCTCACCTTCCGCACATTTACGGCAGAGCCTGCCACCGTTCATACCCGTGTCAAAACAGACGGGGCATTTGTACTGCAAATCGAGATAATCGTCAGCAAAACCGTTTTCAAGCAAAAGCTTTTTCTTTTCGGCACGAAGCGACTCAATATCAGCGTGCAGTTTTTTTATTGCCGACATACCGTGTGCAACACAGGAGGCTATACGACTGCCCATATCAGCAAGTTTTTCTTCGATTTCTTTAAGGCGGGGACACGTGGCATATGCCGTTTGCCTGCGCTTTTCAAGGTCAGCCTCATTTTGCTCCTGCCTGTCACGGTATACGCCTTCTACGTATTCGTAGACCTCTCTTTTATATGCCATTATTCACCCTCCTTTTTACCGTAGGTATTCATAAATTCCCATTTTGCAAATTCTTCGGCAGAGAAGGTACTCTCTCCCGTCTTGCCTCTGCCTTTTTTTGCGGGGGCTTTCTTCTGAGGCTTATCGTCAACAACCTCGTCGGGTGCCTTGTAGCCCTTTTCAAACCACGAGTACAGAATTTTGTCGATATACGCAAAACCTGCTTTACCCGTTGAATCGACAGCCTTGTCAAAGGCAAATTTTATCATATCGTCGGAGAAAAGATAACTCTCCGTCCACTTTCTGATATACTCTTTCTCTTTTGATGAAAGATTCCTCGAATCTATACCGAAAATACGCTTTACAGCCGACTCACGTTCCTTTGAACGCTGATATTTTTCGACGTATTCGTGCGCCCTCTCTTCAGTATTTATGCCTGCCGTATACCACGAGTGTGCCACCTGTTCAATGTAGCGTATATTTTCCTTGCCGCTTGAGGTGCAGAAACTTATCAGCTTATAAATAACCTCGGTCGGCATACCGTAATAGTCGTAAAATGAATAAATTGTCTTGATTGCCTCGGGCGAGAGTGCACGTGAAAACATAGACTGCACCGACTGTATAAGCGCATAAAGAGGCTTATTTTCGGTGATTGCCTGCGATATTTCACGAAATTCGTAACTCGGCTTCTTGGCGTGAGTCTTTTCTGCTGGATGCGAATCAAAGACGATGGCGTTCATATTGGGCATAATTCCGCTTGCGGTACGCATAAGCACGCCCGATGCCAGCCAGAAATTTATGCTTTTTTCGACCGCCGCCGGCGTTACCGAAAGATACGAACATATCTCTTCAAGTGTAAAACCGCCGCCCTTGCGGAAATAATATAGAATGACACGAAGTGCCGTATCGTCAGCCTCGTTTAAAAAGCGGTCAACCACCATATTGGGAACGTTAAAAAGTCCGCCGTTTCCTATCGGCAGAAATATCATATCCGACACCCGTATCACTTCCTTTCAAAAAATGCTGTTCTTTTATTGTAAAATATTTGAAAAAGAATTGCAATTGTTTTATAATGATTTCATCACGAGATGAAATCAATGAATTGCCTTCGGCATGAATTGAAATTTTGCAATTTCATGAATTGAGCCTTACGGCTCATGAATTGCACTGCGGTGCATAAAGGCAATTCAATTCATGATGCAGAGCATCAATTCATGGCGTTAGCCAATTCATGACAACGGTAGTTGTCAATTCATTAAACGGAGATACGTATGAAAGAAAATAAACTTGTGGAATTATCTAAATGGTTTGCAGTGGATATAGTTAATCTGTGTACAGAGATTAAAGGAAAAGGAAAAGGTAATGTGTTACTTAATCAGCTTTTAAGAAGTGGTACAAGTATAGGTGCTAATATACACGAAGCAAATTACGCTGTAAGCAAGCCTGATTTTATAAATAAGTTTCAAATTGCTTTAAAAGAATGTTATGAAAGTGATTATTGGTTGGGACTTTTTAAAGATGCGAAAATGATAACAGAGCAAGAATATAGCGAAATGTATGATAAATGCAGTAAAATCCGCAAACTGTTAGTATCGTCAATAAATACTGCAAAAGAAAATTTGAAAGGCGATAAATAATTGGAGGGAACCTATGAGTATTGAAATAGAAGAATATAAGCAGAAACTCGGTAATATGATGCCTGAGCTTGACGAACTTGCCGCAGGAATGGGCATTGAAAAGCTTACTGCTGAATGTGAAGACCTTGAAAAGCAGTCGCAGGCACCCGATTTTTACAGCGATCCTGCAAATATGCAGACCGTTTTGCAGAAATTAAAGCAGGTTAAAAATAAAATAGAAGGCTACAATAAACTCAGAAGCCGTGCCGAAGACACGCTTTTACTTGCCGATATGGCACTTGCGGAGGGGGAGGATTCGCTTCTTGAAGAAATAGAAAGCGAATACAATACCTGCGAGCAGGAACTTGAAAAACTTCGTCTTGAAACGCTTTTGTCGGGTGAGTATGACGATTCAAACGCCATTCTTACCTTCCACGCCGGTGCAGGCGGAACAGAGGCGCAGGACTGGGCGGAAATGCTCTACCGTATGTATAACCGCTGGGCAGAGGCTCACGGCTTCAAGGTCAGCGTTTTAGATTATCTTGACGGGGATGAGGCAGGTCTTAAAAGTGCTTCGATTATGATTTCGGGCTACAACGCCTACGGCTATCTCAAGAGTGAGCACGGTGTTCACCGCCTTGTTCGTGTTTCGCCCTTCGACTCGTCGGGAAGAAGGCATACTTCGTTTGCTTCACTTGAAGTTATGCCCGAAATTGACGACAATATTGACATTGAAATTCGTGATGAGGACATCCGTGTCGATACCTACCGTGCAAGCGGTGCGGGCGGTCAGCACGTCAACAAGACCGAGTCGGCGATAAGAATAACGCACATTCCCACGGGCATAGTTGTTGCCTGCCAGAACGAGCGTTCACAGCATCAGAACAGGGACGTTGCGATGAAAATGCTCAAGTCAAAGCTCTTTGAGATAAAGCAGAGAGAAAATCTTGAGAGAATTGAGGATATCAAGGGCGACCAGATGCAGATTGCATGGGGTTCACAGATACGCTCCTACGTATTTATGCCCTATACCCTTGCAAAAGACCACCGTACAGGCTTTGAAAACGGCAACATAAACGCCGTTATGGACGGGGATCTTGACGGATTTATAAATGCATATCTTAAATCGATAATTTAATTTGGAATTTCACAATAAAGTAAGAGTAACTGCAGAAATAAATTAACAATTTAGTTATTTACAACACGGCTTTTTCATAGTATAATGAAATATGTGAATTTTTTACATTTGATTTTGGAGTTGAAACAGTTTGAGTAAGAAAAAAGGTATAGATAAAAAAGGCGAAGCAATATCAAACCGTCTGCTTATACATATGGTGTGGGCGTTTCTGTCGCTTCTGACTATAATGTATTTTAAGATGTATTACACGGGGCTTGGCGTCCTTGAAGGTATGGATACGGTAAGAAGCGCATCAACCGTGCTTCTCATCATCGGTGCAGTTATAACGCTGGCGTTTACGGTATACATTCTTCTTGCACGTAAAAAAGGCGTCGATTTTCAGATTGTCACCTTCAATCCTGCGGTAAGCATCCTCTGGCCTCTTGCATACACGGTTTATATGGCTCTGTTTGTGAGCTTCCGTTTTGATTTCGGTATGCTCTTTACGGTCGGCTATATTGCACTCGGCGTGTTCGTGGTGCTCTACCTTCTCAGTTATCTTAAGGCGTATGACCTGCTCTTTACGGCGGTATCGCTTCTCGTATCGGAAGTTCTGTTCTATTTTTATTCAAGACTTCACGTGCACACGGTGTTTTTCAAAAACCCCGTTCCCAGAATTATCTATTTCGTAATTCTTGCGGGTGTCGGTGTTTACTATATCGTAAAGGTTGCTTCTCTTAAGAAGGAACACGGCGTATGCAAAAAGTGCGACAAGCGTATTCTTCCCAAAAAGGCACTTTATTTCCCGTCGTTTATCCTCGGCGGTTTGCATACCGTTTGCGCTCTTGCAACGGCGGTTGTCGGCTATCAGGCGCTTCGCCTTTCCTGCTATGCAATAGCACTTTATGCTGTGGTTGCGTGCGTTGCATACATCATAGCAACAATCTATAAAAAGTAACGAAAAGGACTCGCAAACGAGTCCTTTTTTAGAATGAGGTAATAAAATGAAACTTCGCAGTATAATCTGTTTTCTTTCGGCAATTTTGCTTGGAATACTGAGAATATTCGTCATAAAAAATTCGGTTGAGGTCGAAAGCGGTTTTTACGTCAAAGGTGACGTGCTTGCAACCGTATTTACGGTGCTTTGTGTTGCACTCATCGTCTTGTTTGCGGTGGTAGCCCTCTCTTTCAAAGGAAAAAAACACAGGGAGAATATGTCAGGCGGTAAGTTTGCACTTGCAGGCTCGGCAATCTTTGCGGCGGCACTCGTAAAGTGCGGGGTTGACGGTATTCTTTCGGGAAATACTCTTGCCGGTGCCCTTGCCGTAATCGGCGGTATTGCCGTTATTATCGGTGCGCCTGCACACGTAATGCCCGAAAAAGCATCTTATCTGCCCGTATTTCTTCTTATTCCGTCGGTGTGGGGCGTATACAATCTTATAACGGTATTCCGCAAATTTTCCACTATCGTGACCATTTCGGATTATCTGTTGCAGACACTCTCGCTTACCGCTTTGCTTTTGTTTATTTTCTACTCGGCAAAGGCGTTTATTGACGGTAATTCGTCGGCAATACTGCATTTCTCGGCATACGCCACATTTCTCGGGGTGTTCGTTACGGCACTTCCGTCAATTTATTTCACAGTGAGCAGGGAAGCCGTGTTCTGCACGCCCTTTACGAGTGATTTTGCAGTTCTCGCATCAATGCTCATTTACGCCCCTTCAATTATAAATGCGGTGGAAAGAAATGAAATATAAAACACTTCTCTTTGATGCGGATATGACGCTGCTTGATTTTAAGGCGGCTGAATATGACGGTATTATTGAAACGATGCGTTCGTACGGTATTGAAATCGACGATGAAATTATAAAAATCTACAGTGCATCGAACGATGCACAGTGGAAGCTTTTTGAACAGGGTGCATTTTCAAAGGCTGAACTTGTGGTAAACCGTTTTAAAGTGTTCTTTGAAAAAATGGGCTATCCTTTTGACCCTGCCGAAGCAAATTCACGTTACGTGGCAAATCTTGCAAACGGGCATAAGCTGATGCCCGATGCGCTTGAGGTTTGCAAGACGCTTTCAAAGACGCATAAACTTTATATTATCACCAACGGCGTTGCCACGACGCAGGCAAAACGCTTTGCCGAGTGCGGTTTAAAGCCGTATTTTGAAAAATGCTTCGTGTCCGAGGCGATAGGTGTGCCAAAGCCTCATAAAGAGTTTTTTGACTACGTGGCGGAAAATATCGAGGGCTTTGATAAAACGAAGGCACTTGTCATCGGTGACAGCCTTACGAGTGACATTCAGGGCGGTATAAATGCGGGTATTGACACCTGCTGGTTCAACCCGAAGTGTGAGAAAACCGACCTTGATATAACTTACGAAATTGATTCGCTTTTAAAACTTTACGATATTGTATAATAACAGAAGCCCTGTTTTTACAGGGCTTCTATTTGTATTTTGAGGGGGATACGCCGAACTTTTTTGTAAACAACTTGCTGAAATACAGCGGATCGCTGTAGCCAACTGAATAAGCTACGTCTGAAAGAGAGTCAAAGTTTCTGCTTATAATGATAGCTTCGGCTTGCGAAAGCCGCTTTGCCGTGATGTATTTTTGGGGAGTTGTGCCAAATTCAGCTATAAAAATTTTGCGGAAATACGTATCTGAAATACCGCAAAGATAATGCAGATGGTCGACTTTCAGAGAAGTGTCAAATATGTGCGATTTCAAATATTCGGTTGCAGGCTTTATTATTTCAAATTTCTTTTTTTCGGCATAATTCTGGTTTTCATTGTTTGAAATATAGGCGAGAAGATTATAAAAGAGGGAATAGCATTTGTATCTGTCCGCCGAGTTACCCATATTCCACAGATCAGCAAAATGATTGCATACGTAATCCTTATCGTAGTAGCCGTCAAGCTTGTAAAGTGTAGGCTCGGGATTTTCTATATTTGCAAGAAATCGTATTGACATATAGGTGCATTTTGTATCGGGACATATTGTTCTGGTATACGTTTCATGGATAGGTATAAAAATCATTTCGCCGGTATTTACCGTTATGCTTTTGTTGGTAAAATGAAAGGTCATACTGCCCGTTTTAACAAAAATGAAACCGTTTGTTTTGCGTATAAAAGGCTTTTTTGCTGATACAGCCGTCATAATGCCTGTGGACACAAATGTCAAATTTTCTATATTGCTGAACATACACACCCTCCTTTTTTATTGATATTCTAACACGTTACCTGAAAATGAGCAACTTAAATTACTGCAATTTCAGTTCTGAAAAATCCATATTTTTTGTTTTGTCCATTTACATACGGTAGATTATGTCGTTTAATTGAGACGAGGTGGATAAAATGGTTGTAAAATCAAGAAACATAGATATGTGTTCGGGACCGCTGTTTAAAAATGTTATGAAATTTGCTGTTCCTTTTATGCTTACGTTAATGCTGCAGCACTTGTATAATGCTGCAGACATTATGGTGGTGGGAAGATATGCCGGGCAGGAGGCGCTTGCAGGCGTTGGAACAACGGGCTCCCTCACAAGCGTTTTAATCAATCTGTTCGTAGGCTTGTCCGTTGGTGTAAGCGTTACGTTAGGCAGGGCACTTGGCGCAAAGGATGAAGAAAATGCAAATAAAATCGTGCATACGGCGATTACTTTGTCCGTAATTTGCGGTGTATTTATTTCGGTTATCGGCATAGTTTTTGCTGAAAGACTTCTTAAGCTGATAGATGTCCCCGATAACGTTATGCCTCAGGCAAAACTATATATGAAGATAGTCTTTGCAGGTAAAATGCCGTCGCTTCTATACAATTTTGGCTCGGCAATTCTGCGTGCAAAGGGTGACACGAAAAGACCTCTTTATATTGTTACCATATCCGGAGTTGTCAACGTTTTGTTAAATCTTTTCTTTGTTATAAAGCTTGAAATGCAGGCTGACGGTGTCGCTCTGGCAACGGTTATATCACAGGTTATTACCGCTGTTTGGGTAATGATGCTTCTTTGCAGGGAAACCGATGTAACAAAAATTTCGATTAAGAAACTGAAAATTCACAAAAATCAGCTAAAAGACATTTTAAAAATGGGTATTCCGTCGGGTATACAGTCAACGGTTTTTTCACTTTCAAATACACTTGTACAGTCAACTGTAAACGGCTTTGGCTCTGCAGCAATTGCAGGCAGCACCGCATCGAATAATGTAGGAAATTTCTATGGCTCATCAATGGAGGGCTTTGCACAGGCAGCACTGGCTTTTACAAGTCAGAACGTCGGCGCAAAAAAATATAAGCGTATAAACCGTATTATCGGATGTTGCATAATGGGTGTTGCGATTGCTTCGGTTGCAACGGTGCTCATCACTGTTTTTGCAGGTGAGCGCCTGATAAGCTTTTATGCACCCGGTGACTTTGAGGCAATAAAATACGGAACTGCAAGACTTATGATAGTGGGAAGCACATATTTCTTTCTGGGACTTATGAATGTAATGTCGAGAACACTTTGGGGACTGGGCAAGTCCGTGACGGCAATGCTTATATCGATGTTTGGTGTATGCGGTATCAGAATTATGTGGATATACACCGTTTTTCAAAGGTTTTCAAGCTGGCAGGTTCTGTTTATATCCTATCCTGCTTCGTGGTTGGGGACATTTATTCTTCACTTCATATTCTACCTGTTTGCAAAAAAACAATTGAATAGTAAGCCAGACATGCTTGACCTTTAATGCGTTTATGGTATAATAGATATGATAATCATTTTTAAGGAGTTGGTTTTTTCTTGGATCCCGCCGGTAGTAGTATACTGTATGTCTTATTTTTGTTATGTTCGGCTTATTTTGCCGCATCTGAAACTGCCTATACGGCAGTAAGCAAAGTGCGTCTGCGCACCATGGCAGACAAAGGCAACAAACGTGCAAAAACTGCACTGTGGATTTGTGACCGTTTTGACAAGACGCTGATTACGCTTTTAATCGGAAACAACGTTTTCCATGCAAGCTGTGCGTCACTTTCGGCACTTCTCGTTATAAGAACGTTTTCGGAGGAGTACGTCGTATACGGTACGCTTATAACCACAATCATCGTATACCTTTTTGCAGAAATGATTCCCAAAAGTCTTGCAAAGGCGAAGAGTGAGGCGATTGCCCTTGCTTTTGCACCGAGTATGGCTTTTCTCGTAAAAGTGCTCACGCCCTTGTCGGCTCTGTTTTCGGGGATTTCAAAACTGCTCTCCAAGTTCCTTGCCCCCGGTAATGACGACAAGGTTACGGAGGAAGAACTTATCAGCATCATCGAAACCATCGAGGATGAAGGTGTACTTGACCCGAAACAGCAGGAACTTGTAAACACTGCAATGGAATTCCGTGAAAAAGTCGCTCACGAAATAATGATTCCTATGGACGAGGTTGTGTCGATTCCGAGTACAATCTCAAAGCAGGAACTCGTAAATATCGCAACGACAAGTATCTATTCACGCCTTCCCGTGTACGAAGGCAATAAGAATAATATAGTGGGCATTTTGCCCGTAAATACGTTTCTCAGCAAGTACGTGTCGGGTAAACCCTGCCGTCTGAGAACGCTTCTGCTCAAGCCCTACGTCTTTGACAGCGAGATTGAAATCGTAGACCTTCTGCAGAGAATGAGGCTCAACAAATTACACATGGTTTTCGTCATTGACAAAAACCGTAAAAAAATAGGCATCATCACGATGGAAGACCTGCTTGAAGAGCTTGTGGGCGATATCCGTGATGAAAGCGATGCAGGCGAAGGCCTGGAGCTTGTGTAAGGGGGGCAGAGGATATGGCATATTTAGGTATAGCGTTGCTTCTTCTGTGCTCTGCATTCTGCTCGGGCTCGGAGATTGCTTATACTTCACTTAGTAAACTCAAATACAAAAAAGAACTGGAAAACCCCACGTTTTCCGAAAAGATCGTACGTTTTATATATAATCACTACGACTATGCGCTTTCAACAATACTTATAGGAAACAACCTCGTTAACATTGCGGCGACCTCTACGGCAACGGTTATTGCCGTCGGTATTGCAAAGGATTTAAGTGTGAGTTACGATGCGGCGTCGTCCATTGTCACGGTTATAATGACGGTGCTTATCCTTATCATCGGTGAAATCACACCCAAGATGATAGCACGCCGTATAAACGAAGGTTTTGCCAAATTTGCGGCATATCCGATTCTCGTTATGATGGTGGTGTTCTTTCCTGCCGTGCTTATCACGTCGTTCGTGGTAAAGCTTTTCAGCCTTATGTGGACGAGGAAGAACGAACAGGTCGTAACGATAACAGAAGAGGAATTTGAAAATATTCTCGATACGGCTGAGGATGACGGTGTCATCGACGAAGAGGAAACAGAACTTTTACAGTCGGCACTCGAATTTTCGGATATGGAGGCGGCTGAAATTCTCACGCCGAGAATAGACGTCGTCGGCTTTGAAATAGGCGACAGTATGGAGCATATTCTTGAAGTTATCGAGGAAACGCAGTTTTCAAGATACCCCGTCTACGAACGCACTATCGACCACGTGGTAGGTATACTTTACGTAAAGCATCTTCTTAAGGAGCTTGCGGAGGATAAGGAAATTTCACTTTCCGAAATTCTCTTAAAGCCCGTTATGATACCAAAAACCATGAAACTTCACGCCATAATGGACGAGTTCCGCAAACACCAGACTCATATGGCACTCGTTGCCGACGAGTACGGCGGTATAACGGGTATCGTTACTATGGAGGACGTGCTTGAACAGCTTGTCGGCGAAATCTGGGATGAGAATGACGATATAGTCAACGAATGGCAGAAACTGACCGATGAACGTTTTGAATGTTCGGGCGATATGAACCTCACCGATTTTATGGACAACCTTGACATTGATGAGGACGAGCTTCAGACCGATTATGCAACGGTCGGCGGCTGGGCGACACAGAATATCGGTGCCATGCCCGTACCGTTTGATGCGTTTGATTTCAAGAATTACACGCTCATCGTAAAAGAGGTTGACGAGCATCATCATATTATGCGTCTTGTCATTTTAAAACACGATTTTGAAGAAGTTGAAGAATAAAAAAGGAGGGCTTGTGAGCCCTCCTTTTTTAATTCGGAATAAATAACGGGCAATTCACAAATTGCCCGTTATCTTTTATTTTATAAGGCTTGAAACGATTTTAACAAGTGCATCGTCGTTGACGTCAACCTTATCGTCGGCAATCTTTTCCGAAAGGTCGCCCGAAACGAGAGTTGCCCTTGCATTTTCAAGGTAGGTCTCAACCGTGCCAAACTGGTCTTTGATGTCTTCCTCACGGGTGGGAAGGCGCATTAAAATGTGGTGGCCGTATTCTTCGCTGTCAACGAAGGCATATTCGCCGACTTCTACCGAGAAAGCACCGTCTACGAATGCCTGGACGAACTGACCGTTGTCGGTAACAACGTAACCGTCGGGTGACTGTTCCATACCGGGATCTTCGTTGTATTCCTTCATAATTGCGGTAAAGCCTGCCTCGTCATTTACTGCAAGTGCCTTTACCTTTGCCTCTACGTCTGCATATTTTGCTTCTGCTGTTGCAAGCGCATCACCTTCAAGTGCCTGATAGGTTTCCGTGTCAACCGTTGCAACGAGAATGTGCTTTATACGCGCGTAATCGTTGTGGAATTTTGCAATGATTTCATCGTCTGTAAGTGCTTTCGTGCCGTGTGCACCGTATAAATAGTTTGTAATAGCGGTGTATTTTGTGTTGAATTCCATAAGGTCTTCAACTGCGGAGAATTCAATGCCCCTGTCTTTAAGGTCGCTCTTTGCGGCGTCTTCACCGCCGAAGCTTTCAAAATAATCCTGCATAATGGTGTCGTATTCCGCCTGCATATCCTCGTTCCACTTAAGACCGAGCTCGTCAAAATACTCGTTTGCAGCGAGTGCCTGCTGTATTACTGAAACGGAATATGAAACCACGTACTGATATACCGTCATCTGTTCGGTAAGCTGCTGGTCGGCAACTTCGTCAAAGGATACGCCGTAGGTTGCTTCCACGTTCTGTATCATATCCGAAAGTGCGAGTTTAAAAAGCTCAGTCGGTATTTCGTTGCCGTTTATCGTGCCGAGTGAGCCGTCTTTTTTACAACCTGCAAAGCAGGTAAGCATAAGTACCGCTGCAAGAAGCAGAGATACAATTTTTATCGTCTTTTTCATTTCAAGACCTCCAAAATTTTTTCATAATTGTATTATATAAAAAATTGCCATAAATGACAATGACTAATTTGTTAATATGTGAACATAATATTACTGTCGGAGGAGATATCGCCGTTAGTCAAGCGGAAGCGCTGTCGGATGATATGTTTTCCGATAAATGCAGTTGCGAGGATAAAGTCTATGAAAGCTTGTATGGGCGGTATGCTCGTAGGTCTGGCAGTCGGTGTGACGGTTGCTTCTGTATATCCGATGCCGATGAAAAGATGTACGGTACGAAAAATCAAAAGACAGGTCGGTCGTGCGATTCGCAGTGTAGAAGACATGATGTGACCAAGCAAAAAAGCACCCAATCGGGTGCTTTTTTGTTAATGCGGAATTCGGAATTAAGGAAAGAAACTTCGTGCCGAAGTTTCGATTAAATTGTAGGGGAGGACCTATATTTCCTCCCGTTTTCATTTCTTTGATTTTGGATAGGGTTCTTTACAATCCGTTCTGCCTGCAAGATAATCCATACTCGTATTAAGAGCATCTGCAACCTTGATACATTGCTCAAAACTTAAATATCTTTTTCCGTTTTCGATTTTTGAATAGTCGCTCTGGTCTATCCCTGTGAGCATTTGCATTTTTACCTGTGTATATCCGCGTTCTTTTCGCAGTTCTTTAAGCCTGTTCATAACATCACCTGATATTATTATGGCAAATTGACCTATTGACATTAGGGTGAAACTGACCTATAATTTGGTGGAAGAGGTGATATTATGGCAGATTATAAACAGATGTATTTAACACTGCTTGATGCGACCGAAAAAGCAATAAATCAACTTATTTCGGCACAGCGTGCCTGCGAAGAGATTTATATTCTTTCTGCCAAGGAAGAAGAAGAAAATAAAAAACCGATTTCTGTTATTTAACGGGACGCCGTCCCCTATGATAAGGTAATAGTGAAAAGTGAATAAGTTCGGTTGAAATTCCGAATTACGCATTCCGAATTCCGAATTGAAATAAAAAAGAGACCAATTTGGTCTCTTTTTTTATTTCGCAACGTCCTGTGCGCGCTTTTCTCTTATTACGTTTACCTTTATCTGACCGGGGTATTCAAGTTCACCCTCAATCTTCTGGGCGATTTCCCTTGCGAGAATTACTAATCTGTCGTCACTTATCTTTTCGGGGTTGACCATAATACGAACTTCACGGCCTGCCTGAATTGCAAATGACTTTTCAACGCCGTCAAAGCTCGTCGTAATTTCTTCAAGCTTTTCAAGACGCTTTATGTAGTTCTCAAGGTTTTCTCTTCTTGAACCGGGGCGTGCAGCGGAAACTGCATCTGCCGCCTGAACGAGAGCAGCAATCGTATACTTGGGAGCAACGTCACCGTGGTGGCTTTCGATAGAATTGACAACCACGTCATTTTCCTTATACTTCTTTGCAACGTCCGAACCGAGCTGAACGTGTGAACCTTCAATCTCATGGTCGAGCGCCTTGCCGAGATCGTGCAGGAGACCTGCCCTTCTTGCGAGATTTACGTCAAGACCGAGCTCGGATGCCATAACGCCTGCTATATGCGACACTTCAATAGAGTGGAGAAGAACGTTCTGACCGTAACTCGTCCTGTATTTGAGTTTACCTAAAAGTTTGACAATTTCGGGGTGAAGATTTACGATGCCTGCTTCAAGAGCAGCCTTTTCACCCTCCTGCTTGATGATGTTGTTGATGTCTTTTCTCGTCTTATCAACGATTTCTTCAATCTTTGCGGGATGAATACGACCGTCGTGAATAAGCCTTTCGAGTGACAGACGTGCAATTTCCCTGCGGACAGGGTCAAAGCAGGAAACTGTGATAACTTCGGGAGTATCGTCGATTATAAGGTCAACGCCCGTAAGTGTTTCAAGTGCCTTTACGTTTCTGCCTTCACGGCCGATTATACGGCCCTTCATCTCATCGCTGGGGATGGGGACTACCGATATGGTTGCTTCTGCAACGTATTCGGGTGCACAGCGCTGTATAGCCTGAGCAATGATTTCTCTTGCTTTTTCCGTGCTTTCGTCGTTGAATTTCTGCTCCGACTCCTTTATCTTGAGGGCACGCTCGTGATCGAGCTCCTGCTCAAGCTGGGAGAGAAGCATTTCCTTTGCCTGCTCCGTGGTGTAGCCCGAAATTCTTTCAAGCGCTTCCCACTGCTGCTTTTTGATGTTTGCAACATCCTCCATCTGTACTTCTACTTCGTGGAGTTTTTCGGCAAGTTTTTCTTCCTTCTTTTCGATTGCATCGTACTTTTTGTCGATGCTCTCTTCCTTCTGATTCAGACGCCTTTCCTGGTTCTGAACTTCTTTTCTGCGCTCCTTGAGCTCGGCTTCCATTTCCGTTCTGCTGCGCAGGATTTCTTCCTTAGCTTCGAGTATTGACTCTTTTTTCTTGCTTTCAGCCGCCTTGATAGCGTCATTAACTATTCTTTTTGCCTCTGTTTCGGCAGAGCCGATCTTGCTTTCGGCAACCCTTTTTCTGTGGCTTATGCCGATGAAGAATGCAATTACAAAAACAAGTAAAAGAGCAACCACGCCGACAACTAACTGAACTGGTGTAAACGGCATTTTCCGGTTTCTCCTTTTCTGATATTTAAGATTAAGCCTTTAAAGGCATATAATCTAACTTATATTATAAATTTTAATTGTACTTTTTGTCAAGAAAAGTTTAACATTATATTAAGAAAAATATGCTACATTTACAACGCCGATGTTTTATGTTATAATAACGGGTGGCAAATTACGAAAAGTTGAGGTATAAAATGCTTTTAACATTCAGAGGCGGCGTTGACGCCGGCAATAAAAGTGAATTTTTAAGCGGCTCGGTAATAAATACGATTGGTGCAGGGGAAACGCTTGTGTTGCCCGTTCCGTTTGGCTGTACACCCGTGGTTGAAGCGGGGGAGAGGGTGCTTGCAGGGCAGGTTGTTGCCGTGTCCGACAATGAGTACGGCGCATCTCTGTCGAGTGCGGTGTCAGGTACTGTTGTAAAGGCAACCGCATCACGTATTACCATTGAAAATGATGGTGAAAATACGCTATGTGACAGGCTTGAGGCAGATGACCCGATAACGCTTCTCCGTGACGCAGGGGTGACTGACCGTTTCGGTTTTTCTGCTGCGCAGAAGGTGGCAAACGCACCGGCACTCTACATCATCAGTTGCGTTGAGGACCAGCCGTATATGGTAAACGTGCAGGCTCTTTTGTCCTGCAGGGCTGACGAGTTTATCGGCGGTATAAAACTGCTCGAAAAAATAAGTGAAAATGCGCACATTGTGATTTGTACGACGCCCGACCTTTCTGAGTATGCTTCAAAGATTTCCGAGGCGCTTATGGAGGATGAAAGGGTACAGTTTCTCACGGTCAGCGGAAAGTATCCGCAGAGCTGGCCCCATATTTTAAAGCGTACCGTTACGACTGAGGAGAGTTGCGAAGTTATAGGGACGGAGGAGCTTTGTAATATTTACAGGGTGTTTAAGACGAGAATGCCCGTGACAGAAAAAATAGTTACCTTAAGCGGTGACTGTATGAGACGTGCAGAGGTCTTTTCGGTGCCCTACGGTACCTGTGTGTCAACCCTCATTAAAGCGGGGACGAGCTTTAAACGTGAACCGCTGAAGGTTGTCAAGGGCAGTGTTATGAACGGGGACGCCATATACAATATGCGTTCGCCCATAGATCGCACCGTATCAAGCGTGCTGACGCTTTTTGACCATCAGCACCGCTACGCAGGCGAATCGCATTGTATAAGCTGCGGAAGGTGTGACAACGTCTGTCCCGAAGGATTAAGCCCCGGAAGTATAATCAAGGCGTATAAGTTAAATGATACGGCGACACTGAGCAGGCTTAGCGTAAGCTCGTGCACACTGTGCGGTTGTTGCTCGTTTATATGTCCCGCAAGGGTAAATCTGCCGCTTATTTTAAGAAGTGCGCAGCTTATGGGAGAATAATTTATGAAAAAACATAAAAAACTTCTGCTTGTGTCGGCTTCGCCACATCTCAAGACGGCACAGGCTACATCGTGGATAATGTTCAACGTGCTTATTGCACTTTTACCTTCGTTTGTTGCATCGTGTTACTTTTTCGGACGAAGGGCGTTATTTATAACACTTATTTCGGTATCTTTTTCACTCGGCTTTGAGTATCTTTCAAGGCTGATGATGGGCAAACTTCCCACCGTAAGCGACCTCTCGTGTGTCGTGACGGGTGTTATCATTGCCTTTTGTCTGCCCGTAACGGTGCCCGTGTGGCTGGTTGCAGTAGCAAACTTTTTTGCTATTGTAATCGTCAAGCAGTGTTTTGGCGGAATAGGGCTCAACATCGTAAATCCGGCGGCGGCGGCGCTGTCGTTGCTGATGGTTTCCTTCACTGCCTCCATGACGAAATTTATTGCACCGCTTCTTGGCTTTGCGCAGATAATTCCCGAGGATGCAACGGTTGTGACAACGGCACTCTCACAACTCAAAGCAAGCGGGCAGACCCCTCAGAATTTATTTAACATCTTTATGGGAAATACCGCAGGCAATATAGGTGAGACGTCGTCGTTTCTGCTTCTTATAGGCGGTGTATACCTGATTGTAAGACGTATTTCAAACTGGCGTATTCCCGTATCATTTATAGGTACGGTTGCGATTATTTCGCTTGTAAAGTCGTTTGACTTTACATTTATGCTGACGCAACTTTTCAGCGGTACGCTTTTCCTTGCGGCATTCTTTATGGCGGTTGACCCCGTTACGTCGCCTCAGTCGCAGTCGGGCAAGGTGGTTTTCGGTGTTATATGCGGTGTTGCCACCTGCTATATACGCTTCTTCGGCACTTATACGGAGGGTGCTGTGTTTGCGGTGCTCATTGCAAATCTCGTAACGCCTGTTATTGACAGCCTTTTACCCGTAAAATATAAGGGCGTCCGTACGGTTGAAAAGAAGAAACTGTCGGATTTTCTGCCTAAAAGGAGGAAAGCACAATGAAAGAATTTTTCCTCTCTACGCCCCTTCGCCGTGTGATAACGGCAGGTGTTGCAATTCTTCTGTCGTTCGGCATTATGGTCGGTGTGCTCACCCCTCTGCTTATATTCGGTGAGGACAGGGTTATATCGGCTGCCGTAGCAAACGTTTTTCCCACGGCGACGGATTTTGAAGAAGAACACATAAGGTATGACAATGAAATAGAGTCTCTCTATGCCGTTATGACCGATGAAACGGTGGCAGGTTACCTCTATAACGTAAATGCAAACGGCATTTCGGGACAGATAAATTTCTACGTCGGTCTTGATATGACGGGCAGGGTTATAGGTATATATTTCCCTTATCTTGATGAGCCCGTTTCCTACGGTGATATGACCGAGTTTAACAATTTTATAGCCTCTTTTACCGGCAGAACAGGCCCCTTTGCAGGGGTTGAGGGTGCGGCAACGCTCGCAGGGGACATATCTCTCGTAGGCGGTGCACATCACACCTGTTACGCGGTTATCGGCGGTGTCAATGCCGTGACGGAGGCTTTTAACGATGAATTTGCAAATGAGGCGGAATAAATGAAAATACGAAACTTCGCCTCGGGTGATATTTTTACCAGAAACCCGCTTTTGACGGGAGTTTGCTTTTTTACTCTCGTTATCACAATGACGATATCACTTCTCAACGGTCTGGCAACGGGCATCTTTGTGACCTGCGCCACCATGGTATCGCTCGTTGTGAGAAAGCTTATATCGCTTTACATTGACGAGAGGTGGCATCTTGCTCTTTACGCTCTGGCTGTCTGTGCCGTAATATCCGTCGGTGAACTGGCGGCAACGGCAATTTATCCCGACTTTGCTTCGAGAATGGCGCTCTATCTGCCTCTTGCGGCGATATACTGTCTTTCCGACAGGTCGTTTGACTTTACGGCAAAGCCTATGCGTGCAACCGTTGAGACAACTCTTTTCAACTGTATCGGTTTTACGGCTGTCTGCACTGCAATAGGTACCGTGCGTGAGTTACTGGCTTTCGGCACGTTACTCGGCATACCGGTGATGAAAAATTATCTTAAGATGCCTGCTATGGTGCTTCCAATAGGCGGTATGATAGTTTTCGCATTCGGTCTTGCACTTATTAACCACATTAAAGGCAAAGGAGGCAAAATATGATAGAACTGCTTTCTCTTGTCATAACGGCAATGATTGCCGAAAATCTGCTCTGTGCAAGGGCTATGGGTATGGAAACGGCACTTTTTGACCGTCACGACTACCTGCATTTCGGCGTATTCACGGTTGTTTCGTCTACGGTGCTCTCACTTTTTGCGTGGCTTTTTGACTTCTTTGTGTTTGCCCGTTTCGACTTACAGTTTCTTCGTGTTTTTGCCTATATACCGCTTCTTTTTACGGTTGTATGGGCACTGCAGTATCTGCCGAAAATAGGCGTTCATCTTGAAAAATACAAAAATGCGCTTATTTTCAACAGCGCTCTGCTCGGTGTTGCGGTAATTACCGCAGTTAAGACCTATCCTGTCTATTACGCCGTGCTTTACGGCTTTTTTGCAGGACTCGGATACATCGTTGCACTGCTTTTGTTTAACAAACTGTGCAGCAGGATAAGTAATGCCGACCTGCCCCGTGCATTTGTGGGTATGCCCTCAAAACTTCTTATTCTTGCCCTGATGTCTCTTGCTTCAATGGCATTTACGGGAGGTGTTACGGTATGATTATTGCACTGAAAATATTACTTGCGATTGTAATCGTCGCAGGAAGCGGTGCCCTTTGCATATTCTTTCTCAAGGATAAGATTCCTGCCGAGAAGAAGGGGCAGTCGGTGCCGACTCAAAGGCTTACGGCTGTCGTTGCCTGCTGCGGTAACGAGCAGAGTACCGACGTTTCTTTCGACTATGCGGGCGAGCTTACCTGTGAATCGGCGTCGCACCTTTTCGGTGGCGACAAGAGTTGTCCGTATGCCTGCATCGGCTACGGTGACTGTGAAAAGATCTGTCCCGAAAATGCAATTACCATGAAAAAAGGCCTGCCGGTCATAGATTCACTCAAATGCACCTTTTGTAAGAAGTGTATTGAAATATGTCCCAAGGGACTGATAAGACCGCAGAGCTCGTCGTTCTCCTACTACGTTGCGTGCAGTAACAAGCGTTTTTCCAAGACCGAAAAGTATTGCGATACGGGCTGTAACGGCTGCGGTAAGTGCATAGAGGTATGCGAAAAGAAGGCAATTTCCTACAACGGCAGACGAGTTATAATAGACGATAATCTCTGCGATTTATGCGGAAAATGCATAGAAGTCTGCGACAGAAACGTAATAAAACACGTGTAGAAAAAGGCATCCAATGGATGCCTTTTTTTAATTCGGAATTCGTAATTCGTAATTCGGAATTGAGGTTGTTAAAATGTTTCGTTATCTTTTTCAAAAATCTTCATTGTAAGTCGGGTGGCTGTGTCAATGCCTTCTTCGTAATATTCCTCCATCATAATCTCTGATTGTTGCAGTTTCAGCAGGCTGATTGAATGATACAATTTTTTCTGTTCTTCACTTAAACTTTCAAGTAGATTATTTTGAAGTTCTCTGATTTTTTTGCTGTATTCTGAATATTGGGATTGTCTGTGAGAATTTTCAAAAAACATAGTATACCTCGATATATGTTATTAATATGTTATAAATCATAACATATTAAAGAAACTTAAGTCAACATATACTCTATGTGAGGTGATATGTTATGAATGACAAACTCATTATAAACAAGAGGAAACTGAAAGGTGATGACGGATACAAAACCTTTTCAGTGAGGATAAAAGACGAAACGGTAGAAAACTTGAATAAATTGGCAAAAGAAACAAACCGTTCAAGAAATGAATTGATAAATATTTTGTTGGAATATGCTATAGCAAACAGCAAAATCGTGTAATTTCAATGATTTTTGATGAAATCAAAAATCTACCATAATTACGCATTCCGCATTCCGAATTCCGCATTAAAAAAGAAGGACTTAAAGTCCTTCTTTTATTGTTACCGTTATTTCTTCTGCCATTGTTTCGCTTGCTTTTGTTACCGCTATTGACAGACCCTCATACTCGATTTTCTGACACTGGGCAGGGATGTTTCCAAGCATCTCCGTAAGCCAGCCGTTTACGGTTAATACGTCAAGGTCTTCGGGCATTTCAAGTGAAAAATAATCGAAGAAAGCATTTATTTCGGTTGAACAAAGCACTTTATACGTGTTCTCACCGACTTTCTTGATATCTTCAATCGCTTCGTCACTCTCGTCCCATATCTCACCGACAAGTTCTTCTATTATATCCTCTATCGTTACGATACCAGCCGTGCCGCCGTATTCATTTACGACAATCACAATGTGAGTGTGCGTTTTCTGCATATTGCTCAGCAGTACGTCAAGATGCATACCCTCTGCCACGAACGTGGGCTCGAGAAGTATATTTTTGAGGGCAAAACCGTCTTTGGCATAGTTTAAAAGATAGTCCCTCGTGTGAAGTATGCCGACGATATTGTCCGTCGTCTCGGAATACACGGGAAGGCGTGAATACCTTTCCGTTTCTATGACGGAAAGAATCTCCTCCTGTGAGGCATCTGCCGACACGAAAACAACGTTTTCACGGGGCATCATTACGTTTTCCGCAGTGAGCGCATCAAGCTTAAAGACGTTCTTTATGTAACTGATTTCATCGCTGTCAAACGTACCCTCGTCACCGCCTGCATCGAGCATAAGCTCAATATCCTCCTGCGAAACCGCCTCTTCCTTTTCATTCGGGTCGATACCGAAGAGACGCAGTACGCCGTTTGTCGAAACCGTAAGAAGCCATACGATAGGTCTGAGTGCAACCGCAAGTCCCGATATTGAACCGCAGACTGCTTCTGCAAACTTTTCCTTATGCTTCATTGCCACACGCTTGGGTACAAGTTCACCGAGTACAAGTGTGAAGAATGAAAGCACGAGCGTTATCACAATGACCGATGCCGTGTTTACCGTACCGTATTGTGAAGCAGGCATATTGAAGGCCTTGATGATAAAGCCTGTCAGCCTTTCGGCAAAATTGTCTGCCGCAAAAGCTGAGCCGAGAAAGCCTGCAAGCGTTATGCCTATCTGGATGGTTGAGAGAAAACGTGTCGGCTCTTCAATCATCTTGAGCATTTTGACGGCTTTTTTGTCCCCGTCCTCCGCACGTGCTCTGAGTTTGATTTCGTTGAGTGATATTACGGCAATCTCCGTTGCCGCAAAAAATGCATTGAGTAAAATTAGAATTAGCTGCAACAAAAGTTGTCGGGCTATGTCTGACATGATGTCCTCCTATAAATATTGAAATGTATATATATTACAGTAAAACAATGTGTTTGTCAAATTTATTACATAATTGTTGATTTTTATTTACAGTTATTTTAAAATTGACTGTATGAACAGGGGGAGATTTAAAATGTCAAACGTGAAAAAGACGGTCATTTCGGCACTGTGTGTCGCTCTGTGTGTCGTGCTGCCGATGGCTTTTCATGCTATACCCGGGGCGGCAAATGTATGCTCGCCCATGCATATTCCCGTGCTTTTGTGCGGTCTTATCTGCGGTCCGCTGTACGGTCTGCTTTGCGGTCTCGCAGGACCTGCTTTGTCAACGCTTCTGACGGGTATGCCACCTGCGGCGTATCTGCCGAGTATGCTTGCCGAGCTTGCCGTTTACGGTCTTGTAACGGGCGTTATGATGAGGCTTGTACACACCGGAAAAAAGTATGCCGACCTTTACATAAGTTTAGTTACCGCAATGCTTATGGGCAGGGTGGTTGCAGGTATTCTCAGGGCATTTGTTTTTGCCCCCGGAAGTTACTCGATGAGTGTCTGGATAACGAGTTATTTTATTACCTCATGGCCGGGGATAGTTATTCATCTCATCCTCGTGCCGACGGTATATTTTGCAGTTAAAAAAAGTAATGTTTTAACGGTTAATTCGTGAATTGCACCGTTATTCAATGAAACTTCCAAGGAAGTTTCTACCATAATTCCGCATTCCGAATTCCGCATTCCGAATTAAAAAAAGCAGTCCGTCGGGACTGCTTTTTTCTTATCTTATTATCTGTATCGTGTCGTGTAAACAGCGTATTTCCGCCGTCTTGAAGCTGCCTCCGTATTCACCGTCAACCGTCCAGCCTATCTTGTGATTAACTGTAAAGGCAAAGTCCTTGCCATGAAAGAATGAGACCATATCCGTGTCGAATTTGTTGAGAGTCAGCGAGGTTATTATCTTGTTGAATTCAATAATGTCTTTCGGCGCTTTTACAAGCATAATTTCAAAGATACCGTCAGTAAAATCAACGAGGTCTTTATCAAGTTTTATCATACCTGCCACCGAGGTCGAATTGCTCACCGCACAATAGAGATAATCACCCTCTATTTCGGTGCCGTCAACCGTTATTTTTGCGTGGTACGGCTTTATTTCACCGAGGCTTTTTATACCCTCGAGCACGTATGCAAAGTGGCCGAGTGAATTCTTTAAATTCTGCGGTGTCGAGTAGGACGTTTTCGTAAATGCACCGAAGCACGCTATGTATGAAAAATACCTGCCGTTCATTCTGCCGATGTCAAAATACTTCGGTTCACCGTTTATGATTGCCTTTATCGCCGAAGGTATGTCTTTGGGCAGACCGAGGCTTGAAGCAAGGTCGTTTGTCGAGCCTGCCGGGATGTAACCTATCGGAATCGGCTTTTCAAGCGACATAACGCCTGCTATCGTTTCGTTGAGCGTACCGTCACCGCCCACGCATATGACCGTGTCAAAATTTTCACCGTGCTCGGTGATATAATCCCTCGCATCACCTGATGACGTGGTTATGTGTACGACGGGGTCGATACCGTGTGAGCAGAGGGGCGAAATTATATCGTATAAAGCCGTTTTCGACTGTGTTTTACCTGCTTTGGGGTTTACTATAAGTAATACGTCTTTCATTTGTTGTTCTCCTTACAAAAGTCTGACAGGGGACAAATATCACATTTCGGCTTGCGTGCCGTGCAGTATTCCCTGCCGAAAAGCACCAGCCTGTGACAAAAATCCGACGAGGTTTCGGGGGTGAGCACTTTACGGAGTGCAAATTCAACCTTTTCGGGCTCTTTCGACAGAGCAAGACCGAGTCTGTTTGATATCCTTATACAATGAGTGTCAGCAACGACGGCAGAGGGCTGTTTGTATATATCGCCCAAAATGAGATTAGCCGTCTTCCTGCCAACACCGGGCAGTGAAAGCAAATCCTCCATATTGTCGGGCACTTTTGAATTAAATTTTTCTATGAGCATTTTTGCACTGTCTTTGATATTCTGCGCTTTGGTGCGATAAAAACCGCAGGGCTTTACCGCATTCTCAAGCTCGGTTATATCTGCCTGTGCAAACGACTCAAGCGTCGGAAATTTCACAAAAAGGTCGGCACACACGATGTTTACACGGGCATCGGTGCACTGTGCGGACAGACGTACTGCAAAAAGCAGTTCATAGTCCGTCGAATATTGCAGCGAGCAAAGCGCATCGGGATAGAGTTTTTCAAGCGCAATTTCCGCTTTTTTTGCAATTTCTTTTATCTTCATCAAATCACCTTAAGGGAATATTAACACATTGCTGACAAAAATTAAAGTGTTTCTATTGAAATAGTGCGTGTTTTATATTATATTATTATATATATCTAAAATAATGAATTGCCTGACGGCGATTATAGTAGCAAAAATGAAGCAAAGCGAAGTTTGCGAAAAAAACAGGGTTCCCGACACGAGGCAAATGAAATGCGTCGTGGTGGGAAAGAGGACGAGCAACGGAGCGATTAAGTCAGCAAATATATTTGCTGACGGATGATGCGAAGTTTGCGAGGACGAAATGGAGGAAAGTATGGGAGTTCGGGAGTATGCTCTGCATGCGAAAGAAGCGGCCATAATATGCGGTACGCTTGATGACGATACGAAAAACAGAGCGATAAATGCGATATGCGACGCACTTATTGCACAGAGTGAAAAAATAGAAAATGCAAATGCGCTTGATATAGAACTTGCGGATAAGGACGGGCTTGCACCTGCACTTCGAAGCAGACTCGGCTTTTACGGTAAAAAGCTTACCGATACGGTTGAGGGGGCAAGGGCGCTGGCAGGACTTCCCGACCCGTGTAACAGGATTATTTTCCAAAGGGACCTTGCAGATGGGCTGACGCTTACCAAAAAGAGTTGCGGAATCGGTGTTATCGGTGTCATATTCGAATCCCGTCCCGATGCACTCGTGCAGATTGCTATGCTCTGCATCAAAAGCGGTAATGCGGCTATACTCAAGGGCGGTAAAGAGGCGCATGCCACAAATACCGCACTTGCCGAGATTATCACAGAGGCAGGTATAGAGGCAGGTCTGCCCGACGGATTTCTGACACTTCTCACTTCGAGAGAGGAGATTAACGAGCTTTTGTCGTGTGACGACTGCGTTGACCTGCTTATCCCGAGGGGAAGCGGTGCATTCGTCAAATACATAATGGACAATACCAGAATACCCGTTATGGGGCATGCAGACGGTGTCTGTCATATATACGTTGACGGCTCTGCCGATATGAAAAAGGCAACGGATATAGTTGTCGATTCAAAAACGCAGTATCCTGCCGCCTGCAACAGCGTTGAAACGCTTCTTGTTGACGCCACGGCTGCGCAGACATTTCTGCCTGAAGTGACAAAGGCACTTCGGGACAAGGGTGTCACGCTTGTGGGCTGTCCGAGGACCTGTGCGGTTATCGACTGTGAGCAGGCGACTGAGGAGGACTGGTCGACAGAATACGTAGGACTGAAACTGTCGGTTCGAATCGTTGACAGTGTGTACGAGGCGGTACGCCACATAAACAAATACGGCTCGGGACATACCGACTGTATCGTGACGCAGGATAACGCTGTCGCAGATTTCTTTATAAACAACGTTGATTCGGCAGGCGTATACAAAAACTGCTCCACCAGATTTGCCGACGGTTACAGATACGGCTTCGGGGCAGAGGTTGGAATATCTACGGGCAAGCTTCACGCAAGAGGGCCGGTCGGCATCGAGGGGCTTGTCAGTTACAGATATCTGCTTGAGGGGGACGGTGACATCGTTGCCGACTTTGCAAGCGGTAAAAGAAAATTCATTCATCAGGGAGAGGTTTAAATATGAGAAACAAGGTAACGGTTAAAATTCTTGATTCGACTTACACAATACTTGCTGACGAGTCGGAGGATTACGTGCAGAGCATCGCAAAAAAAGTCGATGCAAAGACAAGAGAGGTTATGGCTGCAAATGAGCATGCTTCGCTCACTATGGCGGCGGTGCTTACCTCCTTCACTTACTGTGATGAGATTGAAAAGGTTATGAAATCGACGAACAATCTGCGCTCACAGATAAGAGAGTACATTGATGAGGTGTCAAAATACCGTGCCGAAGCTGAAGAGGCTCGCAGGGCACTCACCAAGCTTCAGAATGAGAATGCTGAGCTTCGTATGAAACTCAGATGATGGGAAAAGTTCTTTCTCCGTGCGGAAGCATTGAGGCGGTGTGTGCCGCCGTTGCAAACGGGGCGCATGAGATTTATCTCGGCGGCGGTGACCACAATGCAAGGCAGTATGCCAAAAATTTTTCTGCCGATGAAATTGCGGGTGTTGTCGCTTTCTGTCACGAAAACGGCGTAAAGGTGCTCGTTACACTCAACATTCTTGAGGGGGACAGGGAAATAGCGTCGGCACTCGCCTTTGCAAAGCAGATGCGGGATATCGGCGTCGATGCCCTTATCGTGCAGGACTGGGGTCTGGCGTGTCTTTTGAGGGAATATATTCCCGATATGGAGCTTCACGGCTCGACACAGATGTCGGTCCATTCGCTTGACGGCGCAAAGGCGGTAGCAGAACTTGGTATGAAAAGGGTTGTGCTTGCCAGAGAACTGTCATCAAAAAACATTAAGTATATTACCGACAACTGCGGTATAGAAACCGAGATTTTCGTTCACGGTGCACTCTGCTACGCCTATTCGGGTCAGTGTCTTATGAGTGCAGTAATCGGCAGACGAAGCGGTAACAGAGGTCGCTGTGCAGGTCCTTGCAGACTGCCGTATACGGTAAGCGGTAAAAAGGGGTATTTTTTGTCACTCAAGGATTTGTGCCTTGCCGACAAGATGGGCGAGGTGGCAAAAACGGGTGCATCCGCTTACAAGATTGAGGGCAGGATGAAGCGTGCCGAATACGTCGGCGCTGTCACAAGGGCGTATGCAAGGGGCGACTATAACAAAAAGACGCTTTCCGAAATTTTTTCGAGAAGCGGTTTTACCTCATCTTTCTTTGATGGAAGAAAAGGTGCTTTTGACCTCGGTGTCAAGGTTGATGAAGATATAAAAAAATACTCCGCACTTCTGTCTAAAGAGAGGGTGCGGTATGAGAGGCTTATCTCACATATAAAGCCTGTGTCAGCACCGCCTGCAGATGAACAGACGGCAAAGGATTTTATCGCATCAAAAACCTTTGCAAAGAAAAAGGGTGAAAACAAGTTGTATTGCTTTGCGCTGAATTTGTCTCAGGCAAAGGTGCTCGGCGGTGCGGATAAAGTTTTTTTACCTGTTGAGGAGATAATTAAAAATTCTCTGTCGGGCTTCGGTGTGCATCTGCCAAAAATAATTACCGATGATGAGCGTTCGCATTATGCCGAAATGCTGTGCAAGGCGAAAAAACTCGGCAATACACTTGTTTGTGTTGAGAATATCGGGCAGGTTGCTCTTGTAAAAGAGTGCGGTCTTGATTTTATATGCGGTATATCGCTCAATGCTTTTAACAGATTTTCGGTGCAGTATCTCTACTCACTCGGCGCAAAGGACGTGCTTCTTTCCGCAGAGTGCAGTGCACCGCAGATAAGGGATATAACCAAGGCGTGTGCAGGCGGTATATTTGCCTACGGCAGACTGCCTCTTATGGTCAGCGAAAGTTGTATCGGCAAAAACGCCCTCGGCTGTGACGGCAGAAGGTGCCGTATGCCACAGACGCTCTCCGATCGGGCAGGACAGAAATTTTTCGTGACGAAGGCACCCAAGTGCAGAAACGTGATATACAACTCCGTCCCCGTCTGGCTTGCAGACAGGGAGAGTGAACTTAAAGAACTCAATCTGTCGTCAAGGGCGCTCTTCTTTACCGATGAATCGCCTGCAAAGTGTGCAGAGGTTATGCTCTGCTACAAGGAGAGAAAAGGCAAGCCTTCGGGTGAATTCACAAGGGGAATGTTTGCCAAAAAAGTTTTGTAAAACTTTTTTGCAATTAGGAATTGATATGAATTCCTTGCGGAATTTGCGATATGTTGCCTTACGGCAACGTGAAGGAAAAAGGATTAGTTATGAAAATATTGCTTGCTTCGGGGTCGCCGAGAAGAAGGGAACTTCTTTCCGGTATGGGACTTCAATTTGATATTTGTAAGCCTTGCTTTGATGAGGACAGTGTGAAAGGTTTTTCACCCGACGTGACGGTTGAAAAACTCTCTCTCGGCAAGGCGACGTCGGCGGCGTGCGAAAACACGCTTGTTATCGGCTCGGACACGGTGGTGGCACTTGATGACGCCATTTTGGGCAAGCCGACGGATGAAAAAGATGCTTTTAATATGCTTAAAATGCTGTCAGGCAGGACACATTTCGTCTACACGGGTGTTGCCCTTGTCGGTGGCGGAAAAAGCATCGTCTTTCACGAAAAAACGGCGGTGCATTTTAAAGAACTGACCGACGATGAAATTTTGTCCTACGTCAAAAGCGGTGAGCCGATGGACAAGGCAGGTGCCTACGGTATTCAGGGACTCGGCGCCATGCTCGTTTCGGGCATTGAGGGGGACTATTTTACGGTTGTCGGCTTTCCCGTGTGCCGTGTGGCAGAAAAACTTAAAAATGAATTCGGCATTGATTGCCTGAAAGGAACACTTTAATTTGAGAATTTCGGAATTTGTTAAAAAACCGATAATTATAGCAGTGCTGATAATAGCACTCATTCTGGGCGGACTTATGATTTACTCGTATGCCTCTGAGGGTGATATGACGGTCTTTCAGAACGTGACGGGGACGGTGTTTTCACCCTTTCGCAAGGCGGGTACTGCGATAGGAAACTTCTTTTCCTACAACTACGGCAGGCTGACGGGGTATGACGAGCTCGTTGAGGAGAATAATACTCTGCGTTCACAGCTTTCAAGGGCGGAATTTAAGCTTCGTCAGAATGAGGGTCTTGCCAAAGAGAATGAGGAACTTAAAAAATATCTCGGCCTGAAGGATTCGCACGATGATTATAATCTCGTCTATGCAAACGTAACGGGCAGAGGTGCAGGAAATTCGGATAAGGTGCTTATCATAGATGCAGGCAAGCGTGACGGGCTTTCACAGGGACAACTCGTTATGACAAATGACGGTGTGGTCGGCGTGGTGTCCGACGTGGGCAGCGCTTTTGCAGAGGTTACGACCGTTCTTGATACCGAAATTTCAATCGGTGCAATGATAGTGCGTACACACGACGTTGCCATACTCGAGGGCAGCACACGCTATCAGGGTGAGGGCAAATGTGTTCTCTCGCTTCTGCCTAACGAAAACTCCGCACAGGTGGGGGATACGGTGCAGACGTCGGGTCTCGGACACACCTACCCGAAGGGTCTTATCATCGGCACGGTGGATGAGGTTTTCGGCGATGAATACAGAAATTCGGTGACCGCCGTCATAAAGCCTACCGTTGATTTTGATGAGGTTACCTCCGTTATGATAATAACCTCTTTCGGAGGACAGCAATGAGCATATATACAAAAAAGCGTATTGCAGTTTATCTTCTGCTTTCGCTTCTTTTAGTGACGGTATACACCTTTCAGACGGTGAGTGCAACGGGCATTGAAATTTTCGGCATAAAGCCATTTATGCTTATTCCTGCCGTCATATGCGTCACACTTAGTTGCACCCTGCCTCAAAGCGTGGCTTTTTCGGTCATACTCGGTCTTGCGTGCGATGCGGTAAGCGGTGTTATGTTCGGCAAATATGCACTTTTACTTATGATAATCGCCTGCATTGTCAGATTCGTTTCCGAAAATGCGATAAGCGACGGTATTATTGCCGCACTTATCTATCAGGTGAGTGTCTACATCGTGCTGACGGTGTATAAATTGTTCTGGAAAATCTTTATTATCGGCTCAACCTTCGGACTGGGAACGGAAATTCTCGGTCTGTGGATTGAATGTATATATTCGATTATTTTTGCAATACCGATATTTTTCTTTTGCAAATGGATGAAAGGTAAGTTCGGACAGGATGAATGAACGTGAAAATCCGACAAAAAAATATGAGGGACGAAGTCTGTTTCTGCTTATTATAGTTGCCGTTTTTGCGGTGATAATCGTCGCAAGGCTTATCAATATGCAGATTGTGAATTATGACACCTATCTGCAAAGGGCACTGAGAAAGACCTCGTCTACCGAGGTGCTTGTTTCGCAGAGGGGCGAGATTTACGACCGTAACGGTGTACCGCTTGTGACAAACAGAATATGCTACAACGTGATATTAAACCGTGCACAGTTGCCGTCGGAAAGGCAAAACGAGGTGCTTTTGTCACTGCTTGAACTCATTGATGAGGAGGCACTTACTTATACCGACAATTTCCCTTTCGGGAATGCGCCGTATGAGTATTACAAAAGTGACGATGCCGACATTCAGGCTTCGTTTGACTCGGTGAAAAAAAGGCTTATAAAAACAGTTGAGGCAAAAGAGGATATTTCGGCAGGCGAACTTATGGAAAAACTCTGCAAAAGGTATTCGCTTACCGAGCTTTCCGAAGAAAACAAGCGTCTTCTTGCACCGCTTCTCTACGATATGGAATATAAGGGCTTTTCCAAAAAAACGCCCTACACCTTTGCAAGTGACGTTGATATGGAAATCATAACCGTCATTAAAGAGGACAAGGTGACCTATGCAGGTGCGGATATAGTGACCTCTTCGGCAAGGGAGTATACTACCGACTACTGTTCACACATACTCGGCAGGGTGGGATATATCCCCGAAAGCGAGATGGAAAGCTACAAGAAAAAAGGCTATTCGATGAACGACCTTATAGGTATCGGCGGTGTCGAATACGCAATGGAGGAGAGTCTGCGCGGTATCGACGGAAGCAGACTCATTGAAAGTGACTCGACGGGAAACGTCAATATAATCTCGGAGGAGCTTCCGCAAAACGGGGATGACGTTTACCTTACCATAGATTTAAAGCTTCAGGCGACGGCGGAAGAGTCGCTTGAGCGAAACATAAAATCAATTGCAGCAAGAGGCAGGGTGTCGGGCAGAGGTGCCGATGCCGATGCAGGCGCAGTTGTTGCGATAGACGTTAAAAACGGGGACATTCTTGCACTTGCAAGTTACCCCACCTTCAGTCTTAAAAACTACTCGCAGGATTTTGCAAAGAACAATACCGATAAGACAAAGCCTTTCTTAAACAGGGCGATTGCAGGGCTTTATGCCCCCGGTTCGACCTTTAAAATGACAACGGCAATCGCAGCCCTTGAAAGCGGTGCAATGAAGCCGTCATCGACATATCACTGCGACGGTATATACGACAGATTCAGTCCGCAGAAATTCTACTGCTGGCAGTATACCGACCTTGGCAGAGGTCACGGAACGGTAAACGTATCGGGTGCGCTTCAGGGCTCGTGTAACGAGTATTTTTACGAGGCAGGCTACTTAACGGGCATTGATACGCTTATTGAATGGGAAAAGAAGTTTGGCTTCGGTCAGAAAACGGGCATCGAAATAGGCGGTGAGGCGGCAGGCACGATTGCAGGCCCCGACGTTGCGGAAAAGCAGGGACAGAGGTGGTATGCAGGTAATACCGTGCAGGCATCTATCGGTCAGTCATACAATCTTATGACACCGATTCAGCTTGCAAGTTACGTTTCTACCGTCGTTAACGGCGGTGAGAGGTGGCAACCTCATTTAATACGCTCGGCGAAGGATTCGGCAAGCGGTAAGATGACTAAAAAGCCGACGAGTGAACTTATAGAAAACGTCGATTTTTCCGACAGCACCTACAAAGCGGTCATAAACGGGATGAAGGCCGTTGTAAACGAGGGCGGTACAGCCGCTTCGGTATTTAAAAACTATCCTGTTGCAGTAGGCGGTAAGTCGGGTACTGCACAGGTGGCAAAGGGTACGGCAACGGGCGTATTCGTGTGCTTTGCGCCTGCCGATGACCCCGAAATTGCAATTGCAGTCGTTGTTGAACACGGCGGCAGCGGTAACAACGTTGCACCGATAGTCCGTGATATTATGGACGTGTATTTCGGTCTTGATACGGCACAGACAGAGAGTAACATATTATTGAAGTAGAGGTACAACTATGGATAAAAATGCAAAAGTTATAGCGATAGCCTCGGGTAAGGGTGGCGTCGGAAAGACGACGGTTACCGCATCACTCGCTCAGGCTCTTGCCGAGAGGGGAAATACGGTGCTTGCCATTGACGGTGACCTTGATTTTCGTAATCTTGACTTAATTATCGGGCTTGACGGCTCGTTTGCTTACGATCTGGGTGACGTTGCACTGGGAAACTGTGTTTTAAACGACGCCATATACAAAAGCGCATTTGCCGACAACCTGTATTTTATGGCAGGTACGGTTGAGGGTGAAGCAGAAAAGAGGGTGGACTCATCCGTTATCGGCAGGCTGCTTGACCATTTGAGACCGTATTACGACTATATCGTGGTGGACACCGCCGCAGGTATGGGTAAATCGTTTGAACTCTATACAAAAAATGCCGATACCGTAATAATCGTGACTACGCTGTATAAGCCGGCTATACGTGACGGTGAGAAAATTGCCGCCGAGATAGCAAAGGACGGTATACAGACTTATATGATAGTCAACAGCCTTGATGAAAGGCTGATTGAAAGCAAAAATGCCCCCAACGTCGATGAGATTATCGACAGCGTCTGCGTAAAGCTTATCGGGCTTCTGCCCTGCGAAAGCAGACTCATAAGGTGGCAGAACGGCGGACTGTCCCCTATGGACCGTCGCTGTGAAATCAAAACGCAGATTGATGATATCGCTGCAAGAATTGAGGGTGAAAACAGACCTCTCAAAAAATTCTGGAAATAGAAAGGGAGTAAAACTATGAATATTGCGCTTATCGCACACTCAAGCAGAAGAGAACTTCTCGTACAGTTCTGCACGGCATACTGCGGTATTCTCTCACAGCACTGTCTTTGTGCTTCGAGTGAGACGGGGTTTGCCATTCAGTCTGAAACGGGACTTGATATAGAAACCATTATCGCCGACAATGAGGGCGCTCTTGAGCAGATTGCCACAAGGGTCGCTTACAACGAGATTGACCTTGTTTTTTTCTTCCGTGACGTTATGGAAAACAGCGGAGATACGATTCTTAAGCTCTGCGACAAGAACATGATTCCCTTTGCTACCAATCTTGCAACGGCTGAAGTTCTTGTTCAGGGTCTTGCAAGAGGCGACCTTGACTGGCGTGACATTGTTAATCCGAAGGGGAAATAAATATGAATTTAATTACGAAAGTGCCTAAGGGCACTAAAGACATAATCGGGGCGGAAAGCGACAAGACGGTATGGCTTGAAGCACTGCTTCGTGACACGGTGCGTCCGTTTGGCTACGGCGAGGTGAGAACGCCCGTATTTGAACATACCGAACTTTTTGAGAGAGGTGTGGGGGACACCACCGACGTCGTTACCAAAGAAATGTATACCTTTGAGGACAAGGGCGGAAGAAGCATTACGCTTCGTCCCGAGGGCACTGCAGGTGCGGTAAGGGCGTTTTTGGAGAGTGGTGCGTATGCAGGCACTCTGCCCGTTCGTATGTACTATTTTGCAAATTGCTACCGCTACGAAAAACCGCAGGCTGGCAGATGGAGAGAGTTTGAACAGTTCGGTGTCGAAATGTTCGGCTCGAAGGAGCCGTATGCAGATGCCGAGGTTATAAGCATTCCCTACAGAATATTTGAAAAACTCGGTCTGCTTGAGTCCATTACGCTCAACATAAATTCGATAGGCTGTCCCGAATGCAGACAGCATTATCAGAAGGCACTTTACGAGTATTTTTCATCCCATAAGGACAAGCTCTGCGAGACCTGTCTTACGAGGCTTGACAAAAACCCTATGAGGATAATCGACTGTAAGAGCCCCGTCTGCTCGGAAATTGCAAAGGGTGCACCCATTATGCTCGACTATCTTTGTGACGAGTGTAGGGAGCATTTTGAAAAGGTTAAAAAGCTTCTCACCGAAATGGGCATTTCCTTTGAGGTTGACCCGACTATCGTGAGGGGACTTGACTACTACACCAAGACCGTGTTTGAATTCGTTTCAAACGGCATCGGTGCTCAGGGCACCGTCTGCGGCGGCGGAAGATACGACGGGCTGTGTACACAGCTCGGCGGTGTGGATATGCCGGCACTCGGCTTTGGTATGGGTATAGGCAGACTGCTTATGGTGCTCGGAGATTACGATTTCGGTATAGATAACGCACCTGCCGTTTATATAGGCAGTATCGGTGACGAGGCGAAAGCAAAGGCAATGGTAATCTGCGACGCACTTCGTGCAAGCGGTGTTTCGGCACAGTGCGACATTATGGCAAGAAGCGTTAAGGCACAGATGAAGTATGCCGACAAGGTCGGGGCAAAATACTCTGTCATTTTAGGTGAGCAGGAGTGTGCCGATAACAGAGCAAAAATAAAAAATATGAGTGATAAGACCGAAAGGGAAATTTCACTTTCGAATTTCGTAAATGAATTTAAGGAGATATACAATGGCTGATTCAATGAAGGGTTTAAAGCGCACCTGCTATTGCGCCGAAGTTGAAGGTATAGGTAAAGAGGTGACAGTCGGCGGTTACGTGCAGAAGATTCGTGACCTCGGCAACCTTATATTTATCGATTTGAGGGACAGAAGCGGTATCGTTCAGCTTTCCTTTAACGATAAGACGGATAAGGAAATTTTTGAAAAGGCGTCCACCTGCAGAAGTGAGGACGTTATCATGGCAAAGGGCGTCGTAATCGAGCGTTCAAGCAAAAATCCCGACTTAAAGACGGGTGATATTGAAATTGACGTTACCGACCTTCGTATTCTTTCAAAGGCACAGACTCCGCCTTTTGAAGTGACGGCGGAAACCAACGTAAACGAGGAACTTCGTCTTAAATACCGCTATCTTGATTTGAGAAGAAAGCCTCTTGCCGACAACATTATGATGCGTCACAAAATTGCGCAGGTGGCAAGAGAATATTATACGGAAAACGGCTTTATCGACATTGAAACGCCGATGCTTATGAAGTCTACACCCGAAGGTGCGAGGGACTATCTCGTTCCGTCAAGAGTGCACAACGGCAAGTTCTACGCTCTGCCTCAGTCACCCCAGATTTACAAACAGTTGCTTATGATTGCGGGCTTTGACCGCTATTTCCAGCTTGCACGTTGCTTCAGGGATGAGGACCTTCGTGCAGACAGACAGCCCGAATTTACACAGATTGACCTTGAAATGAGTTTCGTTGACGTTGAGGACGTGCTCGAAATGAACGAGGGCTTTGTAAAGAGGCTCTTTAAAGAGGTGCTTGACGTAGATATTGCTCTGCCTCTGCCCAGACTTACCTACAACGAGGCTATGGACCGCTACGGCTCGGACAAGCCCGACACTCGCTTCGGTATGGAAATTACCGATTTGTCCGAAATTGTTAAAAACTGCGGTTTTGGCGTATTCACGGGTGCGATTGAAGCAGGCGGTAGCGTAAGAGGTATTGTGGCTGAAAATGCCGCCGACAAACTTACGAGAAAGGTCATTGACAAACTCACCGAGACGGCAAAGGGCATCGGTGCAAAGGGTCTTGCATACATCAGATGGGTGGAGGATGCACCCAACTGCTCGTTTGCAAAATTTATGACCGAAGATGAAATTTCCGCAATTATTGAAAAACTCGGTATGAAGAAGGGTGACGTTGCCCTCATCATTGCCGACAAAAATAAGGTTACACTTCCCGTTTTGGGCGCACTGCGTCTTAACGTGGCAAAACAGCTTGACATAATTCCCGACGGTTACAACTTCCTGTGGATAACCGATTTCCCCTTCTTCGAGTGGGATGAGGATGCAGGTGAATGGGTTGCAATGCACCATCCTTTCACAATGCCTAATGACGATTGTATTCAGTATCTTGACACCGAGCCCGAAAAGGTTTATGCAAAGGCGTACGACCTCGTACTTAACGGCATTGAGCTTTCCAGCGGTTCGATTAGAATTACCGACCCCGAGCTTCAGAACAGAATGTTTAGGGCGCTCAAACTCACCGATGAGGAAATTTCTGCGAAGTTCGGCTTCCTCGTTGACGCTTACAAATACGGTGCGGCACCCCACGGCGGTGCAGGCATCGGTCTTGACAGACTTGCGATGATTATGTGCGGTGCTGACAGCCTGCGTGACGTTATCGCATTCCCCAAGGTGCAGAATGCAAGCGAACTTATGAGTAACGCTCCCGACGTGGTTGACAAGGCATCACTCGACGTGCTTGGAATAGAAATAAAGGAGTAAACAAATGATTGAAGTATCCGGTCTTACCAAGAAATACGGTAAGAAATATGCCGTGGACGGTATTTCGTTTACGGTAAATAAGGGTGAAATCGTCGGTCTGCTTGGCCCCAACGGCGCAGGTAAGACCACGACGATGAATATGATTACGGGGTATATTTCAGCGACCGCAGGTACGGCAAAGGTCGGCGGACACGATATTTTAGAAGAGCCTGACGTGGTAAAGGGCAAGATAGGCTATCTGCCTGAACTTCCGCCTCTTTACCTTGATATGACGGTTAAGGATTATCTTTATTTCGTGTTCGATTTAAAGAAAATCGGCAAAAAGGGCTTTGATAAGAAAAAGCACGTTCTTGAGGTTGCTGACGTCGTTAAAATAACCGACGTTATTGAAAGACCGATAAGAAACTTGTCCAAAGGCTACAAGCAGAGGGTTGGTCTTGCACAGGCACTGCTCGGCAGTCCCGACGTGCTTATTTTGGACGAGCCGACGGTTGGTCTTGACCCGAAACAGATTATCGAAATCAGAAATCTTATTGAAAAGCTCGGCAAGTCGCACACGATAATTCTCTCCTCGCATATTCTCTCCGAGGTGCAGGCGGTGTGTGACCGTATTATCGTTATTGCAAAGGGCAAAAAGGTTGCCGACGCTCCGACAGAAGAACTGACGGCAAACGCCGTTTCTTCAAAGGACGTTATTGCAAGAATTGCAGGTCCTTCAGTCGACGTTATGAAGGCGGTTGAAGGTCTTGAGGGTGTGAGAAAAATCTCACTTTCCTCGCAGACGGGTGACGATGAAGCAGAATATATCATCGAAACCGACGGTACCGTTGATATAAAGAAGCCTCTTTTCAAGCTCTGCGCCGATAATAACTGGTACCTGCTTGAAAGCAAGGCACCCGATATGAGTCTTGAGGACATCTTTATTCAGCTTACGGACAGGAGGGAAGAGAAATGAGTGCAATTTTCAAAAGAGAGATGAAGGCGTATTTTACTTCGCCTCTCGGCTACATCATTCTTGCGGTGTTTACCGTTATTTCCTCGGTTGTTTTCGTTATCAACAATGCGGGATTTAATCCCTTTTCAGGTGCAACGGCACAGTACGTTCAGTCAAATGACTTAACGATGCTCTATTCGACACTTCTGTCGGTGCTTATTATCGCAGTTCCGCTTCTCACGATGAAACTTTTAAGTGAGGAGAAGAAACTCGGTACGGATCAGCTTCTTATAACAAGCCCTGTCGGCGTACTTGACATAGTGCTCGGAAAATATTTTTCCGCAGCCGCTATGTACGGTATGTCACTTAGCGTGACACTTATTTTCTGGGTGATTTCCGCAACCAACAGCCCGAGTTTTGACTTCGGCGTTGCCACAGGCAATTTCGTTGCCGTGCTTTTGGTCGGTATGGTGTTTATCGCTATCGGACTGTTCATTTCATCACTCACGGAAAGTCAGCTTATCTCGGCACTCGGCACTTTTGTCGTAATGCTTCTTGCTATGCTTATGCCCACGTTTGCATCGAAAATATCAAGCACTTTCGTGGCAAAAGCCGTGTCTGCACTTTCTGTCTATGACAGGTACTACAACTTCACGGTGGGCCTTTTTGATCTGCCTGCAGTTGTATTTTACGTAAGTCTTATTTCGGCGTTCGTTTTCCTGACTGCAAGAGTCATCGAAAAGAGACGCTATTCGTAAGGAGGGCATCATAAATGAAAAGAAATTTTAAATACGGTGCCGCTTCTACGGTGTTTATCGTCGTTTTCCTTGCGGTGCTTATCGCAGTAAATCTTATCGTGGGTCTTATCGGGGAGAGGGCGAATCTTCTGTTCGATATGACGATGGACAAACGTTCATCGGTAAGCGATACCACGTATCAGATTCTTGATTCTCTCGAAAAAGAGGTAAAGATTTATACTTTCGCTTCACCCGAAACGCTTGATCAGTGGTTTTCAACCGATTTTCCGATTCGTTTCGGTATGATGCCCGTTAACGGATTTTCGCTGTCCGAATATATGCAAAAATATGCGCTCTATTCCGACAAGGTTGAAATTGAGCAGCTCGACTTTGACGCTGACCCCACTTTGCGTGAAAAATACGGTCTTACAAGCCAGTCCGACATTGTCGTTGAATGCGGTGACAGAAGTAAAGTAGTTACGTTTTACGATCTGTTTAAGGTGGATGCAAACGACAATGACGCGATGTATATCACGGGTCTGTCCGTTGAGCAGATGCTCACAAATGCCATTTCATACGTGGTAAGGGACGTTGGCACGAAAAAGCATGCCTACACGGTCAACCACAATGAAAACGTGGGTGCGGAGTATATCAATCTTCTTGAGATTGCAGGCTATGAAAGTCAGACGCTTGATTTGATGACAGGCGACATTCCCGAGGACGTGACGTATATTACGGTAAATACGCCCGCTGCAGATTTCTCGCAGGATGAAATAAAGAAGCTTCAGCTCTGGCTTGACAGAGGCGATACCACGCTTGCGATTTATCTCTATGCAGGTGTTGAGGGACTTACCAATCTCTCGTCCTTCCTTGCAGATATAGGTATCGGCGTGACAAGCGGTATTACCAATGTCGTGGTAGACCAGTCACAGTACGTGGGTGAAGCATCGGCTATCATAACGGATTACGGCACTACGCAGTATACCGAAAATCTGTCCGATGAGGTGCATCTTATTATGCCCTGGGCTACGCCCCTCGAGTTAAAGGAAACTCACGATTATAAGGTCAGCCCCGTGCTCTATTCGGCTGAAACCTCTTTGCTTAACGATAAATCGGCAAACGGTCCGTTTGTACTCGTCGCAGAGGCGAAAAAGAATGCTACGGCAACGGGTAATTCAAGTAAATCAAAGGTTATAGTCAGCACGGCAAGTATGGCAATAGGCGACAGTTATCTCAGCGGTGCAGGCATAAACAATGCTCAGTTTACACTCAACTGTCTTAATACGGGCGAGGATGCCCCCGAACTTACGCATATCGGCACTATATCTTTTGCTGACAACTATCTGCGTATGAGTTACAACGAAATGCGCATCTTCTCATACCTCTTCGTGTATATTATCCCCGTGGGACTTCTTGCATGCGGTCTTGCAGTATTTATCAGGAGAAAGCACAGATGAGAAAGAATTTCAAATATATTATTGTTGCACTTGTTTGCCTCGCACTTCTTGCAGGGGTGTATATCGCCGTGTCGATGACCGACGTGCCTGAGGAATTGCCCGAAGAAGTTGTTTCTGCGACGGATCTGCTCTTTTTCGAGTTTGACGAAGTGAAAAATATCGAAATAACGCCGGCAGGTGAGGAAACTATGGTGCTCGTTGCAGAAAATATGGGCACGGTCATTGCCGAAAACTGTGACCTGCCTCTTGATGCACAGGGCATCCTGAATGCTTTTGCAAGCGCTGTTAATCCCACCTATACGAAGAGATTTGACAACGTGGAAAATCTCTCTGACTACGGCTTTGATCAGCCTCTTGCAACCGTAAAAATAAACGAGAGTGACGGCAGTTATACCTCATATTCTCTCGGAAATCAGTCGGTTGGTGGCGGTTACTACCTCGTTTTTGAGGGGGAAAACACCGTTTACGTTACCGAAGGATATATGAGTAATGCAGTAAACTGTACGGCAGAGAATATGGCAGACCTTGCTATTGTTCCTGCGGTGACCGATATTGCAGGCTTTGAGCTTGAAAGCGAAACTCTCGGCAGGGTGGTTATCGGAAAAGGTGAGAAGGCAGAAGGCTCTCTTACTTATCAGGACTACGTTATGACCTATCCCGACGGCGGTCTTTCACTCAGCCAGCATTATATGGAGGAGTACGTGCTCGTTTTTGATGAGGGCGTAACGGCAGGCAAAATGGTAAAGGCGTATCCGACCGATCTTTCGCAGTACGGTCTGTCGAAGCCTTACGGCACGTTCTCTTTTACGGCAAATGACGTAAAGCATAAGTTTACTCTGTCGGCACCGACGAATGACGGTAAGTGTTTTGCGATTTTTGACGGTGTTAACGCCGTATATGAGATGGATTTTAACCGCTATTTCAAGGCGCTTTCACTTACAAAGACCGAGCTTTGCGAACAGTATCTCTTTATCGAAATGCTTGACGATTTCTCGGAAATTTCATTTAAGGGAAGCGGTATTGACAAGACATTTGAGATAAAGGGCAAAATGTCGGACGAGGATTTTGCAGTCACTTTAAACGGTGAAGAATTTGACGCTTCACAGTTTAAGACGATATATTCAAACTTTATCGGAATTGCTGTTAAAGGCGAGGTTGCCGAAAACGAAAAGGCGGGCAATACTATTCTTAAGGTGGATATGACCTACCGTGACGGCAGGAAAAAGAGTATTTCCTACAATTATATAAACGTAACGAAAGCAGCCGTATCTGTCGATTCGTCGGACGGTGTATACTACGTTTATACGATGGATTTGGATAAACTTCTTGAGTTATTATAAAAATTAACTGAAATTGCCGTGTTTTTTTTGTAAAATACGGCATTTTTTTTCGACAAAATTGTTGTGAAAAAGTCAATACAATGTTAAAATAAGACATATTAGTGTTTTCAGGGGGATATGATGAACGCACAGGATGTTTTTAAATCATTTACACAGGCGGCACCTATCGGTCTTATCGTTATGAAAAGTGCTGAGGAACTCGGCAACAAAATTGACTGGTATTTAAGGCAGTGGGCAGGCACGGACAAATCATTTATTATCCCGTCAGACTGTCCGAGATTTCAGTCGGGTGACGGTAAGGGTCTTGTTAAGGAAAGCATAAGGGGTGACGATATTTATATCGTTACCGATATAGGCAATTACAGCAATACCTACAAAATGTTCGGTATGGAAAATCATATGTCGCCTGACGATCATTATATGGATCTTAAGCGTATTATTCAGGCGCTCAGCGGTAAGGCTCACAGAATCAACGTGATTATGCCTCAACTTTACGGTGCACGTCAGCACAGACGTGCGTACAGAGAGTCGCTTGACTGTGCGGCTGCTTTGCAGGAACTTCAGTCAATGGGCGTGGCCAACATCGTGACTTTTGATGCTCACGACCCCCGTGTCGTAAATGCAGTTCCGCTTCTGGGCGTTGACAACGTTATGCCCACGTATCAGGTGCTTAAGGCGATGTTCCGCCGTTTCCCCGATATGAAGCCGTCAAAGGAAAATTTCCTTTGCGTAAGCCCTGACGAAGGTGCTATGACGAGAAATCTTTACTATTCATCGGTGCTCGGTGTAAACCTTGGTATGTTCTACAAGCGCCGTGACTATTCAAAGCTTGTAAACGGCAGAAACCCCATCGTTGCGCACGAGTATCTCGGTGAGTCGGTTGAAGGTCGTGACGTGTTTATTGCAGACGATATGATTGCTTCGGGCGACTCAATGCTTGATATCGCATATAAGCTCAAGGCTGAAGGTGCAAGAAACGTGTTCTGCTATGCAACCTACGCGCTCTTTACAAGCGGTCTTGCAAAGTTTGACGAGGCGTATGAAAAGGGCTTCATCAAAGGTGTGTTCGGCACGAATCTGACTTACAGAACGCCTGAACTTCTCACGAGAGACTGGTTTATCGAGGTTGACTGCTCGAAATATATTTCATATATTATTGCGGCGCTCAATCACAATATGTCGGTAGGCAAGATTGTTGACCCCATCGAAAAAATAAAGAGTTTGCTTGAAAAAAGAAAATAATAAAAAGCAGTCTGTAAAGACTGCTTTATTTCATTATAAGGGCGTTCCAGCCACGGCGGTTGGTCGCTTTTATCAGTTTAAGTCCGTTTGCTTCAAGTGCGCTGAGAACTTCGTCTTTTCTCTCGTCTATAATGCCACTTGTTATAAATACGCCGTCATCGGCAAGAAAGCCTTTTATATACGGTGCAAGTGCAATTATAACGCCTGATACGATGTTTGCAAAAACTATATCGTAACCGCTGCCGAGTGTGGAACGGAACTCATCGTCGGTCACGTCACCGACCTTTGCATCGTAGTTTCTGTGGATGCCGTTCATCAGGGCGTTTTCAAGCGCTATCTCGTAGGAGGCACGCTCAATGTCAACCGCACATGCACGCTCTGCACCAAGCATCATCGAAATTACCGACAGAATACCGCTTCCGCTGCCAAGGTCGAGCACCTTGTCGCCTTTTTTTACGTATTTTTCTGCCGCTTCAAGACAGAGCTGTGTTGACTCGTGCGTTCCCGTGCCGAAGACCATACCCGGATTTACCTTGAATACCATTCGGTCGGTCTTGAAATCATCCTCCCACTCGGGCACGATGAGAAGTTTGTCACCCACCTCGGTAGGCTTGAAGAAACGCTTCCACGTTTCTGCCCAATCCTCTTCATTCACACTTTCGTGTGCGAGTTCAAGACTGCCGAAAAATTCTTTGTCGAGACCTTCAAGCAGTGTCTTTACGGAAACAAGCGTCTCCATACCGTTTTCCGCTTCAAGATAAAAACTTATCTGCGGTGTTTCTGCAGGCTTGTTAAGAAGCTCCTCATCAATATAGTCGTACTTGTCACGACAGTTTTCGACAAAATCTTCAAAATCCGTCCTGTCCTCTATCACGAAACCGCCTATACCCAAATCGCCAAGAAGTGCGCACAGCGCATCTGCCGACTGTGTCGTCGTTTTAATTGTTACTTTGATATATTCACTCATATTTTCACCCCTTAGGAAACATTATAAACTATTTGGCAGAATATTGTAAAGCGATTTATGTTAACTTATGCCAATAAACGACTTTTTTATGATTTTTCTTTGGGTACAATGGGTGGGCGAGGTGTATGGACGTGAAATTTGTAAGACGGAATATGTTAAAATACTGCGCCCTCTTTACAGGGTGCTTTTTATGCTCGAGAATTACGGCTTTTAAAATGACTCTGCCTGCAAGTGCGGCAATATGCTCTGCTTTTGCCTTTGACGTAACAGGCATTTCGGGTATGCTCGGCGCACTTTTGGGGCTTCTTTCGCTGGGCACGCTCTACGACAGCCTTAATATGTTTTGCTGCTGCCTCATTATAATCGGCGTGCGCATTGCACTTGACAACCTTGTAACAAAGTATGCGCCTTTCGTTGCGTTTTTATCCGTTATGGTCACGGGCATTGCTTCTCTTCCGCGGTTTGGCGGTGCGTCATCGCTTGTGAAAGCGTTTTTACTTGCCCTGCTTGCAGGTGTAAGCACCGTTGCGATTGTAAATAATAAAAACAGATTTTCAAAAATTTTAATATACGCATATATTGTAACGGCAATCCTTATAAACGATTTTATGGGGGTCTCAATTGCACTAATCGCTCTGCTTGCAGGTGCATCCTACGGCGTGTGCGACGATTTGTCTTTTTCGGTGCTGACGGGTGCGGTGTGCGGACTTGCTACGTCACTCTGGACAAGCCCCGTAATATGTGCCTTATTGCCGATTCTGTCTGCAGTATGCCATTTTATTCAGAAAAAAAGCAGGGCGGTTGCAAAAGCACTCTTTTTCGGGACACTTTCCTTTACACTTGCCGTGAGTAACCCGTCTGAAGCCGTATACAGAATAATCGAGTGCGTAATCGCTTATCTTATAAGCCTTGCCCTGCCCGTGAGAAAGAAAAAGTCGAAAAGTGTCGAAAGTTTCGATAATCTTGCCGACGTTATCTGTGATTTGCAGAGCGAGTTTGAGGGCATATGCTCGGGCGTTACACCCGGGGGAGATGCGGATATATCAAAGCTGTGTGATGAAATTTGCGAAAATATATGTATCACCTGCCCACGCCGTGACGAGTGCTGGGTAGCTGAGTTTTCGGATACGACCGAGTGTGTTACCAAAGCACTGCATCACCTTAAATGCGGTACGGCAATGACGCCCGATTTACTGTCGGGCAGGCTTTACGGCTGTATCAGGGGAAGTGAAATCTGCGATTGTTTAAACGAGGCGTATCGCAGTAATACTTCAAAAAAGGTGCATATGCCGTCGGTGCTTTCTGCCGCAATTCTTCGGGATTTGGGTGCGGTCTATGAAAAGAAGGAGCCAAAAGCGACAATAACCGTCAATGAAGCAACAAGAACCAAGGGTGGCGAAGGCGTGTCGGGGGACAACGTGAGTGTTTTCTGCGACAGAGGCAGGCAGATTGTTCTGCTCTCCGACGGTATGGGCAGCGGTGAGGCGGCAAGACGGTACAGTGTATTCGTGTGCGATGCCGTAAAAAAACTCGTGGCAGGCGGTATATCACCCGAGACGGCTCTGCTTTTGGTCGGCGATATGTTAGGCTTTGCCGAGGGTGACTGGTTTGTTGCCGCCGATTTGCTCGTAATTGATATGGGGACTCTCAGGGCAGAGCTTATCAAGGCAGGCGGTGCCCCGTCGCTGTTACAGCGAAAAAACAAGTTTTTCGATCTGTCGGGAAGCACGCTTCCTCTCGGCATCGGCGGTAAAACCGAAAAAATCATCCTGAATTTAAAGGACGGCGATACCCTGCTTTTATTCTCCGACGGGGTGACCGATTTTGACGATAATTGTGCCGTTATTACCGGCATTGCCAAAAATTGTGAGGACAGCAAAAATCTGCCCGAAGAGGTGATTTCTTCGCTCTCGGGCATAGCCCACGACGATATGAGCGTAGTGGCGGTTACAATCAATTCGTAATTCGGAATTAAAACAAAATTTGAGAATTGAACATAAAAAGTATATCTTTTTTCTTTTCTGCCATACTACCTTTTGTGAGGTGTGCGGATATGAAGAAAAACGATATGCTCGCCGAAGCAGAGCGGATAATAAACAATTACTCAATAAAATATTATCGCAGACAATGCAGGAAAAGGCGTGCAAAACTTGCCTATCCGCTATGCCTGCTGTTTATAGGACTTGCGGTACTGATATTTATAACAAAAGGATGAGAAAATTCTCATCCTTTTATTTATTGTGAATTGAATTTATAAATTCGTCTGCTTCGTTGAGGGTGGATACCTTCGTTGCCTGTGCACGAAGGGCTGCACCGCCCCGAATGTCCCTTATATACCAGGCAAGCTGACCGCGCGCCTCTAAAATGCCTATTCGCTCGCCTTTGAGTGAAACGAGGGCGTGAACGTGCCTTCTTGCCGTGTCCATTATGAGCGAAAGTGACGGCTTTTCGTAAGGCTGACCTGACAGATACGCTTTTATTTCTTCAAAAACAAAGGGGTTGCCGAGTGCCGCCCTGCCCACCATTATACTGTCACAGCCCGTTTTTTCAAGCATTTCTTTCGCGCTTTTACCGTCCTTGACGTCGCCGTTGCCGATTACGGGAATGCCCACTGCCTCTTTAACCTGTGCGATTATGTCGAGATTGACGGGAGGGGCGTACATCTGCGTCCGTGTTCTGCCGTGGACGGTGATTGCGGCAGCACCTGCACTTTCGGCTGAAAGCGCACATTCGACCGCATTTATTTTTTCAAAGCCTGCACGGATTTTGACCGTTACGGGCACGTCAACCGCCCCCGTTACCGCTTTGACTATGTCAAAAATCAAATCGGGATTTTTCATTAAGGCAGACCCGTCGCCCCCCGATATGACCTTGTGTACGGGACAGCCCATATTTATGTCGATTGCAGGCGCACCCGTCAGTTCAAGCACTTTTTTGGCACTCGACGCCATAATTTCAGGGTCACTTCCGAATATCTGCGGTATGACGGGCTGTTCAGCCTCTGTGGTGTGAAGAAGTTGTGTCGATTTCTTGTCACCGTACCACAGAGCCTTCGCCGACACCATTTCACCGACCGACATATCCGCACCGAAATCCCTGCATATCTCACGGAATGCGCTGTTTGAGATACCTGCCATCGGCGCAAGTATAAGTTTTCCTTTAAAAAACGTGTTGTCCATAAATATCCTCGTTTATTATCGTCTGCTTCTATTATAACACAATGTTGTAATTTTTTGCTAATTATTGTATAATAAATGCAGTTACTTATAAATAAGGAGAAAAACATGAAAAAGAAATTTACAAACCGTTGGGGTTTCGTTTTGTCGGCGGTGGGGTCGGCAGTCGGAATGGCTAACGTATGGGGTTTCCCCGCAAAAATGGGCGCAAACGGTGGCGGCGCATTTTTAGTCGCTTACCTTATTTTTATTGCACTTTTCAGTGTTGTCGGTCTGTCGGCTGAATACGCTATCGGCCGCCGTTCAAAGACGGGTACACTCGGCTCATACAAAAATGCGTGGGAGTCAAGACACAAAAAACTCGGCACCGCAGGCGGTGTAGTCGGCTGGCTTCCGCTTGCTGGCTCTATGTGCATTGCAATCGGCTACGCCGTTATTATTTCTTACGTCTTTAAGGCGTTCTGGAACTCGATGACGGGCACTCTTATGCACGTTGATACGGGCAAGTGGTTTGATTCATTCTCAACGACACATTTATCAGTCGTGCCCTTCCACGTTATCGTGGTTGTGGTTACACTTCTGACACTTCTTTTAGGCGCTAAGAGCATTGAAAAATCAAACAAGGTTATGATGCCGATTTTCTTCCTCGTGTTCGTAGTGCTTGCAATCCGTGTGGCATTCCTGCCCGGCGCTGCTGCAGGCTATAAGTTTATGTTCACGCCCGACTGGTCTATGCTCAAAAATCCGATGACGTGGGTGTGGGCTATGGGTCAGGCATTCTTCTCACTTTCTGTTACGGGAAGCGGTATGATTGTCTACGGCGCATATCTTGATGAAAAAGAAAACGTTGTCGGCGTTGCCGTTCGTACGGCAGTTTTCGACACGATTGCGGCACTCGTTGCGGCACTCGTTATCATTCCTGCTTGCTTTGCATATAATCTTGACGTTGGTGCAGGCCCGTCACTTCTCTTCGTGACGCTGCCGAGAATTTTGCAGGACATTCCTTTTGGTCAGGGCTTTGCAATTTTCCTCTACGTTGCCATGATTTTTGCAGGTATCAGTTCGCTCCAGAATATGTTTGAGGCTGTCGGTGAATCGCTTGAAGCTAAATTCCCCAAACTCAACCGTATCGCAGTGCTCGTTTTAATGGGCGTAATCTGCCTCGGCTTCGGTCTCACTATGGAGCCTATTTTCAAGTGGGGTCCCTGGATGGACATCGTTTCCATCTATATAATCCCGATTGGCGCAACGCTCGGTGCGATTTCTTGGTTCTGGATTATGAAGAAGGACGATTTGCTCGGCGAAATCAACAAGTCTGTGGAAAAGCCTTTTGGCAATCTGTGGTACTATTCGGGTAAATTCTTCTACGTTGCCTGCGCAATTATTCTGTGCACGGTGGCACTGGTTAATAAAATAGCATTCTAAGATAAAATACCGTAATGTTTCTGACATTGCGGTATTTTTTATAAAAAAGTTAATCATTCCTAATCTAAATGTGTTATAATATAGGGTGGAAAATGAAGCAAGGCGAAGTTTGTGAGGTAAAAATGAAACTTTTACTTATTGACGGCAACAGTATAATGAACAGAGCGTTTTACGGTATTCGTGCGCTCTCTACCAAGGACGGTGTTTTTACAAACGCCATTTTTGGCTTTATAAATATTCTCGAAAAAGAACTGGCAAACGAAAAGCCTGATGCTGCCGCAGTCGCTTTTGACCTGCGTGCACCGACTTTCAGGCATAAGGCGTACGAGCTTTACAAGGCTAACCGCAAGGGTATGCCTGACGAGCTTGCAATGCAGATGCCTCTTATAAAAGAGATACTCGGATATATGGGTATCTCCTGCCTTGAAAAAGAGGGCTACGAGGCTGACGACATTATCGGCACACTCTCTTCAATGTGCGATAAGGTGGGGGATAAGTGCGTCATAATCACGGGGGATAAGGACGATTTACAGCTCGTAAGTGACACCGTTACCTGCAAACTCACCGTGACTAAGGGTGGCAGTAACGAAACGGTCGCCTATACGCCTGCGGTATTCTTTGAAAAATACGGCTTTGAACCCAAAAAACTCATTGATTTGAAGGCGCTGTGGGGTGATACGTCGGACAATATTCCGGGTGTTGCCAAGGTCGGTGAAAAGACGGCGACAGACCTCGTTTCAAGGTTTGGCACGGTTGAAGAAATTTATGAAAATATTGATACACTTGATATAAAGGACACCCTTAAAGCACGTCTTACCGAGGGGAAAGAGAGTGCGTTCTTGTCAAAGAGTCTTGCGACGATTATGCTTGATATGCCACTTGATTTGGCTGTTTCCGATCTCAAAATCAGGGAGAAGGATACGAAAAATCTGCTTGAAATATACACAAAACTCGAGCTTCGCAAATTTGCCGCCGCACTTATGGAGGAGACGCCGAGTGAGGCGGTCTTAACCGAATGTGTCAGCGTTATGACCGAAGATGAGGTTGCAAATTTTGTAAAAAACTCAAAAAGAGTTGCAGTTCTGGTTGAAAACGAATCTGTTTTCGCATCCGACGGGAAAAAGGTTATCGAATTTTCATCTTCTCTCGCAACACCTTTACTTGAGTGTGAAACACCGCTCGTTTTAATCGGCGTCAAGGACTTTTTGGGGCAGATTGGAAAAATAGATGAAAGCAGGGTGGCGTTTGACATTCTGCTTGCAGGCTACCTGCTTGACCCGGGGGCATCCTCCTACAAGGCGGAGGGGCTTGCTTTGGAATACCTCGGTGTAAATGCACCTGACGGTGCGTCCTGCGCTTTAAATATGATAAAACTTGCCGACGTTATGGGCAAAAAACTTGAAGAACTCGGTATGACGGCGCTCTACCGTGATATTGAACTGCCCCTTTCCTTCGTGCTTTACAATATGGAAAAACGTGGCGTGCTTGCCGACAGACAGGCACTTGAAACGTTAGGGCAGAGCCTTGAAAAAAGCATAAGCGAGCTTGAAAAGGCGATATACGATTTGTCGGGTGAGGAGTTTAACATCAATTCGCCCAAACAACTTGGCGAAGTCCTCTTTGACAAGCTCGGTTTACCGGGTGGTAAGAAAGGCAAAAACGGCGCGTATAAAACCGATGCTGACCGTTTGCAGAAACTTGCGGTAAATTACCCGATTGTCAAACTCGTGCTCGATTACAGACAACTTGCGAAATTAAAATCGACATATACAGACGGTCTTGTCAAGGTCATTGAGGAGGACGGAAGAATCCACTCCACCTTTAATCAGACCGTGACGGTTACGGGACGAATTTCATCCACCGAACCCAATTTACAGAACATCCCCGTGCGTACCGAACTCGGCCGTGAACTGCGCAGAATGTTCGTGGCGGGTGAGGGCAACGTTTTGGTCGATGCCGATTACTCACAGATTGAACTCCGTGTGCTTGCACATATGGCTGAAGATGCTGTAATGGTGAAAGCCTTTACAGATGGTGAAGACATACATTCCATCACCGCTTCGCAGGTTTTCGGCATCGTAACGCCCGAGACGAGAAGTAAGGCAAAGGCGGTCAATTTCGGCATTGTCTACGGCATATCCGCCTTCGGTCTTGCCGATGATATAGGCGTTTCAAACAAGGAGGCGAGGGAGTATATCGAGGCTTATTTTGACAAATATACGGGTATAAAGACCTTCCTTGACAAGACGGTTGAGGATGCAGTGAGTGACGGCTTCGTTACCACACTTTTCGGCAGAAGAAGGTATATGCCTGAACTTTCATCCTCAAACTTTATGGTGCGTTCATTCGGGGAGAGGGCGGCAAGAAACACGCCCATTCAGGGTACGGCTGCCGACATTATCAAGTACGCCATGGTAAAAACCGAAAAGGCACTTGAGGGGCTTAATGCAAAACTCATTTTACAGGTGCACGACGAACTTATTATCGAGTGTCCCGAAAACGAGGTTGAAAAAGTCAAAGAAATCCTTTGTCGTGAGATGGAGGGGGCGGCTAAACTTAAAGTTCCGCTTAAAGTGGACGTCGGTGTCGGAAAGAGTTGGTATGATGCAAAATAAAATACTTACCGATTATAAAAAAGGGGCTCAGTTTGAACGGCGTTTCTTTCCGTCAAGCTGGTGCGAAAGTGAAAATACCCTCTTTTTCGTGTGCGAGGATGAAGAAATAATAGGAATGGTCGGTCTTAAGATTATTCTTGATACTGCAGAGGTGCTCTGCGTTGCGACCGATGAAAATTACCGTGGAAAAGGCATCGCCTTTACACTTATGAAAATGGCTGAAAATGAATGTCTAAAGCGGGGGATTACCGAAATAAATCTTGAGGTGCGTGTGTCAAATCCTGCAGTTTACCTTTATAAAAAGTGCGGTTTTGATACCGTCGGCACGAGAAAAAATTACTACACGGCACCCACGGAGGATGCCCTGCTTATGACGAGGAGACTTAAATGAGAATACTTGCAATTGAATCCTCCTGCGATGAGACCTGTGCGGCAATCGTCGAGGACGGAAGAAAAATTATATCAAATATCGTGGCTTCACAGATAGAAACGCATAAAATCTACGGCGGTGTCGTGCCTGAAATTGCCTCCCGTCAGCATACGGAGGCTGTCTGCTACGTCACTGAGCAGGCTTTGGCTGAGGCGAATATGACGCTCGATGAGGTTGACGCCATTGCCGTGACCGCTTATCCCGGTCTTATAGGTGCGCTTTTGGTGGGTGTCAATTACGCCAAGGGGCTTGCGCTTGCAAGCGGTAAACCGCTTATTCCCGTGCATCACATAAGGGGACACGTGGCGGCAAACTACATAGCTTTTGAAGATCTGAAACCGCCGTTTCTGTGTCTTATCGTGTCGGGCGGTCACACCATGATTGCCGAAGTTTCGGATTATACCACCTTTAAACGCCTCGGCAGTACGCACGACGATGCGGCAGGTGAGTGCTTTGACAAGGTGGCAAGGGTGCTCGGTCTGTCATACCCCGGCGGTGTCAATTTAGATAAACTGTCGCAGGGAGGCAAGGTTGATGCCTTTACATTCCCCGACCCGAAGGTTACGGGTGAGCCGTTGTCCTTTAGTTTTTCGGGACTCAAGACGGCGGCGATAAACACCATTCACAATGCCGAGCAGAAGGGAATAGAGATAAACAAATGCGATTTTGCGGCATCATTTAACCGCTCGGTTGCCAATATTCTGTGCTCAAGGCTTATGGATGCGGCGAAAATGACGGGCTACAAAAATATCGTGCTTGCAGGCGGTGTTTCGGCAAATTCGCATCTGCGTGATGCCGTGCAGACGGCTTGTGATAAAAACGGATATAAATTGTATATGCCCCCTCTTTACCTTTGCGGTGACAATGGTGCTATGATCGGGGCGCAAGCCTATTACGAATATCAGGCGGGTGCTTTGGCCGATATGTCGCTCAATGCGCAGGCGTATAAAGATATATTTTAATTCGGAATGCGGAATTCGGAATTGTTGATGATTTTTGCTATCGCAAAAATCTACATTAAATAAAGGAAGTAATGAAGTGAAAAAAATTGCGAGTTTTACGGTGGATCACGATACTCTTGAAAGGGGTATCCACATTTCAAGGGTGGACGGTGACGTTATTACCTATGATATAAGAATGAAAATTCCAAACGGCGGTGATTATCTGCAAAATGCCGCTCTGCATACCTTTGAGCATCTGTTTGCAACCTTTGCGAGAAATTCAAGGTTTGAAAAAAGTGTCATTTACGTAGGCCCCATGGGCTGCAGGACGGGCTTTTATCTGCTTATGAGGGATGACGTGTCAAGGGATGAGGTTACCTCTCTTATAAAAGATACGTTTGCTTTCGTTGCGGATTTTGAGGGCGTAATCCCCGGCAGTTCAAGAAAAGAATGCGGTAATTACCTTGACCACGATTTAGATGGTGCCAAGGCTATAGCAAGGGAAATGCTTGAGGTTCTAAGATGAAAAAGTATAACGTAACGGGTATGAGTTGTGCAGCCTGCTCGGCAAGGGTGGAAAAGGCGGTCTCCTCTCTGGAGGGGGTTAGCGCATGCTCGGTAAATCTTCTCACCAATTCGATGACCGTTGAGGGTGACGTTAAAGATGAAATCATAATTGAAGCGGTCAAACGTGCAGGCTACGGCGTTTCGGGATATGAAAGAAAAGTACAGAATTTTGATGAGCAGACGGGTAAACTCAAAAAGATACTTATCGCTTCAATCATTCTCACACTTATCCTGATGTATTTTTCAATGGGGCATATGGTGGGGCTTCCTCATCACAGCTTCGGCGGTGTGGTGCAACTTGTGTTGTCGGCTGCCGTACTTATTTTAAATAAGCGGTTTTTTATATCGGGCGTAAAGGGCATCATAAATAAAAGTCCGAATATGGACACCCTTGTTTCAATGGGCTCGGGCATTTCGTTTGTGTACAGCGTTTATCTGCTTATTATGGGTGAAACGCACGCCCTCTATTTTGAGTCGGCGGCAATGATTTTAACACTCATTACCGTGGGTAAACTGCTTGAAGCACGCTCAAAGGGCAGGACGGCGGACGCCGTAAACGGTCTTATGAAGCTTGCACCCGAGGTTGCAAACGTCATTCGTGACGGTAAAGAGGTTACCGTGACGGTGGATGAACTCGTTATCGGCGATATAATTGCAATCCGTCCCGGTGAAAGTGTGCCGACAGATGCAGTTGTGATTTCGGGACACGGCTCGGTCGATGAATCGGCACTCACGGGTGAGAGTATTCCTGCCGACAAGGACGAGGGGGACAGAGTTTATGCAGGTACGGTTAACCGCTTTGGCTTTCTCAAATGCTCGGTAACGGGACTCGGTGAGGACACGCTTTTATCGAGAATTATTCAGACTGTGACCGATGCCGCCGCAGAAAAGGCACCCGTTCAAAAACTTGCAGACAGGGTTTCGGGCGTATTCGTGCCCGTGGTAATCGCACTTGCGGTTATAACCACCGTAGCTCATCTGCTTTTGGGTGAACTTTTCGGATATGCTCTGTCAAGAGGCATTGCAGTGCTCGTTATAAGCTGTCCGTGTGCACTTGGTCTCGCAACGCCCGTTGCCGTTATGGTGGGCAGCGGTGTCGGTGCAAGACGTGGCATCCTTTTCAAGACGGCAACCTCACTTGAATACACGGGTAAGGTCAAAACCGTTGCGCTTGATAAGACGGGTACGGTCACCCTCGGTCAGCCGACCGTGACCGACGTGATAGAAAATGATACTATGCTTCTTCCCGTGGCGTACTCACTTGAAAATATGAGTGAGCATCCGCTTGCAAGGGCGGTTGTGGAACATTGTGATAATGTGCAAAGCCTTGATATTACTGACTTTGAGACACTTGTGGGTAACGGTGTTACCGCTATGTGTGAAGGAAAACGCCTTTACGGTGGAAATCTTAAATTTATGTCGGAAAAAGTCAAAATTTCCGATGAAATTATGGCTCAGGCAGACGGTCTTGCAAGGCAGGGTAAGACACCCATTCTCTTTTCGATGGGTGAAAAATATCTCGGTATGTTTGGCATTGCCGATACCATTAAGCCCGACAGCCGTGAGGCGATTGAAAAGATAAAACGCCTCGGCATAAAGGTCGTCATGCTCACGGGTGACAATGAGGCGACTGCAGCTGCGATAGGTGAGCAGGCGGGTGTGAGTGAAATTCGCGCATCCCTGCTTCCACAGGACAAGGAAAAGGTTATAAAGGAACTTGATGCACCCGTAATGATGGTGGGTGACGGCATAAACGATGCGCCTGCACTCACAAGGGCGGATATAGGCGTTGCAATCGGCGCAGGCACCGACATTGCCATTGATGCAGCCGACGTTGTTCTTATGAACAGTTCGCTTGCCGACGTTGAGGCAGCAATTCGTCTTTCAAAAAGGGTGCTCAGAATTATTAAGGAAAATCTGTTCTGGGCGTTTGTGTATAATCTGATTGGTATTCCGCTTGCGGCAGGGCTTTTCGGGCTCACGCTTGACCCGATGTTTGCCGCAGGGGCAATGAGTTTGTCGAGTTTTTGCGTTGTGACCAACGCACTCAGAATAAATCTATTCGACAGAAAAAAGGAGAAGAAAATTATGGAAAAGACACTTAATATCGAGGGTATGATGTGCCCCCATTGCGAAGCAAGAGTAAGAGATACGCTTCTTGCAATTGACGGCGTTATGAGTGCCGAGGTGAGTCACGAAAAGGGAACTGCGGTTGTGACGCTTTCCAAGGATATCGCAGTTGACGTGCTGGTTTCAGCAGTGGAAGCGCAGGGATATAAGACAAAGGCTCTGTAAGCCTTTGTCAATTCGTAATTCGGAATTTCGATTGGATGGCGGGACGGATAAATCCGTCCCCTACAATAACAAAAAAAGAGATACCAAAATGGTATCTCTTTTTTTATGGAGCTAGTGATCCGGCTCGAACGGACGACCTGCGCATTACGAATGCGCTGCACTACCGACTGTGCTACACTAGCAGATTTATCTTACTCAATGAGTATAGCACAAAAAAAAATATTAGTCAACTAAAAAATTTTTCTTGACATTTGTTTTTTTATAGTGTAGAATAATTCTTGCGCTAGGTAATAGCGCATCTAATGTGGCGGCGTAGCTCAGTTGGCTAGAGCAATCGGTTCATACCCGATCGGTCACCGGTTCAAGTCCTGTCGCCGCTACCATAAGGCCCGTTGGTCAAGCGGTTAAGACACGGCCCTTTCACGGCTGTAACATGGGTTCGATTCCCGTACGGGTCACCAACAAAAAAGAGATACCATTTCGGTATCTCTTTTTTTGTTATTTAACGGCAGGAGCAAGCCCCTGCCCTACAATAAATAATGAACAGGATTGGGATTTTCGGGACGTAGGGGACGGCGTCCCCTACAAATTTAATTACGAATTACGCATTACGAATTACGAATTAAATCTTTTATTACTTCTCCTGCGAGGATGAGGCCTGCGACGGACGGGACGAAGGAGACGCTTCCCGGAATGGAACGCCTTACACCTTTGTCTTCATCACTCTCGGTCGGTTTTATCGGCTCTTCCTTTGAATATACTACCTTGAGGCGTTTTACGCCTCTTTTTTTAAGCTCGCAGCGCATTACACGGGCGAGGGGACAGACCGATGTTTTGTAAATGTCGGTCACCTCAAATTTAGTCGGGTCGAGTTTATTGCCCGTGCCCATTGAACTGATTATCGGCACGCCTGCCTTTTGACACAATTCGACAAGGGCGATTTTTGACGTTACCGTATCGATTGCATCTATCACGTAGTCAAACTGCGAAAAATCAAATTCCGTGTCGGGCGTAAAAAACAGATTGTGGGAATTGATTTTTACGTCGGGATTTATATCGCAAAGCCTTTCTTTTGCAACCTCAACCTTCGGTCTGCCGAGTGTGCTGTGAAGGGCAAATATCTGGCGGTTTAAGTTGGTCAGCGAGACCGTGTCATTGTCGATAATATCGATTTCGCCGACACCGCACCGCACCAGCGCCTCTACGGCGTGACCGCCGACACCGCCTATGCCGAATACGGCTACACGACAGTTTTTAAGTTTATTTATATCACCGAGCAGAAGTTCTGTTCTTGCAAATTGATGTGACATTTTTTTCACCTCGACAATATTATAATTGAAATGCGGGGGCATTTCAAATAAATTCGGAATTCGGAATGCGGAATTCGGAATTGTGGTGGAAATTCCTTGCGGAATTTCAATTGGATGGATACCTTCTCCTCAAGGAGAAGGAATTGGGGGGTGGTGATACTTCAGGGAGGACGGTTTTTTTGGGAAAGAGGTTGACTTTCGGGTGAAATTAGTGTACGATTAGGGTGTACCCTAAATATAACCTAAAAAGGTTAAGTGAAGTTCTGCTTACAGCAGAAATATGGTGTTTATGAATTTAACAGTTATTATATTAAGGAAAGAAGGGGTGGAATTATTTGATAGAGAGCATAGTTGAACGGAGCAGAATGCTTGCTCCCTTATCGGAAACCGAAAAAACGATTATACGCTCGGCGATAAAACTGTTTCTTGAAAACGGTTTTACCGAGACGACGCTCAAAATGATTAGTGACGACACGGGTATACGTCAGGGAACGCTGTGTTATCACTTTCATACCAAGGAGGAAATGCTCTATCTGCTCATACAGGAGGTTATGGACTATCATTTAGAAATAATCGAGGAAATTCTCGGCGAAACGGAGGATAAACTTTTTGCCTATGCGATGGAGATTTCTATCCAGATAGCCTTGTGTGAGCAGTATGACAAGGTAAACGACATTTATCGCTCCGCGTATAATCATCAGGGAACGCTCGATTTTATAAGGGCGTGGGGAGCAAAGAAAAATCACGATTTACTCGGCGACTGGCTGCCCGAATGGTCGCTTTCGGATTTCGTGGTACAGGAAAATCTTGCTATCGGGCTTGAAAATTCATCCTTTATAATGAAATGTAACGACGAGATTACTCTTGATGACAAGGTGTCAAAGATACTTGAAGCGCTTATGCTCGTCTACAGAATACCCGAGGATGAAAGAAATAAAACGATAAAAAGGGTTCTTGCAACCAATTTGCCCGACGTGGCAAAGAAGGTTTATGCGAGATTTATGCAAAGGATTGAATAAGAAAGGAAGGATCGTATGAAAAAAACTTGGAAAAGAGCGGCGGCAATTGCGCTTGCACTATGCATGATGTTCAATATGCTCGTGTTTGCCGACACGGTTGACGACGGTATCGAATTTACCAAGACGGCAACGGTAAATACTGACAACTCGCTCAACGTACATATGGAGGCGTATACGACGGGGCAGGTGAGAAATACCTCGACTACAACGCCGACTGATATTATTCTTCTGCTCGATATGTCGGGCTCGATGAATGATAACAGTAACGTGTACGAAATGGCGGAGGTTAAGGGTTCGTCATACCGGTACGGCTTCTTCAGAACGGGATACGGCTTTAACAGCAGTACGCAGTATTATATTAAGAACGGTGAGGACTACGTTCCCGTTTCAAACAGTACACGTGACGACAACGGCTTCGAATATTACAGCGCAAACGGTGTGAGCTACTATCCGATTCTTGAAGACGGCACCTCAACGAACAGAGAAAACAGTTACGCCGTGGTGCAGTTCTACATGGCGGATTATAAATCACACATGGAAGTGCTCTACCAGGGTGCGAGCGACTTTATTGCACACACTGCACAGAAGAACGAGTCTATCACAGACCCTGCTTTAAAGCACAGAATTTCAATTATAAAGTTTGCTGACGACTCGTATTACGACGGCTCGGAAATGACGAGTGATTACACTCAGGCGGTAATCGGTAACAACAGACAGGACAACGGCTACAACTATACGCAGGTTGTTTCCGACTTTACGGTTGTTGACAATACGGGAAAGACCGCACTTACAAATGCACTCGGCGCTCTTCAGGCAGGCGGTGCAACGTCGGTTGACTACGGTATGCAACTTGCCATTTCACAGTTTGGTAAGAGAACGGATGCCGAGGGCAGAAACGAAGTTTTAATCCTCTTTACAGACGGTGAACCTAACCATTCAAGCGGTTACAGCGCTTCGGTTGCAGGCTCTTCGATAAATCACGCCAAGAACCTTAAGGACACGGGCGTTGTGATTTATTCTATCGGCGGTGAGAACTCTGCCGACAGTTCACAGATTGGTGACAACTACAACGCATTCATGCATTATATGTCAAACAACTTCCCGTCGGCTTCCTACTCGGACGGTACGATAACGGCAGGTACGGGTGACGTTAACGGCGGTTACTATATGACGGCAACCGACGATAAGGACCTTTCTGACATATTTGATGAAATTTTAAGTAAAATCAACTTCCCGACCATAGAACTCGGCCCTGAGGCAAGAGTTATTGATACGATTTCGGAATATTTCCACATTCCCGACGGGGCAAACAGCGTAACACTCACGGTTGCGGATAAGACGGCAAGCGGATGGGGCACACCCTATGCGGCAACGGGCGTTACCGCTACCGTAAACGGACAGACGCTTTCGGTTTCGGGCTTTGATTTTGATGCAAACCACGTTTCTGCAGACGGCAGAGGCGATAACGGTGACTTCTACGGAAGAAAACTCATTATTGACGTTAAGATTACACCCGACTACGCCGATATTGATGCGGCTGGTCTTACAGACGGCAAAATGCCCACAAACCTCGGTGCAGCACTCGTCGTAAACAGCAACGGCGACACGGTTGACACGGCAGAGCCTCCCATAGTTGAGGCAAAAAAAGTTACCTACAAGGTTGACGGCGTCGAAACAAAGCATTTCTACCGCTTCGAAGGTGCTGAAGTGACGGTTGATGCCGAACCTACCAAGGTTGGACACACCTTCTCGGGCTGGAGTCAGACGGGTACGTTTACAATGCCCGATGCTGACGTTGTAATCTCGGGTAACTTTACGGCGGATGAATATTTTGTAAGTTACACCTACTCGGGTGAAGTGCCTGCAGGTGCAACAGACCTATTGCCCGACACTGAAAAGTATGCTTACGGCGATACGGTTACCGTGGCAGATCCCGTTACCGTTACGGGCTACACCTTCTCGGGCTGGACACCCAGACAGACGGGTCTTGACGTGACGGGCGGTACTTTCTCGATGCCTGCAAATAACGTTGAGTTTATCGGCCACTTCGTGCCGAGTACGGGTACGAAATACACGGTTGAGCATTACTTGATGGACGAAAACGGTCAGTATCCGACGAATCCTGCCAAGACGGAAGAACTTAAAGGTACGACGGGTCATACGGCTACGGCGACACCGCTTCCCGAATATGCAGAACTGTATAACTTCGATCCGATGAAATCGACGGAAATGGGTGTCATAAGGAGTGACGGCTCGACAGTACTTAAACTCTACTACGCGAGAAACAAGTTTGACGTGGTTTACAAGTATGAGGGTGACGTTCCGTCAACTGCACCGATTGTGCCTGCGACGGTATCCTACTACCACGGTGCGACCGTGACGGTTGACACGACACCCGTTGTTGTCGAGGGTTACGACTTTGAAATCTGGCACCACCACGCAACAGAGGGTGAAATCGACATTGTCGGCGGTCAGTTCGTGATGCCGACGAGAGAGGTAACACTCTACGGAAGATTTGCCGCAAAGACGGATATTCCGTACAAGGTTGAACACTACATTGCAAACGCCGACAACACGGGCTACGAGTCGACACCCTATCAGACCAATGACCACACGGGTACAACGGGTGAAACGGTTACGGCACAGCCTATAACGATAACAGGCTTTACCTACAACGATGCAGACAGTGCTCTTACAAAGACGGGCGTTATAACTGCTGACGGTCAGCTTGTTCTCAAACTCTACTACAACAGAAACAAGTATAACGTTTCCTACGATTACGAGGGTGACACACAAGGTCTCACACTTCCCACACTTCCGACTGGTGATTCGTACTACTACGGACAGACGGTTACCGTGGCAGGTAAGGTGAGCATAAATGATTACGAATTCCACGGCTGGTACATAGATACTGAAAGCAACATGGTTACCGACTTTGAAATGCCTGCAAGAGACGTTGTGCTGCTCGGCCACTTCGTAGCGAATACGGCGACACCCTACACGGTTGAGCATTATCTGATGGGTATCGACGGTCAGTACCCCTCGACACCTGAAGATACCGAAACCTTCAAGGGTACGACGGGACACACGGTTACAGCAACACCGCTTCTCAAGTACGACGGCTTTACCTATGACGACGTAAAGAGCGCACTGACAAAGACGGGCGTTATCGGAAACGACCTCGTGCTCAAGCTCTACTATGAGAGAAACAGGTACGACGTTATTTATCAGTATGAACGTACGGTGCCGACAGAGGCAGAGCCCGTTCCTGCAACAGAATCCTACTACCACGGTGAGACGGTTGAAGTTGCAGACGATTACGTGCTTGCAGGATATACCTTCTCGGGCTGGCACAGACACGAAATGACGGTTACCGATTCCTTCGTGATGCCGACTGCAGACGTGACGTTATACGGCTACTATGAGGCAAAGACCGATACCAAGTACACGGTTGAGCATTATATTGCTAATCTCGACAATACGACCTATCCCGATACTCCGTATCAGTCACAGATTCTGACGGGTACGTCGGGTGCGGAAATTACGGCAACGCCCATAACGATTGACGGCTTTACCTACAACGATGCAGACAGCGCTCTGACAAAGACGGGCGTTATCAAGGGTGACGGCACACTCGTGCTCAAGCTCTACTACAAGAGAAACGAATACACCGTATCCTACGCTTACGAGGGTGATACCATGGGACTCACACCTCCGCCGCGTCCTGCAACGGAAACCTACGTAAAGGGCGAAAAGGTTACGGTTGCACCGACGGTGACACTCCAGGGCTACGTATTCGTAGGCTGGTACTTCGGTGACGTAAACAGTCCCGCAACGGGCACGTTTACGATGCCTGCAAGAAACGTCGTTCTCGTCGGTCACTTCCAGCCGAGTGAGGATAACGGTTACAAGGTGTCACACTGGTTGCAGGGTACTGACGGTCAGTATCCGACAACACCCACAGAGTCCGAATACAGAAACGGTGCGACGGGTACTTTCGTATCTGCGGTGAGCAAGGTTTACGACGGCTTTGACTTCGATCCCGCTCATCCCGATACACTCACAAGCGCCAACATCAAGGCTGACGGCTCACTTGAGCTTAAGTTCTTCTACAAGAGACTCTCCTACGACGTGAAATACGTCCTTGACGGTACTCAGCCCTACGGTGTGACGGCTACGGTGCCGACAGACTACAACACTACCGAGCTTTACGGCACTTCCGTTTCGGTTAAACCCGACCTCTCACAGATCGGCTACACCTTCTCAGGCTGGTCAACGGAGGATGCACAGGTTTCGGGCGGTAACTTCGATATGCCTGCAAAGACCGTTACCTTCAAGGGCAAGTTTGTTGCAAACACGAACAATCACTACAAAGTTGAGTACTATCTGCAGAAACTCGACAATGCAAACGAGTACGAGCTCGCCTTAGACGATACGATTACCGCAACGACAGGTCAGCTCGTAACGGCTGAAGTAAAGAATTTCGAAGGCTTTACGCCGAGAAACGACAACGTCATCTCCGCTTACGTGGCGGGTGACGGCTCGACGGTTATTAAAATCTACTACGACAGAATTATCTACAACGTTGAATATCGCTACTACGGTGAGGCTCCGTCCTGCGCGTCGGCTCTGCCTGCAACAAAGACGGGTGTTCCCTTCGGTGCAAAGCTTACAGTTGAGCCCGATGCGATATGTACGGACGGCAAACACGTCTTTGACGGCTGGAAGTCTCCCCACGTGACGCCCGTAAACGGTGAGTACACGATTCCGCTTCTCCCCAACAATGCGAGAACGGTTGTATTCTACGGTATGTTTGAGGATCTGCACGATGTTATCTACGACTTAAACGGCGGTACGGGTGCTGACGGTGTCGATTATTCGACGGTTAAGTACGAACACGGCACGGTTGTTACTATCAAGGATGCTCCCACAAAGGCAAGACACACATTTACGGGCTGGAAGGCTGAAAATGCCGATTATCAGCCGGGTGATGACCATACCGTTACGGCAGACATCACCTTCGTTGCTCAGTGGAGATCAAACGGCGGTGGTGGCGGTGTGACACCCGTCACAAGATACACGCTTACCTATGAATCAAACGGCGGTACGAAGTATTCGCCCGAAAGATATGCAGAGGGCACACTCGTAAATCTTACCAAGGTTCCCATGAAGGAAGGCTTCGTATTTGATGGCTGGCATCTTGATGAAGGGCTCACTCAGTACGTGACCGAGGTTAAGATGGACAAGGACATCACCGTTTACGCCCACTGGGTTGAGGATAACGGCGGTGCAGGCAACGGCTCACCGACTCCGTCTATGCTCAACGGTGACGACCACTTTGCTTACATCGTAGGCTACGAGGACGGTACGCTTCGTCCCGAAAACAACATCACGAGGGCTGAGGTTACTACCATATTCTTCAGACTTCTCAAGGACGACGTGAGAAAAGATAGTCTCACAAGCAACAACTCTTACACGGATATACCCGCTGACGCGTGGTACAACACCTCAATCTCCACAATGTCCGCTATGGGCATCGTCGGCGGTAAGTCGGCAGGCAAGTTCGCACCGGGTGCATTTATCACCCGTGCCGAGTTTGCGGTTATCTGTGCAAGATTTGACGACTCTGACTTCGAAATCGTCGACCATTTCGGCGATGTCGCAGGTCACTGGGCTGAGGCTGAAATTCACGAAGCAGCGGCTCACGGCTGGATAAAAGGCTACGAGGACGGTTCGTTCAGACCCGACGCTCTTATCACACGTGCCGAAGCGGTTACGATGATTAACAGAGTGCTCAACCGTATCCCCGAAACCAAGGCAGATTTGCTTGCAAATATGATTATCTGGCCCGACAACGACGAGGACGACTGGTTCTACCTTGCAATGTGCGAGGCGACCAACAGCCACAATTTCGATATGAAGAATCACGTTTACGAAAAGTGGACGTCACTTCGCGAAAATCCCGACTGGGCACAGTATCAGTAAAAATAAAGCCTCCCGACGAAAGTCGGGGGGTTTATTTTTAATGAATTGCCTTACGGCATGAATTGAAATATGAAATTTCATGAATTGAAGTCTGTGACTTCGTGAATTGCACTAAAGTGCATTAAGGCAATTCAATTCATGGAGCGAAGCGAGAATTCATGGCGATAGCCAATTAATGACAACGACAGTTGTCAATTCATTATTATGCGGAAGTTTCAATTAAACTGCGGGACGGATAAATCCGTCCCGTTTTACTTAAATTCGGGGATTTAGTGCAATTTAAGACACGGTTTTACTTAAATCGACAGAAAAATAACCTTTACGGTTTTGCCTTTTTTGTGTGGTTATGTCTACCTCGAAACTAAAATTCAAAAAACGGTTTTACTGGCTTTGCAGAGTTGTCGAAAGTTCGGTAAGATTTACAAAAAAGTCTGTTACGGTAAGGGCTTGAAGGCTGTTGATAACTCTGTTGAAAATGTTTATAACATTTGTACTGAAATCGGTTATTTGCCTAAGTTATGTAAATGGTAAACTTTTGCCCGTTACTTAAATTAAGATAATTTTGTGCAAGACTTCTTTATATAAATATATTTTATGTGTTTTTTTTTATTTGCGTTTGTAGTATAATATGATGATGAAACTTCTGTTTCATCATCAATGAATTGCCTTACGGCATGAATTGAAATTAAAATTTCATGAATAGAGCCTACGGCTCATGAATTGCACTGAGTGCATTAAGGCAATTCAATTCATGTTGTGATAACAACAATTCATGGCTTTAGCCAATTTATGACAACGTCAGTTGTCAATTCATTTGATTGACAATTCCTCCACCACCTTCGGTGGTCCCCCTCCCTTTAGGCAAGGAAGGTTATGTGAGGACAACGAAAGGATTTTTATGTTTACTTATAAAAATATGAACGTAAATTACATAACCGAAGGTGTGGGGGAGGATGTTGTTATCCTTCACGGCTGGGGCGCGTCTATCGGTGCGGTTATGCCGATTGTACGGCTTCTCACGCCTCATTTTCGTGTCACGGCGATTGATTTGCCCGGCTGTGGTAAAACCTCTGACCCGACTGAGCCCTTTACCGTAAAGGATTATGCTTCTTTCGTGCTTGAAATATGCAGGCGTGAAAATATAAAATCCTGCGTCATTATCGCACATTCAAACGGCGGCAGAATTGCCGTTGAACTCAATACAAATTCAAATTTAAAGGTTACAAAAAACATATTCGTTGATACGGCAGGCGTACCTGCTAAAAAAAGTTTTAAGGTTAAATGCAGAATAAGGCTTTTTAAAATCGGAAAGAGGGTGCTATCCCTCGTCGGCGCGAAGAAGGCGCTTGAAAGGCTTGTCAGCAAATCGGGCAGTGAGGATTACCGTAACGCCTCGACCGTTATGAAAAAAACCATGGTCAATATGCTCTCACTCGATATGCGTGAGCAGATGAAGGATATTTCTGCCCCCACGCTTTTAATATGGGGTGAAAACGACACGGCTACACCTCTTTACACGGCGCAGGAGATGGAAAAAATTATCCCCGATGCAGGTCTTGTAGTGCTTAAGGGGGCAGGGCATTTCTCCTACCTCGACTGTCCTGCGGTATTTAATGCTGCGGTGGAAAGCTTTATGGGAATTCGGAATTAGACGAAAGGATTTGAGATATGAACAGGTTATTCTTAAATATTGCTTTTGTTTGTGTGATTGCGGCGTTTTTGATACTGCTCAGGCATCAGTTTCACATGCTTCAGCTGTCATCCTACCGCAATGACCGATACAAAAAATGGGCTAAGGAAAACTTCGGGAAAGAACTTACCGTGTGGTATATTTTCCCCGTCTTAGTGCCCTGCATTATCGTTATGACCTCGCTTCCGTTATGGGTGTTTACCGCCTGCTTTGCGGTCACACTTGCGCTTGCCGTCATCTTCACACCGAGAAAGGCGGAAAAGAAAAAACTCGTCATCACGGCAAGGGTCAAAAGACTGTATGTGACGGCAACTGTGCTGTCGCTTATAATGCTCACACTGCTCAATCTCGTTATGGGAAGAAATCTTTTCGGCTACTCCGACAGATTCTGGGTTTTCGTGCTCTTCTGGATAAGCGTTTTTGCAGTCTGCTACAGGACGGTTGCCACAAGGCTTATCAACTTTATAAATGCACCTATTGAAAAGGCGGTTGCAAGGTATTATATTAACGATGCAAAAAAGGTGCTTGCATCATCCTCCGTCACCGTTATCGGCATTACGGGAAGTTACGGTAAGACGAGTACCAAATACATTTTGGAAAAATTCTTATCGCAGAAATTCAATACCCTTATGACGCCCGAAAGTTACAACACGCCTCTCGGTGCGGTCAGAACGGTGAGGGAACATCTGTTGCCCACCCACAAGTATTTTATCTGCGAAATGGGTGCAAAGCAGGTCGGCGACATCAAGGAAATCTGCGATATCGTGCATCCCACCCACTGTATAATCACGTCGATCGGGCCGTGTCATCTTGAGAATTTCGGCTCGATGGAAAATATCGTAAAAACCAAATTCGAGCTTTACGATGCCTGCGACGGTATTAAAATAATCGGTGCAGACATTGAAAAAGAGTGTGAGGGTATCAGGGCAGGTACGTCGGGTGACTATTTTGCAAAAGATATTTCTTACAATGAAAACGGTATGACCTTTACGCTTGTTGCCAAGGGCAAGGAAATCGAAATTTCGACCTCTCTGCTCGGTATGTCGGGCGTTAAAAATATCGTTACTGCAGCCGCAATGGCTATGGAACTCGGCGTTCCTGCCGAGGATATACGCTTTGCTTGTGCAAGGCTTAAGGCCGTTCCGCACAGGCTTGAAATTAACAGAAAAAGTGCAAATTATATCGTAATTGACGATGCCTTTAACTCAAATCCCGCAGGGGCGAGTGAGGCGCTTTCCGTGCTCTCCTCGTTTGAGGGGTATACGAGGGTGGTAATAACGCCCGGTATGGTCGAGCTTGGGGAAAAGACGTATGAACTTAACCGTGAGCTCGGTGTAAAGGCAAAAGAATGTGCAGATTATATTATCGCCGTCGGCAAAAATGCCGAGGCTATTAAAGAGGGTGCCGATAACGCAATCGTCGTTAAGAATTTAAATGAGGCACTCGGCAAATTACAGACTTTAATGGGTGAAAAAACGGTCGTGCTCTTTGAAAACGACCTGCCCGACAACTATGAGGAGTGATTTTTAAGTGAAAACTACCGTTGGTCTTTTTATGGGCGGTGTGTCGGTTGAACATGAGATTTCCGTCATTTCCGCAATTCAGGCGTTCCACGCTATTAACAAGGATAAATATGACGTGCTTCCGATATACATAACCAAAGAGGGCGTTATGTATACGGGTGAAAAACTCACCGACACCGAAAATTTTGCCGATATGCAGGCGCTCGTTTCTTCGTGTGAAAGGGTGCTTTTATCCAGGGAAAAGGACGGTGTGCACGTCGTTTCGGCGTCGAAGGGTATGTTCAAAAAGGGCTTTGATGCACGTATCGACGTCGCTTTCCCCGTCGTTCACGGCACCAACTGTGAGGACGGTACGCTTGCAGGCGTTTTTGAAAGCTTATCGCTGCCCTACGTTGGATGTGACATCCTTTCGTCTGCACTCGGAATGGATAAATATATAATGAAAAAGGTGCTTGAGGCAAACGGTCTGCCCGTTGTGCCCCATATCGCTTTCACGGCGAGAGAATTTGTCGAAAAAAGAAATATTTTGGCGACGGAAGTCGAAAAGAAGCTCGGCTTTCCCGTTATCGTAAAGCCTGCAAATCTCGGCTCCAGCGTCGGAATCAAGAGGGCGGATGACGTGATTTCCTTTATCGCTGCCGTTGAATACGCCTCGGATTTTGCATCGAAGATACTCGTTGAGCATGCGGTGACCTCTCTTCGTGAAATCAACTGTGCAGCACTCGGCGATGCTGACAGCGTTCAGACGTCGGTGTGCGAAGAGCCCGTTCAGTGTGACGAGATTTTAAGCTACGAAGACAAGTATATGGGTGGCTCAAAAGGCTCGAAGGGTATGAGTTCTCTCAAGAGAAAGTGCCCTGCCGAGATTTCTCCCGAAAAGGAAAAGGAAATAAGGGATTTAACCGAGAAAACCTTTAAGGCACTCGGCTGCGGCGGCGTGTCCAGAGTCGATTTTCTTATGGATACCGCTGATAATGACAAGGTATATGTAAATGAGATAAACACCATTCCCGGCTCGCTCTCCTTCTATCTGTGGGAGGCGGCAGGCAAGCCCTTTGAAACGCTGTGTGACGAGCTTATCGACCTCGCTTTCAAGCGTGACAGAGAGAAAAAGGCGCTCACCTTCAGTTTTAAGGAAAACGTGTTCGCAATCAAGGGCACGAAGGGACTGACGGGCAAGAAGTGATGAAACACTTCTTGCAATGCGGAATTCGGAATTAAATTGAGGGACGGATAGACAGGGTTCCCAACACAAGGCAGAACGAAGTGCGTTGTGTTGGGAAGAGGACGAGCAACGAAGCAAGTGAAATTTTGCGGATAGCAAAATGGAACTAAGCGAAGTTTGTGAGGACGACGCCGTCCCCTACGTTTTATAAGAAATTTCGGAAATATGAAAATAAGGGTTGACAAAACCGAAATTTCCGAGTATAATACAGATGATGAAACGAGAAGTTTCATTTTTTAAACTTAAAAAAACAGAACAAATGTACGATAAAGAAACAATCGCTTCTTTATCGGCGATATAAATTCCGTTGGAATTTGCGATATATACTGCGTATGCGATATATCCCTTCGGGATGCGATATGTTGGCTTCGCCAACGAGAAAGGAGGATAACATCATTAATATTTACGATTGGTATGAACTGTGGGGTGGGCAGGAGAGAGAAATGAGAAAAATAAACTGTCCCGTATGCGATACGGAGCTTTGTGAGGATGACGACGTCTATTTGAACGGCCGTGACATTATCGGCTGTGCCTTCTGCGTGGACGAGCTGACCGTCTACGACCATCTCGAAAGAGAGGCGTACTATGGCTCGAATTAAGCTCGACGGGCTTTCCTATTTTCCGCTGGATACGTCTTTCTTCGATTCGAGAAAAATCAAGGTGCTTCGCTCTAAATTCGGGTGTGAGGGTATATGCCTTTATATCTATCTTTTGGCTGAAATCTATCGGGACAGAGGCTATTATCTGTCCGTTGACGAGGATTTTTACGCCATCGTTGCCGATGACAACGGTCTTGATGAGGATAGGGTCAGGCAGATTGTCGCCTATTTTTGCAGAAACGATTTTTTTAATCCGACACTTTTTGATAAAAATATACTCACTTCAAGCGAGATTCAAAAACAGTATCAGGAGTGTGTGAAAGTAAGAGGTCAAAAGCGTCTGATTGAGGTCAGGAGCGACGTCTGGTTGCTTTCTGAGTGTGATTCAAAGGACTATATCTGCAATGAATTACAAAATAAATCCGAGATTTATCCCACAAAGAAAAGTAAAGAAAATAAAAGTAAAGTAAATAAAAGTAAAGAAAAGTATTCTTACCTCAAAGGAAAGACGGGGGACAAAACCTTTGATGCCGAAAGCTTTGCTAAATGGGAATTTGAAAATACCTATGGTGCTAAATAACCTATGGTTCTTTAGCAATGAATTGCCTTACGGCATGAATTGAAATTAAAATTTCATGAATAGAGCCTACGGCTCATGAATTGCACTAAAGTGCATTAAGGCAATTCAATTCATGTTGAGATAACAACAATTCATGGCTTTAGCCAATTCATGACAACGACAGTTGTCAATTCATCGTAATGACGAAATTTCATTGGATTATGGTGAAGCATTTATGATGCACCGTTAAAAACAAAGCGAAGTTTGCGAGGACGAAAGGAGAATATATGAAAATTGAAATTAAGCGAAACGAGGTGTTTGCGCCGTGTTGGGAGGCTAAAACAAGATACGTCGTTATGAAGGGCAGTGCCGGCAGCGGTAAAAGCTTTGACTCGGCTATGTTTTATATCGTGAGGCTCTTGTCACAGCAGGGCAGAAATCTGCTCTGCATACGAAAAACCGCCGAAAGTAACGAGCGCTCGACCTTCCGTGAACTGCAAAAGGCGGTTAAACGTATGGGACTGTCCGACTATTTCACCTTTACGCTGAGACCGCTTCTTATTCGATGTGTAAACGGTAACGAGGTGCTTTTTGGTGGCGTAAATGACGACACTCAGCGAGAACGCCTCAAATCAATTACGGCGACAAGCGGAAACATAACAGACATCTGGATTGAGGAGGCGACAGAACTCTCCCGTGACGACTTTGAAATTATTGACGACCGTCTGCGAGGCATTTTGCCCGAAGGTTTGTTCTATCAGATCAGACTCACCTTTAATCCCGTGTCGGCAGGTCATTGGATTAAAAAGGTTTTCTTTGACATCGACCGTGACGACGTCACACTTTCCCATTCTACGTATCTCGACAATGCCTTCTGCGATGAAGGCTATCACCGCCGTATGATGAAAAGAAAGGAGCTCGACCCCGAGGGCTACCTCATTTACGGTCTGGGCGAGTGGGGTGAACGGGGAGGTCTCATTTTTACGAATTATCAGATTAAGGACGTATCGAAAAATATCGAAAATTACGACTACGTCCGATATGGGCAGGACTTTGGCTTCAATCACGCCAATGCTCTGCTTGAAATCGGCATCAGGGACGGGGACATCTATATTCTGCGTGAACTCTACGTTAAGGAAAAAACGACGGATGATATCATCGCCCTTGCGGGAGATTTCGATAAAAAGACACTTATGTGGTGCGACTGCGCCGAGCCCGACCGTATCGTTATGTGGCGAAGGGCAGGTTTTAATGCGAGAGGCGTTGTCAAAAAGCCCGTTGCTTTCTGCAACGACTGGCTCAAAAGACGAAGGATTTTTATTCATCCCGATTGCGAGAATACCATTGATGAAATATCAAGCTGGCGTTATCAGAAGGACAAAAACGGCGACTATACCGACGAGCCCGTGCCCTTCCACGATGACGCTATGGCGGCGCTTCGCTATGCCTGCTGTGAGTGGTATTCCAAGGAAGCCGTTACACCACCTGCTTTGACGAGTGTAAAGAAGTACAACTTTACAGCGGAAAAGCCGAGAAACAATACGGTAAGAGGGAGAGTGACGGTGGTGTGAATTCAATTCGGAATGCGGAATTGTTGAAAGGACGAGAAAGGAGGAATATTTATGACTGAGCTTATTGCGGCTGTGCTTGCGGTGCTTATATACCGTCTCGGTGTGTACGATGCAGGTGTCAAAACAAAGAAAAAGAAAAGCGAAAACGGTTACGACGTTTTAATGGCGAACATCGAACGCTACGACGGCACGGCGGACGGACAGAAAGAAATTCGGAATTCGTAATTCGGAATTGCGGGACGGCGTCCTCGACGTCCTGTTAGAAAACAGAGTTCCTGTTGTGAAAATGAGATAGGAAATGGATAATTAGATTGATGTTGTCATAAAAAAGGAACTATTATATAATTAAACGGGGTGGTTTATAATGTGGTGGATGCTGTTAGTTGGTCTGGTGGCTTATTTGTTTTTGTTGAGCAGGAGAGGTGTACTGCTTTATGGTGAAAGTTTGATATCTGTCTTTAAAGATGCAAATACGAAAATCAGTCCGTTTGCACTTCTTCCTGCGATACCTGCAGTGTTTACGGTATACAGGTTGATGGTTCGTTTTATAGTAAGCATTACGATGCTGGAAGATGACAATAAGATACTTAAAGATTATGAAAAGGTTTCAGAGAAAAGCGAAGCTTTGGTGATACTTAGTATCACACTTACGCTTGCTATGATGCTTTTGCTTGCTTTGTGGTATATTAAACGAATGGACTATGTTTTCTATGACGGTCTTGTCTATGAGAAACCTGTCAACATGCTCAAATTCAATCTTGAGGTTTTGGTGATTGTACTTGTATTCTCACTGTTAATGTGGATTATTTTCTGTGTTGTACCTATGGCGGATACATACAACGGTTTTATGTTTCAGTGTATATGGCAATGGGATATTGTTATTCCTGTTTCGGCGTATGCTCTGCACAGACTTCTGACGGTATGGCTTGAGAAAAGTTTTGATATGATAAAGTAGTCTGTATGATTGAAAATATAATTAAACAGGGTGATTTATAATGTGGTGGAGGCCTGGTGGATTATTTGTTTTTGTTGAGCAGGAGAGGTACACTGCCGGTGATGGCAAAACGGCATTTGACAGATATATGCAAGGACGAGGAAATTCAATGACACTTTATAAGGTGGGGTAGTATGAAAAAGTTTTTTAAAATACTTTTCTGGTCGGTGCTTATCTTTGAATTGATTGTAAACGTCTTTCTTGTGTCTCTTGATTTGATATTTACTCACTCGCAGAGGCTTTACGACCTGCCCGACAGCGTGTGGTACAGCGAGGAAACCAATATGAAGGCAACTGTTTATGCTGATTACGGAGAGACGCCGTATTATATGCTGATAACTGATCTTGACGACGGAAGAGAGTATAAGATGATTTTGTACGGTCGTGACGAAGCGGTATTTTGCGAGGGTGACTCCGACAACGGTAACGACCTTTACTGTAAATGCGGAACAAGCCTTGAGGTAAAAAGGATATTTCTCAAGGTGAGAGGATTTGAGATAGACGTTGCAGACGGCTGTACGCATTTTCCGTGTGATGCTGAGTTCAGACGCGGTAATATCAATTCGTAATGGTAGACGTGTGGTAAGTGAGGTGGAGTTATGAAAAAGTTTTTTAAAATACTGTTCGGTACTGCGCTTATATTTGCATTGCTTATAAATGCTCTTATTGTGCACCTTACTCTGTGCTGGAATCATACTCAGTATCTTTACGACCTGCCGGGTAGTGTGTGGTACTGTGAGGAAACCAATATGAAGGCGACGGTTTATGATCCGTACGGCGAGATGCCGTATATGCTGATAGTCGACCTTGACGACGGCAGAGAATATAAGGTTTCTCTGCCCGGCCGTGATGATACGTATCTTCACAAGGGCAATCCCGATACCGAAAATGACCTTATGCATGCAAACGGATACTGTAAATGCGGTACGGAAGTTGTGGTAAAAAGGATATTTCTCAATATAAAACGCTTTACGATAAAGGTTGCAGACGGATGTTGGCATTTTCCGTGTGATGCCACCTTCGTACCCGATAAGGACGGTATCACGGAAAATATTTCCGTGACCGAGTTGCCCGAACCGCCTGTTATAAAGCCGAATCCGCATATCGAAAAAAGGCAGGCTTTGCCTCTTGCGAAAGAGGATGAATATCTGCTTGAGGCATTTAAGCAAAGTAAAGAAGAAAATATCGCTCACTTTGAAGTGCTCGAAATTGAAGGGGAAAAGTACGTCTTTGCGAAAGCTTACGACCGGGATTTCGGCTATTTGTATAGAGTTATAGAAAACGAAGCGGAAATCGAGTTTGAATATGCCGATTTATACGGTCATCCCGACTGGTTTGAACTTGGAGTTGCAGAAATGTCGCAGGGCAGGTTTTTAACGGCGGTAAGTGCCTCGTATGCGGGAAACGGTGGGCTTTTGCTCGTCTCGGACGAAGCAGAATACGGCGATTGGCGCACGATTGGCATATGCGGTTCGATGTACGACAACGAGTGGATTGAAGGCTTCAATTACGTTGATGAATACGGTGCAAACGCCGTAGGCTATTACGGTGGGCATATGACGCCGAATTATAGGGACGTTGACGGTGACGGGAATACCGACATCGTGCTCACGGGTGTACAGTTTGTGCGAAACCGTGCCAGAACGGGAATTGTAGCAGAGTACGACTGTGAATACGTCTATATCTACGACGTGGACGAAGATGAGTTTATACTCGACGTGTCAAGAAGCAGACATGATGATATACACGGCACCTGAAAAGGTGCTGTGTATATCAATTCGGAATTAAGGAAAGAAATTCCTGACGGAATTTCATTATTTTTAAAATAAAAACAGAACAAATGTACTTAAAATAATTCGGAATGCGGAATGCGTAATTCGGAATTATGGTAGAAACTTCTGTGGAAGTTTCGATTGAAAGTAATTTTAATTATGGAACGAAAAAACAGGGCTCCCGTTGCAAGGCAGAACGAAGTGCGTTGCAATGGGAAGAGGACGAGCAACGAAGCAAGTGAAATTTTGCGAATAGCAAAATGAAGCAAAGCGAAGTTTGTGAGGACGAGAGAGGAGATTTATATGAAAATAAGAGATATTCAGGCTTGGGACCTTTATACCCAGATTAAAAATCAGCACGAACAGACGGGTCTGTTTACCATGACTGACCGCTGTCACAATTTCTACGTCGGCGACCAGTGGCGTGGCTGCGAGACGGGCGGTGAAAAATTGCCCGTACTCAACCTGATAAAGCCTATCGTTGACCACAAGGTCGCAACCGTCGCACAGAACAAGCTGTCCATTGCGATAAATCCGCTCAACGTGGGCGAGGATTTCCCCAGCGCACAGATGATATGCTCAAAGCTTACCGAGCATATGGCGCAGATGTGGGAACAGCACAAAATGGACAGACGTCTCTGGGACGTATGCCGTAATGCCGCCATTACGGGCGACAGTTATATGCTTTTCTACGACGGCAAGGGAAACGGTCAGATTCTTGACCGTACACAGATTTATCTTGCCGATGAGCAGAACCGCTCTCTGCAGGAGCAGAAATTTATAATTATCAAGGAACGACGTTTTGTCGAGGACGTAAAGCGTGTCGCAAAGGCTAACGGTGTCGATGCATCCTTTGTCACGGCGGACTCGGATACGAACGACGAGCTCGGCAACACCAAAGAGGTAAAGGGCGATTTCGGCAAGGTGTCCTGTATTCTCATGCTCTGGCGTGACGAGGACGGCTTTATTCACCGTTGCCGTGCCTGCAAGCTCTGCGTTTTTGAGCCCGACTCGAATACGGGACTGACGCTCTATCCGATTGCATCGTTCCTGTGGAACGAGAAAAAGGGCTCGGCTCGTGGCATAGGCGAGGTTGAGCCGATTATCGCCAATCAGATTGAAATCAACAAGCAGAATGCCCGTATGATTATGGCGTCAAAACTTGCAAGTTATCCCAAAATTGCCTACCGCAAGGGTACGGTAACCAATCCTGCTCAGCTTGAAAGCGTCGGCGGTGCTATCGAGGTTGACGACGTGAGTGTATCCGCACTCTCGGATATGGTGACATATCTCTACCCGGCGTCGATGTCCTCCGACGTGCTTAACATATGGTCGAATCTATACCAGCGTACCAAGGACCTTGCAGGTGCTTCGGATGCCGCACTCGGTATGATTGACCCGTCCAAAGCATCGGGTACGGCGATTATTGCCGTAAAATCGCAGGCGGCACTTCCGTTAAGCAGTCAGATGGCGGGCTTTAAGCAGTTTGTAGAGGACGTCGCTCACATATGGTGGGACCAGTTTCTTGCATACAATCCGCAGGGTATGAAAATTACCGTTACGTACAACGGTCTTCCCCGTGAGGAACTTGTCACGGCAGAGACCTTGAAGGCTCTTCGCATCAGAACGAGGGTTGATGCAACGCCTGACAGCCCCTTTGACAAATATGCCCAGGAGCAGAGCGTTGAACGTGCGCTCACCTCGGGTATGATTACCTTTGAGGAATACGTTTCTACCCTTGACGGCAGCAGTATCGCACCCAAGGCGAAGTTTGAAGCGGTACTTGCAAAAAGGGCGGAGAATAATGCGGAATTCGGACAATAGGGCTCCCGACACAAGGCAGAACGAAGTGCGTTGTGTTGGGAAAAGGAGGAACAAGGGAGCAGGCGAAATTTTGCGAATAGCAAAATGAAGCAAAGCGTACTTTGTGACGACGCAATGCGTAATTATGGTAGATTTTTGCATTGCAAAAATCATTGAATTGACAATCCCTCCGTCACTTCGTGACACCTCCCTTTACACAAGGGAGGCTTTTGGGGTGGAACGAAAACAGGGCTCCCGACACAAGGCAGAACGAAGTGCGTTGTGTTGGGATAGAGGACGAGCAACGAAGCAGATGAAATTTTTGCGGATAGCAAAAATGGAATTAAGCGAAGTTTGTGAGGACGGGAGTTATGGCTAAAAAGAAGAATAAGAATTTAAAAGAATGTATGCAGTTTCTGCTGTCGGCTCAGTGCTCGGGTGAGGCGGTGCAGGCAATTAAAGAAAGGTTCTCCTTGAGCGATGACGAGGCTACGGGCACTATGCTCGTTGCCGCTGCTCTGCTCAGCAGGGCGCAAAACGGCGGTGACGTGTCGGCGGTAAAAGAAATCCGCTCTATTATCGACAACTCGGCTGAACTTAAGGATAATAAACTTGAAATCGTTATTAAAAATGCGTGAAATTTAGGAAAATCGAAAAAAGGTATTGACAAAACCGAAAATTCCGAGTATACTGATGATGATGAAACGAAAGTTTCATCATCAATGAATTGCCTTACGGCATGAATTGAAATTGAAATTTCATGAATTGAACCTTACGGTTCATGAATTGCACTAAAGTGCATTAAGGCAATTCAATTCATGTTGCGATAACAACAATTCATGGCTTTAGCCAATTCATGACAACGATAGTTGTCAATTCATTATTATGCCGTAGAAATTCCTTTGCGGAATTTCATTTTTAAAACACAAAAAACAGAACAAATGTATGGAAAGTGAGCAAAATGACAGAGGTTAAATCAGGCTGCAAGGGCTGTTTTTACTGGCGGGAGTTATACGACGATTTGTTTGCCTGCCACTATATGCTTCATACCGGGAAAAGACGTCCGTGTGAAGCGGGAAAGAAATGCAAGGTGATGATGAAACGAGGAGTTTCATCATCAATGAATTGCCTCACGGCATGAATTGAAATTTAAAATTTCATGAATAGAGCCTACGGCTCATGAATTGCACTAAAGTGCATTAAGGCAATTCAATTCATGTTGTGATAACAACAATTCATGGCTTTAGCCAATTCATGACAACGACAGTTGTCAATTCATCGTAATGACGGAATTTCATTGAATTGTAGGGGAGGGGCTTGCTCCTCCCGTAAAGAAATAAATAAGAAAGGAAGAATATTATGAATACAGAAAATTTTAATGCAGTGAACGATGCACAGGGTGGAGTCGTGGACACCCACAACACAACGACTGATTCAGGCGTAGATAATGGGGAGGTCGCCGTACCCCGTCAGAGCGTAGAAACAAACGCCGCTTTTGCGTCCATGCGACGCAGTATGCAGCAGGCACAGCGTGAAAAGAATGAGGCTATCAAGGAGATGAACAGAATCAAGTGGCAAAACGATAATGCCGTTAGCATTGAAAGAGATAATGCCGAAACGTCATCACTTAAGGCTCAGCTTGAAGCGTACAAAAGCAGGGAGTGTCAGAGGCAGTTTGCATCCGACCTTGAGGAAATCAAAAACGAGTTTCCGAATGAAAATGCTAAAAGCATTGAGGACCTCGGTCTTACCTTTATTAAACTTCGCGCTTGTGGAGTTGACAACCTCACCGCTTACCGTGCCATTGCATCACAAAGGCATTTGCCTGCCGATATAGGCAGAGTTGGGGCTGATGCCTCACAGGGTGAAAGACTGTTCTCATCGGAGGAGCTGGACGCCCTTTCAAAAGAACAGCTTGACAATCCGGGTGTTTTAAAGCTTGCGATAAAATCGATGAGAAGAATGAGATAAAGCTTTCGCTTTATCAATTCGGAATTCGGAATGCGGAATTCGGAATTATGGAAGAAATTTCTTACGAAATTTCAATTGTAAATAAGAAAGGAAAATTATTATGGCTTATAGCAAATTTAAAGCGACGATATGGAGCAAATTTATCGAGCAGACGCTCGGAAAGTACACAGTTTTTGAAAATGACTGCAATTACAGATTCAAGGGCGAGGTAGGCAAGGGAAAGACAGTTAAGATTCTCGGCGTTACACGTCCCACAATCGGCGATTACACGGGTGCTGAAATTGATGATCCCGAAGTTTTTGACGGTGTGGAGCAGGAACTTAAAATCGACCAGGCAAAATACTTCAACTTTATGATTGACGACGTCGACGAGGCGCAGTCAGTTGAAGGCGTTATGGAGGCATTCATTGAAGAGGCCTCAAAGGCAATGGCTGAATGCCGTGACTCATACATCGCTCAGCTTATCGCTGAGGGTGTGGAGGAGGATATGGTGTCCGAATACACGCTTGCGGGTATGGACAAGACCGCAGTCAAGGCGGCTATCGACAAGGGCATTCAGAAGCTCTGGGAAAACGGCGTTTCACAGAAGGATGACATTACAATTTACTTAAATCCTGCAATGTACCTTCTTTTCCAGGAGTACATCACCGAAACCAAGACCGACAACGACAAGGCTATCGAAACGGGCATTCTCGGCAACTATGCAGGTGCAAAGGTCAAGATGTCAAACAACTTCTTCAAGGATGAAGACGGTGCTGAGCATCTTTTCATCAAGACCAAGAAGGCGGTTGCCTTTGCAAGCGGTATTGACGAAACAGAGGCTTACAGACCTGAACATCGTTTCTCCGATGCCATCAAGGGCCTCAACACTTACGGCGGCAAGGTCATCAGACCCCGTGAAATGTACGTTATTAAGGTGGCGTAGATGATGATGAAACGAGAGTTTCATCATCAATGAATTGCCTTACGGCATGAATTGAAATTGAAATTTCATGAATAGAGCCTACGGCTCATGAATTGCACTAAAGTGCATTAAGGCAATTCAATTCGTGTTGTGATAACAACAATTCATGGTGGTACACCAATTCATGACAACGAAGTTGTCAATTCATCTAACAATCCCTCCATCACCTTCGGTGTTGGAGGGAAGTGAAAACAGGGTTCCCATTGCGAGAACGAGAAAGGAACGATGATATGACTTTAACAGAGGCGAAAAAGAAGGTTTACTCTCTGCTTGACGAGTATTCGGTCGGCGGAGAGGTTGAACTTGATAAAGATATAGAAATACGGCTTAACTGTCTTTTTGATATGTGTCAGAAGAATCTTGCCTCACTTGCACCGATACGAAAACTGATTGAAGTGCCTGCGGGCGAGTGGAAAAAGGGTGTAAAAATCATAAAATATCTGGCAGCCTTTGATATGCAGGGAAAGAGGATTTATCCGCAGATTATGGGAGATATACTCATTCTTCCGTGTGAGGCAAGGCTTGACGTATTGACTCTGCCCGAGGATATAACCGACGACACCTGCGAATTTGAAATTAAAGAGGCTTTGCAGGAGTGTATGCCCTACTGGGTGGCGGCATCGCTCTGCACGGTTGATATGGTGACGTCACCCTCAAATCTTATGGCACAGTTTAACACTATGGTGGCATCGGCGATAAAGGCGTCGTCACCGTATACGGGGACGGTGAACGTCATATGAAAAGAACGAAATATACGCCAATGAAGGGTGCAGACTTTACTAATGAGCCTGCACTCGTTGACAATGACAGGGCACCGATATGTGAAAATATTATCCCCGACCATGCAGGCTATCCCGAAAAACGACCGGGATGGAGAGAGGAAAATGCGTACGAAGGTAAAATCTACGGTCTGCACAAGTATACCTTCGGCGGTGTTACGAAAATGCTTGTCCACGAGGGCACAAGGCTGTGGTGTGAAGATACTCTTCTCTGTGAGGATATGGCAGAGAATGTGAGCAGGTCGTATCAGAATGCGGATGACCTTATCATTTTGGACGGGCAGAATTACCGTGTTTACAGCGACGGCACACTCAAAAAAATAGGCTGGAATGATACGATAGATAATTTAAAAAGCGGTGATAAATATACCGACGGCGGTGCGTACATTCCGACGACGTCAATAAGCAATCTGACGGCAGAATCCGGCAAAAGCACGACGGCAGGTGTTGCCTATGAAAAGGTAAATAAACTCTCGGCGTGGCGCAGAATGACGGCAGTCGGGATTGATACCACGATGAGCAAAATAGTCACGCTTGATGATAATTACTGCGGAGAGGTTATCGGGGACGCGATAACCTTCTATGACGGAGCTGATAATTGGATAATCAAACAGACGCAGGCAGTTGTTTTCGTAAACGGCACGAAATACAACGTTACGGCATTTATCGACGAAAACAACGGGATGGTTTTTCCGAAATATAACTTTTCAATCGTCAGTTACACGGGATATCACTGTTATTTCGTGAATAAAAATACGATTTTGATTACGGACGTTGATGCAAAACCGCCCGTTGTGGGCAGGGACAATATCGAGGTATATTACGTTGCCGAATCAGACGAGGATACCGATATTGCAAAATGTACCGTCATTTCCGAATATGACAACAGCCTCTTTGTGACGGGCAATCCCGACAAGCCCAATTTCGACTGGCACAGTTACGTCGAAAACCCGTATTATTTTCCTGATCTGAATTATCAGAAATTCGGTGACAATACCGCCGTGCTCGGCTATGTAAACACGGGTGAATATCAGGCGATTGTCAAGGCTGACGGTGCCGCAGGCGGCAGCATTTACATAAGAAGCGTTGCCGAGTTTAACGGTGAACGTGCATACCCCGTAAAACAGATGGCGTCAGGCGTCGGCGGTGTGAGTAAGGACGGTTTCTGTTCACTCATCGGGGATGACCTTATGCTCACAAAACAGGGCATTTTTGCCTTTACAACCATAGATATGACGGGTGAGAAAACGCTCTCAAACCGAAGCTGGTACGTTGACGGCAAACTTACTAAAGAAAATCTTTCAAATGCAAATATGTTCGTGTGGCAGGGCAAGTGTATGTGTGCGGTAGAGGACAGAGTTTACATACTCAATGCGGAAAGCTCAATGTCGAGAAATCACAAATATGATACTTTGTACGACTGCTACTTCTGGACGGGTATACCGATGGAGAGGGTGCTTGTTATAAGTGATGAACTCTATTTTTCAAACGGTTGCAGGTTGTGTAAACTCAATACCGACCTTGATGAAAAAGCCCGTTACAGCGATGACGGGGCACCGATTGTTGCACGTTGGGGAACGAAACTTGACGATGACGGTGACATAACGAGATATAAAACTATGATAAAAAAGGGAAACACCGTTACGGTGAAGCCGTATGCAAGGTCGTCGGCAAAGGTCTACGTGCGTACCGAAAACGACGTCGAAAAAGAGGTAAAATACGGCACCGCCGACATATTCAGTTGGGAAAATATCGACTTTTCCAGACTTACCTTTTTAACGAGCAAGACGCTTCGTGAAATCATAGTAAATTCAAAGGTGAAAAAATATAAGCGATTGCAGTTTATCATTGAAAACGATGCTTTGTATGAAGGCTTCGGCGTTATCGAGATAAACAAGCATTTCGCTTATCAGAACTTTATAAAGAGGTGAGAAAATGTTTGAAAAAATAAATGCAAATGATTTGGATACCTACGGTGTGGTTTCGGCAAAGAGCGTATTAAACGGTACGGCAGAGGAAAACAAGCAGGTCTTTGACCGTGCGGCTAAAGAATTTCTGATACCTGCATTCAATGCGCTTGCAGGCGACTGCGGAGATATGCACGAAACCGTGTCGAACATTGTCGAAGACTTGAGCAACACACACGACGGTATGAAGAAGCTTTGCGAGGTAACACTTGACGAAGTGAAAAACAAGATTCCCATACAGAATGTTTCTCTTTCGAAGGGATACGTAAGGCTTTCCTATCCCACGGAAACGAGAGAGGTCTCGGGAAAGCCCATAGGTTATATTTTTGACGCAACGGGCAAGACACGTGCGATAACGGCGTATCCGTCGGGTATCGGAAGAGACGTGACGGCACATTTTATTATGGATTTTGAGGTGTTCGGAACCGTTGCAAAGACGCTGTCCTTTGCGGTTTTTGCAAATGCAGACAGTGTCGTGGGCGACAAAACCACGGTCACCGAGACCGCAGGTGCAATAAATATCGGCGGTAAGGTCACGGGTGTGCAGTTCTACTTTGACAGTGGCTTCCCGATAGGCACAAAGCTTGAGGTGTGGGGTGAATAATATGCTTAAAGAATACTGGAAAAATCCAAATTACGATGCCGAAATCGTAACCCTCATAAGAGAGCGTTACAGCGAAAATGACGAGCTTGCCATCCTTCGTCAGAGGGACGTAAAAAGTGACGAATTTGCGCAGTATAACGCCTACTGTGAGGAGTGTAAGGCGAAAATAAAGGCGCTCATCGAAAAAGCGGGTGGCGTAGTGTGAGCATCGGCAACATAATTACCATTTTAAGCGTCGTTGCCACGCTCATTGCCGTGATGACGCCCATAATAAATCTCAACACGTCAATTACCAAGCTCAACTGCACGATAGACAATTTAAGCACGTCGGTCGGCAGGAGTGACGACAGGCTTGACTCACACTCAAAACGCCTCGATGACCACGAAACGAGAATTTCACATCTTGAAGGACAGAACTAATTCGGAATGCGGACAATAGGGCTCCCGACACAAGGGAGCCTTTGCAGAGGCGAGGACGAGAAAGGAGAAATTATGAAAGAAAAATTTGCAAAACTTATAAACGTTAAATCAATGGTTACGATTCTTTTAACACTTCTGTTTGTGTTTCTCGGTATACGGGGAAGCATTTCTCAGGAAGTGATGACGATATATACAACCGTAATAGCATTCTATTTCGGAACACAGTTTGAAAAGAGGGAGAAGGACGATGTATCCCGTTAAAAATTACAAAATCACCTGCGAATACGGCGTCAAAGGTGGCTGGAAGTGCGGTTACCACTGCGGTGTCGACCTTATTCCCACCGATAAGGACTACAACATTTACTCTCCTGTAAAGGCAACTGTCTTTACAGTGAAAAAGAACCATTCGTCCTACGGAAACTACGTCGTTTTAAAGCATACGGACGGCTATTTTTCGCGTTATGCGCATCTTGACAGCATTGCCGTCAAAAAGGGGCAGACGGTGAGTGAGGGTACGGTGCTCGGCGTAATGGGAAACACGGGTAATTCGTCGGGCAGACACTTACATTTTGAGGTGCACCGTGGCACGTCAATGGCGTACCCTGCAAATACCGACCCTATGAAATATATTCAGCCGACCGACATAGCCGACATAGCAAAAGAACTTGCCACACTCGGCATTGTGAGTGATACGGAAGGTCTTATCAACGAAGTAAAAAAAGAGCCGTGTGGCAGACTCTACTGGGTTTGTCGTAAGGCACTCGCATACATAAGGAGGAATAATTTATGACATTAGAAGACGCTTTAAATGCAAAAGTACCCGAAGCGAATGCAACTGCATACGGTACGGGCATCGGTAACGTGAGGGTATACGTTGACCCCAAAACAAACAGAACGCAGGCAAGCGGATTTGAGCCCGGCAAGGGCGTTACGATAGTGCCCGACGGCAGTAAAGTAGGCTGGGAGATAACGGGTGTCAATCCCGACGGAACGTATCAGAGTAAAAAGGTTGATATAAGCGGTGGTATAACCTCAGGCGGAGGCGGAATAACCTCCGCAGGCACACAGACGGTCGAGGATATGTACGGCAGAGCCTTGAATGATATGACCGTCGGGCAGAATAATCTGACGAGAATGGCGGTAAATCAGCTTGAAAGTCAGAAAAAGGGCGTTCACGGTGCATTCGACGCCTCTGCAAGAAACGCCTACACCAACTATATGATGAACAACAAGAATTTAAATGAGGCGCTTATCCGTGCAGGTCTGTCCGAGGGCGGTATGAGCGAAAGCTCACAGGTTGCCTCAAACGCCGCATACGGTGCCGAGCTTACGGCAAATGAAATCGGCAGAAATCAGGCAATAAGCGACATCGACTCGCAGATAGCCGACGTTCGTTACAAGGGCGAAGCGGCACTTCTTGATGCGAAAAACAAGCTGAGTCTCGACAAAATAGAGTATCTCACCGACAAGGAAGAAAAAGCGCAGGACAGAGCGTGGGCGGTTGAAGACATCAACCGAAGCAGAGCGTGGGCAAATGAGGACCGTGCCGACACGAATTATCACGCATATCAGAAAGATGCACTCGGAACGTTGCAGGAATATGCACAAATGGGCATTACAACTCCGCCGAAAGGGCTTCTAAATGCACTCGGTCTCACTCCCGAGCAGTACAAGCAAATGCTGAAATACTACAAAGAGAAGTAAGAGAGGGGAAATTCCCCTCTCTTTCGGGAAAGGACTTTAAAATGAAACAAAATAATGCTAAAATAAAGGAGAACAAATGAGAAAATATCAAAATACCAGCAACGTTATAGCCGATACGAAAGATTATTTCAGAGGCTATGGACAAATCGGATATTCGAAATATGATAATTCCACCTCATCGGTGGAAATCGGTGAAGGGTTAAGAGATTTGATTTACGAGCTTTCCTATCTCAATTCTTTGTATGACAGACTTGAACCGCAGGCGTACAGAGCAGGTGCTTTCGAAGATGCACAGGAACTTATACCTGCGGTGGAAAAAAGAATAAAACTGCTTGAAGAAACCAAGAAAAAGTTGGAGAATAAAAGAGAAAAGGCTGTCATACTTGAAGAAGCGGAGGAGGTTGTAAATTATCCCGATTTTATAGAGAAAGCACAGTACAACGAAGATGCAGAAGATGTGGGAAAACATTTCTGGAGTGTTAATTCGGGAAACAGTGCAGTCGATATGGGATTCCTCAGTGAAGAACAGGCGGAAAATCTTCCTGCAACGAGAGCAAGCGAAACGGACCGTACATACGGGGATTTTGTCGAGGCACTTGATTATGCCGCACTCGGCGGTAACGTTAGAACGGCTTGGTTTATGACGCCCAAAGAGGTGGGTATATACAATTATCTTACCGAAACGAGAGGCGGAAAATATGCTGACAAGTATTTTGAAAGCATTGAGCAGGAACTTAATGACCGCAGAACAGGCTGGAGCACCCGTGAAGCACAACGAGTGGCAAATGAGGATGAATTTGCCTCATCTCTTGCAACGGTTGTCGCCACCCCTGCACGTGATATCACGGCATTGGCAGGAAACGTCAATGATATGATAAAAACTGCACAAGGCAAAGAAATAAGTGCAAATGATGCTTTTAAGCAGAATAACCTTGCCACAAGAGAAATCAGAGGAACGGTTTCCGAGGATATGGGCTGGCTTGGTAAAAAGGCATACAAATTTGCCATGAATGCAGGCGACGGGTTAATGCGTACGGCAAGTACGAAGTTTTTACCTGCAGGCAATATTATAAATACCGGTTTATCTGCCTCGTCTGCTATGCAGGACGGCATCATTGATGCAAAGGAAATAGGCATGTCTGATGAAGGATCACTTCTGTACGGGGGAACAATGGGCGGTGTTGATGGCTTAGCAGGTGGCTTAGCATCTGTAGGTGGGATGTTAATTAAAACACCCGATACAATTAACAATTCTATAGCATCGCATATATCGGCAAGGTCAAGAGGCGGAATAACCAATAAGATTAAAGAGAATCGTTTGCAGAACAAAAAAGACGAACTTTATTCGCTTGTCAGAGGAACTGACGGTGAAAATTACGTGAATAATTTGTTCAGAAGCAATTCGTTCAGGTGGATGAATGATGATGACAAAATTGAAGTGGTCAGCGGACTTACCGATTATTGCAGAGGCAATATATCGGAAGATAATATGAAAAACATATTGCAGATTAATCTTAAGTAAACGTAAAAGGGGCGGTTTTGTGAATTGGAATGTAATTTTTATAAGTTTAGTTGGTGTTATTGCTTTTATTTTGATTGCAATGGAAAGAGCCTATGTTTCAAACGAAAATTCACTTCCCGCATACTATGAAAAGTATCTTCGGCCTATATCGACAACAGTAATTTTATTGCTTTCGTTGGGGTTTTGCACCTTTTTCGTGTATGATATTCGAAAAACGCTGATATTGCTTGGCAATAACTTTAAGTTGCAAACAGGATTAGCGATAGGTATAGTTTTGACGGTAATAATAATCTGCATTACTGTTGGTATATCATTGAGACTAAGTAAGAAAATGTCCTGCGGGCAAGGAATAAAAAATAAATATATTTTTTGTGTGAACAGTGTATCTTATACGTTGTGTATATGCACGTTCTTCACCTTTTTTACAGAGGACATGATGTTTAATCGTTTGTATCGGGCAGTAAAGTGGCTTGTAATTTTTCCGTTGGTTTTGTGTGTGGCTTATTGGATGATTAAAAAGAGAGCATCACAAATAAAAACTGTAAATTAAACGTAAAAGGGGGCGGTTTTGTGAATTGGAAAGTAGTATTGTTAGTAGTATTTGTAATACTGCCTTATCTTACATTGGGAGTCTTGGCAAAAGCTTATGCTATGAGCAATAAAACACCCCCCAAGTTCTACATAAAGCATTTGGAACCGTATGCAGAAACTCTATTATTAGTAACCGGTTTTATTATTGGCGGAATATTTTTTGTGGGTGATGTGGCTGTCTCGTACTATACCTTGACGGAATATTTCGGTTATGGAATAGGAGTTATTCTTGGTATAGTAGTATTTACGATATTGCTAATCCGAGGTGTTGTACAATCTGCTCGCATATGTAAGAAAAAATTTGCCGATGCAGGATTTAAGCCGAAATACGTATTAGTCGTTAAAACACTTACAGATATGGCATGGCATTGCTTGGGGTTTACGCTTGTTACTAATTACATTTTACGGGAAATCAGTTTCTTTAAACATAACGTATTTTGGTTTCTTGCACTGAAATGGCTTGTGGTTTTCCCTTTAGTGCTTTGGTATACTAATGACACATCTGAATATTTGTCCAATGAAATAGAAAATCATCTAAAACTGTACGACTGATTTATACGATTTGTGCAATATAAACTTAAGTAAAACGTAAAGGGGGCGGTTTTGTGTTTTTGTTTTTTTTCTTGATAGAGCATGCAGAAATTATGATCATTATTATAATATTGCTTGCATTTCACGGTATATGTAAAGAATATGAAAGAAAAAGCTTACTGCCCTCTGAGTTTTTTTTGAGATATATTAAACCGTGTGCAAATGTTGCATGGCTCATATGTGAATTCGTTTTTTCCTTTATTTTTTTCGATTTAAGTGTTTTTAAAGCGGGCGAGGATTATGTTACTTTTTTACATCATGAGGTAATAGGGCATCTCTTTTATGTTGAAGCAAAGAAAAATAGGTATGCGGTAAGTAAAAATTACCCTGTTCGTGATTTTGTGAACATCGCATATCCAAATGACATAAAAATGGGTGAAAGAATTGCGACCTGTGTAATAGTGGCTTTGATTATTATGATTGCCATAAAGTTTGTGTATACCTATATAAAAGACGAAAGAAAAAATCTTATAAGCAGTCTGACAGATTTTATGCTCACAGTTTTAGGACTTGAAATGCTTATTGCCGGTGACGAGTTTCTGCATGTTTTCTTTGCCTATACGGATATACGGTATTTTATTGTTACAAAATGGGTGTTTGTGATTTTGTACTTGCCGATATGGTGGTATGTGTCTTCAAAGTTGGCAAAAAGGAAAAAAGCAATTAAAACGTAAGGGGCGGGGAGTGCAATTCGGAATTCATTGAATTGCGGGACGGATAAATCCGTCCCCTACGTCCCGAAAAAACGAGGCAAAGAAGCCCTCTTTTTTATTGCAAAAATATATATAATGTGATAGAATAAAGAATAGTTTTTTTAAATGAGGTAGTAAGCAATGTGGCAGATAGGTTTTGATAACGAGGCGTATATACAAAAGCAGTCCGAGCAGATTCGTAAGCGTATAAAGGAATTCGGCGGCAAGCTTTATCTTGAGTTCGGCGGCAAGCTTTTTGACGATTATCATGCCTCCCGTGTTCTGCCGGGATTCAAGCCCGACAGTAAGGTGCTCATGCTTAAAAATCTCGGTGAGGACGTTGAGGTTGTTATCGTAATCAGCGCACTTGACATAGAAAAAAACAAGGTGCGTGGCGACCTTGGTATCACGTATGACAGTGACGTGCTTCGTCTTATAGACGCTTTCCGTGAAATCGGGCTCTACGTGGGCAGCGTCGTTATATCAAAATTCAAGGAACAGCCGTCTGCAATGGCTTTCAAGAAGAAACTTGAAAGTCTCGGTATGAAGGTCTATCTCCACAGGCTTATTGACGGTTATCCGCTCAACGTGTCCCACGTTGTGAGTGAGGAAGGCTTTGGAAAGAACGAATTTATCGAAACGTCAAGACCGCTCGTAGTTGTGACCGCACCCGGTCCCGGCAGCGGAAAGATGGCGACCTGTCTTTCACAGTTATATCACGATTATCTTCACGGTGTTTCGGCAGGCTATGCCAAGTTTGAGACATTCCCGATATGGAATATTCCCTTAAAGCACCCCGTAAATCTTGCTTACGAGGCGGCAACTGCCGATCTTGACGACGTCAATATGATTGACCCGTATCATCTTGAAGCATACGGTGAAACAACGGTAAATTACAACAGGGACGTTGAGGTTTTCCCCGTACTTCGCACGATGTTTGAAAAGATTCTCGGACAGAGTCCGTATAAATCACCCACGGATATGGGTGTAAATATGGCAGGCAACTGCATTGTTGATGATGAGGCGGTTAAAAAAGCCTCAAGGGATGAGATTGTACGCCGTTATTTCTCGGCTCTGTGCGAACAGCGTATGGGCAGGGGAAGTAAAGAGGCGGTTAATAAAATTGAATTGCTTATGAATCAGGCAGGCGTCTGCGTTTCCGACCGTGCGGTAGTAACCGCCGCTTATGAAAAGACGAAGGCGTCGGATATGCAACCCGTCGTTGCCATAGAACTTCCTGACGGACAGATTGTGACGGGCAGGAACAAAAATCTGCTCGGTGCGTCTGCGGCGGCACTTCTCAATGCGGTAAAGGTGCTCGGCGGTATTGACGATGACGTATATTTAATATCACCCGAGGTTATCGAGCCGATACAGAAGCTCAAGACCGAGATACTCGGCAACCATAATCCGAGGCTTCATTCGGACGAGGTGCTCATAGCGCTTACCGTGTCAGCGGCGCAGAGCGAGGTTGCATCACTTGCCACAAAACAGCTTAAAAAGCTTCGTAACTGTGAGGCACATTCAACGGTCATTCTCTCACAGGTTGACCTTGACGTATACAGAAAACTGGGCATCAACGTAACGTGTGAGCCCAAGCACCAGACGAAAAAACTTTACCATAAATAAAAAATGCTCTCCGATAAGGAGAGCTTTTTTATTTAATTCGGAATGCGTAATGCGGAATTCGGAATTATGGTAGAAATTCCTTGACGGAATTTCATTTAAATAATTTTTGATGCAATCAAAAATTTTCCTTAATTACGAATTACGAATTCCTAATTCCGAATTACAACCGACACTCCGTCGGGGATTGCTGTTATAGATGCATTTTCGCCGACAAGTTTTTTAGCCATTTCGAGTGCTTCGGGGAGTGAGTGTGCAGGCGTCATATGGAATGACTTTATGAGGCTGTCGGGCGCATCCGAAATATAGATGACCGTTGCCTTGAGCAGTATACGGCATAAAATCTGCGATTCCCACTGGTCAGCGATAGTTTCGTCCCTGTCACGCTTTAAAATGGAGTCGTAAATTTTCTGTGTATCGGGCTCGTCATTGAAGGTATTATAGAAGCCTTCACCGCCGTGACCGTCACTTGACGATGCAAGCATTATGATGACACCGCCGTCTTTTACGGTAGCCTCAGCCGCCGTCATACCCTTAACAGCCTGATATATATTCTGGTCAAGCGGATAACCGCCGTTTGTTGTAATTACGATGTCGGAGGGGACAGCCTTTGCACCGCACAGACCTGATAAGAATTCAACACCCTTTGCGTGAGCAGCCTCAAGGTCACCCGCAACGGCGTAGATAGCATCCTTTTTCTCGTTTATGACCACGTTTACGATGTAACACAGACCTGCCGTTTTAGCGGCGTAGAGCATATCAATGTGAAGGGGATTGCCCTCGATTATACCCGTTCTCGCCTTATCCGAAGCGATAAACTCGGCACAGTGGTTTGCAAGCACCGTTCTGCGTGCCGCAACGCCGGGCAGAACGCTCTTTCTTCCGCCCGAGAAGCCTGCGAAAAAGTGAGGCTCGATAAAGCCTTCGGATACGAGCAGGTCAGCCTCATAGGCGATTTTATTTATGACACATTCACCGCCCGAGGGGAGTGTGCCGATATTTACAAGCATATCCTCGTCAAGACAGTCGTGGACGTATATTTTTTCGTTGTTTACAATGTCCTCACCGAACTTGAAAACGAGTTCATCCCTCGTCGTGCCTCTGTGAAAGCCCGTTGCAATGAGTATCGTTATGTCGGCATCGGGGTTGCCCTGCCTGATTTCTTCAAGCATGGAGGGCATAATCACCTTGCTCGGTACAGGGCGAGTATGGTCGGAGGCGATGATGCAGACCTTTTTCTTGCCCTTTGCAAGTTCACAAAGCCTCGGTGAGCCGATGGGGTTAGCCATAGCCTCACGCACGAGTGTCGTACCGTCCTTTTCGCATTTGTAGTCGTGAATGCCCGACGTCAGAACGGCGGCAAGATTTTCGTTTTCGAAATCGTAGGTAACGGTGTCTTTACCGTAAGGAAAATTAACTTTCATAAACAAGTCCTTTCATATCTTCAGGCAGCGGTGCCTCAAAGGTGACACGTTTGCCTCTGTAATCAAATTCTATTTTGCAGGCGTGCAGAGCAGGCCGTGAAATGAGGCTTTTATCCTCCGTTCCGTAGAGGAAATCGCCCGTTATTGAGTGCCCGATATAAGCCGAGTGCACCCTTATCTGATGCGTTCTTCCCGTCGTTATCGTAAAACGCACGAGAGAGCGGTTATTATGCTCTTTTACTACCTCAAAAAAGGTTTTTGCACTTTTACCGTCAGAACGCACCTCACGTTTTATGACCGAGCCTTCGACTCTTCCAATAGGTGCGTCAATGACACCGCTTTTCTGCTCAAAAATCCCGTCACAAATGCCGAGATACTCTTTTGTAAAGGTCGTGTGAAGTTGCGAAGAAAGCCGTGCGCATATATCGGCATTCTTTGCAATCACCATAAGACCCGAAGTGCCCTTGTCAAGACGGTTTACGGGACGGAAAATCATATTTTTATACCTGTAGGCGACAATGTTTGCCACCGAGTCGGTATGATGATTCTGCGAAGGGTGAACGGGCATACCGCCCTCCTTGTTGATGACTAAAATTTCATCATCTTCAAAAATTATATCAAGATTGCCGTCTACCGCCTCAACGCCCGAAGAAAACTCGTCATCACTTTCGGTTGTGAGCGTAAGCTTTTCACCGCCGCGGAGAATATAGTCGGTATGAACTTCTCTGCCGTCAATGCAGATACCGCCTTCTCTGTACTTGGCACGTTTCACAAGCCCTGCCGAGAGCGAGAGATTATATCTTAAATAATCACGAAGTGCCGTTCCTGCACAGTCAGACGGGACGGTAAATTCCATTAAATGTTTCATAGACTCAATTATACACTAAACGATAACATATTTCTACACCATATTTAATAAACTGTACTATGAATAAGATTTTGAAAAGTACGTTTATTTTATTTATAGGTACACTCGTTGTCAAGAGCATAGGAATGTATTTTCGCAGTACGCTTTCGGTTTCACTCGGCAGCGAGGGTATGGGCATTTATGAAATGATATTTTCGGTATATCTGCTCATCGTCACACTTGCCTATTCGGGAGTCAATATTGCGGTGGTAAGGCTGTCAGGTGAGGGTAAAATTTACGGGCGGAGCCTTGTTTTCACGGCACAAAGACTTATCGTGCCGTTATCCGTTGCCGTGGGTGGAGTTTTGTTTGCGGTTGCACCGTTTGTCGCAGAAACTCTGCTCAAAGCGCAGGCTGCTACGGCACCGCTTAAAATACTTTCGTTTTCCGTGCCCTTTATGTCGCTGTCGATATGCTTTTCGTCGTGGTATATCGGGCAGGGGAATACGGCAGTGCCCGTTCTCTGCCAGATAGCAGAGCAGACACTTCGCATAATCATACTCAAAACCATGCTTAAAATGGGGGCACTACCGCTTGTGGCGTGTGCCTGGGCGATGAGTATGGGAGAGGTGCTTTCCTGCATCTTCATAGGTGCGGTATTTTTAAGAAGCGGCGGCAGACGTGGTCGTGTAAAGAGGGGCATAGTGCCCAAAATTCTTGAAATTTGCGTCCCTGTCGGACTTGGCAATTATCTCTCGTCGGGTATCGGCACGGCTGAAAACATTCTTTTTCCGAGAATGCTCTCTCGCCATTCGGACAATGCCCTTTCACAGTACGGTATGCTCAGCGGTATGGTAATGCCCATGATAACCTTTCCGTCGGCACTGCTGACCTCGCTTTCGACGGTGCTTATGCCGTCGGTCGCCAAAAGCGGTGACGGGAGGGAGGTAAAGCCCTATCTTGATTTCACACTCAAAGCAAGTGTGCTCATTGCATCAATTTTTTTATTTTTTCCGTACCGACTCGGTTCTGCAATATACTCGTCCGTAAGGGTGGGACAGTATGTGGGCAGACTCTCTTTTATCGTGCCTCTTATGTATACCGAAAGCATAATTTCCTCTGCCTTAAACGGTCTTGGCAAACAGCGATTTCTGGTTATTATAAACAGTGCAGAGCAGGTTGCAATGCTTTTCGTAATACTGTTTTTGGTGCCAAAGTGGGGGCTTACCGCCTATATCGGTGCGATGTTTGCAGGTGCAGGCATTACCTGCTTTATAAAACTGTGTGTGATGCTTAAAATTTCCGACTTTTCTTTTGATATAGCAGGTATGCTTGTAATCCCCGTGCTCTGTGCGGCATTTTCGGGCATCACCGCAAAGGCTGTGTGTGCTCATTTTCTGTGGGGCAGGGTGAGCCTTGTTCTCGACCTTGTAATCGGTATCATCATCCACGCCACCGTGTATCTTATTTTGATGAAAATATTTAATAAAAAAAGAACCTCGTAAGGAGGTTCTTTTCCTTAATTCCGAATTTTTGAATTATAATTCCGAAGTGCAGTGAGCGCAACGTGTTGCTTCAATGGCAATCTCACTCTTGCAGTAGGGACATACCTTCGTCGTGGGTTCTGCAGGTGCTTCTTCCTTCTTCTTGCCCGAAACAAGCTTGTTTATAAAGCGGATAAGGCAGAAGAGGATGAATGCCATTATAACGAAATTGATAACGGCTGAAAGAAAGTTTGTTGCGAATGTTGCAATGTCAGCACCCGTGAAGTCTGCCTGTCTTGTGATAAACTGGATAAGCGGATTGATGAAGTTGTCAATAAGTGCCGTTACGATGCCTGAGAATGCACCGCCGATGATGATACCGACAGCCATGTCGATAACGTTGCCACGAAGGGCAAACGCCTTGAATTCTGCTAAAAACTTTTTCATAATGTTTACTCCTTATTTATTTTTATATCCATATGAGGATACGGAATTTCAACGCCGTTTTCGTCAAACGCCTTTTTGACGTTTTCGGTAAGGTCAAAATAGGTCGTCCAGTAATCTCCTGCATCAACCCACACACGAAGCACGAAGTCGAGCGAACTGTCGCTGTGTGCCGAAAGGCGTGTAAAGGGTGCAGGGTCTTTTTTTATCTGCGGTAATTTGTCACATTCGGCAAGCAAAAGTGATTTTACCTTTTCAATGTCGCTGTCGTATGCCACCGAGAAGGTGAGGTCAACACGTCTGTCGGATTTGCCGTTGTAGTTTACAACCGTAGAATTCGTGAGTGCGCCGTTAGGCAACGTAACCGTCTTGTTGTCAACCGTCACAATCACGGTGTAGAAAATGGAAATGCTTTCAACGACACCGCTGTACGCACCGTTTTCGATGAAATCACCCACCTTGAAGGGCTTGAAAAGAAGCAGCATAATACCGCCTGCAAGGTTTGAGAGTGAGCCCTGAAGTGCAAGACCGATAGCAACACCTGCCGAAGCAATCATGGTGATAAAGGTCGAGCCGGGGATGCCCAGCGTCATAGCCGCCGTGATTACGACGAGGATTTTAAGTGCAATACGAAGAAAACTCTTAAGAAACGTACGCACCGTAACGTCGATTTTGGCAAAGCCCTTTGATTTTTCGATTGATTTTGTAAGCACCTTGGTAAGTTTAAAGCCCACTACGAGAATGAGCACCGCATAAAGCAGTTTAAGACCGACCGTGGTTGCAAGTTGTGTGAGATAATGGATAAATTCTGACATAACCGATTACTCCTTTAATCTGTATTGTAAATTTTGTTATGATTTGCACATTTGTGCATGAATTGGCTTTGCCATGAATTGTGCTGACGCACATGAATTGAATTGCCACAATGCACCGTCAGGTGCAATTCATGAGCCGTTTGGCTCAATTCACGAAATCGTAGATTTCAATTCACGCCGTAAGGCAATTCATTGATGAAAACGAAAGTTTTCATCAATCTGTATATTTTCTTACACGAAGCGGGATACCCATTTCGTCTGCAAGTTTTTTACATTCCTCTATATCCTCTGCAGGAATCACGTCAACGACAGAGAGGACTACCTTTACATTATCGCATGTTTTACATTCTTTTGCAAATTTAAGCATTGCATCAAACGCCTTTTCACCGAAAGCAGGTACACACAGCTCGTTATATTTTTCTGCCGTATGCTGATTTAAACTGATGCTGACCGTGTCAACGAGTGAGCAGATTTCCTCTGCCGTCGGCTTTCCGTTTAAAAGGTCGGACAGACCGTTGGTGTTAAGGCGAATGGGCAGACCCAGTTTTTCTTTGATGTAACTGCAGGTCATAACAAAATTTTTGTAGGCCGCCGTCGGCTCACCGTAACCGCAGAAGATTATTTCACCCTTGTAGTCGGAAAAATCAAAAGCGTCTATTGCCGATTTTATCTCGTCAAACGAGGGGGCGTGCCCCTCAAACCAGAGGGTAGAAGCATCACCCACCGAGTCACCGTTGTTTCGTATGCAGAATTTGCATTTGCAGGGACAGGTGTTGGTTATGTTGAGATAAACGGAATTTTCAAATGTGTATAAAATATCAGCCATAATTAAACTCTCCTGTGTTTGAGAAACGTTGAAAAAATGTAGTAGATTATCGCACTTCCCACCGCCTGTACAAGCGAAAAGGGAAGGCTCAAAAGCGCACTTTCTGTCGAGAAAAGCATTGCTTCGGCAAGAAAATAGCCTGCCACCGTGATGACACCCGATAAAACGGGTGCAATTTTTTTATTTAAAATGAAGGGCAAAACATTCAGTGCCTTTATTATTGCCGTTGCAGGTGCCCACAGCGTTGCACCAGCCATAATGTCGGCAAATGCACCGCCGATTGCCGCCGCCGTCACCGCATAGGGCAGGGGAAGCATGGTCGATGCGAGATAAATCAGTGCGTCACCAAAGTGAACGTAGCCTGCATTTATCCCCGTCGGAATTTTTATAAAGGCGGTACAAACAGCAATAAGTGATGCAAAAAGTGCCGCCGTTACAAGTTTTTTCGTTTTGTTCATATGAGCATCCCCAAATATTTCTGAAAATTCACACCGTCGTTTCTGTCGGTATTCTCGGCGTAGGTGTCGGCAACCGCTTTGCTTATGAAATCACCTGCAAGACGTGTTGCGCTGATAACGTCAAGCCCCTTTACGACGCCGCCACACAGCGTTGATGAAAACAAGTCACCCGTACCCGAGTAACTGCCCCCGTACATAACGTTGGTGACGGGTGTAATTTCATCCTTTGTGACAACGAGGTTTGTTGCGTGATCACCGTCACGCAGTCCCGTCACGATAACAGTATGAAGCGGTCCTGATATGAGCTTTTTTGCACTCTGTCCTATTATATCAAGATTACTGAGAGTGGTGTAATCCTCACCCGTCATGATTGCAAGCTCGGTTAAATTCGGTGTGATAATATTTGCATGCTTTGCAAGGGCACACACCTTTTTGCACATTTCGTCGTTATACGTGGAATAGATTTTGCCGTCATCAGCCATAACGGGGTCGCACACGAAAAGGGTGTCCTCTTTCATAAATGCCGTTACAAAATGGCGTATTTTTTCAATCTGCTCGGCACTTGCGCAGTAGCCCGTTAAAATGGCGTCAAAATGGGCATCAAGTTTTTTCCACTCGTCGATAAAACCGTCCATAAGGTCGGTACAGTCGTGGCACAGAAAACTCTCATACCCCGTCTGATTTGACAGCACCGCAGTAGGCAGGGGATTGCACTCAATACCCATTGCGGATATGACGGGAAGAGCCGCCGTCAGCGAACAGCGCCCAAACCCCGATATGTCGTTTATAACTGCAATTTTCTTCATGCGTCCTCACAAGTTCCGTATCAATCGCTTCCGTGTAAACACGGAAGCTTAATCACTCCACTGCTCGTCCTTTTTCCCGTCACGACGCGTTTCACTTGCTTCGTGTCGGGAGCCCTGTTTTGCTCACTTACAGACTTTGCAGTTGTTAATTGGTCTTGAAATTATTTTAATATATTGCTTTCTTTTATCGCATTTACTGCTTCGTTAAGTTTTTCGGGAGGTAAAACGAGCGCAAAACGCACGTAACCCTCACCCCTCGGGCCGAAGGATATGCCGGGCGTTGCGATAACGCCTGCTTTTTTTGCAAGTTCTTCACAGAAAAGCTTTGAATCGGTATAACCGCAGGGCAACGGTGCCCATACGAACATCGTGCCGTCACTGTCGGGTATATCCCAGCCAAGTTTTCTCAACCCTCCGCACAGGGCGTCACGCCTGCACTGATATTCTGCACACTGCTCCTTAACACACTCTCTCGGGCCTTTAAGTGCGGCGATTGCCGCCTTCTGAATGGGTGTAAACATACCGAAATCGTACTGTGAACGGAGTAACTTCATAGCGTCAATTATCTGCTTGTTGCCGATAAGGAACGATATTCTCGCCCCCGTCACGTTAAACGACTTTGAAAGTGAGAAAAATTCGGCACCAACCTCCATAGCACCGTCAAGTGACAGGAAGGAAAAACCCTCTCTTCCGTCAAATATGATGTCGGAGTAGGCGTTGTCGTTTATGACGATAAAATTATACTTTTTGGCATAGCGTATAACCTCCTCATACACCTCTCTGGGTGCTGCCGCACCGACGGGGTTTGAGGGGTAGGAGAGCACGATATAACGCGTTCTCTTTAACAAATCTTCGGGGAGTAAGTCGAGCCTCGGCATAAAGCCGTATTCCTTTACAATCGGATAATACTGAATATCCGCCTCACCGAAATATGCACCTGCCTCGAATGCGGGATACCCAGGGTCGGGCAGAAGCACAACGTCGTCCTTATTGCAGATTGCCATACCGAGATGGCCCATACCCTCCTGCGAACCGTTGACCGCCGTGATAATGTCGGGCGTCAGCGTAACGCCGAAGCGGTCTTTATAGTAAGAGCATACCGCCTCCAAAAGCTCGTCACTCTCACGAAGGGAATAACGCCAGTTTACAGGGTCTTTCGCACTTTCGGTAAGAGCATCGATAACGTGCTGAGGTGGCGTAAAATCGGGCGTACCGATAAAGAGGTTGTAAACCTTCCTTCCCTCTTTTTCGAGGCCTTCACGAACTTCGTTAAGTGAGGCAAATATGCCTGTTTCAAAATGATTTAATCTTTTTGCGGGTCTGATTTCCATAATAATTTCCTTAAAATAAAATATATATAAGTATAAAACTCTATTATTTATTTGTCAAATGATTTATAATAGAGTTATAAAGGAGGAATGATTATGAATTATCCTACACCTCATATAAATGCTTCGCCCGATGATTTTGCAAAAACCGTGCTTATGCCGGGCGATCCGCTTCGTGCAAAATTCATTGCGGAGAATTTTCTCCAAAATGCAAAACTTGTAAATAACGTTCGTGGCATACAGGGCTATACGGGCGACTATAACGGCACAAGGGTGTCTGTTATGGCAAGCGGTATGGGTATGCCGTCAATGGGCATATACAGTTATGAACTTTATAACTTTTTCGGCGTTGACAATATAATCAGAATAGGCTCTGCAGGTGCGATGCAGGAAAATATCAGGGTGCGTGACATCGTTATCGGAATGGGTGCCTGCACCAATTCAAACTATGCCTCACAGTATAATCTGCCGGGCACGTTTGCACCCGTCTGCAGTTATGAACTTTTGAAAAAATGCACCGAAACGGCGCAGGATATGGGTTTAAGATACCACGTGGGCAACCTTCTTTCGTCAGACACCTTCTACGGCGGCGATTCTTCTGCCTTTGCAAAAATGGGCGTAATGGCGGTTGAAATGGAGGCGGCGGCACTCTATATGAATGCGCTTGCCTGCGGTAAAAATGCACTTGCAATATGCACCGTTTCCGACCATCTTATAACAGGCGAGGCAACTACTGCAGAAGAAAGGCAGACTTCGTTTACCGATATGATGACGCTTGCACTCAAAACGGTGGAAAAACTATGAAAAGGGTATTTATAATCGTGCTTGATTCGCTTGGGATAGGTCAGCTTCCCGACTGTGAGGCGTTTGGCGACAAAAACTGTAATACGCTTGCGAGGATTGCAAAATCAGAATATTTTAAAGCAGATAATCTTATAAAAATGGGGCTCGGCAATATTGACGGGGTGGATTTGACAAAATGCGAAAATCCGACTGCGGCGGTGGCACGTCTTGCCGAAAAGTCAATGGGAAAGGATACTACAATCGGCCATTGGGAGATAGCGGGTATTGTATCCCCGACACCGATGCCGACTTATCCTGACGGCTTTCCTGACGAGATAATAAAAGAGTTTTCACAAAAAACAGGTCGTGGTATACTCTGCAACAAGCCATATTCGGGCACCGAAGCGATAAAGGACTACGGACGTGAGCATATAAAAACGGGGGATCTTATAGTTTACACCTCGGCAGACAGCGTTTTTCAGATAGCGGCACACGAGGACGTAATCCCCATTGAAACGCTTTACGAATATTGCCGTATTGCCCGTGAAATGCTTGTTGGTGAGCATGCGGTAGGGCGTGTAATAGCAAGGCCCTTTACAGGCAAATATCCCGATTTTACGAGGACTTCCAACAGACACGACTTTTCGCTTGTGCCACCCCGTGAAACCCTGCTTGATGCGGTAAGTTCTGCGGGGATGACGGTCTACGCAATAGGCAAGATAAACGACATTTTTGCAGGAAAAGGCGTTACAAAAACGGTTTCGACAAAGTCGAATGCAGACGGAATGGAAAAGGCAAAAAAAGCCTTGTCGGAGGATTTTGAGGGGCTTTGCTTTGTAAATTTAGTCGATTTTGATTCGCATTACGGACACCGTCAGGATATCGACGGTTATGCAAAAGCACTGACGGAATTTGATGAGTGGTTACCCTCGTTTACAGCTGAAATGAGAGAGGGCGATATGCTTGTAATTACGGCAGACCACGGGTGTGACCCGGGGGACGAGTCTACCGACCATTCGAGAGAATACGTGCCTCTTATAATGTACGGCATACCGCCCGTAAATTACGGCACGAGGGGCACTTTTGCCGACGTTGCGGCAACGGTTGCACACTATCTCGGCATAGATTTTAAAGGTGACGGACAGGTGATAAAATGAACGGAAATGAACTGTGTAAAGAGGCTGTAAAGGCTATGGAAAACGCCTATGCACCCTATTCAAAATTTAAAGTGGGTGCGGCACTTCTCACCAAAAGCGGAAAGGTGTATACGGGCTGTAATATAGAAAATGCCTCCTTTTCACCGACCGTCTGTGCCGAGAGAACGGCGATTTTCAAGGCGGTCAGCGAGGGGGAGAGGGAGTTTGAAATGCTTGCCGTCACATCATCCCCCTGCGGTGTATGCCGACAGGTACTGACAGAGTTCTGTGACGATGATTTTATAATACTTATCACCAACGGTGACGGCTATACAAAACACACTTTGGGCGAACTTTTGCCACATGGATTTAAGTTATGAGAATTTATGATGTTATATTAAACAAACGAAACGGAAAAGAGTTGACCGATGAGGAGATTGCCTTTTTCGTATCGGGCTATACCTCGGGCGAAATACCCGATTATCAGGCGTCGGCACTCCTCATGGCGATATACTTTAACGGTATGACCGAGAGGGAGACGGCAACACTCACCGATGCCATGGCACGTTCGGGGGACACGGTCGATTTGTCCTGCTTTGGCGAACTTTCTGCCGATAAGCACTCGACGGGAGGTGTCGGGGATAAGACCTCGTTTATAGTCGGTCCGATAGTCGCCTCACTCGGCGGAAAGGTGACCAAAATGTCGGGGCGTGGACTCGGTCACACGGGCGGCACGGTCGATAAATTAGAATCGATACCGGGATATAAAATCAACCTTTCGAATGAAGAGTTCATTTCGCAGGTTGACAAGGTCGGTATGGCGATAATCGGTCAGTCGGGCAATCTTACGCCTGCCGACAAAAAGATATACGCCCTTCGTGACGTTACGGCGACGGTTGACAGCATACCGCTTATAACCTCCAGCATAATGAGCAAGAAAATTGCCTCGGGCTCGCACTCGATTGTGCTCGACGTCAAGGTGGGAAGCGGTGCGTTTATGAAAACGCCTGAGGATGCGAAAATCCTTGCCGAAAATATGGTAAAAATAGGTAAGCGTTGCGGAAGAAATATGGCGGCACTTATAACGAATATGGACTCTCCGCTCGGTAACACCGTGGGCAACGCCCTTGAAATCAAAGAGGCGGTTGCCGTGTTAAAGGGTGAGCAGGGGGGCGACCTTAAGGATATTTGTATAGAACTGTCGGCTGCGATGCTGTCCCTCATTTACGACACGTCACTTGATGTGGCAAGGGAAAAGGCTTTACAGACACTTAAGTCGGGCAAAGCCTATGAAAAAATGCTTGAATGGATTTCTGCGCAGGGCGGTGACACGGCTTATATAGAGGATACGTCGCTTTTCCCGAAAAGTGCCTTTGAATACGAGGTTACAAGTGATTGTGACGGCTTTATAACCTCAATGGACACCGAAGGTATCGGTGTGGCATCGGTAATTCTCGGTGCAGGCAGAATGAAAAAGGATGAGAAAATAGACTATTCGGCAGGCATCGTGATAAACAAAAAAACGGGCGATAAGGTTTCAAAGGGTGACACGCTGTGCACGCTTTACACCAACGATAAAAATGCGATAGAGCAGGCGAAAAAGAGGTATCTTTCATCCCTTACCTTCGGACAAAACAAAAAAGAGGCAGAGCCTCTCGTATACGGTTGCATATCGTAATATAGTTTGCAAAATGCATAACATAGTTGATGAAATGGTGCACAGGAAGGAGTAATATATAAGTGCGAATATTTTTCCTTCAAAGCAAACGGGACAAGGTGAGTTTTTTCTCCTTGTCCCGTTTGCATGTTCGTCGGGGAAAATAAAAAAGAGGGTATTACACCCTCTTTTTTAAATTACGAATTATTCAAACATTCCTGTTGAAAGGTATCTGTCACCCGTGTCGGGCAGAAGGGCAACTATAACTTTACCCTCGTTTTCCTCTCTTTTTGCAAGAAGTGTTGCGGCGTGAAGTGCGGCACCCGAAGATATTCCCACGAGAATACCCTCGTTTTTAACGAGTGCCTTTGAGGCTGAGTACGCCTCGCTTGTGGTGACCGTGATAATTTCATCGTAAATATTTTTGTCAAGCGTGTCGGGCACGAAGTTTGCACCTATACCCTGCAGACCGTGAGGGCCTGCTTTGCCCTGAGAAAGCAGGGGAGAATCGGCAGGCTCAACCGCCACGATTTTAATGTCGGGATTTTTTTCCTTTAAATATTTTCCGACACCCGAAAGCGTACCGCCCGTGCCTACGCCTGCGACGAAAATATCAATTTTCCCGTCGGTATCCTCGTAAATTTCAACGCCCGTCGTCTTTACGTGTGCCGCGGGATTTGCGGGATTTACAAACTGACCGGGGATAAAACTGTTCTCGGTATTTTTTGCAATTTCCTCTGCCTTTTCAACGGCACCCGACATACCCTTTGCACCGTCGGTCAGCACAAGCTCTGCACCGTATGCGGCAAGGAGTTTTCTGCGTTCTTCACTCATCGTGTCGGGCATCGTGAGAATTGTTTTATACCCTCTTGATGCGGCAACGCAGGCAAGACCGATGCCCGTGTTTCCGCTTGTCGGCTCGATTATTACCGAGCCTTCGCGAAGAAGCCCTTTTTTCTCGGCATCCTCAATCATTTCAAGTGCCACCCTGTCTTTTACACTTCCCGCAGGGTTAAAGCATTCTAACTTTACAAGCAAATCGGCGTTGATACCGTTTGCTTTTGCATATCTCTCAGCCCTCATAAGAGGCGTTTTTCCTATAAGTTCAGACACGTCACCGTATATTTTCATAATCATCTTCCTTGCATTTTTTTTAAGTATAACACAGCACGTTTTGCAAAACAAGTTGCATAATGGCGACTCATATAGTAAAATGGAAGAAAAAACGGAGGTAAAAGGAAATGGGTAAACTCACACAGAAATACGGTCTGTTTACCGCCATATGTATGGTGGTTGGCACCGTAATCGGTTCAGGCGTATTCTTTAAAGCTGAAAGCGTTCTCAAATCGACGGGCGGTAATATGTCGGTCGGCATAGCGGCTTGGATAATAACGGGTCTTCTTATGATAATCTGTTCCTTCCAGTTTGCTATAATGGCAACTAAATACGAAAAGGTAAACGGCATCGTCGATTATGCCGAGGCAACCTGCGGTAAAAACTACGGCTATTTTATGGCTTGGTTTATGGTAAACATCTACTATCCTGCGATGACGGGCGTTCTCGCATGGGTATCGGCAAGGTATTTCGGCGTTCTTTTCGGTTGGACACCCGCAAGTGCAGAAGTTCTTGCGCTGGCAGGCTTTTTCCTCATCGGCTCATATGCGATAAACACACTTTCACCGAAGCTTGCAGGTAAATTCCAGGTCAGCACGACCTTGATTAAATTTATCCCGATAGTGCTTATGGCTGTTATCGGTACAATTTCGGGTCTTGCAAACGGCACTCTTACGGGCAACTTTACAAACGTCGTGGTTGAAAGTACGGGCGGCGGTCTGTTTGCGGCAATTATCGCAACGGTGTTTGCGTACGAAGGTTGGATTGTTGCGACGTCCATCAATGCCGAACTTAAAAATCCCAAGAAAAATCTTCCGATTGCGCTTGGTGTCGGCTCACTTATAGTGGTTGCGACCTACGTTTTGTATTTCGTCGGCGTTGCAGGCGGTGCAAGCACGGACGTGCTTATGACGGACGGCGGTGCGGCACTTGCATTCACCAACGTATTCGGCAGTATCGGCGGAAGTCTGCTCAATATCTGCATCGTAATTTCGTGTCTGGGCACACTCAACGGCCTTATGGTTGCCGCAACACGCGGTATGTACGCCATTGCGGCGAGGGATGAAGGTCCTGCCCCCGAAATGTTCGGTCAGGTTGACCCCGTTACCAATATGACGACCAATTCGTCAATATGGGGACTTCTCGTATGCTCGGCGTGGATGCTCTATTTCTACGGTGCAAATCTCACGGGCGGTTGGTTCGGTCTTTTCAATTTTGACTCGTCCGAGCTTCCGATTGTTACGATTTACGCCCTCTATATCCCGATTTTCATTGCATGGATGAGAAAAGAAAAAGAGATGGGTGTATTCAAGCGTTTCGTACTGCCCTCACTTGCGACACTTTCCTGTCTGTTTATGATTTTTGCGGCGGTGTATGCACACGGTATCACGCCCTATCTCAACGCCAAGGCGAACGGTGTATTCTCGTTCCCCGTACTGTTCTATCTCATAATATTTGCGGTTATAATGACAATCGGCGTTGTGCTCAAAAATTCCAAAAAGAAAGATAAATAAAACTTTATTGACAAACGGAATTGTATATGTTATAAAAGTATTATCTCAATTGGAAAGAGTATTTCCGAAGCAAGATATTGATTGAGTTAAAAGCTCAGTTTTACTAGTTAGTTATTAAAAATATGTGCCTGTGGCATACAACTTGTGAAATGGTCAATAAGAGTAGTAAAAGCTTGCTATATAGACTCTAAATCCATTGGGAATGAAGGCTCTCGGTCTGAGCCGTTTAATACCGTAATTACAAGCAGTATGCATACAGCATACTGCTTATTTTTTATGACAGTTTCGGCTGTAGAGGGAGAGAACGGTATGAAAAAAATAATCGAGCTTAAAAATATATCAAAGGCGTTTGACGGAGAGACGGTGCTTGACAACATCAGCCTTGACATATACGATAACGAGTTTGTGACGCTTCTCGGTCCGTCGGGCTGCGGTAAGACGACGACGCTTCGCCTTATCGGCGGTTTTGAATATCCCGACGAGGGTGACGTCGTATTTATGGGTGAGAGGATAAACGACACGCCCCCTCATAAAAGAAACGTAAATACGGTTTTTCAGAAATATGCACTTTTCCCGCATCTCAACGTTTTTGAAAACGTTGCATTTCCGCTTCACGAGCGTAAATTGCCCAAAGCCGAGATAAAAGAAAAGGTTGATCAGATGTTATCTCTCGTTATGCTCTCAGGCTTTGCCCAGAGAAGTGTGACGAGTCTTTCGGGCGGTCAGCAGCAGCGTGTTGCGATAGCAAGGGCACTTATAAATCACCCCAAGGTTCTGCTTCTTGACGAACCGCTCGGCGCACTCGATTTAAAGCTCCGCAAGGATATGCAGCAGGAACTTAAGAAGATACAGAAAAGCACGGGTATAACCTTTATATTCGTTACGCACGACCAGGAGGAAGCGATGAGTATGTCCGACACGGTCGTGGTTATGAGTGAGGGTAAAATTCAGCAGATAGGCACACCGCAGGATATATATAACGAGCCTGTAAACGCCTTCGTTGCCGATTTTATCGGCGAAAGCAACATTGTTGACGGTGTTATGCTCGAGGATAAAAAGGTTAAATTTGCGGGACATATTTTTGACTGTCTTGACACCGGCTTTGAAAAAAACGAGGCGGTTGACGTTGTAATCCGTCCCGAAGACGTTGACATCGTGCCCGAGGATAAGGGTATGCTCTGCGGAACGGTCACGTCGGTTACGTTTATGGGCGTCCACTACGAGATAATCGTTGACATCAAGGGCTTTAAGTGGATGATTCAGACGACAGACGGAGTAGAGGTTGATGCAAAAATCGGCATATATCTCGAGCCTGATGCAATACACATAATGAAAAAGTCAAAATACTCAGGTATGTTCGGGGATTATTCGTCCTTCTCGAACGAGCTTGACGAACTCTCCAATCCCGGAGGTGAGGACGAAGAATGAGAAAAAAGCACAGTGGCAGACTTGCGATAACACAGTATTCGGTCTGGTCATTTCTTTTCGTGGTAGTACCGCTTATTTTCATAGCCTACTACGCTTTTACGGACAATAACTTTTCCTTCACCACGGAAAACATAACGCGCTTTTTCACCGCAACGAGCAATCTGACCGAGGATGACGGTACGGTGAGGGAAGTGCGCACCTATATTCTCATATTTATGCGTTCACTCAAGCTTGCGGCGATATCAACGGCGATAAGTCTGCTTTTAGGCTATCCGATTGCCTACATTATGGCACGTGCCTCGGAAAAAGCGCAGAAGACTATGATGACGCTCGTTATGATACCCATGTGGATGAACTTTCTTATCCGCACGTATGCGTGGATGACGATTTTGCAGGATACGGGTATTATCAACGGTATAATCGGCAAACTCGGCATCGGTCCTCTTCATATGATAGGCACCGAAACGGCGGTCGTTATAGGTATGGTGTACGACTATTTCCCGTATATGATTCTGCCCTTGTATTCGATAATGGCGAAAATGGATACGAGGCTTTTTGAAGCGGCAAGAGATTTGGGTTGTAACTCGTTTGGCGTGCTTCGCAGGGTAATTTTTCCGCTTTCTCTGCCCGGTGTCATATCGGGTGTGACGATGGTGCTCATCCCCTCAATCAGCACGTTTTACATTTCGCAGAAACTCGGTAACGGTAAGTTTTTCCTCATAGGTGACGCCATTGAGGGACAGTACGTGGCAAACAATCTGCATTTTGCGGCGGCAATCGCATTTATTTTAATGGTGATTCTGCTCGTATGTATGGCACTTGTCAAGTACTTTACCGCAAAGCACGTTTACGGAGGTGAATAGAATGAAAACAGCCTCTAAAATTTATACAGCAATCATTTTTGTGTTTTTGTTCGCACCGATTGCGGTGCTTCTGGTATTCTCCTTTAACGAGGGTAAAAGCCTTTCTGTATTTACGGGCTTCTCACTCAAGTGGTACAGGGAACTTTTAAGGGATACCGATACTCTGCAGGCACTCAAAAACACCATAATACTTGCTTTTTCGGCAACGGCGATATCGACGGTTATGGGCACTGCGGCGGCAGTCGGCATAAACAGACTTCGCTCACGCTGGTATAAGGCGGCGATGAATACGGTGACCAATATCCCCATGACTAATCCCGATATTATCACGGGTATATCGCTTATGCTTATGTTCGTTTTCGTGGGCAGGCTTTTCGGCGCATCGACAAGCCTTAATTTCTGGACGATGCTTATAGCACACGTCACCTTCTGTCTGCCTTACGTGATTTTGCAGGTGCTTCCCAAATTACAGCAGATGGATAAATCACTTCCCGAAGCGGCAATGGACCTTGGTTGTACGCCCTTAAAGGCGTTTTTGAAGGTCGAACTTCCCGAAATTATGCCGGGTATCGTAACGGGCGCGATAATGGCGTTCACTCTGTCGCTTGACGACTTCGTTATAAGTTATTTCACGGCAGGAAACGGCTTTACGACACTTCCCATTCGTATCTACGGTATGACCAAGAAAACCGTTACGCCTAAGATGTACGCCCTTGCAACGATTATTTTCTTCGTGACGCTTACACTCCTTCTTCTCAACAACGTCGTGGATAATGACGGTGTCAAGAAAGAGAAAAAGGAAACGGGCAAAGTAAAACGTGTTGCAATGATTGTTCTTGCAGTCATAATTGCACTTATCGGCTCTGTGGGCATTTTTGCAGGAAGGAAAGAAACGGTTACGCTCAACGTCTACAACTGGGGTGAATATATCTCGGACGGTAGTGAGGGTACGTTTGATACTATCCGTGAATTTGAAAAGTGGTACGAAGAAACCTACGGCGTTAAAATGGTCGTAAATTACGACACCTACACCTCAAACGAGGATATGTACAACAAGATATCAAGCGGTGCGGTAAGTTACGACGTTATCATCCCGTCCGACTATATGATTGCTCGTATGGCGGATGAGGGTATGCTTGAAGAACTTGATTTTGACAACATTCCCAACTATTCAAATATAGATGAAAACTTCAGGGGTCTGTATTACGATAAGGACAATCGCTACTCCGTGCCCTACGCCTACGGCATAATCGGCATAATCTACAATGCTAATGTTGTAGATGAGACTGATACGGGCGGTTGGGACCTTATGTGGAACGAAAAGTATTCGGGTGACATTCTGCAGTTTAACAACTCGCGTGATACATTCGGTACGGCGATGTACAAACTCGGTTTAGATGTAAATTCAACCGATAAAGAGGTTTGGGAGACGGCTCGTGCCGAACTTCTCACCCAGCGTCCGCTCTGCTACGGTCAGGTAATGGATGAAATATTCAACCTCATGGAATCGGGCGAAGCCTCAATCGGCGCCTACTATGCGGGTGACTATTTCACGATGGCTGACAATCAGGCAGGCGACGTCGATTTGCAGTTCTACTATCCCGAGCGCACCAATTTCTATATAGACGCTATGTGTATTCCCAAGGGCTCGCAGAATAAAGAACTTGCGGAGATATTCATAAACTATATGCTGTCGGAGGAGCCGGCAATTGCAAATGCCGAGTACACCTACTACGCATCACCCAACAGGATAGTTTATGAAAACGAAACGTATCTTGAGGATATGGGCGAGGACGTAATAGAGGTTTTATATCCCGAGATAGAAAACTTCTCCGAACTGTATAACACCTACGCTTACAGAAATCTCGACACAGATATGCTTGATTACATCAACACCCTCTGGGAAACGGTAAAAATAAATTAGGAATTCGGAATTAAGGTAAAAAATATACGGCAGGTGTTTTATCACCTGCCGTATGGGTTTATTTGATTTCTTGTTCAAGGTTCTCGAATTCCGGGGAGTCGAAAAAATCCTTTAACTGCATATTAAGTCCGTCGCATATAATTTTGATTGTTGCAATTTTGGGATTTTTGCTTTTTCCGTAAAGAATATTCTTTATTGATGAGGGTGGCAGACCTGCAACGGTTGCCAGAGCGTTTATTGTTAAATCCCTTTCGTCGCATAAACATAATATTCTGTTTTTTACCGCCTGACAGAGCGGTGACTGAACATTACTCATAGAAACTACCCCTTTTTTATATAGGGTAGCCTATTTTTTTAATCATTATAGGCTACGCATACTACTTTTGGGCTATGCATAGCCGAAGGAGGCGTAAATGAGAGAACATACAGCAACTTTTATAGGACACAATGAATGTTTAGACGTATCACAGGAACAGGTTCGTGCAGAAATTATAAAACTAATAGAAAAAGGGGTATATATTTTTATGTCAGGCGGTATGGGCAGATTTGACAGGTTATGTGCAGGTGTTGTTTATGAGTTGAAAAAGAAATATCCTCATATACGGAATATATTGGTTATCCCGTATCTTAGTTTTAATGTTTACAATAAAGAAATCTTTGATGAAATAATATATCCGTATGGGTTTGAAAAATATTATTTTAAGTCAGCGATTCCTGCTCGGAATAAATACCTTGTCAATAATTCCACATATGCAATATGCTATGTAAAATTTACATGGGGTGGGGCAGCTCAGACATATAAATATGCTAAACAACAAGATATAAATATTATTGACGTTGTATAATGAAAAAGGACTTCGTCAGCGAAGTCCTTTTTTATTTAATACCATAATTACAACCGATAAAAGCAAAACGCTTGCGCCTATTAGAATACCGCAGTTTACGAAAAAACCCATCGGCAGCACCGAAATTATCTCGTCATAACGGGGGTCGAAAACCCAGTTGTCCTTACCCGGAAAGAATATGCGGTGGAATATAATGAATGCCTTATTGACGTCAAGGCTTGCAAGCAGACCGATTACAACGGGCAATACAACGGTTGACAACGCCGTGTAAAAGGGGACTGCTTTACACACTTTAATCCTCTTTCTCAGTGCGAATAAAACCGCAAGGCAGAGTGAGGACGCAATCAGCACGACCGTATCGAGCGTAAATAACGCCTTGCAATCGGCAAAATGTGCTTTGCCCTCAGCCGAATGTGCCATAACGCCCGTATCAAATTCCTTGCCGAACGTTAAATAGTCGAGCACGCCGTCATACGCCTCTTTTATCTCGCTTTTTGAAAAACCGCTTTGTGACGGCAGGTCCATAGCCCCGATATGCGCATAGTAAAAGGGGCGCACGTATATGGGCAGGGCAATGGAAAACGAGATTATGAATAAAAACAGGGATACGGCAAGTATCCCTGAAAAAATCAGCTTTTTCATCTTACGATGGGGGCAAGGTCGTCTTCTTTAAGATTAAGAAGGTCGGCAACCTTGTTTGCGATTTCGATATGCGGATATGCGAGGGTGTTGTGTGCATCACTTCCGAAGGTGAATTTACAGCCTTCTTCCTTAGCCATACTGTATATTCTTATCAAAGTATGCTGACCTGCAACAGCATCAGGCTCAAGGTCACGTGCAAAGCAGGGCGTCTGAATTTCGAGTGCAATGCCTTTTTCAGCCGTCTTTGAGAAGAGCCTTCTGTACGTATCATCAGGGATGAGGGGCATTAAAATGCGGTTGTCGTAGGGCGACTTGCAGGCCATAAAGGGATGTGCCATAGACGTGATATAACGGCTTACGTTGCTGTTAATGATGTCCTCATACGCCTGTACCATAAAGTCAATACACTTCTGATAGGGCTCATAATAGTCCTTGGGCATGGTGATATGCGTATGTGAATGGGGGATGAGGATGAAGTCAAACTTTTCTGCCGTTTCCTCGGTCATTGCAACACCGCGGTGGGGATAGTCGTACTCACCTTCGCAGCCGAAATAGATTTTGGTTGCACTGTCTTTATACTTTTCGATTTCGGATTTAATCTGTGCGACGTGCTCGTAATCCTGGGGTGCATACCAACGTGAAGCACCTTCGATTGCAGAGTCCCACATATGATCTGCAAAGCCTATTTTGGTAAGACCTACGTCCTTTGCAATACGCATATAGTTTTCAACCGTTGCAGATTCCTTACCGCAGGATGATATAACCGTATGAACGTGAAAATCGTGAGTAATATTCATATTTATTCTCCTTATGTAAATTATTTTTTTGCCGTATCAATGCTGTTTCTGAAAACAACGAAGCGCTGGAATAAAAATTCGGTCACGAAGTTTACAAGCATTGTGAGAAATTCAACGAGATAGGCGTTCCAGCCTGCCTCGGTGAGTGCCTTCGTCCACCACGTCGAAAGGGGCGTGAATACGAGGTAAAACGCCAGAACCTTGAGCATTGCAACGGGCACGTTGTTTGCCGAGTGGAAGGTGTACTTGCGGTTTAAGGTAAAATTCCACACGACCGAGAGTGTCAGCGAAATGAGGTAGGATACCCACGGTACGAGGTGGAAAACCTCCATAAAAAGTGTGTAGCTTACAATCTGTATAAGCCCTGCACTTATCGAGAAAAGCGTGAATTTAAGTGAACGCAAAAGTTCTTTTTTTGTATCCGTCATTTCTTCCTCCTGTAAAAAACGATGTACTCTGCAATAAGGCACATGGGGATGGCGGCAATAACGTCAACGAAAGAGTGCTGTTTAATAAACGTAACCGACATACAAACGAGTAAAACGGTGACGCCAACGAAGATTTTGACAGCCTTTGACGCCGTTTTTTCCCTCAGCCATACCGAGAGTATTCCAAGCGAGTAGCCCACGTGTAAAGAGGGGCATACGTTGGTGCTTGTATCAACAGTATATATCAAACCGACGAGCTTTGTAAAGATGTTATCCCTTGCAAAAACTTCGGGACGCAGATTCTGGCAGTTGGGGAATATGATATACACCGTCATTGCGATTATCTGCGTGATTATTATATAGGTGGAAAGTTTTTTAAACCCGTCAACGTTGTAGAGGGCAAACCAAAGAAGGCTTCCCGCCACGAGTACATACCAGAAAACGTAGGGGATTACGAAAACCTCACAAAAGGGGATTAAATCGTCAACAACGCTGTGAACGACGTGACAGTTTTCCCTCGGAATTAAATTTTCAGTAAGCAGATAAAGTATAAAATAACCTACCCAGCCGAGAAGGTATTTTAAATGCGAGAATTCGGGTGTATTTATTTTTGACAGTCGAAAGTTTCTGTAATCGACCACGGGCTTTCTCATTTCCCGACCTCCTTGTTTGTCGGATAATATTTTTTTGGAATGTTTCTGTACGGCACGACGGTGTGTGTCGGAAGTGAGCGTGCGATAGCGGTTATCTCATTCATAAGATAATCGCAAATTCTTCTTCGCTCATCCTCTATAACCGCCTCGGGATTAAAGTAAACACCCTTGCCGTAATACATTTTTTTCATTTTGGGCGCTATGTAAAGAGGCACGAAGCATAACTTTTTACCCGTCTTTTTGTAATAGAGCCTCGCAACGTCGATAAATCTGTCCTGAAAATCGTAAATTACGTTGTTGCATTTTACGTCGTGCTCGGGAAAAATGACGATACTTTCCCCGTTTTCAAGGCAGGAAACGGTGCGTTTAAAGGTTGAGAGGATACGTTTATCTCTGTAAACGGGAATAGTTTGCGCATTACTGTTGATAAGCACCAAAAGCGGTGATACAATATACGACACCATTTTGAAAAAGGGCAACTGCCACTTCGGCTTCTGCGACCAGAAATCCTCGTAGGCGTATGAAGGAGCGTCTTTAAGACTTGTCGTTGCACCGGCAACCCAGGTACGACGTTTTACGGGTGAATAAAATTCGCAGGCAATCGGGCCGTGAATCTGGCAGTGATTACCTACGATTATAACAGGCTCATCGGGTATATTTTCTGTCCCGACGGCCGTAATTTTCGGATATACGGCTTTTAAAATTGCCGCTAAAAATTTATATATCGATTTAGCGTTCATCAAAAAACATCCTTTTTAATGTGTTTCGGTATATTATACCACGAAAACCGAATTTTAACAATAAAACAAAGTGTTAATATTGCACGAACAGCGGCCGTATATATGCAAATCGTTGACAACTCTTATATAACTTGCATTTAGTGGTACAATATAAGTATCAAATCGAAAGGGAGTTGTTAATTATGAGACTAACTAAAGAATTGATCCAGAAATTCAGGCATTATCTTATCGAGGAGGAAAAGTCCTCCGCAACACTAGAAAAATATATACGTGACGTAACAGCATTCTTTGTATGGCTGACGGGCTGTGAACTTGATAAAATGACAGTCCTGCGGTACAAAGAGCACCTTAAGGAGAATTATATGCCGGCATCGGTAAATTCTGTTTTGTCATCACTCAACAGCTTTTTTGAGTTTAACGGGTGGCACGGCTTAAAGGTGAAAATGCTCAAAATCCAGAAACAGATTTTTGCAGAAAGGTCAAAGGAACTCACAAAGGCGGAATACGAGAGGCTTCTCTCAGCCGCCACGGAAAAGAAGGATGACAGGCTGTATTATCTTATGCAGACGATATGCAGCAGCGGAATCAGGGTGTCGGAATTATCGGCTATCACGGCAGAGGCGGTGAAGGCAGGTAAAGCGACAATAAATTGCAAGGGTAAAATGCGAGTCGTGATTCTGCCGAAGGAACTTTGCAGAATGCTTAAGGAATATGCAAAGGAGCAAAAAATAACAAGCGGCCCCGTATTCGTAACGAGAACGGGCAAACCGCTTGACAGAAGCACGATATGGAAGATGATGAAAGCACTTTGTGAAAGTGCAGGGGTCAGTCGGGAAAAGGTATTCCCGCATAATCTGCGGCACTTGTTTGCACGCACTTTTTATTCCATCCGGAAAGACATAGTACGTCTTGCAGATATCCTCGGACATTCGAGTGTAAATACCACACGCATCTATACTATGGAGACGTATGACGTACATTGTCGTCAGATACAGGAACTGGGACTTTTAAGGCTATAGATATAAAAATACCACATAATCGAAATTATGTTGCAGGCAAAGACACTTTATTTATTTGATTTTAGGGAAATTTCCGTTAAACGCAAAATTTAAAGCAGACTTATAAGACCGGGCAATATCAATTTCGTCTGACCGGTCTGTTTCGTTGTGCCTTCCTTATTATATAAGAAAAATTTTTTATAAATATAAGCGAAATCATTGACAAACACTCCTTGATATGATACATTGTTACCCTAAAGATATGTATATCATCCCACATAATTTCGAATATGTGGTTTTTGCTTTGCCACATAATTTCGATTATGTAGCAGGCACATTTTTTTTACAGCCGTTTGTAATGCTCATTACAGGTAATGATCGTTACAAACGAATTCAATTCTTAGAAAGGGCTTAGTTATCATGGACAGGTACAATGTTAATGACAAAAGACAGGCGATTATCACGGCAACGTGGGATTATCTTCTGAGGACTGGTCTTGCAAATGCCTCCATCGGTGATTTATGCAGGGAGCAGAAGCTTGCACAGAGCAGTCTTTACTATTGGTTTGAAAACAAGGATGACATATGGATCAGCGCAGGAAAATACGGTATCTCAAAGGTTGTAAACGCACTTTTTGAATATACCGTCGGTCACACCGATGACATACGAGCATACTTCGACACACTTCTTGACGAAGTTGACAAGTACAAGCGCGAACTTCGACTTGCGGTACAGATTACGATGAGTCCGCTGTACGGTGAGCGTATGAGGGAAAAAGCCAAGGATTTTCGTCTGTTGTACGAAAGATTTGCACAAAAACTGATGGAAATTATCGGTTGTCCGCATATTCAGGCAGAAACCTTCATTTATTCCATAATAGCGTACGTCATAGACTACGTGTTGTGGGATGACAGGGACAAGACGCAGATGCTTCTTGAAAACCTCTATGACCGAGTGCTCAGGCGACTCGAAAATAACGTAAACAGCAAAAGGAGGAACTATGGAACTGCTTAGTGCGATATTACTTGTGACAAAATGTGAAAATGCAGAGGCGTTAAAAGCGTTGTCACAGGAACGGAAAGAAAAACTTGCAAATTCTCTTGAAGAGCGTGTGCCCAGCGGGCTTGCTACGATTGAGGAATGGAATGAACTTTTGACGGTTTTTACGGGCGAAGGCCACGAAAACGATAAAAAAACAGCAAAACAGAAACTTCTTGCTCATCTTCGCGGTGAGGAAGTTTTGTAAACAACGGTAATAAGAGAAAGAGAGAAGAACCCTTGGAATACGGCACATCCCCACGTTTTTTTACAGAAACAATGATTGCAATAGCAGTATTTGTGATTTTAGTCATATTTATTGTTGTTTTCATAAATGCATATCTCCCGTTCAAAGAACGCAGAGATTACATAAAGATGGAGATCGGACGCAGCGACAGTGAGCGTGAGTACCGATACTGGAAAAAAGAATTAAAACGGTTATACATAAAAAGCATTCCTTTGATAGGACGTTTTTTCAAATAAACTGTTTTGATTAACCCTCGCAAGAGGCAGGAAGTCTCAAAAGTCTTCCTCCTCTTTCAAAGCATACAATTTACGTCAGGCTTTCTCTCCTTGCGTTTAAGGACTTTCCTCCTTTTAATAATTGTATGCTTTGAAAGGGGATTTTGTCCTCTTTATAACGTATTTACACGGCGTAACAGAGAACCGTATAAATAGTAAAACATCTCTGTCCGATGCACAGACGGATTCTGTGTGAAAAAATTAAGGAGGAAATCTATGAAACTCAAAAGAATTGTGGCTATTTTACTTGCATTCTGCATGGTATTTAGCACAATGACCTTTAACGTTTTCGCTGATGACAGCAATGTGATTGCGGTTGCAACTGCAGATGCTTTCTGTTCGGCGTTTACAAACGTTAAAGACGGTGAAACGGTTTTGCTTGATTCAGACATTGTTATGGACAGCAAAATCTCCGTTCCGGACGGTGTTACAATCGACCTGAACGGCAAAACGCTCTACGTGAACGTTGAGAATTCCACCTTTGGTAATGTAACCGTTACAAACGGTAACATTGTTTTAGGTAAGGATGACGTTCAGGTATGTGACGGATATTTTATGGTCAATGCAGGCAAGACGCTCGTCGTAAACGACGTTAAGGTGTCATCTGCTGACGGTGGAATCAAGGGCTACTGTGTATTCCATCTCGGTATGGGTGCAAACCTCGACCTGATTGGCTCAGAACTTGACATCCGTGACAACGAATACAGTGCAGGCTATATAGTATATGCTAATGAAAGCACTGCAACTGTTGACGTTACGGACACTACCGTATACGGTAAGAACGTTAACGGTATCGTGCATGCAACGACGGTTATCGACAATTCTTCATTTACTGTTGAAGATGCGGTTGAACACGGTATCAACCGTTCGGCAGTTACGATTGACGATTCTACGGTAACTATCTCAGGCGGTACGGGACGCGGTATCACCGCACAGCACGGTGACCTCGTTATCAGCGGTAACTCTGTTGTTAAAATCTCAGAAATGGGTGAAGCGACAATTGAACTTCGCGACAACAAAAATCTTTCTGTTGCCGACACGGCAACCGTAAAGGTGGACGTTGCGGTAAACAACACTACTGCAGGCACCGTAACGGGTAACGTTACAGTTGGTGACGTTAATGCAGTAACGGTTGCAAAAGTTAACGGTGTTGAATACAGCGATATTCAGGAAGCAATCGTGGCAGCTGCACCTGCAGGTACGGTTGAACTCGTTGACGACGTAGTTGTTGATGAGTGGGTTATGATTTCTGAGACTCTCCACATAGGCTCGGGTCAGATTATCACCATTTCAATCGACGGTCTTACAATCGACGGTAAGGGACACAGCCTTACGGTAAATGCCATTGAATCGGCAACTAACGGCAACCGCCTTTTCTACGACGCTACGAACCTTAACGTTAAGGATCTTACAATCAACTATGCTGAAGGCGTAACCGGCGGTATCGGTCTGACTTCGGGTACAATCAGTGGTGTAACCTTTAACGGTGGTGTAGGCATACTCCCCGGTGTAGGCGATATCACAATCACGGGCTGTACCTTCAATACAACCGGTTCGGCAATCTATAACGAAACCGAAAGAGACAATCTCGTAGTTACTGGCAACCACTTTAATACGGCTGCAGGTCAGTATGCAATTTACCTCCGCGGTAACACAACCTTTAAGGATAACACGGTTGTAAGCGGTAAGGTTAACGTAACGAATTCTGCAACGGGCGAAATTTCGGGTAACGATTTCGGTACGGAAAGATTCAAGGTTTATAACGGTGCTACGGCAACAATCGAAAACAATACGATAAATAACCTCGTATTCAACGATGCAAGCAAAGTAAATTCATTGTTTAAAGACAACGTCCTCAGTGCAGATGCAGAGACAGCAATGGCAAATGCAGGCGCTGTAAATATGACAAGTCTCAAGGGTACAGGTACAGAAACTGACCCCTACGTAATTGACAGCGTTGCCTCACTTCTTTACTTCGATACAGAGGCTAAAGCAGGCAACACGTATCAGGATAAATACGTAGTTCTCGGTGCTGATATCAACTTTGCATGGGGCGAATGGTTCCCCGTTAACTTCTACGGTACCTTCGACGGTAAGGGACATACAATCAGCAACCTTACATACGTTCCCAACGCAAGCGGAAAGATGGGCTTCTTCCAGACAATCAAAGGTCCCGTAAGCAATCTTACGCTTGACGGTGTCAAGGGTACGGTTCCCGCTTCGGGTCAGTTCGGCGGTTTCACACGTTATCTTAACTCAAACGTTACCAACGTTCACGTTAAGAACATCACTATCGACGTAGATAAGAACGCAGACTGGCTTATAGGCGGTTTCACTGGCTATGTAAACAGCGGTGCTTGCACCGACTGCTCGGTTGAAAACTTCGTGGTTAACGCACCCGATACAGCAAGCGGTCCTTGTATCGGTGGCTTTATTGGTTCCGTCCGCACAAACACAACCTTTACCAACTGTGACGTTAAGGGCTTCAAGGTAAATGCCAACAGCACGGGTGACCTTGGTGTCGGCGGTTTTGTTCCTCATACCCAGACAGGCTGGAACAACGTTAAATTTGTAGACTGTGACGTAACGGGCATTAACTTTATTGTTGCAGGCAGGGCTGAAGTGGCAGGCTTTGTTACGTGGCCCGGCTCACACACAAGCGCTACAAACTGTCATACAGAAGGTATGATTGACGTAACAGGCGTAACAACAGGTGGCTATGCAGGCGGTTTCTACGGAAACCTCGGTTGGAACCACGACCTCGGTCAGATGGGCCATTTCCTTACAGACTGTTCGGCAGACGTTGAAATTTACACGAAAAACGTTGACGCAGGTGGATTTATCGGCTCAGCTACGGTTGCAGGCACTCCCTCTGCTTCAAAGTACTTAGTATGTACAAACTGCTCTGCATCAGGCAACGTTACTGCAATTGCAGGCGGAAATGCTGATACAGGTGCTTTCGCAGGCTCAGCAAGCCGTGGTGTATACAACAACTGTACTGCTTCAGGTACCGTTAAGAACAACGGTGCAGGCTATGCAGGTCAGTTTATCGGTAACATTGTCGACGTAACACCTACGTATGACTACCGTTATCCTGCAGGTACACGTGAATATGCACCTGACGTGACGGCGGCTATCGATTGCATGTACACGGGTGCTTCATCTTCACTTGAATTCATCGGTAATGCTGATGAAAATGCAACGTATTGCGATACGGCAGAAGAATTTGAAGCTGAAAAGTTTGCTTACATCGTAGCAAGCGGTTACGTTGCAACGGTTGGCAGCGCAAAGTATAAATCAATCCAGGCGGCAATTGATGCTGCACAGGACGGCGATACGGTAGTTCTTATTAACGATATCGACATCGCAAAAGAAAAGATAAATACTCTCGGCGGTAAGTACAACACTCTCTACAAGGTAGAAGGCAAGTCAGTTACCGTTGATATGAACGGTAAGACCATAAGCGGTACGTATAACGGCAGCTCAATGCTCGTCGGCGTATTCTCAACCGAAAACGGCGGTCACCTTACACTTACGGGTAACGGTACCGTTGACGTTACGGCAGGAACAACCGTTTACGGACTTCTCGTAAATTACGATGCAACCTCCACTCTTACGGTTGAAAACGGTACTTACAAAGCAGATAAGGTTTCCGATTCAATTATCTATTCAGGCAAGGGTACAACACCCGGTCTCTACGATAGTACACAGAGTGGTGTTACCATTAACGGCGGTACCTTCACTCTCGGAAATATCGACAATGAAAATGCACCCTGGATATTCAACGTAGGCGGTGCAGGCGACAGTTATGCAGTCGTTAACGGCGGTACGTTCAACTTCAACATCACACGTCAGAAGTGGATTAACGAAGTTGTAGTTCCCGAAACGCACTACATTCAGGACAATGGCGACGGCACGTGGACGGTTAAGGAAGGTGCAGTTGCTTACACAACGGAAACAGTTCTTACAGGACCCTATCCGGTTGTTATGAACTTTGGCTATGCAACACTTGCAGAAGCATTTGCAGCAGCAGATCAGGACGAAAAGGTAACTCTTCTTGCAGATATCACTCTTGCAGAATCCGTTGCTTCAACAAAAGCAAACGTGACACTTGACCTTAACGGCAAGACTATCACGGGCGACAAGTCTGTACTCAGCGTTGAAGGCGGCGACCTCATTATCGTTGACAGCAGTGCTGAACAGACGGGTGCAGTAGTTGCAACAGGCAACTTTGCAATCGATATTTTAGATGCAAAAGTTACACTCAAGGCAGGTAACGTAAAGGCAGCTTCATACACCGTTTACCTCAACAACGCAACAAGTGAGTTCGTTATGGAAGGCGGTAAGGTTGAAGGCGATTATGCAGTTGCTGCAGGCGCAGGTAACGCTTACATCAAGGGCGGTACGGTTTATGCAACCAATTACTACCCGATTTACGCTTGGGAAGGCGCTTCTATCGCAATTTCAGGCGGTACCTTCAGCTTCAGGCCCAATTCAGTTTACATTGCAGACGGCTACGGTGCAGAGGAAACTACGGTTGACGGTGCAACGTGGTACAAAGTAGTAGAAATACAGCCCGTTGCTTACATAGGCACGACAGGCTACTATTCAATCGCAAAGGCAATCGAAGCTGCTGTTCCGGGTGATACGATTGTCGTAAATTCACTCGAACAGAGAGGCGACGTTGTTGTTAACAAGGCTGTAACGCTTGTGGCGGCAGACGGTGCAGACGTTGTTATCAATGGTCAGCTTGCAATAAAGGCAGACGGTGTAACCGTCAAGGGCTTTACCGTTGACTGTGGCGGAACGGCTCTCCAGATCAATGCAAAAGACGTAGTTATCGAGGCTTGCGACATCACAGGTCCTCAGGTTATGTATCAGAGCTACACCTCAGGTAAGGTAACCTTCAAGGATAGCAAGTTCACTGCAACAAGTTCTTATGCTATTCACTTTGACGGCTCTGCAGGCGGTGAAGTCGTAATCGACAACTGTGAAGTGACGGGCTGGGTAAGCTTTGCTGCATCAATCGGCAAGGTTACGATGACAGGCTCTGACTTCAACAAGGGCAACTATGCAGGTATGCGTCTCTATCAGGGAGCAGACATCGCAGATTGTACCTTCGATGAAGGCTATCTCATCGATATCGCGGCAGACAAGGCTGTAGTAAACGTTGATAATACTACCGTTGCAAACGGCTCAGTAAAAGATATGTTCGACTCAGCTGATTTCGAGGCAAACGACGTAGTTATTGACGGCAACCTTATGGGTGCAGTTGCTTACGTTGGTACAACAGGCTACCGCACGCTTGATGAGGCTATGACGGCAGCTCAGGCAGGCGATACCGTAACTATTATGGAAGGTACTTATGCAGTACCGGCTATGAAGGCAGGTATCACGGTTGTCGGTGAAGGTGAAGTTCTTCTCGAAGGCACGCTTTCAAATACACTTGAAAACCTCACATTGAAGAATCTTCACATCAAGGGCGGTAACGCACAGAGATGGGCTTACGCTAAGGGCGACCTCGTATTCGAAAACGTAACCTTCGAAGCAACAAGCGTTTACGCGCTCCACTTTGACGGTATATCGGAAGGTACGAACCTTCTCTATAAAGATTGTACGATTATCGGTTGGGCTGCAATGAGCGGTTCACCCGCAAGCGCAGTATTTGACGGCTGTACCTTCAAGGACAACGGCGCATACGGCGTAATCCGTACGTATTTTGATGCAGAAATCAAGAATTGTACGTTTGACGTTGACGGTGCAAATCCGGATGACGTATATCAGGACGGTATCCATGCTGTTGGTGCAACTGTTGAAGTAACAAATTCAACAAATTCTAACGGCGACATCAAGGATCTCCTCAACATCTCAGGCAAGTCTGAAATTTACGTTGACGGCACACTCGTTCTTTACCCCGTAGCAACGGTTGGTGAAGATTACTACTCATCACTTGCAGCTGCATTTGACGGTGCAGAAGACGGTGATACCGTAACACTTATCGCAGACGTTGAAACAACGGAAAGCGTTACGGTTGACGGTAAGAGCATCGTTCTCGAACTTAACGGTAAGACGGTTACAGGTACGGACAACACGACCAAGAACTACGGTCTTATCAACGTCAACACCGGTGCACAGCTCACAGTAAATGATACTGTAGGCACAGGTAAAATCACACTCGTTGCAACAAACGATCGTGACTGGGGTTCATACTCTTCAGTAATTTCCAACCAGCGCGGTAAGCTTATCGTAAACGGCGGTACAATCGAGCATCTCGGCGGTACTGATATGGCTTACGGTATAGATAACCTCACAAACGGTAAGGGCACATATGCTGAAACCGTTATCAACGGCGGTACGGTTAAGTCAACATACCGTGCAATCCGTCAGTTCTTAAACGGTACTGAAGCAGACAACATTCTTACGGTAAACGGCGGTACGATTGAAGGTGCAAACAAGTCAATCTGGATGCAGGATCCCAATAAGAATGCAAACACAGGTTCACTTACGGTAGGCGAAAATGCATCACTTAACGGTAATGTATATCTCACCGTAACGGCAGAGTCAACAGAGTGGCCTGTAGAAGTTGCAATCTCAGCAGCAGCACTCAAGGGTGAATCGACAGTTCTTACAAGCAACGTTCCCAAGGGTTATATACTCAAGGTAACAGACGGCGTATACGGCGTAGTTGAATTCCATCCCGTTGCAGTTGTTAACGGCGTTGAATTCGAAACGCTTGAAGAAGCCCGTGTTGCAGCAGCAAACGGCGAAACAATTGAAATAGTCGGCGATGCAGTTCTTGATGAACAGTTAGACTTCGGCTATTACAACTACAAGTACTCAATCGGCAAGGATGCTTCTTTGACAGCAAATACCGGCCGTGCGGTTATTTCCTACGGAAACGTGGTTGACGTTGAAGGCGATATTGCAGATGCAAAGACAGCCGATAAGACAACAACCAAAAAGTCAATGTACGTACCTAACGGCTTGTCATTTAACGGTGACGGTTACGGTGTTGAACTTAATGTAAACAACGCATACGTTTCATACGGTTCAAGTACAAGCAAAAACTCTACTGCTACAGGTGAATTTAATTTCAATTTCACAAACAGTATTGCAGAATTTACAAACAATTTCGTTACAACCTTAACGAAAGCAGGCTACAGCCTTACACCTACGTTTAATATCAACGTTAAGGACGGCGTGCTGACAACGGCAAGCCATATGGAACTCTGGCATGCAGGCACAAATATGACGGTTGATAATTCAAACGTAACAATCGGCGGTTCATTTGCAAACGGCGGTACACTTACTCTTACAAACGGCGCTGTGATGAAGGTAAACAATCCGATTATGAGTTCACACGGCGGCAACACCGGTACAATTAACATTGACGGTGCGACACTCGATTTAACAGGCGGTAACGAGGCTTGGGTAAGTGAAGGTGCAATCAATCTTACTGCTGATGCTAAACTGATACTTGATATGTTCAGCAGCACAGGCACAATCACGATTGATGCTTCTGATTTCACAGGCAACACAGTAACTGTTATTGACGGTACGGCAAAGAGCGGTCTTACAGCAGCCTCAATTACACTTATCAATGGCAAAGGTGTAGAACTTGTTGTTGAAGACGGCGACGTAATACTCAAGGATGTGCCGATAGAGGCAGTAGCAACGGCAGACGGTGTAGAATACGAAACACTCGCAGAAGCAGTAGCAGCAGGCGGTGAAGTAGTTCTTCTTAAGGACGTAGTTCTCGACGAAACAATCGTTGTTGCAGCAGAAAAGGAAGTTGTTCTTGACCTTAACGGCAAGACAATCGACGTCGGCTATAATGCAGGAAGCACGACAAACCACCTCTATGCATTTGAAAACTACGGCAAGCTTACAATCAAGGACGGCGTTGGAACAGGTGCAATCAATGCACGTGGTAACTACAACTACGGCGAAATGATTATCGACGGCGGTACAATCAATGCGATTGACGGCAACGGCGGTATGGCTGTATATGTAAAAGCAGGCAAGGCTACCTTTAACGACGGTAAGATTGCAACAACATACGAAGACGATAACCTCGTTGCAAATGGTGGTTTCGATGCAACAACCGTACAGGTTGAAGCAGGCGCTACCTTCGAAATGAACGGCGGTGTTATTGAAACCGTATGTGATTTCACACCGGCAGTAAACAACCACGGTACGACAACGATAAACAACGGTGAAGTAAAGTCCGTTCACACAACGGTTATAAACTATGGTGACTTAACTGTTGCAGGCGGTACGTTGACAAACAACGGTATTGAAGGTATAACGTCACACGTTATATGGGCGGCAGACGGTACTACGACAATTACCGACGGTACACTTAACGGTAAGGATAACTACAACGGCTTTAACGTAGATACAGCAGCAGATGCAGTTGTAAACGTAAGCGGTGGTACGTTCCTCAAAGCTCATTCAGGTTCATTCTACGGCGAAGGCACGATAACCGTAACAGGCGGTACGTACTTCGACAATATTGACGAAGCATACGTTGCAGACGGCTACAAGGCAATCGCTGATTTCAATGATATGTACGTAGTAGGCGTAGCACCCACAGCAACGGTTAATAACCTCGGTGCAGTTACGGTATCCGCAGGTGATTATACTGTATTCGGTGGCGGTGATAACACCGTTGATATGCCTTTGAGCTTCGTAATGCAGTTTATTGCAGACCAGAGCGCAGCAGAAGGTGCAGCAAGCCCGTATGCAGACTGGTATGCAGACTTCGTAATCACGGTATCAGGCCTTGAAAACGGCACATTTGATGCATCAGGATGCTATCTTGCAGGTCACTACGGCAGCTTCGGCTGGTGGAAGATTCCGCTTGACGGCATGACGGTAGAAGATGCAGTAAGATACCCCGTAATGCTCAGTGTAGCAGGCGCTGCACAGCAGTATGAATACATCTGCTCAGGCGTTGCAGACTTCAAGTGCGCAATGTACCTCACACCCGAAGTTCTTGCGGAAAATCCGAATCTTGAAGTAAATCTTGAACTCTGCGTAATCGACAGTTCAAAGGGTTCCGACGAAGCAAAGCTTGCAGTTGTTGAAGACAGAGTATACAAGGCATCAGAGTACACCTATACTGCAAACGACTTTATGCTCAAGGCAGACTATTCTGCAGTAGAAGAAGCTCTTGCTAATGTACCTGCAGACCTTACAATCTACACGGATACATCATCTGCAGTAGTACAGGCAGCAATTGATGCGGTAATATACGGTCTTGGCAAGGATGAACAGGCAACGGTTGACGCTTATGCGGCAGCAATCAATCAGGCAGTTGAAAACCTTGTACTCAAGGTAGCAGTTGAACTTTCAGAAGACCTTATCGACTGGACACTCAGAGGTTCACACGTTGTGGCAGATGGCAAGCTTATCTTTACGGCTTACGCAGCAGGTCATGATACACCTTCAATCAAGGGACGTTTCGGCGGTCTCCCCGAAGGTGCAACGGTTGCACTTGCAGGCACGTCGGATTACGTAACTCTTGACGGCAATATGGTAACTGTAATCAACCCCGGTCTCGGTAAGCTTGAAGTTCCCATGGTTATCACGTCGGCAGACGGTCTTACAACGGAATTTATGCTTGTTGGTGACTTCGGCAACGCAGTAAGATACACTACAGACGCATGGGTATACCAGTATGGCAACGATATCAGAACGATATCAAGTAACCGTACAATCTACCTCCTCTTTGATATCACGGATCTCGAAGGTGGCGGATACGTTGAAGTAACTGACGTATCAAGAAACCTCCTCGGCAGATACACGGTACTCAACGATGCAGCGGTAAGATTCTATGATCCAGTATACGATATCGGTACTGTAACCGTAACCGTTAAGGATGCGGCAGGCGAAGTAGTAAACGTATATAACGTAGAAGTTATCTTCACGGATGACCAGATTGAAGGCAACGACAACTGGGAATACGAAGTATACTCACCTGTATTCTCAACAGAGAGAGCAACCTACACGGTAGAAGGCGATAACATTATAATCACGGCAAATGCAGGCGTATCCAACGTATACGTAAGCTTTGGTAAATACTATGCTGAATCTGTAAGCGCAAGCGTAAATAACGCTATGGTTAAGAAGATGGCAGCAAGAAGCTGGAGAATAATGGCATCGACAGAGCCCGTAGAATTTGACGTATTCTTTGATGCGTCAGAATATGGCGGAGAAGTAGTAACAAGACACGTTACAGTAAACTTCTAAACTTAAATAAAAGAGATACTCGAAAGAGTATCTCTTTTTTTGTAAAAATATACCCTAAGCGACAGCACCGAAAAAAATCTGTGCAATAAAAACAGGTATAATATTGACGGATTGTGTAAGAAAATGATATAATACTACATATTAAATAACAGATTTTTGGCAACTGACGGATGAGTGGGTTAACCATGGGGGAGCTGAAAATTATAATTGTCGACCGTCTGGGCAGGCCTGTAAATGATAGGACAGGAATGCCCTTTTTTAATTTGCAATTTCGGTTGTGAGGGGACGGCGTTCTGCAATAAAAAAGAAACTTGTCATCAAGAAAGGATAAAAATTATGAAAAAAGTAGCGGTAATTATGGGAAGTGACAGCGATCTTCCGGTTGTTGAAAAGGCAATTGATACTCTTAAAGAGTACGGTGTACCCACTGAAGTGCACGTGTATTCGGCGCACAGAACGCCCGTTCAGGCAAAGGAATTTGCTGCAAATGCGAGAAATAACGGATTTGGCGTTATCATTGCGGCGGCAGGTAAGGCGGCACATCTTGCAGGCGCAATGGCTGCGGGAAGCACATTGCCCGTTATAGGAATTCCCGTAAAGTCGTCAACGCTTGACGGTCTTGATGCACTTCTTGCAACTGTTCAGATGCCTTCGGGTATGCCTGTTGCAACGGTTGCTATTGACGGTGCGGCAAATGCGGCACTTCTTGCAATTCAGATTCTGGCGGTAACGGATGAAGGTCTTGCAGAAAAACTTGATAAGGCAAGAAAAGCAGGTGCAGACAAAGTGCTTGCAAAGGATAAAGAAATTTCAGCAAAGTATTCTATATAAGCTTCAGGGGAGAGATTTTATGAGCAAACTCAGGGAAGAATGCGGTGTATTCGGCATTTTTTCAACACAGACGGAAGACGTGGCATCCTCCGTTTATTACGGCTTGTTCGCACTTCAGCACAGAGGGCAGGAAAGTTGCGGTATAGTTGTCAATGACGACGGTCTGTTTACGGCACACAAGGAAAACGGCCTTGTAAATGACGTTTTTACAGCTAAAAAACTGCAGAAACTCGGTATGGGCAATATGGCACTCGGTCACGTAAGATACGGTGCGGCAGGAACGGGGGCAGTTGAAAACGCTCAGCCTCTGGTTGTAAATCACGTTAAGGGCAGGCTTGCACTTGCACAGAACGGCTGTCTGACAAATTCGGCAAAACTCAGAAAAGACCTTGAACTTGAAGGTGCAATTTTCCATTCTACGAGTGATATGGAAGTAATCGCCTACGAAGTTATAAGAGAAAGGCTTACTGCACCCTCGATTGAAGAGGCTATAAACCGTGCAATGAATAAACTTGAAGGTGCGTATTCACTCGTTGTTATGTCACCGTCAAAACTTATTGCGGCAAGGGATGAGGCAGGCTTCAGACCGCTCTGTTACGGTATCCGTGATGACGGCGCTTACGTCGTTGCAAGTGAAAGCTGTGCGCTCCATGCAGTGGGGGCAGAACTTGTCAGGGATATCGAACCCGGTGAAATACTTATATTTGATAAAAACGGTCCCAGAAGCATAAAGGACCATTGCGGAAAGAGAAAGCAGACGAGCTGTGTATTTGAATACATCTATTTTGCAAGACCCGACTCGGTAATCGACGGGGCAAGCGTTCACGAGGCAAGACTCAAGGCGGGCGCATATCTTGCGATGGAGCATCCGGTTGATGCAGACATAGTTATCGGCGTTCCCGATTCAGGTCTTGATGCGGCTATCGGCTATTCAAGACAGTCGGGTATTCCTTACGGCGTTGGTCTTATCAAAAACAGATACATCGGAAGAACGTTTATCTCACCCGGTCAGGCGTCCCGTGAAGATAAGGTAAGAATAAAACTCAATCCCGTATATGAAACGGTAAAAGGTAAAAGGGTCGTTCTTATTGACGACTCAATCGTAAGAGGTACGACCTGTGCGAGAATTGTAAAGCTTCTCAGGGATGCGGGTGCAACCGAGATACATATGATGGTAACGGCACCTCCGTTTATAGCACCCTGCTACTACGGAACGGACGTTGATTCAAAGGACAAGCTTATTGCCTGCAACCTGACACACGATGAAATAGTGGAAAAAATAGGTGTTGACAGTCTTGGCTTCATAAGTCTTGAAAGTACGAAGAAAATTGCCTGCGGTGAAGGCTGTAAAGGCTTCTGCACGGCATGCTTTGATGAAAAATACCCCACGGCAATCCCCGAAAACGTGGAAAAAAGTAAATTTGACAAGAAAATTTCGAAAAACGGAGGAAACGAATAGTGAAGAGTTTTAGTGAAAGTTACAAAAATGCAGGTGTTGACATAACGGCAGGCTACAAGGCTGTTGAACTTATGAAGGCACATATCGCAAAAACGATAACGGCAGGTGCCGATTCTACGATAGGCGGTTTCGGCGGTCTGTTTGAACTTGATATGACGGGTATTACAAAGCCTGTTCTTGTCAGCGGTACTGACGGTGTGGGCACCAAACTCAAACTTGCTTTCATTATGGATAAGCACGATACGGTTGGTATCGACTGTGTTGCAATGTGTGTAAACGATATTATCTGTTGCGGTGCAAAGCCCCTGTTTTTCCTTGACTATATTGCCTGCGGTAAGAACGTTCCCGAAAGAATTGCGTCAATCGTATCAGGCGTTGCAGAGGGTTGTGTTCAGGCAGGTGCGGCACTTATCGGCGGTGAAACTGCTGAAATGCCCGGCTTCTATCCCGAAGACGAATATGACCTTGCAGGATTTTCTGTAGGTGTCGTTGACAAGTCAAAGGTGCTTGACAGAGAAAGCGTTACAGAGGGTGACATTATAATTGCACTTCCTTCAAGCAGTGTTCATTCAAACGGCTTCTCACTTGTAAGAAAGGTGTTTGACGTTGAAAATGCAGACATCAAAAAGCCTCTTCCCGAACTCGGCGGTAAGTCTGTAGGTGAAACGCTTCTCACTCCCACCAAGATATACGTAAAGCCCATGCTTGCACTCTTTGATGCAGTAAAAGTAAAGGCAGTTTCACATATAACAGGCGGCGGCTTCTTTGAGAATATGCCCCGTTCACTCCCGAAGGGAATGTCGGCAAAGATTGAAAAGAGTGCCGTTAAGGTTCTTCCTATATTTGAACTCATTGCAAAGCAGGGTAACATTCCCGAAAGAGATATGTTCAACACCTTCAATATGGGCGTTGGTATGAGCGTGGTTGTTGCTAAAGAGGATGCTGACAAGGCTATTGAAATCCTTAAGGCAAACGGCGAAGATGCATACGTTCTCGGTGAAGTTGTTGCTTCCGATGAAGGTGTAATCTTATGTTAACAAGGATTGCAGTTTTAGTATCGGGCGGTGGAACGAATCTCCAGGCGATTATCGATGCACAGAAAAGCGGCATCATCAAAAACGGCGAGATAGTTGCAGTTATTTCAAATAACAGCGGTGCCTATGCTCTTGAAAGGGCAAAAAAGGCAGGAATTGACACCTATACCGTTCTTAAAAAGGATTGTGCAAGTCAGGCTGAATTTGAAGGCAAACTCGTTGATATACTTGAAAAATGCGGTGTACAGCTTATTGTACTTGCAGGATTTATGAGTATACTGAGTGAAAATTTTACCTCGAAATATGATAAGAGAATAATAAACGTTCACCCGTCGCTGATACCGTCATTTTGCGGTAAAGGTTATTACGGACTTAAGGTTCACGAGGCGGCACTTGAATACGGTGTAAAGGTTACGGGTGCGACGGTGCATTTCGTAAATGAAATTCCCGACGGCGGTGAAATAATACTGCAAAAGAGTGTTGCAATAAAAAAAGGTGACACCCCCGAAATATTACAGAAACGTGTTATGGAGCAGGCTGAATGGAAAATACTGCCCCGTGCGGTTGAACTCGTGTCAGCAGGAATAAGAAAGGAAAAATAATATGTGTATAAGCGTTGAAAAGGCTTTGACGGGAAATGCTTATCCCGGCAGAGGTATAATGGTAGGTCTTACTCCCGACGGTAAAAATGTCGTTGCGGCATATTTTATAATGGGCAGAAGCGTAAACAGTCGCAACAGGGTGTTTGCAAAGAGAGAAAACGGGGACCTTTACACAAAGGCATTTGATGAAAGTCTTTTGTCAGACCCCTCACTCATAATCTACAATGCGGTAAGAAATATCGGTGATACGGTTGTGGTTACCAACGGTGACCAGACGGATACGATTTACGATTTTCTCGTAAAGGGCAAGTCATTTGAAGATGCACTTCTTACAAGAGAGTTTGAGCCTGATGCACCGAATTTCACTCCAAGAATTTCTGCAATGCTGACCTTTGACGGTGCTTACAAATACAAGATGAGTATTCTGAAGAATAACGACGGTAAGGGTACCGATTGCAACAGATTTACTTATGACTATGCACCCGTAGCAGGTCTTGCACATTTTATTCATACGTATCAGTGTGACGGTGATCCGCTTCCTTCATTTGAAGGTGAACCCGAAAAGGTGCAGACGGTTAACTGCATAGACGAATTTACAGATAAACTGTGGAACGTTCTTGATAATGAAAACAAAATATCTCTCTGCGTAAGATACATAAATCTTGAAAGCAAAGAGGTAGCGGAAAGAATTATAAATAAGAATAAGTGAGGATTAAAATGAAGGAATTTGAACTTAAGTACGGTTGTAATCCCAATCAGAAGCCCTCAAGAATATATATGGAAAACGGTAATGACCTTCCTATTGAAATTCTTTGTGGCAGACCGGGATACATAAATTTTCTTGATGCATTCAATTCATGGCAGCTTGTAAAAGAACTTAAAGAGGCGCTTGGTATGCCCTGTGCAACTTCTTTCAAGCACGTAAGTCCGACGTCTGCGGCAGTTGGCACGAAATTGTCGGATGACCTTAAAAAAGCCTGCTTTGTTGACGATATCGAAGGTCTTGACGAATCACCGCTTGCATGTGCTTATGCAAGGGCAAGGGGTACGGACAGAATGTCCTCCTTTGGTGACTGGATAGCACTTTCCGACGTATGTGACGTTACGACGGCAATGCTTATAAAGAGGGAAGTGTCCGACGGTGTTATCGCACCCGGATACGAGCCTGAGGCACTTGAAATACTCAAGTCCAAGAAAAAGGGTAATTATAACATAATCAAGATTGATGAAAATTACGTTCCCGAAGAAAAGGAATGTAAGCAGGTTTTCGGTATTACGTTTGAACAGGGCAGAAACAATTTCAAGATTGATGAATCTCTGCTTGAAACTATCGTTACCGACAACAAAACTCTCACGGAAGATGCTAAGAGAGACCTTATAATTTCACTTATTACGCTCAAATATACACAGTCAAACTCCGTTTGCTATGCGTATGACGGTCAGGCTATCGGTGTCGGTGCAGGTCAGCAGTCGAGAATTCACTGCACACGTCTTGCAGGACAGAAGGCAGATAACTGGCATCTCCGCAAGCATCCCAAAGTGCTTGGCTTACCCTTTAAGGCAGAACTCGGCAGACCCGACAGAGATAACTGCATTGACGTATATATCTCGGATGACAGTGAGGACGTTCTTGCAAATTGGCAGAACTACTTTACAGAGTGTCCCGAAGAACTCACAAAGCAGGAAAAGAGAGAGTATCTTGATAAGATAACGGGTGTTTCACTCGGTTCAGACGCTTTCTTCCCGTTTGGTGACAATATCGAGCGTGCAAGAAAGAGCGGTGTTACTTACATAGCACAGCCCGGCGGCTCAGTCCGTGATGACCAGGTTATCGAAACCTGCAACAAGTTTGGTATGGCAATGGCGTTTACAGGTATGCGCCTCTTCCACCATTAAGGAGAATTTTATGAAACTTATTGTAGTCGGCGGTGGCGGCCGTGAACATGCTATAATTAAAAAGTTAAAAGAAAACAAATCGGTAGAAAAGATATATGCACTTCCCGGAAACGGCGGTATTGCTCAGGATGCTGAGTGTGTGAATATCGGTGCAAAGGATATTGATGCAATTGTAAAATTTGCAAAAGACAACAGTATTGATTTTGCAGTAGTTGCACCCGATGATCCGCTGGTACTCGGCTGTGTTGATGCACTTGAAAAAGAGGGTATCAAATGCTTCGGTCCCCATGCAAATGCGGCAATTATCGAGGGAAGCAAGGCTTTCTCGAAAGACCTTATGGCAAAATACAACATTCCTACTGCAAAGTATAAAACCTTTACAGATATGGATGAAGCTCTTGCTTATATTGATGAAGCGCCCGTGCCCACCGTTGTCAAGGCTGACGGTCTTGCACTCGGTAAAGGCGTTGTAATTGCAATGACGAGAGAAGAAGCGAAGGATGCCGTAAAGTCCATGATGCAGGACAAGGTGTTCGGCGAAAGCGGAAGCAAGGTTGTTGTTGAAGAGTTTCTTACAGGTCCCGAAGTATCGGTGCTTGCCTTTACAGACGGTAAGACTGTAAAGCCTATGGTTTCATCTATGGACCATAAGCGTGCACTTGATAATGACGAAGGTCTCAATACCGGCGGTATGGGCACTGTTGCTCCAAACCCCTATTATACAAAGGATGTTGCAGAGATTTGTATGAAGGATATCTTCCTTCCCACAATCAATGCGATGAATTCTGAGGGAAGAACGTTTAAGGGCTGTCTCTATTTCGGTCTTATGATTACCGAAAACGGCCCCAAGGTTATTGAATACAACTGCCGTTTCGGTGACCCCGAAACACAGGTTGTGCTTCCTCTTATGAAAAGCGACCTGCTTACAGTTATGATGGCGTGCCGTGAAGGAACGCTTGATAAGTGTGAAGTGGAATTTGAAGATGCAAATGCAGTTTGCGTTGTAATGGCATCAAAGGGCTATCCGCAGAAATATGACTCGGGCTTTGAAATAACGACAGATGACGACTTAAAAGCAGAAGTATATTATGCAGGTGCAAAGTGTGAAGGTGATAAGCTTGTCACCGCAGGCGGTCGTGTTCTCGGCGTAGTATCAAAGGGAAATACGCTTGAAGAGGCGATAAAGTCGGCTTATGCCCAGTCAGAAAAAGTACATTTTGATAATTCATACAAGAGAAGCGATATAGGTGCACGTGCACTTAAGGCTCTCGGTAGGTGAGGTGTGAATATGGTATACAGAATTTATGTTGAAAAGAAAAAAGAGTTTGCTACCGAGGCGGAAGCACTCAAAAAAGATGCAATAACGCTTCTTGGCATAAAGGCTCTTGAAAACGTAAGAATAGTCAACAGATACGACGTTGAAAACATCGACAAAGAACTCTTTGAGTGTTCGATAGGCACGGTTTTCTCGGAACCGCAGGTAGATAATACGTACGATGAACTCGTGGCTGAAGGCAATGTGTTTGCGGTAGAATTTCTGCCCGGTCAGTTTGATCAGAGGGCTGACTCTGCGGCGCAGTGTATCCAGCTTATTGCACAGGTTGACAGACCTGACGTAAGAACGGCAAAAGTGTATATTCTTGAGGGTGAATTGTCGGAAAGTGACGTTGAAACTATCAAGAAATACGTTATAAACCCCGTTGAAAGCAGAGAAGCAAAGCTTGAAAAGCCCGAAACACTCAAAATGAAGTACGAAATTCCTACTGAGGTTGAGGTGCTTGACGGTTTCTGCAAGCTTGACAAGCAGGGACTTTCCGATTTCGTTAAGAATTACGGTCTTGCAATGGATGATGACGATATAGCATTCTGTCAGAACTATTTCAAGAGTGAAGACCGTGATCCTACCATAACGGAAATCCGTATGATAGATACTTACTGGTCGGACCATTGCCGTCATACGACATTCCTTACTACAATTGATAACGTAAGCTTTGAAGATGCTGATTTGCAGAAAGCGTATGATAGATATCTTGCGGCAAGAAAAGAACTCGGCAGAACAAAGCCGATAAATCTTATGGACATTGCAACTCTTGCAACAAGGCTTTTAAAGACGCAGGGCAAACTCCCCAGACTCGATGAGAGTGAGGAGATAAATGCCTGCACGGTTAAGATAAAGGTAAACGTTGAGGGTAAGGAAGAAGACTGGTTACTTCTCTTTAAGAACGAAACACACAATCATCCTACCGAGATTGAGCCTTTCGGCGGTGCGGCAACCTGTATCGGCGGTGCAATCCGTGACCCGCTTTCGGGAAGAAGCTACGTATATGCGGCAATGCGTGTAACGGGTGCGGCAGACCCGCTTAAACCCGTAAGCGAAACACTCAAGGGCAAACTTCCGCAGAGAAAGATAGTAACTACTGCTGCGGCAGGCTATTCTTCTTACGGTAACCAGATAGGTCTTGCAACTGGTCAGGTAGATGAACTCTATCACGACGGTTACGTTGCAAAACGTCTTGAAATCGGTGCGGTTATCGGTGCGGCACCTGCTGAAAACGTAAGACGTGAATGTCCGCTTCCGGGTGATATAGTAATCCTTCTCGGCGGCAGAACGGGTAGAGACGGTTGCGGCGGTGCAACGGGCTCATCAAAATCACATACGCTTTCATCACTTGAAAGCTGTGGCGCAGAAGTGCAGAAGGGTAACGCCCCCGAAGAGAGAAAGCTTCAGCGTCTGTTCAGGAATAAAGAGGCTACGCTTCTTATCAAGCGTTGTAACGACTTCGGTGCAGGCGGTGTATCCGTTGCAATAGGTGAACTTGCTGACGGTCTTGAAATTGACCTTAATGCAGTACCCAAGAAGTATGAAGGTCTTGACGGTACGGAACTTGCAATAAGCGAAAGCCAGGAGAGAATGGCAGTCGTCGTTGCGGCAGAAGATGCAAAGAGATTTATGGAGCTTGCAGATTCAGAAAACCTTGAAGCAACCGTTGTTGCCAAGGTTACGGAGTCACCCAGACTTGTTATGAACTGGAACGGCAAGAACATAGTTGACCTTTCAAGAGAGTTTTTAAATTCAAACGGTGCAGAAAAGCATATTGATGCAACGCCCGTCGGTGCACAGAATTATAATAAGACAGGCTTTACAAATTTCGCGAAGGATTATAAGGCACTTGCCGATGACCTCAACGTATGTTCAAAGCGCGGTCTTTCGGAGAGATTTGACTCGACTATCGGTGCAAATACCGTGCTTATGCCTTTCGGCGGTAAGTATCAGCAGACGCCTATTCAGGCTATGGTACACAAAGTGTCGGTTGAAAAAGCACATACTGATACGTGTTCGTTTATGGCGTGGGGCTACAATCCCTTTATAATGGAAAAGAATCAGTATCACGGTGCATACCTTGCAGTTGTTGAATCCGTTTCAAAGCTTATTGCAGCAGGTGCAGATTACAATGACGTGTATCTGACCTTCCAGGAATATTTTGAAAGACCGGGTAAGGATTCAAAGCGTTGGGGCAAACCTCTCGCAGCACTTCTCGGTGCATTTGACGCACAGCTTGATTTCGGCATTGCATCTATCGGCGGTAAGGACTCGATGAGCGGTACTTTCGAGAATATCGACGTTCCGCCCACACTCGTATCCTTTGCGGTTACGACGGGTAAGAGCGGTGAAGTTATCTCACCCGAATTCAAAGCAGGCGGTCACAAGGTTGTAATGCTTACACCTGCACACAAGGAAAACGGTCTTCCCGAAGCACAGTCGCAGATAGCAGTTTATAACGAAGTTACCTCTCTTATGAGAGCAGGTAAGGTATATGCGGCTTATACACCCACCTACGGCGGTGTTGCAGAGGCTGTACTCAAGATGGCACTCGGTAACAGAATCGGCTTCGTGTATGACGGTAATCTTGAACTTGACGATATATTCGGCTATGCATACGGCTCATTCATTCTTGAAGTTGCCGATGACGTAGATTGCGGACAGCTTTTAGGCTTCACAACGGATGAGCAGAATATCACTTACCGTGAGGAAAGTGTGTCACTCTGCGAGCTTCAGAAGATTTATGAAGAAAAACTTGAAAGTGTATATTCAACAAATTCAAAGCAGGGTACCGAAACGGTAGAAAAATTTGAATATGTTGCAAAGAGCTATCCGTCACCTGCAATCAAGGTTGCAAAACCGAGAGTTCTTATTCCCGTATTCCCGGGTACTAACTGCGAATTTGATACTGCAAAAGCAGTTATGACGGCAGGCGGTGAACCCGATATATTCGTCATCAACAACCTCTCAGCTTCAAAGGTTGCAGAGTCTGTAAACGAATTTGCAAAGAGAATAGAAAAGTCACAGGTAATCTTCGTGCCCGGCGGCTTCTCGGGCGGTGACGAGCCGGACGGTTCGGGTAAATTCATCACGGCATTCTTCAGAAACGGTGCAGTTAAGCAGGCAACAAACGAACTTCTCAAGAACAGAGACGGTCTTATGTGCGGTATCTGTAACGGCTTCCAGGCTATAATCAAGCTCGGTCTTGTGCCCTACGGTGAGATTGTTGACACGGATGAAAATGACCCGACGCTTACGTTCAACACAATTCGCAGACACCAGTCGAGAATTGTTGACACGGTTGTTTCATCAAATAAGTCACCCTGGCTTGCACTTACAAAGCCCGGTGAGGTATATTCAGTTCCGATTTCACACGGTGAGGGACGCTTTATTGCATCACCCGAGCTTGTAAAGAAGCTTGCTGAAAACGGACAGATTGCAACGCAGTACGTTGACCTTTCGGGTAACCCGACAAGCGATATACTCTTCAACCCCAACGACAGTGTATACGCTATCGAAGGTATCACTTCACCCGACGGCCGTGTACTCGGTAAGATGGGCCACAGTGAACGTATTGGCAAAGACCTTTACAAGAACGTTGAAGGTAATTACAATATGGGTCTCTTCGAAGCGGCAGTTAAATACTTCAAATAAACAAAAAAACAAGAGCGAAAGCTCTTGTTTTTTTATATTGTCTTTTTTAAAATGGGGATTTTTTTGAGAATATACGAAATACCAAGTGATATTGCAAAAGTCACAACTGCGTTTGCAAGGACGTACACGAAGCCTTTTTGCATAAATGAGAAAAGCGGTTGGGAAACGTAGTTTAATATAAGAATGTGAAGTATATAGATACCGAGTGTGTACGGTGCAAGCACAGATACCTTTTGTATGAATTTATTGCTTGCAGTTTGTACGACTGCAAAAACTGCTATTGCCGATGCCGTAACGGCAGGTGAGTAAAAACTTATCGCAATATCCGATTTTGTAAAAAGTATGGCAAAAAAGGAAGCGACAACACCGATAAGACCGATTGTTACCCAAACAAATCTTTCTCTCTTTGAAAAGGAAAACTTTTTAAAGTAACCTCCGAGCAAATAGCAGAATATAAAGCCTGTTTGAGCCCAGATTTTCGTTTTCTGCAGGATTTCATCAAGCAAAGGGAAACGTGCCGTCATAAGCATAACGTTTATGATACAGCCTGAAATAAAGAGCAGGGCAAGCATATATCTGTAGGTCTGCCTGTCAGCATTTTTGCAAAATACCGAGAGCATAGGGGTTATAAGATATAAAGCGATAGCCGTATATAAGTACCAGAAATGTACGGGGCCGAGCAAAAGCTCTTTTACAAAGTTTTCGGGACGGGAAATTACACAGTAGACCGCCGACCAGCCGAGCAAAATAAGAAAAAAACGGAGTGCTTTTGAGAGTATGTTTTTCACGGGATAGTCTTTATCAAGCATACAGTAACCGCTTATCATAAAGAATACGGGCACGGAAAAACGTGTGATTGCATTAAAGAGTGCAAAGGGAAGTATATCAGCATATGATGCGGCGTGAATGAACACGACGCCAAGTGCTGCAATCACACGCAGAGCATCTATATTTGAGTTTCTGCTTTTAGCAGGCGACATAATAATCACTCCTTTGGGATATATTATATAATAAGACTTTCACAAAGACAATAAATTTCATTTTAGACTTGACATAAGCGTGATATTACTATAAAATAGTAAGGCAATCTGATTGATTGTACAATTAAATGATCACAAAAGTGATTCGGGCATGGAGAAGTACTCAAGTATGGCCGAAGAGGCGCCCCTGCTAAGGGTGTAGGTCGGGAAACCGGCGCACGAGTTCGAATCTCGTCTTCTCCGCCAAATAAAAAGACACCCATCAGGGTGTCTTTTTATTTGGAATAGAATATGTGAATGAGAACCTTTTTGCGAAGCAAAAGTGTTCGTCGGAGCAGTCGCAAAACTGCGATAAGTTTTGCGAACTGTGAAGTCTCGAGCACCGTAGATTTTTCGCAACCGTTCGGAACGGTCGAAAAATCAAGGAGTCGCAGAGTATCTCGTCTTCTCCGCCAAATAAAAAGACACCCATCAGGGTGTCTTTTTATTTGGGATAATATGTGAATGAGAACCTTTTTGCCTATTAGGGCTCCCGACACAAGGCAGAACGAAGTGCGTTGTGTTGGGAAAGAGGACGAGCAACGAAGCAGGTGAAGTTTTGCGGATAGCAAAACGGAACAAAGCGAA
>JAFWXR010000038.1 GCA_017517965.1 Clostridia bacterium
ATCAACCAGATCCTTCTCAAACTTGGTACGGAACGGTGTGTTGCCGATAGAGTGTATCTGACGCTGAAATCCATCCTGTGCATCATAAACGATCATACCGCCGCTTTTTGTACCGAGGTGAGAGTGATAGTCAACTCCGAAAAAAATATCCATAACACAATCTCTTTTGGAGACTGCTCCGAAAAAACCTCCCATTAGCGAAAAGCTCCTTTCATATTCACAATTTTTTTGAACGAATATAAGTGTCTTTTGGCAAGGTTTGTTTCGAAAAACACTCACCTCACCCATTATGATTTTTTCATTGTACTACGAAATCACCTGCTTTTCAATATATTTAATGAAAAACAGAGGATCATAGTGGTTTGTTATCTATCTGTCATGCCAATCTGCCCGGTATTTTTTGAAAATTGGATTATACCTCCGTAAGCGTGATTGTAGGACATTGTCTGCTCATCGCCCGTCATTTTTCCTTAAACCACAAATCTTCAATATGAGGTTAATACAATTTAAGCATTTTACCGTCTCGTAAAATTCTTATTTATAATTCCGTTTTATCACCGGTTTCGCCTTTGTATTACAGAGGCACAGGGCAAAGCCTGCACGCACCCAAAGGCTCGCCCTTTGGAAAGGAGCATTTTCGTTATTTCCGTTATAACACAAATCAGCAGAGAAAGCACCAACGGCTTCAGTGATATTTTATTCGTCACCTAAACTCGCGAAGCGAATACCACTCGGCGAAAGGCAAATAAAACTGCGAGACTCCCCTTAGAGAAGTCTCGCAAAGGATACCTCTTTTTATTTATGTATGGTGTTTTTTATTGCCTTAAGTAACGTGTTTATGACAAGTTTTTTGTTTGCCGTCCACATTGGTGCAATAAGTTCTTTTTTGTCGCCGTCACCTGTCAGACGGTGAATTACCGTTTTTTCGGGCAATTCCGAGAGAATGTCGCATATAATCTGCGTGTATTCTTCGAGCGTAAAAAGCGTAAATTTACCCTCTTTATAGTCTTTTTCAAGGTCTGTATCTCTTAAAACGTGGAGCATCTGTAACTTTATTCCGTCACAATGCTGTGCGGCGTAAAGCGCACTCTGCTTTATCATATCCGTGCTTTCACCCGGTAAACCGACGATAAGATGTGCAACCGTGTGGACACCGATTTTTTTAAGCTTTTCAACCGCTTCTTCAAAAACGTGAAGTTTGTATCCTCGTCGGATATATGTTGCACTATCCTTGTGCATGGTCTGGAGACCAAGTTCCACCGTGACGGGCTTGATTTTGTTCGCCCGTTCTATAATCTCTATAACGCTGTCGGGAAGACAGTCGGGTCGTGTTGCGAGCGATATTCCCACGATATAATCAAGCGATAACGCTTCAAAAACCTTGCTTTCAAATTCTTTAAGGGGCAGATACGTCACCGTAAAACTCTGAAAATATGCAATGTATTTTCCACTTTTGCATTTTGAGGCAACACGGCTTTTTGCCCGTTCAAGCTGTGCGGTTACACTTTCGCCACCTTCGGCAAAATTACCGCTTCCTTTTGTACTGCAATATATACAACCGCCGTAGCCGACCGTACCGTCACGGTTGGGGCAGGTTTTACCGCCCTCTATTGAAAGTTTGTAAACCTTGTCGCCGTATTTGCTTTTGGCGTAATCCGAAAAACTTATATAATTCATAACTGTGCGTCAAGATAGGCTAACATATCGGATATTGCTTCGTCACGGCTGATATCGTGAAGAATCTCGTGTCGGTTACCCTTGTATTCCTTGTATTTGCAGACTTCACCCGAAAGTTTTGAAAGCTTTCTGCTGCCTTCAACGTCAACAAGTTTGTCATCATCGCCGTGAAGAAGGAAAAAGGGTGTCTTGTCCGTCGGTGCATACTTCAATATCTCTTTGGTGGCAACGAAAACGTCGGCAACAGTTGAAGCGGTAATAACACCGTTCATTTTTTTGTCTTCAAGGTATGCCTTCTGCTCATCTTCGAGTGAAGTGATAACCGTCGCGTCAATTCCGGTGTTGATTGACATATTCGGAAGCAGTTTTGATACGCCTACAACCGCTTTTTTCAAAGGCTCTGCAAAATCCACGGCAAGATAGAGCCACGGTGCAGATGCGATAAAGGCTTTTATACCGTCAGGACGTCTGTGACGGTAGGTGAGAATAATATTTCCGCCCATACTGTGCCCGTACATAAATACAGGCAGGTCAGGGTGCCTGATTTTGGCGTATAAAACGATTTCGGCAACGTCGTCGAGAATCTTGTTTCTGGGAGCCGTATGGCCGATTCTGCCGCCCGTTTTGCCGTGACCACGAAGGTCGGGTGCATATACGGCATAGCCCGCTTTTTCAAGTTCGTTTCCGAAATGTATATAACGGCCGCTGTGTTCACCTTTGCCGTGAATAAGTATAAAAATGGCTTTCGGAGACTGAGGAACGAAACTTCTGACAAAATGTTCGGTTTTATCCCTCATAACAAGTGAAAATTCAGTATACATAAGAACACCTCCGAATATATTATATGATTTTTCAATTTAAAAATCAAATTAACAGAAAAACTTGTTAAAAGTTTGACGTTGTGGTAAAATAAATAAAAAACACTAAGGAGAAATACTATGGGAAGCAAAATAACTGTAATCGGCGCAGGTAGTGTCGGTGCAACAATAGCATATAAACTTTCTATGGATGATACTGTCTCGGAGATAGTTCTGATAGATATAAAAGAAGACAAAGCAAAGGGTGAAGTAATGGATATTGCACAGGGTGCAAGTTTCCGCAGCCCGATTTCGATAGTTGCAGGTGATTATTCCGAAGCGAAGGATTCGGACGTTGTTATAATAACGTCGGGTAAACCGCGTAAGCCCGGACAGACGAGGCTTGAACTCACACAGGGCAATATAGATATTTTAAAGAGCATTACGCCCAATATTGTAAAATATGCACCGAATGCGACGTATATCATTGTCAGCAACCCCGTTGATATTATGACGTATGCATTTATAAAAATGTCGGGTCTGCCCGAAAAGCAGATAATCGGCTCGGGTACTACGCTCGACTCTGCAAGACTGCGCTATATCCTTTCGGAGAAGTTTAACGTAGCGCAGAGGAATATTCATGCCTACGTATTCGGTGAACACGGCGATTCGCTGTTTGTTCCGTGGTCGCTTGCGAGAATTTCGGGTGCCACGATTGCCGAATTCAGCAATATGGAACGTGAGCGTGATATGAACGTCAGCGAGCTTGACAGAGACGGTATTGAAGAGTATATACGTAAATCGGGCGGTGAGATTATTGCCAACAAGGGTGCAACCTACTATGCGGTTACGAATGCGGTTTGCTATCTTGTAAGTATGCTTCAGTCGGCATACAATTCAGTCGGCATAATTTCGTGGATGTTCCACGGTGAGTACGGTATTGACGACGTGTGTCTGAGCGTTCCTCATCTTATAGGACCAGACGGTGTATACGGTAAACTGCCCGTTAAGATGACAGAAGAAGAACTTGATAAATTAAGACACAGCGCAGACCAGCTTAAAGCAATAATCAAAGATATTGATTTAACTTTATAAATTAAAAAACCAGTCCTCAGGACTGGTTTTTTAATTGTTATAATAGCATATTGCTTTTTCCATAAAATCCTGAGGAACGCCGAAATATTCGGCAAGCTCCCATACGGATTTTATGCCTTTTGAAACTGCTTTTTCAAGTTCTGCTTCAGGTATCAGCTTTTTGATTGCCCAGCGGTCAGCACGTGCCTCGTGCCGTCCCCGCAGGTCGAGTGGAGAATGTACGTTGTAAAAACTGCCTGTTTCAACGTGCCCTATCTCGTGGGCAAGATGAACCTTTTCGTCAGCACTGTCTTCCAGCTTATCAACGTCAAGAGCTATCCAGCCGCAAGGGAAAGAAACAGACTCAACCTCACTCATGGGAAAATAGTCTACGTCAATTCCATGAGTGTCGGCATATTTATACAGATCAAATAACGTCAATTTTCCTCTTTGTCTCCTTTAGATTATCTACGTTTACTCTTTTTAAACATTATATAATCATATATGTCCTTTTTTTCGGACTCCGAGAGATTTTTTACTTCGCCCCACAGAGCAAAGTCTATGCCCGTGAGTTTTCGGTCAATATCACTTGACTCAGCTTCGCCCATAAGATATGCCAGTGTAACACCGAAATAGTCGGCAATTTTTGCAAGTTTTGCGACTTTTGGCGTACTTTTACCGTTTTTCCAGTCGGTAAAGGTTGAAGGGGGTATACCTGTTGCCTTTGAAACGGCGTAGGGAGTATCACCTTTGGCTTTGAGAAGCATAGTAAATCTTTCGTAAACGTCCATTTTTCACACACCTTTATTGATATTAACTATATTATATCGAAAATCCGAAAAAAGTCAATATAGTTTACCGAAAAAAAGACACGGCTTTAAACCGTGTCTTTGTCTTATTTTATATATTTTCTTATTACACCGGCAATGTGGAGAGCCATATGCGCATGTGCTGCCTGGCCGGGATGCGTTCTGTCTGCAAAGAATTCTTCAAGATGAGGTGTTGCACTGTATCCGTCAATCAGGACAAGCTGGGGATATTTTTCCACAACGTCGAATATTGCCTGGCGAACCTCTTCGAAATTTTTGAGATATACCGACTCGTCATATCTCATAAGTCTCCACCACGGAACAACGAGGAAGAACTTGGCTTTTTTATACATACTTGTAAGCTTTTTGATATAAGCTTCAACGCTTGCCATAAGTTCAGGTATCGTCTTGTTGTATCTCTTGTCGTTTGTGCCGTATGAGATAAGTATATAGTCAGGACCGAAGGACAGACCGCCGTCAAGTGAATCAACGTTGTAATAATAGCCTGATACGCCCTGATTGAGTGCTTCAAGGTCGAACATACGGGTGAGCATACTTGCATATGTTGCAGATGTATTATTGACGTACATACCCTGTGTAATTGAATCGCCCACGAAAAGCATCTTTTTAGCATGCTTTACGGGAGTTATGTCACAGTTTTCGATAAGAGAAATTCTCTTAACTATAAGTTCCGAATAAGCGGGGAGATATACGGTAATTCTGTTTTTGCCCGGCTTTAAAAATTCGTATCTCACACTGTATTTCTTGCCCTGCTTGAAATCGGCAGGCATACTGTAACAGAGAGCGCCGTTTTCAAGAATATCAAGTGAGCACGAGTTCGATTCGTGATTATCTATACAGGTAAAATCCATTTCGAAAACGGGTGAATCCGTGTAGAAATCAAAATGAACACCTGCATTGTACTTGGCAATGTCCTTAAATAAAGGGAATTTACTGTAATGCTCTGTCTGCGCAGGTGTGAAACGGGAGAAAGTGAAGCCACCCATATCATCGTATATATACAATGCACCGTGTGTTATTGCTTTTACCTGCTTGAGATTTAAATTTATTAACTTTTTCTTGGGCTGTTCGCCGTTTTCAAGTATCTGTAACTGTTCCATATGCTTACTCCATAACAATATTTGTATTATTTATCATAAACCACGTTTTGCCTTTGTTTATTGCAAGTTCATTGCCGTTTATATCGTACAGTTTAAGCGGAGAGGATAAATCCTTTTTACTCCATTTAATCTCCTGCGCCGTGCCTTTGCTGATGTAGTAGCCACTACCGCTACCCGTTGTTTTTACGTCAATTCTTCCTGCATCGTCACCGCTGATTGCTGAAATAGAAGTCTTGAGATATACAATGTTGGAAACGGAAAGCTGTGCATTCGTCGTCTTATCCTTATGAGGCTGACCGTACTGACTGCGGAAGTAGAGACCCGTTGCCTCGTTGTATTCGAATTCGGAAGTTATGTAATAGGAAAACTTTAAGGAGACCTTGTTTGCAGGGATATCACCGCTTGCCACGAACTCATCGTTAAATAAAAAGAAAGGTTCGTACGGCGTGTCTACAGTTGAATGTATACCGAGTGATTTTAAGCCGTTTGTAAGCTTTTCACCACTTGTCATAACACTGTGCTCGGTGCCTGCCTTCTTCTTCCTTTCGGCATCACGCCAGAAAAGTGCGTTTTCGACCGTGCCATTAATACCGTCACACTCATCAAATCTCTTTTGCTTTTTTAAGGTGTAGAAAGACGGGCTGCCGCCGTAATGAATAAATACGGCATCAAGCGGGACTGCCCAGTCGACAAAATATGCACGTGCACTTCGTACGGTACCAATCTCCTTGACACCGTCATAATCCTGAAAAACGGTCAGTATTCTGTTGATACCGCCCTCTGCAGGAATTTCAAAGTACATATCTGCATTAGTCATACCGCTCTGCGGTGTGGCTTTTTTTAGGTTGTTTATCGTAAGTGCCACGGGCCTTGTGTACGCCGTGTTTTCATCAATCTCCTCACCCGTAAGGGGACTGTAATATTTTATTTCGGGTTCCACGGGTTCTTCGGGCACCTCGGGAACCACCGTTTCAACCGGTTGTTCCAAAGAGGTATCCGATTCTTCTTTGCAGGCGACAAGGGCAAATAACATTACCACCGCAAGTAAGAGTGCTGTAATTCTTTTCATAAGACACCTCCACACATCTATTATAAGGTATAAAAAATCCCTATGCAAGTATTATCTTACACAGGGATTATATATACTGTCGACTAATAGTATCTGATAACCGAAACAACTCTGCCTAATATGGAAAGTTCATCCACAATTATCGGTGCATAAGCATCATTTTCGGGCTGAAGCCTGAAATGCCCGTCTTCCTTATAAAAGCGTTTTACCGTTGCTTCATCTTCGATAAGTGTAACGACTATTTCACCGTTCCTGCATACCGAAGTTTTTTCAACTATCACGATGTCGCCGTCAAGAATGGCGGCGTTTACCATACTGTCACCCTTTACGTTGAGTGCAAAGAGTTCGCCTGAATATTTTTTATCCGACGAAAAAGGAATTCTGCCCAGATTTTCTTCATACGCAAGAATGGGCATACCTGCGGTGACACGACCCACCAAAGGAACATATGAAGTGGCAACGTTCTGGATATCGGGCAACGAAATTGCACGTTTTTTACCCTTCTGGAATATTATTTTACCCTGCTTGTCAAGCGATTTGAGATAAGTGAATACCGATGAGGGAGAGGCAAGACCGACTTCTGCACATATTTCACGCACGGTTGGCGGACAGTCCCCCTTTTCAAGACAACTGCGAACATAGTTGTATATCTGAAGCTCTTTTTCCTGACCTTTTGTCACTGTGGATGCTCCTTTCGTTTTTTTCCATTATAACATAAAGAAATCCAATTTGCAAACATTTGTTTTTGAAAAAAAGAATAAAGCAGTTATAGTAATGGTCAACTCTGTTTTCTCTGAAAAGAAGAAAACAAAAAAATCTGCGAACCCGAGACAAGATAAAATAGCTGTCTTTTCAAGGCGTAAGGGTGCAGGAATACTTTGTGTATTTCAAGCCCGACAACAAAGAAAAACAGCTATTTTACTTGTATCGGGCGGGGTTGACTATTACTATAACTGCTTAAAAATACAAATCGGGGAATCGGCATTAAGAAAGGAAAAAACTATTGCCGTTCCCCGTTTGTTATTGAATTAAGAAAAAATCCTCTTAAAGAGAGCAACTGCAAAATTGTCCTCAGAAGAAACAATTTCCACATTGTCCTCGGTAAAAGTATCAATGTATGTAATGCCGTTTGAAGTCACTCTCGCCATACCGTAATCTTCGATTGCAATACGTTCAATTTCTTCAAGATTAAATTTCCGTTCAAACCTGAGTTCCAGTGCTTCTTCTTCCTTGCAAAGTGACATATACTCTGCCTTTGCCGAAGATACCTGCGAAGAAATCTCGTTATACGTTGAGCAGCAGGCAAGCCAGATGCAACACATTGCTGTTATAAGTACCGTTATCGCAAGATTGAAGGTTGCGTTCCTGCGTGTTTTGGCAACGATACTGTTTTTTGCACGTTGTCTTACCTGTACGGATGCAAACTGATTACGCATCGGATCAAACAGAGAAAGATCGTATGCATTTGCTGATTTATAATTATCCATTCTTTATTTTCTCCGAAAGTAATGATTTGAAGTCAGTTTGACGGCGTATTTCCGCAATCTTCTTGTCAGACAAAATCAGCATAATATCCGCCGGAAGTTCATTTCTGCGTTTGGCCGCCTTGTCAAAAAATACGGAAAGCTCTTTGTCTGTAGCCTGCAGTAATGATGCAATTTTATACTGCATTTCGGGAGTGGGTGGACAGACACGGTCTTTAAACATATCGTACAAATATGTTTTTGAAACCTTGAGAGTATCAAGAATCAGGGGCCTTGAAATATTTCTTTTGTCTACCAGGTGGTAAAAATATTCGCCAAACGACATATCGGCAACTTTTACCTGCGAGCCAGCTGAAACAGCCATCAAAACCCTCCCTCTTAGTAAGCAAGTCAACTTACTGACATACTAATATTGTAAATTATTATGGCACTTTTGTCAACAAAAAAATTTGCCGATTTGGTAATTATGGTGTTTGACAAAGCGTGCCTGCGGTGCTATGCTAATAATAGAGCAACAACTTAGTTATGGGGTGACGTTTTTGAGAGAGACATTTATACCGACACTCAACCAAATGCTTGTAATGCTTATATTTATTCTGGCAGGGTATGTACTTAATAAGGCACACGTTCTGGGCAATAAGTCCGATAAGGTGATGTCGAAACTGGAAAATAATCTTTTCGTTCCGGCGCTTATCATCAATACCTTTATGATGAACTGTACCATGGAAAACATAAAAGCCTCGTGGAAATATATTGTATACAGCGCAGGTCTTCTTGTAATAGCGATGCTTATAGCGCATTTTGTTGCCAAACTTTTTACCAACAATGAATACGGTATACATATATTCGAGTATGCGTTGACGTTTGGCAATTTCTCGTTTATGGGCAATGCGGTGGTGCTTGCACTGCTTGGTGAAGAGATGCTTTTCAAGTATATGATTTTCACACTTCCCATGAATATTGTAGTTTATACCTGGGGAACGTTTATTCTTACACCGAACGATGCTGAAGGAAGGTCGTTTGGTATAAAGAGGCTTATTAACCCGATAATTATTTCGCTTATTATAGGTCTTATACTTGGACTTACCGATGCACAGCAATATATGCCGTATGCATTGAAAGCCTCGCTTGAATCGGCAAGTAAATGTATGTCACCGATGGCGATGATTTTAACAGGCTTCGTTATGGCGGATTATCCTTTGAAAACGCTTGTCACGAAAAAGAGGATTTATACGGTTACGGCACTTCGCCTGATTGTGATTCCGGCAATCTTTTTAACGCTTTTAAAACTTATAAAAGCACCGCAGGAAATGATAATACTTGCACTGTTTGCGTATGCAACGCCTCTTGGACTTAACACTGTTATATTCCCGTCAGCATACGGCGGTGATACGAAAACGGGGGCGAGAATGGCATCTATCTCGCACGTGCTGTGTATCTTCACAATCCCGCTTATGTATATGTTGTTTATAGGATAAAATAAAAAACCACCCTGATGACAGGGTGGTTTTTTTGTTTTATTTACGCTTTTTTGTTTGTAAACTTTGTTATTACAACGAGTGTTGCAAGCATAAGAACTATTGCTATGGGAAGAACTATCAGCCAGTTCTGAATGAATCCTGCAAGGATGTACGCCACGAATGAAACTGCGGCAACCGTAAGCGCATAGGGAAGCTGAGTTGATACGTGGTTGATGTGGTTGCACTGTGCACCGGCCGAAGCCATAATCGTGGTATCGGAGATGGGTGAGCAGTGGTCACCGCATACAGCACCTGCCATACAAGCAGAGATTGCGATTACTGCGATAGGACCGTCTACACCGCTGAATACTGAAAGAACGATCGGGATAAGAATACCGAACGTACCCCATGAAGTACCCGTTGAGAACGAAAGACCAACTGCAATAATGAAGATGATAGCAGGAAGGAAGAACTGAAGTGAAGCTGCAGAACCTTCGATAAGCTGTGAAATGAATATCTTAGCACCGAGGCTGTCCGTCATAGTCTTGAGTGTCCATGCACATACGAGAATGAGGATAGCGGGAACCATTGCTTTAAAGCCGTCGGGGATAGAAGCCATACAATCCTTGAAAGAGATAACTCTTCTGATAAGGAAGTAGATTACTGCAACGATAATCGTAACGAATGAACCGAATACGAGACCGACTGAAGCGTCACTGTTGGAGAATGCTGTGATGACGTTTTTGTAACCGTCTGAACCTGCTGTGAAGAAGCCGCCCGAGTAAATCATACCGATAACGCATGCGACGATGAGGAATAAAACGGGGAGAACGAGGTCGATAACCTTGCCCTTGGGGTTTGCATTCTGGAATGCATCCTCAACGATTTCTTCGCCCGTTGTGAAGATGTCACCGTTTTTAGCATTGTCCTCGTGTCTCTTCATCGGACCGTAGTCCTTGTTGGAGAATGCAAGGAAAAGCATCATCACGATAGTGAGAAGTGCGTAGAAGTTGTAGGGTATAGCCGAAATAAAGAGGGATATACCGCTGTCAGCACCTGCGCCCTTTGCAAAACCTGCAACTGCAGCAGCCCATGATGAAATGGGTGCGATGATGCAGACGGGAGCTGCGGTAGCATCAATAAGATATGAAAGCTTAGCTCTTGAAATGTTCTGCTTGTCCGTAACGGGACGCATTACTGAGCCGACTGTAAGACAGTTGAAGTAGTCGTCAATAAAGATAAGTACGCCGAGTGCGATAGTCATAAGCTGAGCACCGATTCTCGACTTGATACGCTTACTTGCCCATCTTCCGAATGCGGCTGAACCGCCTGCCTTGTTCATCATGGAAACGAGTGCGCCTAAAAGAACGAGGAAGATGATGATACCGATGTTGTAGGCATCAGCAACGGTGTTTATGAAACCGTCCTGGAATGCGTGAACAACCGTCGTCTCAAAATTGAAGTTTGAGTAGATTACGCTTCCTGCAAGAATACCGAGGAAAAGTGATGAATAAACTTCCTTGGTGATAAGCGCAAGCACGATAGCGATTATCGGGGGAACGAGTGACCAGAAGGTTGCATACTGACTAACCGATTCTCTCACCTTGGAGATAGCGGTGTCGATGTGTGCGTCAAATCCTTCGTCGTTTGTGAGGTTGTCGGCATAACTGTCCACGTAGGCACTTGCCGAATCGGCATCCGTAAGGTCGTATTCAACTTCTTCACCGTCAACGTTAACGGTAAACGAATCGCTCGGATCAGGTGCTGCAAAAGCAGTCATGCTAAGAACCGAGAAGACAACCATACAGATGAGCATAATTGAAATTATGCGTCTTGCTGTGTTTGTTTTCATTTTTTATTCTCCTTATTTAATAAATTGCAAACAAAAAGGGACTATGAAACGCCATAGTCCCTTGGTATACCTGACTTAAAGATAGCGCTCCACAATTTGTGACAGTGCAGTACATATTTTGTAATGCACCAGCGGAAATTTCAAAAGGATACGAAAAAATAACCGCTTCGGCGTGATCCCCTTTCATACGCAGCCGTGTCCTGACCGTTTGCCGTATTACTTATGAAGCACGCACCTCTATCTGTTCACAGAAAAAGTATATCAAACAAAGTGACAATAATCAACACTTTTTTTATTTCATATCTTCAACCACTTTTTCAGGGGGATTGTCAAGCACGTCGGGCTTTTTCATAACACCCCTTAAATACTTGAATGCAGATGCATAATAATGACCGTCACAAATACGCTCATCACATACTATTGACATATCCATACAACGCTTTGTTACCACGTTGCCGTCTGCATCAAGCTCGTTTTTCTCGTACTTTGCACCGATACCCATAAATACGGGAAGCGTACCGAAATCATACAAATGGTGGAATACGGGTTTAATGCCGAGAGACGCCATATTCGTGATAAAAATTGATGCATGGAAGGGACTTTCTTTGGTGAGTGCTCTGGGGAGCAGACCGAAGTAGTCCAGAAGTTTTAAAAGCCATACCGTAAACTTTAAAAATACACCTGGAATGTATTTAAGCACGTTTACGATTGCATCCATACCGTTTTCAGCCTCTTCATCCTTATTGTCGTTGATGAGTGCATTCATCTTGCGGTAAATATCCTCAGCCGTATCCGCAGGGTCTGCAAACACCTTGATACAGGTTTCGGGTGCATCAAGCGTAAGAGATTTTTTTATGGTCATTGAGATTTCAACGCCGTTTCTGGCGTATCTTTTCTGACCTCTTATAAAACGGTTGATGCCGGGACGCTGTGAAATCGTCCTCACGTAAGCGGCGGCAAAGATGTGAAGCATACCGAAGCCTTTAAGCCCCTCTTCACGTTTGCGCTTTATGTACTTTTCACATTCGCCGATATCGAAAGTTTCGATAAAGTAGTTTGATGCTGCATCCCTGTCGGGCATAATGTAGTTTCCGACAAGGTCCATCGGGGGAGTGCCTTTGATTTTTCTGCCTTCTTTAGCCATAAGTTGTACCATCCCTCTTTTTATATACACATATTATGACATAAAATGACTTTTCATGCAAACTTTTTATTTGAATTGCAGATGATATAGTATATAATAAATAATGGTAAATTGTATTAAACTGTTAAGGAGATATTGTGATGTCAGATAAAAAAAGAATTCTCGTTGTGGAAGATGAAAAGACAATATCCGATATTGTAGTATTCAATTTAAAGAAAGCGGGCTTTGACGTCCTTACCGCATATGACGGAATTGACGGTGCCAAAAAGGCGATAGAAGAAAAGCCTGATTTAGTGCTTCTTGACGTTATGCTTCCGGGTATGGACGGATGGGAGATTCTTCAGAAGGTTCGTGAAGTGTCTAACGTTCCGATAATAATGCTTACTGCAAGGGTTGAAGAGGATGATAAGGTCAGGGGTCTTGAACTCGGGGCAGACGACTATATTACAAAGCCCTTTGGCATACAGGAGCTTACTGCAAGGGTAAGGGCAAACCTGCGTCGCAGTGCAGAGTACGTGTCGCAGACAAAAACGTCCGTTTTCGGTGATCTGACTATTGATTTAAACAATTATTCACTGTCAAAAAACGGTGTGGCGGTTGAACTTTCGGGCAAGGAATTTGCACTTGTGAGTTTTCTTGCACAGAACAGCGGTAAGGTCTATTCGAGAGAGGACCTTATGAGTGAAGTCTGGGGTTATGACGGCTACTTCGGTGACGTAAGGGCAGTTGACGTTATGATAAGGCGTATCAGGGAAAAGCTTGAGGATGACCCGTCAGAACCGCAGTATATCAAAACAAAACGTGGAATAGGATACTATTTCGGGGTGTAAGGAGACGGATATGTTCAAAGGCTTACAGGCAAAAATGGTGCTTATTCTCGTACTTTTGTCGGTTCTGTCAATGTCTGTTGTCGGCGTCGTTCTCGTAAACTCGGTAGGTTCGTTCTATGAGGATGACTTTTTAAGTCAGATGGACAGTTTCTTTTCGGGCACCGTGCTGACACAGATTACCGATTCGGCAAATGCAGACGAAAGCGGGGAGGAACTTTTTGACGTTCTTTCCGTATACTCGTCACAGCTTGGTCTTGATACATACAGGAATATGTATATCCTGAGTGAAGAGGGAAATCTCATTTCGGGTACGAACAGACAGCTCGGACAGGCACTTGAAAAGACGGAAAATATGCTCTCTGCAATGAGTGGTGGCGGTAATACGCAGACACCGCGAAGCGAAGGATATATGGACTATGCAAAGAAGATAACCACCGACGGCGGCAAGACTTTTATTATCTACGTAAAAGACACAAAAGAAGAAGTTCGTGATCTTCTGTGGGTTATGATTATTCTTATAATCAAGACGGTGGTCATTGCGATATTTATCGCATGTCTGCTCAGTTTCATACTTGCAGGTGCGATATCAAGACCTATTAAAAACATTACCAAAAGCGTTAAAAAGATACAGGAAGGCGATTTTTCTTATCACATAGATTCGGCTTCGAAGGATGAAATCGGTATGCTTTCGGAGAGTTTTAACGATATGGCGCAGGTACTTGAAACAACGCTTTCCAAAATCGAGGATGAGAGGGAAAAACTTTCAACGATATTCCTTTATATGACCGACGGTGTCGTTGCATTTGATGACAGGGGTATGCTTCTTCACATCAATGAAACGGCAAGCGGAATACTCGGAAGGCCCTATATCGTAGGGGCAGCCACGTTTGAAGCAGTTTTCTTTGATTATACCGACCTCAATTTTGAGGAAATGCAGGAAAAACTTACAAACGGCACCTTTGTCAGTGAAATAACAATCAACGATAAAGTGTATAAATGTGACTTTGCCGATTTTTCACACGGTAACAAGGGCAGAGGCATAATTACGGTTATTCACGATATTACCGAGCAGGCTGAGATTGACCGTTCACGCCGTGAATTTATTGCAAACGTATCACACGAACTTCGTACACCGCTTACAAACGTTAAGAGTTATACCGAAACAGTCGTTGAAAACAGCGATATGGAGGAGGATGACAAGGCACGTTTCCTTGGCGTCGTACTCAGTGAGACGGACCGTATGATAAGCATTGTTAAAGACCTGCTTGTACTCTCACGTCTTGACAACAGAAAAATGGACGTTGTTATGACGCCGTTTTCGGCAAAAGAGGCGGTTATTGACGTCTACAATGCTATGAAGATTGAGGCGGAAAAACACAATCAGACAATAACTTACGAAGCACCCGAAGATATGGCACAGGTTCTCGGTGATAAGGGCAGAATTGAGCAGGTGCTTGTAAACGTAGTTTCAAACTCTGTAAAATACACACCCGACGGCGGTGAGATAAACATCAACGTGGCAGAGGGTGATGAAGGTATTATATTTACCGTAAAAGATAACGGTATGGGCATACCCGAAGAGAGTTTAAAACATATTTTTGAGAGATTTTACAGGGTGGACAAAGCCCGTTCGAGAGAGCAGGGCGGTACGGGTCTGGGTCTTTCCATTGCCAAAGAAATCGTCGAAGCACACGGCGGTACTATAAAAATGGAAAGCTCGGTTGGACGCGGTACTACCGTTACGATAGTATTAAGGAAGAATAAATGAAGCGTATAGTGGAATTTATCAAGACAATACTCATAATATTTCTTACGGCATCAATGCTTGTGATGACGGCAAGACTTATGCTGTCGGATATATTTTCGACAGGTACGGGAAGCGTTGTAAAGAATGAAAGTTCATTTTTTACAGGCCTCGGTCTGCCGTTTTTGGCAAAATACTTTGAAAAAGGCACAGTCGGTACGCAAAGCGAGTTTTCGCAGAGTACTCTTGTTTATCCGAGTTCTGTAACTGTCAGGGAAAACGGTGTGCAGATAAGTGCATTCGGTGATGAAGAACTTATAATTTCAGCATACGATGCAGTCAGCGACACCGTGGCAAAGTTTATTACGGGTGCAGTAAATCAAAGTGACGGTGATTTTGAAGTCTACACCCAAAATGACGGTGTACTTGTAGACTTCGGCAGAAGAATACCTCTTGATACACTTTGCAGGATATCGGCAAACAGGGCGTCAAAGGCGGGGGATGCTCTCGTTGAGAGAATGTATATTTACGATGCTGACGGGCATTTGAACTGTGCGTTCACGGACGGAGAAAAAACGTATACGTTTGACTCTGTAAAAGGAAATACGGGTGTTAAGGTATCAGATATCGGCGGTGTTGAAACAAGCGACGTTTCGGCGCTTGACGGGCTGTTGCCCGATGTAAAAATCAGGGGCGGAAGTGCCGTACCTGTCGGACAGATTACTTTACCGCTTCTTGAAAAAAGCAATAAACTCTATAATGCAGAGGCAGGAAACTACTCCTTTGCAAATCTTTCTGCGGTGCTGACGAAATTCGGTATAAACTCGGGCTCGCTCAACAATGAAATTAAAGAAGACGGTTCGGTCATATACGTTGAAAATTTAAGAAGTATTATGGCACAGACGGACGGCAGAATAACGTTTGCTGCATATCAGGATAACGGTGGCATTTCTCTGGCAAACTATATAGGACAGGCGGGGGAAAAAGGCTATTCGGTGCGAGACGTTATAATAGCATCACAGAAATTTTTATCATCTTTTGAAAAAGAACTTTTGGGTGGCGAGGCGTCTCTGCGTCTGAAAAATGCCTATTATGACAGCGAACAAAAAGGGTACGTTACTGAGTTTGAATACTGTGTAAACGGTATATCCATAAAAAATTCAGGGGTATCGGCAAGGCTTACTTACCGTAACGGTTACTTCGTAGCCGCCGATATTTTACTTGAGAGTTATGCATATTCACAGCAGGTGGCACAACTTGAAAATCTTGAAAACTTTATACGTCTGTATGCAAATCGCAAAGGCACGTTGAATAAAATAACGATAGCATATGAAGACGGTACACCCGATTATCTGTTTTACTGGGAGGACTGATTTATGGACTGGCACAGAGTAAAGACGCTCCTTCTGGCATTGCTTATAGTAGCAAACGGTTATCTTGCTTACAAGATGTATGAGACGGAGCGTGACAGAGATTATATATCCGACAGTTACGTTCAGCAGGCGGCAGATTCGCTGAAATCAAGGGGGATATTCATATCTGCGGATAATATTCCGCAGAAAAGACCGGTTGAACCGATAGTCATAATGACGGGTGCAGGCGATGAATATGCTTCTTTTGTAAATAAGCTTGCAGGTGAAAATGAAGTTTCGGTATCTGTCACCGATGCAGGTAAAGTGTATTCGTTTGCCGACAATACGTTTACGGTTTTTAATGATGGCTCTTTTGAATATGCCGTATCCGACAGCGGTGAAAACGAAGGTGTCAGCAGGCGAAGGGCACAGTCTCTGACAAAGACCTTCGTTGAGATATCGGGACTGTCGTCGGCTGATTTTAAAATAACGCAGTCAAAAGAGAGTGAAAACGGTTTCACCTTTACAGTACAGCGTTATAAGAATAAGCTTCCGATTGAGGGGTACACGACCGAGGTTGAAATAGCAGGCAAAAAGGTTGCACGTGCAAGAGGTAAACTTCTTACGGGCAGGGTGTCGAGTGAGATAGCGACGGATTTTTCAAATTCCGTAAACGTACTTTTTGCGATAGCAAGTGCGCTCGGCGAAGAAGAAATGCAGGTAAAAACAATGACGCTTACATATGTGGCAGGAGAGAATTTTCCTGAAATTGCCTTTACGCCGATGTATGTCATTGAGACGGATGAGTATAACTTCAAATACGACTTAAGTACGGGACAGATTATTGAATAATATTTCAAAATATCCTATACTTTTCAAAAAAATAATGTTATAATAGATAAGAGTAAGAAAACAAACGATGTTTAATTATATGTAAAGTTGTTAAACTTTACACCTCTATCGGCCGAAGGGTTCGGCAAAAACATTTTAAGTAACGGAGGGTGAATATATTTGGACAAGTATGTAATTAACGGTGGGCATCCTCTTTTCGGCGAAGTTACGGTAAGTGGTGCGAAAAATGCCGCTGTTGCTATACTTCCTGCCGCAGTGCTTGTGAAAGCACCTGTGAGAATTGAGAATATTCCCGATATAAGTGACGTTCGCCACATCTCCGATATGCTTCAGTATATGGGCGCATCGGTGAGGCTGGTGAACAAGACTACTCTTGAAATAGATACCACACATATAAAAAATATACAGCCTCCATACGATATGGTAAGGAAACTGCGTGCATCATACTATTTTATCGGTGCACTTTTAGGCAGGTTTGGTGAAGCGCACGTTGCCATGCCCGGCGGTTGCGATTTCGGCACACGTCCGATTGACCAGCATATCAAGGGCTTTGAAGCGCTTTCTGCCGATATCAGTATCGGTGAGGGCGGTATCGTTGATGCCACCTGCAAATACGGCAGGCTCAAAGGCGCATCGGTGTATCTTGACGTGGTTTCTGTCGGTGCAACGATGAACGTTATGCTTGCAGGCGTTCTTGCAGAGGGTGTGACGGTTATTGACAATGCGGCACGTGAACCGCATATAGTTGACCTTGCAAACTTCCTCAATGCCTGCGGTGCAGACATCAGGGGTGCAGGTACCGAAACGATAAAAATCAAGGGTGTGGATTCTCTCCACGGCTGTACCTACTCCATAATTCCCGACCAGATAGAAGCGGGTACCTATATGGCACTTGCGGCAGCAACGGGCGGAAGAATAGAAGTTAAAAATCTTATTCCCAAGCATATGGAATCGATTTCGGCAAAGCTTGTTGAAATGGGCGTTTCGGTCACAGAACTTGATGACAGTATAATTGTTGAAAAAGGTCCTGCAAGGCTTGAAAAGATAAATCTTAAAACTATGCCCTATCCCGGTTTTCCGACGGATATGCAACCGCAGTTTGGCGTGCTTATGTGTTTGGCAGACGGGGCAAGCAAGCTTACCGAGGGTGTGTACGATAATCGCTTCAAGTATATGGATGAACTTCGTAGAATGGGTGCAAACGTCTCGGTTGACGGCAGAATTGCGCTGATTGAAGGGGTTGAAGCCTTTAAGGCGGCACCTGTTTCGGCGTGTGACCTGCGTGCAGGCGCTGCGCTTGTAATGGCGGCACTTGCAACTAACGGCACGTGTGAGATAGACAATATCAAGTATATTGAACGTGGATATGAGAATTTTGTAGGCAAGCTTAATGCACTCGGTGCAGATATAAAAAAGATAACGGTGCCTGACGGTCCTGTTTTAGAAAAAGCAAATTAAAGAAGTAATACCAACACTTTGCGTGTTGGTATTATTATATAGGAAAGATATATGAAATTTTGTACTTTGTTTTCAGGCAGCAGCGGTAACTGCACTTTTATTGAATACGGTGACACGAGGATACTTGTCGATGCAGGCAAAAACGTCAAGACGATACGGTGTGCCCTTCAGCAAATCGGATACGACTTGCCTGATATTGACGCCATTTTGCTCACCCACGGGCACAGTGACCACGTTGCATCAATCAAGGTGCTGGCAGGGCGTTATTCCATGCCGATAATGGGCACCTACGGCACGCTTGACCACGTGCTTGACACGTGTGGTGACGTTATGCCCTCAAGGCTGACTCTTATAGATACCGACAGTATTTATAAAATCGGTGATATATCGGTAAACGTTTTTTCAACGCCTCACGATATTGAGGGAAGTGTGGGTTATTCTTTCTCGGCTGACGGGAAAAGGCTGACTATAGCGACGGATATGGGCTACGTGACGGACGGTACGTATGAACTTATGAAAAAGTCCGACTTTGTTATAATTGAGTCGAATTATGATACGGATATGCTTGAAAACGGGCCGTATCCGCCACACCTTGTTGCAAGGATAAAGAGTAATAAGGGGCACTTGTCAAACGTTGACTGTGCAAAAACGATATGCAGACTCGTGACAGACGGGGTGTGTCATTTTATGCTGGCACATTTGAGTGTCAATAACAATACAAAAGACCTTGCGATGAGGGAAACGATTGGAAAACTTATTTCGCAGGGTGTAAAACCGGGTGAAGTGACGGTTGATATAGCGCCGAGGGATGAAACGGGAAGGATGTTTGTTATATGAACGTAAAACTTATTGCAATGGGTAAACTGCGTGACAGATATTTTTCCGATGCATTTGCAGAGTATGAAAAACGCCTTTCGGCATACTGTAAATTTGAACTTATTCAGTTGAATGAAGAACGCTTTTCTTCTGACAATGCACCCCGTAAAGAGATAGACACGGCACTCGAAAAAGAGGCGGACGTGATTTTATCAAAGATACCAAAGGGCGCACTCGTGATATCGCTCTGCGTCGAGGGTAAGCAGATGACGACGGAGGAGTTTTCATCACTCATTGACAAATCGGCAGTATCGGGCAGGAGTGACATCTGTTTTGTTATAGGAAGCTCGTATGGTCTGTCGGACAGGGTTAAACAGCGCTCAGATATAAAGCTTTCCTTCTCGAAAATGACCTTTCCGCATACGCTTATGAGGGTTATTTTTGCAGAACAACTTTACCGCGCCTTCAAAGTATCCCGAGGCGAAACATACCATAAATAAAAAAGAGGCATTTGCCTCTTTTTTTATTTGTTGATAAAGCAGATTATTTATGATAGAATAAAAAATGCCAAACAAAACTTTATAAAGCAAGTGCATGACGATTCCCTTTTTTCGGGGATAATTGCATCTTTTTTTTGATACACATAAGAAGTGTATGGTTTTGCTAAAAACGCAAACTTCCGTTAACTTCTTGTGTGTGCACCTTCGTGCATTTGCTTGAGTTTTGTTTGGCGACAGCGGAGGTTTCGTGTTTTTGAGTGCGATAACTTCGGTTGTCGCACTTTTTTTATTTTAGGAAGTAATTGCTATGTCAGACAACACCAACTTGCACAGAGCAAACAAGTCAAAAGAAGATGAGTTCTATACACAGATAGCAGATATAGAAAATGAACTCAAGCATTATAAAAAAGAGTTTAATGATAAGGTCGTTTTCTGTAACTGCGACGACCCATATGAGAGCAACTTTTTCAAATATTTTGCAATGAATTTCAATATGCTCGGTCTCAAAAAACTTATTGCAACCTGCTATGCAGGCTCACCCGTTGCAAGTACACAACTTCATTTTCCTGAATTTGACGACGAGATACAGAAAAAGAAAAAAGCATATAAAATCGAGATAACAGAGGTTGCCGATTATAACGAGGACGGTGCGGTTGATTTATCCGATGTTGAGCATCTTCTCAAAAGCAACAAAAACACCTACACACTTCTCAAAGGTGACGGCGATTTCAGAAGTGAGGAGTGTATAACGCTTCTAAAAGAGGCTGATATAGTCGTTACCAATCCGCCCTTTTCGCTCTTTCGTGAATACGTCGCACAACTGATTGAATATGACAAAAAGTTTATCATAATAGGCAGTCAGAATGCGATTACGTATAAAGAGGTTTTCTCTTTATTTAAAGATAATAAAATATGGCTTGGCTATTATTCGGGAGATATGGCATTTACAGTACCAAATTACTATGAAGAAAGAGAAACGAGATTCTGGATAGATGAAACGGGTCAGAAATGGCGAAGTATGGGTAATATTTGCTGGTACACCAATCTTGATACAACAAAAAGGCATCAGGATATATTGTTATTTAAAATCTACAACGAAGAAGAATACCCGAAATATGACAACTATGATGCCATAAACGTTGATAAAGTTTCTGATATACCTTGTGACTATGATGGGGTTATGGGAGTGCCTATAACTTTTCTTGATAAATATAATCCAAAGCAATTTGAAATATTAAGTGCTAATGACTACAGAAAAAATGATAATGTTCCGATCAAAAAACATGGGTTGATAAAAGATAAAGACGGTAGTATAAACGGCAAACCAAAATATGCAAGAATACTGATTAAGAAAAAGAGGTGAGTTTATGGAAATAAGGCTTGAAGAAAAAACGGTAAGAGAAATCTTTGACGGCTACGAGGACAGTGCCGAAAACGGCGTAGTTGCATACGGCGGTAAACTCAACGTGCGACCTGCTTTTCAGCGTGAATTCGTATACAAGGACAAGCAGAGAGATGCGGTTATCGAAACGATACAAAAGAATTTTCCCTTAAACGTTATGTACTGGGTGGAAAATGAAAACGGTATGTACGAGCTTCTTGACGGTCAGCAAAGGACGATAAGCATCTGTCAGTACGTGGGTGGGGAGTATTCCATAAATCACAGGGCGTTCGGAAATCTCACCAAAACAGAGCAGGAGCAGATTTTAGATTATAAACTGATGATTTATATCTGCAAAGGCAACGATAAGGAAAAATTAGACTGGTTCAAAATAATAAATATCGCAGGCGAAAAACTTACGGATCAGGAACTGCGTAACGCCATATATACGGGCGAATGGCTGTCAAATGCAAAGCAGTATTTCAGCAAGAACGGCTGTCCTGCATATCAGATTGCAAGTAAATATATGAGGGGTACGCCCATAAGACAGGACTATCTCGAAACGGTACTCAGGTGGATTTCTGCAAAGGATAATGAAGAAATTGAAGACTATATGTCAAAGCATCAGCATACCACGAATGCAAGTGAACTGTGGCTCTATTTCAACAGCGTCATAACGTGGGTGAAAACCATATTCCCCAACTACCGCAGAGAAATGCAGGGTGTCGAATGGGGTATGCTGTATAACAAGTTCGGAAGCAATGCATTTGACCCGCAGGAACTTGAAGAGAAAACCGTAAAGCTTTTGATGGACGATGACGTAACAAAAAAGTCGGGCATCTACGAGTATCTTTTAAGCGGTGAAGAAAAGCACCTCAACATCAGGGCATTTTCTGAGTATATGAGAAGAACTGCTTATATTAAACAAGCGTTTAAGTGTCCTCATTGCGTGGCGGAAAAAAGAGAAAAGACAGAATGGCTGCTTGAAGAAATGGAGGCAGACCACATAAAACCGTGGAGTGAAGGCGGTAAGACGTCAATAGAGAACTGCCAGATGCTCTGCAAAGAACATAACAGAAGAAAGTCAAATAAATAAGAGGTGCATTTGCACCTCTTATTCTTTTACTAATTCTTTGAATCTGTTACCGCGCTCGGCAAAGTTTTTGAACATATTGTAGCTTGATGCGGCGGGGGAGAGCAGACAGGTTTTTCCTATCGGGGTTACCTTTTTTGCAATTTCAACCGCCTCTTCAAGTGATGAAACCGTGTGCACGTTTTTAACCTTAGTCAGCATGGGCGCAATCACTTTATCCGTATCGGGCATAATAATCACGTTTGATATCTGACTCTTGTTTAAAAACTTACACAGTTCCGTATAGTCAATTCCTCTGTCCATACCGCCTAAAATAAGCGTGTCAACCGCAGGGATACTGCGTACAGCGTTCATACATGCCTCGGGTATGGTGGCAATAGAATCGTTATAGTATTTCACACCGCCGTATTCACCCACGTATTCCATTCTGTGAGGTAACGGCTCAAACGTATAGAGCGCATTTTCAAACTGTTCGGGGGTTATGCCGAGTTTTGAACATATACCAAAAGCAAAGGCAATGTTTGACAAGTTGTGCTTGCCCTTAATAGGCACTTTATTTGCATCAACCGTGATTGACGTGCCTTCAAAAGTGATTTTCTGTCCCCATATTTTTACGTCACCGCCGACTGTGTAGCGGTTTGAGGGAACGTTATCTATACTCTTGTTTGATTTTTCACAGAAGAAAATATCGCTAGGCTTCTGGTATCTGTAAATGTTCTTTTTGGCATCGATATATTTTTCATAGGTGCCGTAATGGTCAAGATGCTCCTCAAAAAAGTTGAGTATGGCCGAGTATTTGGGGCTTACCTTGATATACTCCGTCTGGTGTGACGAAAGTTCAAGCACGATATAGCCATTCTTCTTTACGAGAGGCATTATATCAAGCGCAGGAAGACCGATGTTGCCTGCAAAAAGCGTGTCGGGATATACGCTGTGAAGCACGTGGTAGATGAGGGATGCCGTAGTGCTTTTTCCTTTCGTACCCGTAATGCCTATAACCCTGTCCCTGTGCTTTTCAAGGAAAAGTTCTATCTGTGAGGTGATTTTTGCCATCTGCTCGGGCGGTAACTTATCAAGCACCACACCGGGACTTTTCATAACAATATCTGCATCGTATATCGCTGACTGATAGTTTTCACCGCAACAGAATTTTGCATCATAGTCGCCTGAAATTTCATTTTGGTCTGCAATGGTTATGCTTGCACCGACCGAATATTTTTTTATATGTTCGTAGGTCGATTTACCCTCTGCACCAAAGCCGAGGATAACGACGTTTCTGTTGTCAAATACCGACCCCTCAAGCATTGCATCGAAGGTGTAGAAAAGGTGTGACGGCACGAAATGACCAACGTCAAAATATTTATCAAAGTTGTGTGCCGTTTTTCTGTATTTTGCAAAATAACCGTTTTGCTCGTAATAGGAGAGAAGGTAGGGCAGTTTTTCACCCTTGTATTTCTCTATTGCAAGGCAGATTGCGGCATTAACTTCATCCCTGCTGCCCACACATTCAAATGGCTTTTCGGGAAGCACGCCGATGAGTTTTAACATAGTATCGGTGAGTTCACTGTCGTTTAAAATGTCGCATCCGAAAATTTTCTTAACGTCAACAAAGGGGGCAAGCATAAATGCAACGAACAGACATTTCGGGCACTTACCGCACCATATATCTTCTTTACTGCCGACGTTACAGCTTTTAAATACACCGTGGTATTTGGTGCATCTTGCAAAATAGCGTGCAATCTGAAATTCGCTGTACGGACGAAGCAGTGAAAAATACGTCACACCGCAGGGAATGTAATTTTCCATATAAGTGCGGAAGTCATACTCGAATTCGGCTGATTTTGAATACTGATGATTAACGTCGGATATCGTGCTTTCGTTTGCACTTGATTCGTTTGAAAGCACGACGTATTTTTTACCGTTTAAGTACGCCGCAAGGCAGGAGGCGAATGCCGCCATTGCCGAAAAGGGCGTATGTCCGTTTAAGTAACCCTGTGCATTGAGTTCAATAAGATGCTTGTCAATCGTTCTGTTTGCAGAAACGAGTCTGTCCGAAAGGCCTGCAACCTCAACACAGCCGAGTGTTGCCCCTCTCGGATTTATAATAAACGTATTACACTTGTCGGCAAAACGTGAAAGAAGCTCCATCGTAACAACGCTGTCCTTACCGCCGCCTACGGGAATGAGATATGAATCAAGCTCATATCTGTTGGCATCGTTTCTTATCGTTTTACCGCTTGAAGTGAGTTTCATAAAAGACTCAATATCGGTTTCAATGCCGTTACGGTAGAAATATTCACCAAGGCCCTTGAAATAGAGTTTCTTCCACCAGTGTATCTGCGTACTGTCAAGACAGCCGCAGGAAACTACAACTTCGGGAGGACAGGCACATTTCCAGTAACTTATAAGCTCCACCATACCGAGTGAAAAAATAAGTTTTTCGGCAGACGAGTCGGGTGCATACTTACACGGAATACGCCACGTTGGCGTAAACGTATGCTCATCCATAACGAAAGTGTAAACTATCGACAGTATACCGTCCTCGTACGAATAGTCGTATTTTTTATATTCAAATGTCGGATGCGCTTTGCGCAGACTGTTAAAATCCATAAAGTCCCTCTTATTATTCGGATATATATATTATAATATCATTTATAAATATTTATTGCAATATTACAAACATTAAGATAAAATATTTTAGACAGAAATTGAGGAGGTGTCTGCATAATGCTTATAAGCGTTACGGGCTTATACAAGTATTTCGGCGAAAAGCTTGTGCTTGAAAATATAAATGCCACCGTAAATGCGGGGGATAAAATAGGTCTTGTCGGCATAAACGGTGCAGGCAAATCCACACTTATAAATCTTATTACGGGCAGGCTTTTTGCCGACGAAGGTGATATAGCAAAGGCAAAGAATCTGCGTATCGGCATTCTTGAACAGAACAGCGGTCTTGATACGGCAAATTCTATTGAGCAGGAGATGAAAAATGCCTTTTCCGATGCACTTTCGGCAAAGAAAAGGGCGGATGAACTTGCTTTGCAAATGGCGGAAGTTGAGCCTTCTTCAACCGAATATAAGACAATAACGGAAAAATACAATCGTGAAATGGCAATATTTGAGGCGCAGGACGGTTATAATATGGAGCTTCATATTAACCGTGTGCTTGCAGGTATGGGCTTTGCGGGGAGAGATTTGTCCGTGCCGACGGGGACGCTCTCAGGCGGGGAAAAGACACGTCTTGCAATAGCAAAACTGCTTCTTGAAGCACCCGACCTGCTGATTCTTGACGAGCCGACAAACCATCTTGACTTTGCAACACTTGCATGGCTTGAAGAATATCTTTCGGGCTTTAAGGGTGCACTGCTGATAGTGTCGCACGACAGGTATTTTCTTGATAAACTCACTAATCGCATCTGGGACGTTGAGGATCACAGGTTAAAGGCGTACAAAGGCAATTATTCGCAGTTCAAACTGCAAAAGCAGATGGATACCGAGCTTGCACTCAAAGAGTATGAAAAGCAGCAGACGAAGATTGCTTCAATGACCGATTATGCTCAACGCAATATCGCAAGGGCAAGCACGTCAAATTCGGCAAAGAGCAGGCTTCATCAGCTTGAAAATATGGAAGTGCTTGAAAAACCGAGGACGCATATGCCGTCCCCGTCATTCTCGTTTGAATATGATACTCCGACGGTAAAAGATGCACTTACGGTAAATAATCTTCCCATAGTCGCAGGTGAGGATAACGTTTTATGTGAAAGCGTTTCCTTTGAAATGAAAAGGGGGCAGAGGATTGCCCTTATCGGTGTCAACGGCTGCGGAAAATCAACACTTCTCAAAACGCTTGTGGGTGAGATATATCCCAAGGGTGGCGAAATAGTGTGGGGAAAACACACCAAAATCGGCTACTACGAGCAGGAGGGGCGTATTCTCGACGGGGAAAAGACCGTTCTTGATGAAATAAGACATCGCTTTAAAAATCTGCTTGAGTATGAGGCGAGGGGTCTGCTTGGCAGAGTCCTGATAAGCGGTGACAACGTATATAAACAGATAAAAGTGCTCTCGGGCGGAGAGAAGGCAAAGGTCTGCTTTGCGGTGCTTATGGCGACGAGGGCGAACACACTCGTTCTTGACGAGCCGACCAACCATATAGACCTTTTGACAAGGGAAAGTCTTGAAAAAGCACTGTCGCAGTTTGACGGTAATCTTATTTTCGTGTCGCATGATCGATATTTTATAAATGCGGTTGCCGACAGAATAATTGAAATTGACGGCGGTCAGATAAAACAGTATGAAGGCAATTACGATGCCTATGCTACGCAAAAAAGTGCGCAAAAGCTTGAGCAGGCGGTAGTAAAGGAAGAGCAGAGAAGTAAAGAGGAAAACTCTTACTACCGTTCAAAGAAACAGCGTGCGGCAGACGTGGCAAAGAAAAAGCGTATAAGTGAGCTTGAAAGGCTTATTGAAGAATGTGACGAGAGGGAAAAGGTGCTCACGGAAGAAATGGCATCTCCCGACGTTGCTTCGGATTATGCTTTACTTGCCGAAAAATGTGCTGAACTCGAAAAGCTTAAAACTGACAGAGAAAACTATACGGAAGAGTGGATTATTTTAAATGATTAGATTTGATTGTGACTATACCGAAGGCTGTACGCAGGCCGTGCTTGATGCGCTCACAAAAACTAATATGGAGCAGTCGGTCGGCTACGGTGAGGATGCTCATTGTGAAAATGCCCGTAATATGATAAAAGCCGTCTGCAAGACGGACGGTGACGTGCATTTTTTAGTCGGCGGTACACAGACGAATACCGTTGTGATTAAAACGGCACTTCGTCCGCACCAGGGTGTTATAGCGGCGGATAGCGGACATATAAGTGTGCACGAAAGCGGTGCGATAGAAAGCATCGGGCATAAGGTTATAACACTTCCCTCAGAGCAGGGTAAGATAACTGCAGGGCAGATTGAAGCATGTGTTGACGCGCATTATGCCGATTCTACGCATGAGCATATGGTTCAGCCTGCAATGGCGTACATTTCATTCCCGACAGAGTGCGGAACGCTCTATTCAAAGGCGGAACTTGAGGCGATTTATGACGTTTGTAAGCGTAAAGGAATTTACCTTTACATCGACGGAGCCCGCTTGGGATACGGACTTGAGTCGGACGAGTGTGATCTTGATATAACAGACTTTGCAAATCTCTGCGACGCCTTTTATATAGGCGGAACAAAGGTCGGTGCCCTCTTTGGCGAGGCACTTGTGGTGGTAAATGACACCTTGAAAAAGGATTTAAGGTATATTATCAAACAGCAGGGCGGTCTTCTCGCAAAGGGCAGGCTTTTAGGTGTGCAGTTTGAGGCACTTTTTGAAAATGACGAGTATTTTAAAATTTCACGTCACGCCATTGACCTTGCAAAGAAACTTAAAGCAGGTCTTGAAAGCAAGGGTGTAAACTTTTTGTTTAACTCACCCACAAATCAGCTTTTCCCGATTCTGCCCGATGAAAAGCTTGAAGAACTTTTGAAAGATTTCGGCTACAGTTACTGGCAGAGGGTGGATGACAAAAACTCCTGTGTACGCTTCTGCACCTCATGGGCAACAAGTGAACAGGCAGTAAATAAACTTCTTGAAAACATATAAAAACAATTCGGAATGCGGAATTCGTAATTCGGAATTTTGGAAAAATTCCTTAACGGAATTTCATTAAATAAAAGGCTTGGGAAAACCCCAAGCCTTTTCTATTAAAAAACGTCCGGCAAAGAAGGTCGGGCAGCCTTGTGCCGTCGCTGTTGAACCGGACGTAAAGGCACACTCCCACGACAGCACAGCAAAAGCTGGTGGCTCTCGGTTGTTGGATGTGCCTTCTGCTGTCAGTATAGCAGATATTTATTTAACATTCAACAAAAAAGGACTTGGGGAATCCCCAAGCCTTTTCTATTAAAAAACGTCCGGCAAAGAAGTTCGGGCAGGCTTGTGCCGTCACTGTTGAACCGGACGTAAAGGCACACTCCCACGACAGCACAGCAAAAGCTGGTGGCTCTCGGTTGTTGGATGTACCTTCTGTTGTCAGTATAGCAGACATTTATTAAATATTCAACATAAAAGGACTTGGGGGTTTCCCAAGTCCTTAAATTTTGTTTAATTACTTATTGAGGGCTTCGTTAACAGCAACTGCGCATGCAACTGTCATACCAACCATGGGGTTGTTACCTGCACCGATAAGACCCATCATTTCAACGTGTGCGGGAACTGATGATGAACCTGCAAACTGAGCGTCAGAATGCATACGGCCCATTGTATCAGTCATACCGTATGAAGCGGGACCTGCAGCCATATTGTCGGGGTGGAGTGTACGACCTGTACCGCCGCCTGAAGCAACTGAGAAGTACTTCTTACCCTGTTCAACACATTCCTTCTTGTAGGTACCTGCAACGGGATGCTGGAATCTTGTGGGGTTAGTTGAGTTACCTGTGATAGAAACGTCAACGCCTTCCTTGTGCATGATAGCAACGCCTTCACGAACATCGTCAGCACCGTAGCAACGAACCTTTGAACGCTCACCCTTTGAGTAAGCAGTTTCGTTTACAACCTTAAGTTCGCCTGTAAAGTAGTCAAACTTCGTCTGAACGTATGTGAAACCGTTGATACGTGAAATAATCTGTGCAGCGTCCTTACCGAGACCGTTAAGGATAACACGGAGAGGTTCTTTACGAGCCTTGTTTGCACTTCTTGCAAGACCGATAGCACCTTCAGCAGCTGCGAAGGATTCGTGACCTGCGAGGAATGCGAAGCACTTTGTTTCTTCACGGAGAAGCATAGCGCCGAGGTTACCGTGGCCGATACCAACCTTACGGTCGTCAGCAACAGAACCGGGGATACAGAATGACTGGAGACCGAGACCGATCTTTTCAGCAGCTTCTGCAGCACTCTTAACCTGATCCTTGATAGCGATTGCACAGCCTACAACGTAAGCCCATGCAGCGTTTTCAAAGCAGATAGGCTGAATGCCCTTAACGATATTATAAGCGTCAACGCCTGCCTTATCGCAGATTTCCTTAGCTTCTTCGATTGAAGAAATGCCGTGCTTTGCAAGTTCAGCGTTGATCTGATCTATTCTTCTTTCATAGCTTTCAAATAATGACATATAAGTTTACCTCCCTCTTATTCTTCACGGGGGTCGATAAGCTTAACAGCATCTTCGACACGTCCGTACTGACCGCTTGCCTTTTCAAGTGCTTCGGCAGCGTCCATACCTTTTCTGATCATTTCCATCATCTTGCCGAGGTGAACAAACTTGTAACCGATAATGGTATCGTTTTCATCTACAGCACACTTTGTGATGTAACCTTCTGCAAGTTCGAGGTAACGGGGACCCTTCTTTGAGGTAGCATACGTTGTACCTGTCTGTGAACGGAGACCCTTACCAAGGTCTTCAAGACCTGCGCCTATCGGCAGACCGTCTTCAGAGAATGCAGTCTGTGTACGACCGTAAACGATCTGAAGGAAAAGTTCACGCATTGCTGTGTTGATAGCATCACAAACGAGGTCTGTGTTAAGTGCTTCAATAAGTGTCTTACCAACAAGAATTTCAGAAGCCATAGCTGCTGAGTGAGTCATACCCGAGCAACCGATCGTTTCAACGAGTGCTTCTTCAATAACACCTTCTTTAACGTTAAGGCTGAGCTTACAAGCACCCTGCTGCGGTGCGCACCAGCCGATACCGTGTGTAAGGCCTGAAATGTCTTTAACTTCCTTGACCTGTACCCACTTGCCCTCTTCCGGAATGGGAGCGGGACCGTGATATGCGCCCTTAGCAAGAGGACACATATTTTCTACTTCCTTTGTGTAATTCATGGAATTTATCTCCTTTCGTTAATTAAAAGCCATATATATTATATATAAGTAATGCGAGTTTTGCAATATCTAATTGTTATATCCGTTTGGATTGTTTTTCTGCCAGTTCCAGCTGTCGATACACATCTTTTCAATACCGTACTCCGCCTGCCAGCCGAGAAGCGACTTTGCCTTTGTGGGATCGCAGAAATTTTCTGCAACGTCACCGTCACGGCGGGGTTTTATATCGTAGGGAACGGGCATACCGCTTGCCTTTTCAAATGAACTTACTATCTGCAGTACGCTGTAGCCGTTGCCCGTACCGAGATTGACCGCTTCACAGCCCGTATTTTTATCTGCCCATTCGATAGCCTTTACGTGACCTTTTGCAAGGTCAACAACGTGGATATAATCACGAACGCCCGTACCGTCAACCGTGGGATAGTCGTTTCCAAAAACGCCGAGTCGTGCAAGCCTGCCTATTGCAACCTGAGTTATATAGGGGAGAAGATTGTTTGGTATTCCCGCAGGGTCTTCGCCGATAAGACCGCTTTCATGTGCACCTATGGGGTTGAAATAGCGCAGAAGCATTATCGACATACTGTTGTCTGCCTTGTATATGTCACGGAGCATATCCTCTATAACAAGCTTCGTGCGACCGTAGGGATTAGTGCAGGAGAGGGGCATACCCTCTTCAAGCGGAACTGTTTCGGGAATGCCGTAAACAGTTGCAGAGGATGAAAAAACAAACTTTTTCACACCAAACTTTTCACACACTTCAAGAAGTTTTATTGTGCTTATAAAGTTGTTGTCAAAATACATAAGCGGTTTTTCACAACTTTCGCCGACTGCCTTGTAGCCTGCAAAATGAATAACGCTTTCAATATTTTCTTTTTCAAATATATCAGTAAGAAAAGCCACGTCCCTTACGTCACCCGTATAGAGAGTGGGGCGTTTTCCCGTTATTTTTTCAATTCTGTCTATTACGACGGGTGAACTGTTTGAAAAATTGTCTGCAATGACGGGCTCAAAGCCTGCATTGATAAGTTCAACAACTGTATGGCTGCCGATAAAACCTGCACCGCCCGTAACTAAAATGCTCATAATTGCCTCCTGTGATTAGATTAAGACAATGTTAACAAAATAGACTTGATTTTTCAATACTTTATAAATAAAATTATATTTGTATCTATATTTAAGGAGATGTTAAAAAATGGCAAAGAAGCAGTTCAAGGCAGAGTCAAAAAGGCTGCTTGAATTGATGATCAATTCTATTTATACCCACAAAGAGATATTTTTGAGGGAACTTATATCGAACGCATCCGATGCGATTGATAAGTTATATTACCGCAGTCTGACAGATGACAGCGTGAATATTAAAAAAGAGGATCTTGAGATACTTCTTGCAGCAGATAAGATAACACGCACCGTTACCGTGTCGGATAACGGTATAGGTATGACTAAAGAGGAGCTTGAAAACAACCTCGGCACTATCTGTAAAAGCGGAAGCCTTGCCTTTAAAGAGGAAAATGAAAAAACGCAGGACGTTGATATTATCGGTCAGTTCGGCGTGGGCTTTTACTCTGCATTTATGGTTGCGGATAAGGTTACCGTGCTTTCAAAGGCTTACGGTGCAACTGAGGCGTATAAGTGGGAGTCGGACGGTATAGACGGTTACACAGTTACCCCCTGTGAAAAGGAAAAAAACGGCACGACAATCGTGCTTCATATCAAGCCCGATACGGCTGAAGAAAAATATGAGGACTTTATGGAGTCGTATGAGATAACCCGTCTTGTGCAGAGATATTCCGACTACATACGTTATCCCATAAAGATGGCGATTGAAAAGAGCCGTCGTAAAGAAGGCAGTGAAAACGAGTGGGAGGATTATACCACGGTTGAAACGCTCAACAGTATGACGCCCATATGGAAAAAGAGCAAGGGTGAAGTTACTGATGAGGAATACAATGCCTATTACAAGGAAAAATTTGCAAACAGAGAAGATCCGATAAAGGTAATAAGGACGTCTACGGACGGCATTGTGTCGTACGATGCACTTTTATTCGTTCCTGCATCGGCACCGTATGACTTCTACACAAAAGATTACCGTAAAGGCTTACAACTTTACAGTAGTGGAGTGCTTATTGATGACAACTGTTCCGAACTTTTGCCCGACTTTTTCGGTTTTGTAAAGGGTATCGTTGATTCGCAGAACCTTTCTCTTAACATAAGCAGGGAAATGCTTCAGCATGACAGACAGCTTAAGACGATAGCAAACCACCTTGAAAAGAAGATAAAGAGTGAACTTGAACTTCTTCTTAAAAACGACAGAGAGAAGTATGAAAAGTTCTTCAAAAACTTTGGCAGAACGCTCAAATACGGAATATATACGACTTACGGAACGAAGAAGGAACTTTTGCAGGGACTTCTCATATTCCCGTCATCAAACGGCGGTACGGCAACGCTTGCCGAATATGCCGACAGGATGAAGGAGTCGCAGGAATTCATATACTACGCTTCGGGACAGAGTGAAGAACGTCTTTCAAAACTTCCTCAGTGCCAGTCTGTAAAGGCAAAGGGCTTTGAAGTGCTTTACTTTACGGATGAGGTCGATGAATTTGCAATCAGCATGATGGCTGAGTTTGGCGGCAAGAAGTTCAAAAACGTTGCCGACAGCGACGTTGCAACTGAAGAAGAGAAAAAGCAGGCGGAAGAGAAGGCACAGGACAATAAAGACCTTTTTGATGCTGTAAAAGACGTGCTTGGCGATAAAGTGGTTGCGGTAAAACCCTGTGTGATGGGGGCAGAGCATCCCGTTTGTCTGAGGACAGAGGGTGAGATAACCTTTGAAATGGAGAGAATGTGGAGTGCATCGGCACCTGACGGAAGTAAGGTGCGTGCATCCGTTATACTTGAGATAAATACGGAGCATTCTCTGTTTGAAAAACTCAAAGCCGTTCAGGGTGATAAAGAAACACTCGGAAAATATGCAAGGGTGCTTCTCGACCAGGGCAGACTTATTGAGGGACTTCCGATTGACGATCCGGTGGAATTTACCTCACTCGTATGTGAACTTATGAGTAAATAATTAAAAGGGTGGTGAAAACCGCCCTTTTATGTTATTATATTTATATAATGGTTAAAGGAGAAAAAATCGTGGTTGTTCTTATTACCGGCGGTTCGAGGGGAATAGGTGCCGCCATTGCTGAAAAATTTGCAGCACAAGGCGATACAGTCGTCATAAATTACCGCACGAATGACGCTGCTGCGCAGGCAGTTGCACAAAAAACGGGTGCTCTTGCCATAAAGGCTGACGTGTCGGATTCTGCCGACGTCACTGCTATGTTTGACGAGATACGTAAAAAAGTGGGTAAAGTGGATGTACTTGTCAATAATGCGGGCGTAGAATGGGAAGGGCTTCTCACAGATATGACCGAAGATGAGTGGGATAAGCTTTTTGACGTCAACGTAAAAGGTGCGTTTCTCTGCTCAAAGGCGGCAATAGGGGATATGCTTTCAAAGAAATGCGGAAGGATAATAAACGTTTCTTCGATGTGGGGAATTGCAGGTGCCTCCTGCGAGGTGGCGTATTCTGCTTCGAAGGCTGCGCTTATCGGTTTTACCAAGGCGCTTGCCAAAGAACTTGCACCAAGTAAAATAACCGTAAATGCCGTAGCACCCGGTTGCGTTGATACGGATATGATGAAGCATTACACCGAGGATGAAATGAAAGATATTATCTCGGAAATACCGCTTGGCAGAATGGCTGACCCGCGTGAAATTGCGGATGCGGTGTATTTCCTGTCGCAGAGCTCTTTTATCACGGGTGAAGTGCTGTCTGTCAACGGCGGTCAAATTGTATAAAATTTAACAAATTTTTTGTTTGACTTTTGAAAATATTATACTATAATATAACATAATATGATAAAAAGACTAAGGAGAGATGTTGATGGATTTTGCTACAGTCGGCAAAGAAATGGCACGTAATTACACTCAGCTTGCTGAAGGGACGATGCTCTTATCGTGGAATATGCAGCTTGCATTCATAATCCGTATTATAGTTGCGGGTGTCTGCGGTTGCGTTATCGGTCTTGAAAGGGCAAGAAGGCAGAAGGAAGCAGGTATCAGGACGCACATAATGGTTGCAATCGGTGCAGCATTGCTTATGATAATATCAAAGTATGCATGTCTTGACGTTGCTTTGAAATTCGGATTTAATTATGATGTGTCACGTATTGCTTGTAACATAATGCCTGCAATTTCATTCCTCGGTGCCGGAATAATCTTTGTAAAGAATGATTACATAAAGGGTCTTACGACTGCATCAGGTGTCTGGGTAATGGCTGCAATCGGTATGGCTATCGGAAGCGGTATGTATATAGTAGGTATTTTTGCTACGATTGCTTCACTGTTCGTTCATTCATTCCTGCATAAGCACCTCAACAAGTTTGAGGGTAGCCCTACAAACGACATCTGCGTTACTATGGAAAACAACGTTGAAAACATAAAGCAGTTTTCCGAAAGACTTAAAGAGAGAGATATTTTTGTTGTAACGAGCAAGATTCATCAGAATGATGACGGCACGATAACGATGAGTATGGCTGTACGTATGAATCAGAGAGTTGATTTTGAAGATACGGTACAGATGCTTGAAGACAATCCTTACATAAAGTCACTTACAATGTAAAAAAAAACAGGGTATTTTTACCCTGTTTTTTTTATTTTGCTGTGGCAATTATGAGCCTTTGTCGTGATAGCTAGTGACTGTTTGTCCGTGTTGCAATAAGTGCCCGACCTGTTTTCATAGCATAAAACAGGGCTTTTAAAAATCGAACATTAGCCCTTCCTTGACATAGCGTTTCTGCCACCGTCTATCATAATATTTTCACCGTTTATAAACTGACCTTTGTCAGATGCTATAAACAGACATAAATCAACAACCTCCTGCGGTTCACCTGCTCTGCCGAGAAGAGTTTTCAGTTTTGCCATACCGGGTCTTGTGAGAATCGGTCCGGGAGAAACGCAGACGCATCTTATGTTGTGTCTTGCACCGTATTGTGCAATGGACTTGGTAAGGCCGTACATAAGACCTGCTTTTGCACTCGGATAATCCATTCCGTAATCGTCACCGTCCGAGCCGGTTACTGAACCGATATTGAGTATAAGACCGCTTTTCTGCTCCCTCATCTGCTTTAATACCGCGTGAGCAAAGTAGAAAGGACCCTTTAAGTTTACGTCAAGACCCCAGTCGTAGACGTCAATCGGCACGTCGGGAAACTCGGGGTAAAGAGTTTTGTCTACTTTTCTCATTCTGACTGCCGTACCGCCTGCGAAATTTACTACGACGTCAATTCTTCCGAAAGCTTCAACCGCTTTGTCCCTTGCATTGCAAACCTGTGCGTAGTCACGAACGTCGCATACGACACCGATTGCACAGCCCTCTCTCTGTGAATTTAATTCTGCCACTCTTTCATTTAATGCAGCTTCGTTTACGTCGCAAAGTACCACGTTTCCGCCGAGACCAGCAAAATTCTGTGAAAACAACAAGCCCATTCCGGAGGCGGCACCTGTTGCTATAGCCGTCTGTCCTGAAAAATCCATATTAACACATCCTTAATAGTTTATACTATGAATTATAGAAAACATATCATTCGTTAGCAATATGTAAAATGATATTGTTTTGATGTTTCTGATACCGTATTTGCTTATTTCTTGCTTAAATTTGATAATAATGATATAATAAATGCGGAGTGTGGTTGGAAATGAACAGGTTGAACAACATCACCGTTGCAGACGTTACGAACGTAATGGCGGTATTTGCCCCGAAGGGCAAATTTGAAAAAATGAATAACAGAAGATACTATGGGTTATCGTTTTGTGCCGAGGGACAGCTGACGTATACTCATAACGGAAAGAATTACGTATCAGATCCGCATCACGCAATTATTCTGCCAAAGGGGCAGAGTTACGTTATCCGAGGGGATAAAAGCGGGATATTTGCAGTTATAAATTTTGAGTGCACCGATTTTTTGTGTGACTCAATGATAGTGTTACCTATAGAGAATATCGACCTTGTAATGAGGGATTTTGTTCAGATGAAAAATCTGTTCCTTTTAAAGAAAAAAAGGGCAAAAGTTATAAGTTTATTCTACAATATACTTCATACTTTCTCGGAGTCGGCAGGTATTTCGGAAAACAGCATTCTGCTTCCTGCAATAGAATATATGGAAAATAACTATTCCTCACCCGAACTTACAAATAAAATACTTGCTGAGCAGAGTAACATAAGTGAAGTGTACTTCAGAAAACTTTTTACCGAGCAATACGGCATCACACCGAGACAGTATATAATTGATATGCGTATAAATAAAGCAAAACAATTGTTGACGGAGGGTATATTAAAAATAAATGCCGTTTCCGAAAAATGCGGTTTTTCAAACGTTTATCATTTCAGCCGTCTGTTTAAAGAAAAAACGGGCCTCACACCTACGGAATATCTGGGTCAGAACAGAATTTTTAAGATTTAAAGCAAAACCCCGAAACGAGATTTTCGTTTCGGGGTTTTATTTATTTTGCAGTGGCAATTATTAGCCTTAGGCGACCGCCTTTGTCGTCTGCCTTGTCGTAATAGCCTCTGAGTGAATATTTATCCGTGTCGCTGACAATTTCGAGTGAACTTAAGAAATATGTGCCTGACCTGTTTTCGTATACCTGAAGGTTTGAACCGGTTTTAAAGGTCTGTGAATTGCCTGAAACGTAGCCGTCACCGACTTTTGAAATGCCCACGTAGTTTAATGAAGAGAGGGCGCTTAAAGTCTGTCCCTGAGTTTTAAGGGCAACGGGCCCCGTTGTTACAGGGAATATTTTTGAAGAGTTCATTCCCTTTGAACTCTGTCCGCCTGCAAGATAACTGTAAGTGAGCGATGCAGGGGTGATTGCAGGGTCTCTGCTTTTGGTTGTGGAAAGGTATTCTGTTACACGCCTGCCTTCAGCATTTATATATGTGGCATTTATCTCGGTGAGTATGCCGTAGGAATACATATCACCCGTAACGTTGTTTAAGATAAGGTGTGATATTTCGCCTGCTGTGTTGTATTTTGCAAACTTAAGCATTGACGTTGTGAAATCCACACCGCTGAGTCTGCCGGGGGAAACGGTGCATATACCGTCTTCGTTGTAGTCGAGTATCTGCACATCGTCGGCAAGGGCGTATTTCCCTATTGCCGTTGCGGAAGAATTTACAGTTCCTGACGGCTTTGTTTCTGAGGTGAGTTTTGATATTGACGTACCGCTTGCAGTAACCGATACGCTGACAAGGTCACCTGCCTCCAAAGAGGTTTCTATCGGATAGGTGTAGGTCTGCCCGTCGGTTGCGGCAACCGTTACACAGTCCTGCTGATATTCATAGCCTGCGGCATTTGTAAGCGTCGTCGTGCCAAGTGAAGTTATGATACCGTATATTGCCGTGCTTGCCGTATCTGCACTTACTACATATACGACGGTGTCGTCCTTACCAAGCAGAATTGTAACGGCATCTCCTGCTTTGAAATTGCCGTACATAGAGAACTGTTTTGCCGCTTCGGAAGAGATGTCTATCTGATACGTTCTGCCTGCAACGGTTACCGAGGTCGGATTTGTGCGACTTGGTGAAATCGCATCAACCGTACCCGAAACCCGATTTGAATACGCCCAGATTATTGCAGGTGTGTTTGAGTAGTAGACGACGTCGTAAAGCGAAATTGCATCAAGTGCGGAAATTTCGTTGTTTTTATAGACGGCTGATGAGTTTGTATTTTTTATTGACGAAGTCCATGAGGTGTCTGTTACGACTATCGGGCCATTCATCGATTGACTCATAAGGTCGGTATAACTGATTTTCCCGTCACTTCCGAGCTTATAGCCGAGCGACTGGCAGTAAACCGTACCGTTTTTTGTTTTTGCATTGAGTACGTTGTAAAACAGATTTGCACAGTCAAGCCTCGTCATAGGATCGGCGCCTTTTTTGCTGATGTTTTCATCAAGACCGATTTTACGGTAGAGTGAGAGTGCACCTTCGGGAAAAGGCTCGGTATAGTCGTTTGCGGTGTAGCCGAGAAGCTTTAAAACCACACTTACCGTTTCCTGAAGTGTTATCGTGTTGTTCGGACGGAATGAACCGTCTGTATAACCCGATACGTATCCTGCCCTTGCCGCAATTTTTACGTAAGGTGCCGACCAGTGCTTATACGAAACGTCGGAAAAGAGTGAACTTGCAGATGATGACACGTCATCCTTGTAGGGAGATGCGGCAACCGCCATTTTTGCAAATTCAGCACGTGATACGTTTGATGATAAATTGAGATTGCCTTTTTCGTCACCCTGCATAATTCCTGCACCTGCAAGAACGTCGGTGACGATTGATGAAGATGCGTACACGGGCAGAGCAGATACAAGCATAATTGCTGCCGTGAGCAGACAGATAATTCTGTATTTCATAAAATCCTCCTGTTTTTTAATCGTGGCGGAGAGCATCTATCGGATTGAGCTTTGAAGCCCTGCTTGCAGGCAGATATCCGAACAATACGCCGATTGCAACCGAAATTGAAAATGCAAGGGCGATTGTTGATGCTTTTGGAACGGCGGTGATGTCAAATAGGTTTCCTACGGGGTAGGATATCATAACACCCGTTATCATACCGAGTATACCGCCGAGTGCGCTTATCGTCATCGCTTCAATGACAAACTGCGTGAGAATATTTCTTCTCTTTGCACCGAGAGATTTTCTTATGCCTATCTCTCTCGTGCGTTCGGTAACCGAAACGAGCATAATATTCATAATGCCGACACCGCCTACGGCAAGTGAAATTGCCGCAATCGCTGAAAGAACGGTTATCACCATATCCATCATGGTGTTTATGATGTCGAGCATTTCCGAGAGACTTATTACGGTATAGTAGTCGTCACTTTTGAAAATTTCGTACAGTGCGTTTTCAATGACCGTTTTTGCCTGATCTGCTTTATGCTGATCCGTGACCGAGAAGGTGTAAGAAGTTATTCTTCCGCTTCTTGAAAGTTTTTGTGCCGTTGAATACGGTATGTAAACACAGTCGTCACTCGAGGATTCCGAAGAATCGCCTATTTCGGCAAGTGTGCCTATTACCGTAAACGTGTTGCCGCCGATTTTAAGCGTCTGTCCGACGGCTGATTTATTGCCGAAAAGCGTATTTGCAACGTACGTGCCGATGACGCAGACCTTGTGTCTGCCCTCTATGTCCATATAACTCAAAAAGCGTCCGTCGGTTAGGTCGTAGCCTTTCATTACGTTGTAATACTCACTTACACCCGTAATCGAAGTCGTGTTGTCGGTGGTCGTGCTGCCACACGTAACCTCACCCGTATGTGTGACGGAGGGACTGACCGCTTCAAGTACGTCGGAGTTGTCGGTGGCAAGTTCAAACATATCGTCGGGATTAACGCTTCTCGTTCCTCTGTTAGAAACGTTAACCGTTATGAGATTTGTGCCCATTGAATCGAAAGCGTCGGTCATATACGACTGCAGGCCGTTACCTAAACTCGTTATGATTATTACTGCGGCTATTCCGATGATAATGCCGAGCATGGTAAGAAAAGCCCTCATTTTACTTCGTTTTATACTCTTTAAAGCTAAAATAAATGACTGTCCGAACTGTTGCATTAGCCATTCACCCCGCTTTCGTCGGCAGAAACTACTGCATTCGGGTCGTCCGACGGGCCGTCGTAAATGATTTTTCCGTCGGAAAGGCGCACGATGCGTTTCGCCTTTCGTGCTATCGAGTTGTCGTGCGTAATAAGAACAATGGTATTGCCTTCGCTGTGAAGTTCCTGAAGGAAACGCAGTACCTCTTTTCCTGTTTTGGAGTCGAGAGCACCCGTCGGCTCATCGGCAAGTATGACACTCGGGTTACCTGCAAGTGCCCTTGCAATAGATACCCTTTGCTGTTGACCGCCCGAGAGCTGTGAAGGAAAGTTCTTTGCCTTTGCCTGTATACCGACACGGGCAAGCGCTTTCATTGCTTTTTCTTTACGCTCAGCCTTGCTAAGCCCTGCATAAAGAAGCGGAAGCTCCACGTTTTCGAGTATTGATATGCCCTGTATAAGATTGTATTGCTGGAATATGAAACCGAGTTTTTTGTTACGTATTTCGGATAAACGGTCGTCGTGCATGGTTGAAACGTCGATGCCTTCGAGTATGTACTGACCGCTTGTCGGCACGTCAAGACAGCCGATTATGTTCATACAGGTCGATTTACCCGAGCCCGACTGACCGACTATTGCGACGAATTCACCCTTGTTTATGGTCAGATTTATACCGTCAAGAGCACGAACCTCGTTTTCTCCGCTTCCGTATATCTTATAGAGATTGCGAAGTTCTATCATTACATGCCACCTCTGTTGCCCTGCGGCATACCGCCCATATTACCTGACGGCATTCTGTTACCCATATTGCCGGACGGTCTTGAACTGCCCATATTGCCCGACGGCATACCGCCAAACATATTGCTGTCCGTAGTAGTCTGAACTATTGCAGCCTTGTATATGCCAATAACGTCGCCCTCTTCAAGACCGCTTATGATTTCAACGAAGTTTGTATCGGTGTTACCCGTTACAACCTTTGTCTTTTCAAAATCATCTTCGGTAAGATTTTCTTTCTTGTCCGATTTAAGCACGCTGACAACGTCACCTCGGGTTATTGCATCGGTCGGAATTGCAAGGCAGTTTTCACTCTGTGATATTATTATGCTTGCTTCAACGTTCATACCGGGGAGAAGATCGCCCGGTTCTTCTATTATTACCGTAACGGGATATGTAGTGGAGTTTGAAGAAGTGGAACCGACTATGCTTGTTGCGCTTACGTAGCCGGTGAGCGGTTTATCAACCGTGTCTGCCGTTATTGATACCGGTTGGCCCACTTTTATGCTTTGAATGTCAAGCTCGTCAACGGCAAGGTCGAGTTTGAGATAACTCATATCGTATATTATCGCAAGCGTCTGTCCTGCCGTAATTGTTTCGCCTGCCTTGTAGTTTTTCTGAACGACCGTTCCCGAAATAGGTGCCTTTACCGTATATTTGTCCTTCTGGTCATTTGCGGTTTCAAGTTCCGAAATTGCATCGTCAAGTGCATCCTCAAGGTCGTCGTTTTGCATAGAAACTATTATGCCGTTTGATGCAACGTTTTCTCCCTCGTCAGCGATGATTTTAACAACTTCACCTGATACCTTGGCATTTATCGTCTTGCTCATACCCGTACCGTACTTAAAAATGCCGTTCTCAATGCAGGATATTTCACCGACCTTTGCACTTGCTGTACTGTCGGGGAGGAGAGAACCTGAATTTGAGACCTTCAAAGTCACGTTCTGTACCTTGATACCGCCCGTCATAGTCGTCACGTTTGAGGATATTTTGCTTACCGTTGCAGGCAGCGTTTCAAAGTTTGCTTCGGTTATAACGGTTGCCTGCGTGCCTACCGAGAAATTCTGCACGTCATACGTGCTGAAGGGAACTTCCAGATACATATAGGCGTCGTTTACGATGTCGGCAATCGGCGTTCCCGCCTTGATTTCGTCACCGATTTCCACGTACAGTTTGGTTACTCTGCCCGAAACGGTGCTTTTTACGTCAAGATTCTGCAGGTTTTCTATTGCTGTATCATAACTTTTCTGCGCACGTTCAACGTTTCTTTCAAGAGAAGACGAGGATGACGAATCAAGCTCATACAAAACCGCATCCTTTTCCACCGTGTCGTTTTCTTCAAAAAAGTCGTAAAGCACGTCGGCATCGACCGATGAATTTATCGTATACGTATCTTTTGGCTGAACGGTTGCCGTACCCGTCAGCTCAGTGCTTATATTCCGTCTGCCGACGGTGTAAAGCGTATATTCACCACTTGTACCGACCGTCTTTTTACAACTTCGAAGCCCTGTGGCGACGGAAACAATAAGTGCAACAATTACAATAAGCACTATTATGCGTTTGAGCGTTTTTTTCTTCGACATAAAACATATCTCCCTGTTTGCGAATGTGTTGATTTTTTGACAGTATAATAATATTGTAAAAAAAATACAAGGTCAATCGAAAAAAGTAAAGTTTACATCTTGTTTACTCTTTATTTACGAAAAATATGCTTTGACACGGAAGTCGGAATAATAGTATCATATAATGTATATCAGGTTAAGGTGGGTATTATGGTAACGTTACTTGGCAGACTATTTATAAAAAACAGAGATCTCTCATCCGCAAAGGTACGCTCGGCTTACGGAACGCTGTGCAGCATACTCGGAATATTTTTAAATATTCTTCTTGCGACTGCAAAAATGATTGCGGGCTCACTCAGTGGCTCGGTTGCAATCTCCGCCGATGCGGTCAACAATCTTTCGGATGCGGGCTCGTCGGTCATCTCGCTTATAGGATTTCGTATGTCGGGCAAGAAGGCGGACAGCGACCATCCTTTCGGACACGGCAGAATGGAGTATATTTCGGGCGTCATCGTGTCGGTAGTCATAATATTTATGGGCATAGAACTGCTCAAAGATGCCATATCGAAAATTATCACTCCTCAGCCTATGACGGTCAATGCCACGGTCGTTGCAATTCTTCTGCTTTCCGTATTCATTAAATTATATATGGCGTTTTACAACGGCAGGGTAGGTAAAAAAATAGGCTCGTCATCTCTGCTTGCCGTCAAATACGACAGCCTTTCGGACAGTGTGGCAACGTCGGTGGTGCTTATATCAACTCTTGTGGGCGGATACAGCAAAATTGCAATAGACGGCTGGGCAGGTGCCGCCGTTTCGCTGTTTGTAATCTGGGCAGGAATAAAGTCTATGAAGGACACAATATCTCCGCTTTTAGGTCAGCCTGCTGATGAGAAACTTGCCGACAGAGTAAAGGAAATAGTTATGGCACATTCGGTTTCACACGGTATTCACGACCTTGTGATACACGATTACGGTGTGGGCAGACTTATGATTTCGCTTCATGTCGAGGTTGACGGTACGGGTGATATATTCAAGTTACACGATGAGATAGACAATATAGAAAATGAACTTGCAAAAGAACTCTCCTGCGAGGCGGTTATACATATGGACCCGATAGCATTGTATGATGAAAACCGCAATCGTCTTAAAGACCTTGTGGCAGCATTTGTTACGGGCATAGACGAGAGATTGCACATTCACGATTTCCGTATCGTGCCGGGACCGACGCATACCAATATGATATTTGACGTCGTAAAGCCGTTTGAGTTGCAGATGACGGATGACGAGCTTAAAAACCGTATCTGCAGCGGAATATCTGTGCTTGAAGACGGCAAGTACAGGGCAGTGGTTACGATTGATAAGGAATATATAAAATAAATAAAGGCTCAACCTAATTTTATTAAGTGCAAGCCTTTAAAAATAATAAAAAATTAAATAAAAGTATGTTTTCTTTAAAAAAATTGACTTGAATGGCAAAAGAATTTATAATACCACCTATAACATAAAAAACATTTGGAGGTAATTGTTATGAAAAAGATGCTTCGTATTGCATCAATCGTTCTTGCGGTAGTAATGCTCGTAGCTTGCTTTGCCGCTTGCGGTAAGGATTCTGATACAGCAAAGGTTTCTCTTGCTGCAAAAACAAGCACAATGAGTGCTGAACTCACAGAACAGTATGCAAAGGAATACGGTTTTGACGTTGCATATTATGAAGATTCACCCACAATGTACACAGCTGTTATCAACGGTACAAACGCAGGTTGCTTTGAAGACCGTTCGGTTATCGGCTGGGCTATTCAGGAAGAAGGTCTTGCACTCAAGACTGTTGGTGAAGTTGAAAATCCCGCTGCTTACGGCTTTGCTGTAAAGAAGGGTACAAACGCTGAACTTCTCGCTATGTTCAATGCTGGTCTTGCAAACATCAAGGCTAACGGTAAGTATGATGCAATTCTTGCTAAATACGGTTACGAAAGCACATTTGCTGATCCTACTGCTGAAAGAGTTGAAAGCGGTGTAACACCTGATAAGACGTATATCATCTACTCAGACAATGCATTTGCTCCTTTTGAATATCTTGACACAGCAACTAACGAATACGTTGGTGTTGATATGGATATCCTTGCAGCAGTTGCAGAAGATCAGGGATTTGAATATGAAATGCACAACGAAGGCTTTGACGCATCAATGGGTGCAGTTCAGGCAGGTCAGGCTGATGCAATGATCGCAGGTATGACAATAACAGATGCAAGAAGAGAAACTTTTGATTTCTCAGACGGTTATTTTGATGACGGTCAGATTCTTGTAGTTCCTGCTGACAGCACAGCTACGTCAGTGGCAGATCTTGTAAAATAAGATTTGAAAATCAACTATATTCAGCATAGCATTTCATAGGGTGCTATGCTGATAATTATGTTAGAGAGATAAATTTATGGATTTTTTAAGAGTATTAGATGAAGCGACACCTCTGCTTTTGCAGGGCCTTCAGATGACAGTCGGAATATCTTTGCTTTCTCTGCTTTTCGGAATGTTGCTCGGACTTTTCACGTGTCTTATGAGTATTTCAAAGAATAAGCTGCTCAAAGGCATTGCAGGCGTTTATATATGGATTGTTCGCGGAACACCTATGATAGTACAGGCGTTTATCGTCTTTTTCGGTGCACCGCAGTTAATTCAGCAGTTTGTTCCTGCTTTTAAAATCGATGCTTTTACGGCAGGTGTGATAACTCTCAGCCTTAATGCAGGTGCATATCTTGCTGAGATTTTCCGTGGCGGTATACAGGCTGTTCCTAAGGGACAGACTGAGGCTGCACGCAGTCTTGGTCTTTCAAAGGCTAAAACTATGGTTAAGGTGGTTTTGCCTCAGGCGTTCAAGGTTGCGCTTCCTTCAATGGTAAATCAGTTTATTATTACTATCAAAGACACGTCGATTCTTTCGGTTATCGGTCTTGCTGATATTGTAAACAGGGCAAAGGTGTACGTTGGAAAGTCATACCAGTTCTTTGCAACCTATATCTTTGTGGCAATATATTATCTTGTTGTAATTTCCTTACTGATGATAGTATCAAAATATCTTGAAAAGAGGGTTAGCTATGACAGAAAAGGTTAAAGTAACAGCCCTCAAGAAAAGCTTTGGTAAGCTAAACGTTCTCAACGGTATAGACGTATCCATTGCAGAGGGTGAAGTCGTTTGTGTTATCGGTCCTTCGGGAAGCGGCAAATCAACGTTTTTAAGATGTCTTAACAGACTTGAAAAGGCTACGGGCGGCGAAATAATTATTGACGGTTATCCGATTCTGGATAAACACATCAATATCAATAAAGTGAGACAGCAGATAGGAATGGTGTTCCAGAACTTCAATTTGTTCTCACACCTTACTGTTAAGAAAAACATAATGCTTGCTCCCATTGACAGTAAGAAACTTACTCCTGCACAGGCTGAAGAAACTGCAATGCAGCTTCTCAAAAGAGTAGGACTTGAGGACAAGGCAGATGCTTATCCTCATCAGTTGTCAGGTGGTCAGCAGCAGCGTGTAGCTATTGCCCGTTCTCTTGCTATGAATCCCGATATTATGCTTTTTGACGAGCCTACTTCGGCACTCGATCCCGAAATGGTCGGTGAAGTTCTTCAGGTTATGAGGGAACTTGCAGAAGGCGGTATGACGATGGTTGTCGTAACGCACGAAATGGGCTTTGCCCGTGACGTTGCCGACAGAGTTATATTTATGGCTGACGGTGTTATCGTTGAAGAGGGTACGCCGGAGGAAGTGTTCGGCAATCCCAAGGAGGATCGAACAAAAGAATTTTTAAGCTGTGTGCTTTAAATAAAAAAGTGTGTGGATAAAATCCACACACTTTTTTATTTAATTAAAGTTCAACGGGAGAGATGTCATAAAAATGAATCTCTCCCGTTGTAGATTTTACAAGTGTCACCGACTCAAATCGGTTACGTCCTCTTATTTTTTGTAATTCTTAACAACCTGTGCTATGCGGTTATAGTCGTTTGTAAGTATTACGTCGATGCCCATATCGAGATATTCTTTAGTCTCTTCCGGGTCATCTGACCAGAATACGTTTGTGATGATGCCGTGTTCTTTTGCTTTGTCAACCATTGCCTGATCGAAACAGCCCTTGAAAAGCTGTACTTTCTGGCAATTGTACTTGATTGCGCGATCAACGATTGCCCATCTCGTCTCACTTGTGGGACCGCCGCCGCAGCAACGTATTATTTCGGGGTAGTCCTTTTGAAGTCTTTCGAGAAGCTCGTCAACACCCGTCATAATATAAACGTATTTTTCACAGTCGTATTTCATTATGAGGGATATGATTTTTGCAAGACGGTCGGGACGCTCACAACCTGATTTAAGATGGATATTCATAATGCAGTGACAGGAGAATTTCTTTAAAATTTCTTCGAAAGTCAGAATCTGCAATCCCTTGAACTCATCGGAGAACTTGCTGCCGAAATCAAGCTTGCGGAGTTCTTCAAGAGTGTAGTCGGAAACAAGACCTTCACCGTCTGACACGCGTTCAAGATGACTGTCGTGGGTTGAAACGATTTCTTCGTCTTTTGTAAAACGCAGGTCGAATTCAATCTCCTCAGCACCCATTGCAACTGCTGCACCGAAAGCAGGCATACTGTTTTCGGGGGCAACTGTGTTGAAACCACGGTGTGCACAAACTCTGGGATACTTCATAACTGCATCGTGACGAACGATGGCGCTTCCTGCGGGACGGTACTTCCACGGTCTGCGGCCCTTTTCGATATATTCGTAATGTGCCGAAGGGGGATTGCCGAAGCCTGCAGGCTTGTAATACTTGTTTTTGGGGTCAATTTCTACCGTTTCAAGACCGACACGGCTCTTCATATTGAGAAGTGTTTCGCCTGTGGGGGCAACTACCATTGATGCACCGCCTATATCGGAGTTTACGTCCATTGAAACGGAGGAGCGTACAACGTATGAGTTCGTGTTATATGCCAGGAACTGTGACATAATTTCAAGCGCTCTGTGCGTATCGCTGCGCTGATGTGAACAGCCGATTACAATGTCGAGATTCTGACGTGCCATATTGGCAAACGCCTCGTAAAAATAGAAGTCGTAGCAGGTTAAGAAACCGAAACGCAGACCTTCCATTTCGATAACCGTAGGCTCTGAGAATTCAAAACTGTAATCACAGTCAAGACCTATTTTGTTGGGGTCAACTTCACTCGGAACAAGATGCTGTTTATCATAAGTTCCGACGATTTCACCCTGACGGTTGAATGCATATGTAGTGTTACGGAGTTTTCCGTTATGAGGTGAACGTGCATTTACAAAAACCATTGCATTGCAACGCTTTGCCGTTTTAGCAACCTCGTCGAGAAGCGGTTTGTTGTGCTTTGCCGATGAGGCATCGCTGAGTTCTTTGGTAAGCGCAAGGCAAGGAACGTCACTGAGCTCGGGCATTACGATAAGGTCCATTGACTCATCGCACTGTGCGAGAAGCTCAAGTTCTTTTTCGAAATACTCGTCGGACAATGAATAATCTGTCGAGTAAGGGGGCTGAATAATACATACTTTCATTTAAGTCACCTGCTTTTTTAATATATGGGTACATTATAATACACTTATTGTAAAATGTAAATCGGTAGAAGTTAAAAAGGACGCCCTTAGTCGTCCTTTTCTTTTTTGGTGGTATTTTTTAACAATTCTATAAAACTGTTGGTCAAATCAGTAATATCTTTACCCGTCCTGAGAATATATCCGATTATATAACAATCATCACTTTCAAACGGAATACTTACAATCCTGCCTTCATTGAGAAGGGAGGGCATAATACCCGTGCCTATGGTATAACTGTCGGTTCCAAGCAGACAGTTCATCAGACTTGCTCTGTCGCTGATTTCTATCTGCTTGTCACTATGGATATTCGCAAGTTCTTCGGTAAAAAATGAGTTGTTGTGTTCGCCTTGCTCATAAGAAATGTAAGGATAGTCCTTTAATTTATCAAACGTCATCACGCTCTGTGTTGCAAGAGGATGATTTTTACGCACATATACGTGAGGCTCTGCCTTGAGAACCTCGTGGAAAACGATGCCTCTCTGAGCGAGATATCTTTCCATAACGCTGTAATCCGTATCTTTTATAGCAATAACGCCGACGTCACAATAAGCGGTTTCGATTTCACGTATTACGTCGTAGGTTTTCATCTCACGTAACGCGAAACGGTAGTGGCTGTCTGCTGTATCGTTAACCAGTTTTGTGAAAATATCTGCAACAAAATCGTAATGCTGGGTCGATACGTATAACCTTGCGGAAAGGTCACTGCTCGCATATCTGTTGATGATAAAGTCACTCTGTTCAACAATCTGTCGGGCGTATCGTACGAATTCGGCACCTTCGTTAGTTAAGAATATACCGTTTCTGACACGTTCAAATATTTTTATATTGAGTTCTTTTTCCAAGGATTTGACGCTCACGGACAGACTTGACTGTGCCACGAATAATTGTTTCGCAGCCTCGTTGAAAGAGCCGTACTCTGCAATTTTCAGCACGTATATACACTGTTGGATTGTCATGATATTATCTCCTGACGTTTTTTGTGATAGAAATTAAAGACCCATTTCCTCTTTAACCTGCTTAAAGCAGTCTACGATATAGAGTATATCCTTTTCTGATAATGCGGCAGATATCTGCGTTCTTATTCTTGCCTTGCCGCGCGGTACAACGGGGTAGGAGAATGCTACTACGTAAACGCCTTTATCCATCATTCTTTTTGCCATTCTACGGCTTTATGCTCGTCGTAAAGCATAACCGGGATTATGGGCGTTCCGCCGTCGATGACGTCGAGGCCGATTTCCTTGATTTTCTGAGCAAAAAGCTTCGTGTTTGAGAAGAGTTTTTCTCTGATTGATAAATCGTTTTCAAGCATTTCCAGAACTTTTATCGAGCCTGCCGCAATAGAGGGGGCTAAAGTGTTGGAAAAGAGGTAGGGGCGTGAACGCTGACGAAGCAGGTCAATTATTTCTTTTCTTCCCGAGGTAAAGCCGCCTGAAGCACCGCCTAAAGCTTTGCCGAACGTTCCCGTTATGATATCAACTCTGTCGGATACACCGCAGTATTCAGGTGTTCCTCTGCCCGTGTCTCCCATAAAACCAACGGCATGGCTGTCGTCAACCATAACGAGTGCGTCGTATTCGTCTGCAAGATCGCATATTTCCCTCAGATTAGCGACGATACCGTCCATTGAAAAGACACCGTCTGTTGCAATAAGCTTTATACGGCAGTCCTTTGCTTCTTCAAGCTTTGCACGCAAATCTTCCATGTTGTTATTAGTATAACGGAATCTTTTTGCTTTGCAAAGTCTTACGCCGTCAATTATACTTGCGTGGTTGAGTTCATCGCTGATTATTGCATCCTCAGCGGTGAGCAACGTTTCAAAAAGACCGCCGTTTGCATCAAAGCAGGAGGAATACAAAATAGTATCTTCCGTGCCTAAAAATTCGCTGAGTTTCTTTTCTAAGTTTTTATGTATTTCCTGTGTACCGCAGATAAATCTTACAGAAGAAAGACCGTAGCCGTACTTGTCATAACTGCTTTTTGCAGCGTCGATGACTTCAGGGTTGTTGCCAAGACCCAGATAGTTGTTGGCACACATATTTATAACTTCTTTACCGTCAGAAAGTTTTACGTTTGCACCCTGAGGAGTCGTTATAATCTTTTCGTTTTTGGTGAGACCTTCTTTTTCGATAGTTTCACAGGTTTCTTTGAAATATTTAAGTGCACTTTTCATATTTTCACTCCTTAATCCAATTTTGTCCAGTCGAGAATAACTTTTCCGCATTTACCGCTGTTCATGGCTTCAAAGCCTTTCTCGTATTCTGTTACGTCGAGTCTGTGAGTAATGATATTTGAAATATCAAGACCGCCCTGAAGCATAGCAGACATTTTATACCACGTTTCATGCATCTGTCTGCCGTATATTCCTTTGATAATAAGTCCGTTGAATATAACTTTTGACCAGTCTATTTTCGTATCGCTCTTCAAAAGACCGAGAAGTGCGATTCTGCCGCCGTGAATCATACAGTCAATCATAGAATTGAATGCAATCTCACTGCCGGACATTTCAAGACCTACGTCAAAACCTTCTTTTATGCCTATTTCATCCATGAAAGTTTTGAGGTCAGTTTTAGCTGTGTTTACGGTGTACTTAATGCCAAGTTTTTTAGCAAGTTCGAGACGTTCGTCGTTGATATCCGTAAGAACGACGTGTCTTGCACCGACGAATTTACATACTGCGGCAGCCATAATTCCTATCGGGCCTGCACCCGTAACGAGAACGTCCTCACCGGTGAGGTCAAATGAAAGTGCCGTATGTACTGCATTGCCGAAGGGGTCGAATATTGAGTACATCTCTTCGGGAATATCTTTTTCGCATCTGCGCACGTTTTCCTGAGGGATTACGAGATACTGGGCAAAAGCACCGTCACGGTTTACGCCTACGCCGACCGTATCTTTGCACAGGTGACCGTTGCCTGCGAGGCAGTTTCTGCATTTTCCACAGACGATGTGACCTTCGCCCGAAACGATATCACCAATTTTCCAGTTTTTTACAGAGTCGCCGACTTCGACGATTTCACCGACGTATTCGTGTCCGATTACACGGGGTGTCTGAATTGTTTTTTGTGACCATTCATCCCAGTTATAGATGTGAAGGTCCGTTCCGCAGATGGCGGTTTTACGTATTTTGATTTTTACGTCGTTGCTTCCTACTGACGGCTCGGGAACGTCTTCAAACCACAAGCCTTTTTCGGGGTATTTTTTTACAAGTGCTTTCACGGTAATCACTCCTTAAATATATAACATACATATTGTATTATATCATTGGGGGAATAATCACCGCTAATATAAAGAAACTATCAATAACATTCAAAAAAGCATATTATTTTTAAAAGAAAAAGACATCCAAATGGATGTCGGTGCACGTGGGATACTCTGCGACCCCTTGATTTTTCGACCGTTCCGAACGGTTACGAAAAATCTTCGGTGCTCGAGACTTCGCAGTTCGCAAAACTTATCGCAGTTTTGCGCCTGCTTCGACGAACGCTTTTGCTTCGCAAAAAGGTTTTCATCCCCACTCTCTCCGCCAAAAAGAAAAAGACATCCAAATGGATGTCTTTTCTCTTGGCGGAGAGAGTGGGATTCGAACCCACGGATGCTTTCACATCGCCGGTTTTCAAGACCGGTGCCTTCAACCAACTCGACCATCTCTCCGAATGGTGCGACAATTATATTATCACAAAAAAATATGCTTGTCAATTGTTTTTTTTAAAACAGGCATATTATATTGACAAAGTGAATATTTAATGATAACATATGAACAGATATTCATATGAATGGAGGTACATATGTCGGAACATAATCATAATCATATACTTGAAAAAGTGAGAAACGAACTGCCTACGGATGAACTTATATGCGACCTTGCAGATTTATATAAGGTGTTCGGGGATACGACGAGGATGAAAATTCTCTTTGCGTTGCTTGAGTCGGAAATGTGTGTCTGTGCGATAGCGGAACTGCTTTCGATGAATCAGTCAGCCATTTCGCATCAACTGAAGGTGCTCAAAAATGCCAATCTTGTCGGCAATCGCAGGGAGGGTAAGACGATATATTATTTTCTTGCCGATGACCACGTGAAAACCATTATAGCACAGGGCTTTGAGCATCTTATAGAGGAGTAATTGGATGAAAAAAACGTATAAATTACAAAATCTTGACTGTGCGCATTGTGCACAGAAAATGGAGGATGCAATACAAAAAATCGAGGGTGTTAAATTTGCAGCGGTGAATTTTGCCGCACAGAAGATTACACTCGAAGCATCGGATGATATTTTTGATAAAGTTTTGAAAAAAGCACTTAAACAAGTATCAAAAATCGAGCCTGATTGCACCGTTCTCGTAGGGGCTAAAAGTAAGGATAAGGGACTCAAAACGGAACTTATAAGAGTTGTAATATCAGCACTTCTTTTTGTGCTTGCGTTCATTTTTGATAAGAATCTGTTTTTCGTTGCCTACATTATAATAGGATACGACGTTTTGTATTCGGCTGTACGAAGCGTTTTTCGCGGTCAGGTGCTTGATGAAAAGTTTCTTATGTCTGTGGCATCAATCGGGGCATTTGCAATCGGTGAATATGCCGAAGCAGTAGCCGTGATGCTCTTTTATCAGATAGGTGAGTATTTTCAGGGCGTTGCGGTCGGCAAAAGCAGAAAATCCATTGCATCACTTATGGATATAAGACCTGATTATGCGGTTGTTCTTCGTGACGGACGTGAAACTGAAGTAAGTCCCGAAGACGTTGAGGTCGGCGAAATTATCATAGTAAAGCCGGGTGAAAGAATACCGCTTGACGGGGTAGTTACAGATGGCATTACCTCCGTTGATACCTCTGCACTAACGGGAGAAAGTATGCCTGTCAGTACGGCTGTCGGAGACAGGGTGTACGGCGGTTCAATAAACTTAAACGGCGTTATTTTCGTAAAAACCGAAAGCACGTATGCCGAAAGTACCGTTTCAAAAATTTTGGACCTCGTTGAAAATTCAGCGGAAAAGAAGTCTGTAACGGAAAATTTCATAACACGCTTTGCCCGTTACTATACGCCTTGTGTCGTTATATCTGCGCTTTTGCTTGCACTTTTGCCGCCCATATTATTTTCACTTTCGTGGAGTATCTGGATAAAACGTGCGCTTGTATTTTTGGTGGTTTCGTGTCCGTGTGCACTCGTCGTTTCGGTACCGCTTTCGTATTTTGGAGGTATCGGAAGGGCGTCCCGTGACGGTATTTTAATAAAAGGGGCAAATTACCTTGAGGCACTTTCGGGCATTGATACGCTGGTGCTTGACAAAACGGGAACAATTACGAAAGGTAATTTTGCCGTAACCGAAATATGTGCGGATAATGAGCAATTATTGCTCGAAACCGCAGCACTTGCCGAAAGTTGCAGTTCACATCCCGTTGCAAAAAGCATCGTCACGGCATACGGCAAGGAAATTGATAAAAGCAGAGTAAGTGTCGTTACGGAAATTGCAGGTAAAGGTGTCAGGGCAAACGTTGACGGAAGGATATGCCACGTCGGCAGTATGTCGCTTATGGAAAGTGCGGGTGTAGAAGTTTCTTCTTGTAATGATACTGCAGTTTACGTTGCGAGAGACGGCAAATATCTCGGTTATATAATTATAAAGGATGAAATAAAACCCGATTCTGCTATGGCACTCAAAGAGGTTAAAAACCTCGGTGTAGACAAAACCGTGATACTTACGGGAGATAATACTGCAGTTGCACAAAGTGTTGCAGATGCGGTTTGTGCCGATGAAGTATATGCAAAACTTCTGCCTCAGGATAAGGTGGAAAAGGTGGAGGAACTTATTTCTCAGGGCAGGAAAGTTGCTTTTGTGGGTGACGGAATAAACGATGCTCCCGTACTTTCACGTGCCGACGTCGGCATTGCAATGGGGGCACTTGGCAGTGATGCCGCCATTGAGTCTGCTGATATCGTATTTATGGATGACAGTCTGGCAAAACTTCCTCTTGCAATAAAACTGTCGGCAAGGACTATGAGAATAGTACGTCAGAATATCATATTCTCTCTCTCAGTCAAAGCCGTAATACTTATTCTCGGTGCATTCGGCATTGCTAATATGTGGACGGCCGTTTTCGGCGACGTGGGTGTTATGGTTATTGCAATTCTCAATGCAATGCGTGCAATGATTAAAAAATCTTGATAATATGTAAGCGTAATGATAAAATTATTGTATATCTTGAAAGGGGTACTTATATGAGAAAAACAGTATCTTTATTACTCGCTTTGACAATGCTTTTCGGTTTTGCTTCGTGTACACAGCAGGAAACGAATTACAGTGTCGGCATAGTCAATTACGTTCAGCACGATGCTTCTGACGAGGCTACGAGGGGATTTAAAGACGCTCTTACAGAAAAACTCGGTACGAAAGTTGCTTTCAAAGAAACTAATGCTTCAAACGATATGGCAACCTGCACCACTATAATTACCAATATGGTGTCGGAGGGGACGGATCTCATTATGGCAGGCGCAACGCCCGTTCTTATTGCGGCGGCAAATGCAACGGAGGACATCCCGATAGTTGCAACATGTATAACTGATTATGCAACCGCCCTTGAAATAGAGGACTGGACGGGTGTTACGGGCACTAACGTAACGGGTACGGCTGACTGTGCTCCTCTTGACGAGCAGGCTGCTATGATAAAGGAACTTTTGCCCGAAGTAAAAAGCGTCGGTATGATATACTGCTCGAGCGAACCTAACTCAAAATACCAGGTTGATAAAGTCAAGGGTTATCTTGAGGGTATGGGAATAACGGTTAACGAGTATTCTTTTGCCGATTCAAACGACCTTGCGGTTATTACCGTAGAGGCGTGTGAAGAGGTGGATGCAATATATATCCCCACGGACAATACGGTTGCATCAAGTACGGGTATAATTGATAATATTGCTCTTGAAGCAGGCGTTCCCGTTATTGCAGGTGAAGAGGCTATATGCCTCGGCTGCGGAATAGCGACGTTTTCTATATCCTATTATGATATAGGATATACCGCAGGTCTGCAGGCGTATGAAATTCTCGAAAACGGTGCTAATCCCGCCACGATGGAAATAGAATACGCGACTGACGTAAAGAAAATGTACGTTGCCGACAGATGTTCTGAACTCGGAATAGACGTTCCGTCGGAATACGTAGAAATAAAGTAAAAAAATCTAAAATTTTATATTGACAACAAAAATGGATGGTGCTACAATGTCTTTAACACTTTATTAGACTAAAACATTTGAGAGGTGTATTACGATGAAAAGAACATTGGCAATCGTCCTTGCATTAGCAATGACACTCGCACTTTGCGCAGGCCTTGCAGGCTGTGGTGAAGATGCGGCAAAGTACAACGTGGGTATTCTCCAGCTCGTTCAGCACGAAGCACTCGATGCTGCAACGAAGGGCTTTAAAGATGCTCTTACGGAAAAACTCGGTGACAGCGTTAAGTTTGACGAACAGAATGCAGCTAACGACGCTCCTACATGCGCTACAATCGCAAATCAGTTTGTAGCATCAGACGTTGATCTTATTATGGCAAACGCTACTCCTGCACTCCAGGCTGCAGTTGCTGCAACAGATTCAATTCCGATAGTTGCAACTTCAATCACAGACTACGGTACGGCACTTGAAATTGCTGACTGGACAGGCACTACGGGTATGAACGTTACCGGTACTGCTGACCTTGCTCCGCTTGATGAGCAGGCTGCAATGATTAAGGAACTTGTTCCTGACGTTAAAACCGTTGGTATACTCTATGCTTCAAGTGAAGCAAACTCAAAGTATCAGGCTGACGTTGTAACGGGTTATCTTAAGGATATGGACGTTGAAGTTAAGGAATACACTTGTTCAGACTCAAACGACCTTGCACTCGTAACAACAACTGCATGTGAAGAAGTTGACGTTATCTATATTCCTACGGATAACACAATGGCTTCAAACACGGAAATCGTTGACAACATTGCACTTGATGCAGGCGTTCCCGTTGTAGCAGGTGAAGCTGGTATCTGTAAGGGTTGCGGTATTGCAACACTTTCAATTGACTACTACAGCATCGGTTACGAAGCAGGTATGCAGGCTTACGAAATTCTCGTAAACGGCGCAGACCCGGCAACTATGGAAATCGGCTTTGCTAAGGACCTTACAAAGCAGTATATCGCAAGTCGTTGCGAAACACTCGGCGTTGAAGTTCCTGCAGATTACGTGGAAATCGTTGTTGAATAATTTTTAATAATATCAATGAAGCGGTAGGGGAGAAAACTTCCTTATCGCTCCTTTGAGTTATAAGGAAAAGGAATTAAAATTATGTTATCATTTTTCAGAGCGATACCCGGTGCGGCTGCACAGGGTATGATATGGGGTATTATGGCAATCGGCGTATACCTCACTTACAAAATACTTGATGTGGCAGACCTTACGGTTGACGGTTCGTTTGCAACGGGCGGTGCAACGCTTGTAGTCTGTGTGGCATCGGGTATGAATATATATCTTGCAATGATAATTGCTTTTATTGCAGGATGTATAGCAGGCTTTGTGACGGGCGTTTTACATACACAGTTCGGCATTCCTGCAATTTTAGCAGGTATTCTTACACAGCTTGCACTCTATTCAATAAATTTAAGAATTCTGCAGGGCAAGGCAAATCAGCCTATTTCCGCAAAGAAATATCCCGTACTCGTAACGCTTGGTGACGTAAATAAGTCACTTGTTGTAGGCGTACTTTTCATCGTTGTAATAATCGCGTTACTCTATTGGTTTTTCGGAACGGAACTCGGTCAGTCACTTCGTGCGACGGGCAGCAATCAGCAGATGTCAAGGGCAAACGGTATAAATACAAATACGAATAAGATTCTCGGAATCGTTATTTCAAACGGCATTGTTGCACTTTCAGGTGCACTTCTGGCACAGTTCCAGGGCTTTGCGGACGTCAATATGGGACGAGGTGCGATAGTTATCGGCCTTGCCGCAGTTATTATCGGCGAAGTCGTATTCTCGAAAATCTTTAAGAATTTTGCACTCAAACTCGTATCAGCCGTTATCGGCGGTGTACTTTATTACGTTGTAATCACGTTCGTTCTCAGACTCGGACTCAATGCAAATGACTTAAAGCTTCTCACGGCACTCGTAGTTGCAATCTTCCTTGCAGTACCGTACTGGAAGGGTAAGATAAAATTCAGAAAATCGGTAAAGGAGGTAAAGTAAAATGCTGGAAATTAAAAATCTTTACAAAACCTTCAATGCCGGTACAGTCAATGAGAAAAAGGCTTTAAACGGCGTAAATCTGACACTTGAAGACGGTGATTTCGTAACCGTTATCGGCGGTAACGGTGCGGGTAAATCCACACTTCTCAATATGGTGGCAGGCGTATACACTCCCGATGAGGGAAGTATTGTTATAGACGGTATCGATATAACACATCTTCCCGAGCATAAAAGGGCAAAGTATCTCGGCAGGGTGTTTCAGGACCCGTCTATGGGTACGGCAAGTGATATGTGGATAGAAGAAAATATGGCGCTTTCCGCACGCAGAGGCAAGAAAAGAGGGCTTCGTTGGGCGATCTCTCGCAAGGAAAGGGAAGAATACAGAGAAAAACTTACCCAGCTCGGACTCGGTCTTGAAAACAGACTTACTACCAAAGTAGGTCTCCTTTCGGGAGGACAGAGACAGGCGCTTACTCTGCTTATGGCAACACAGAAAACGCCCAAACTCCTTCTTCTTGACGAACATACTGCAGCACTTGACCCCAAGACTGCGGCAACGGTGCTTGAACTCTCTGACAAGTTTATTGCAGAGGGTAAACTCACTGCGCTTATGGTAACTCACAATATGAATGATGCTATAGTACACGGTAACCGTCTTATCATGATGAATGACGGACAGATAATCCTTGATATCAAGGGTGAGGAAAAGAAGAATCTGACGGTAGAGTATCTTCTTGAAACCTTCAGCAAGATAAGCGGAACACAATTTGCAAATGACAGAGCACTTCTGTCAAAATAGAGAAAAGGAGGCGCACAGCCTCCTTTTAATTTATACAGAAAACAGCCGAGAGTCCCTTCCAAAGAATACGAGACGAAGTCGAAGTATGATTTGTCATAAAGGTTTGTAAAGAAAAAAGAGAGGTACAAGATTTAACTCATACACTCTCTTTTTTGTCTTGGGCTACAAAAAAGATGCTTTTGCCGTTTTTGCGTATGAATTTGAACCCTCGCGTTGTGCAAAAACTCCTATCGTTACCGTTATTTCTTACCACTGATTTCGCCTTGCAATTTCCCCAAAGCATACCATAAATAACTGTTCTTGATGGTGATTATCGACCTTCTGAACAGCATCAAGAAAATCGTTAAGTGCCCTATGTGCGTTTAGGATTTCTTTCTGCTGATCCCGTTCATATTCTTGCGTGATGCGGATCTGTTGATCGTGATATGCTTGTGGGTTAATATAATTGGGGTTATATAACCACTCATTAATATTTCTCATATTAATCAACTCCTTCAAGTGTAATTCTTTTCCTTATGTAATCATTAGTTAATTCCTCGTTGTAGTTTATGCAAATAAGATGTATGCCTTCTTCTTCACAAATTCTCTTTTTTCTACTATCATGCTCTTTTTGTATTTCCAGTTTTGCTTTTCCGCCCCAATGCTCAACTGCTTGAAAATGTTGTAATCCTTGATACTCAAAAGCAAGTTTTTTACTTGGAATATAAATATCTAATTCCAAGCCCTCTAACCAATTTGGGCGATGATGACGGATTATTTCTGTGTCTGGGTAGATTTCTTCTACGATATGATATAACATTGTTTCACTTACCCAGGCATCACCGATTTTCGGATAACCAATCTGTTCTCGCACTAAATTCTCAATGGCATTTTGAAATTCGCGTTGTAGTTTAGAGAGTTCACATTCTTTTCCTGCATTGTTATTCATAAGTTGTGCCAGCCTTTGTACGTAATCGTAAAACGCAGGCGTACACTCTTCCGGTAAAATATTCAATTCTCGAAGCTGATACGGGTCAATACCTAACCTGAATTCTTCTTGTTTAATGTACCATCCAAATCTCTGTTTAAACACACCGCCATACATTGGATGACAATATTTCATTGAAGGAATCTTTTTATTGCAACGGAAGCACAGGTTTTCTTTAAAACCAAACGGCTCTAACGGGGATTCTTTATGCTCTATTGAGATTTCAGCAACCGTTTTCGGAAAATAATCTGTTCCTAAAGGATAGGTTTTTGAGCCTGTATAATTATCAAGAGGTTGTCTTTTTCTCAATTCTATATAATTCTCAATGGCCTGACGCTGACATTCGCAGAAGAAAATTTTCTCGCCGACATCTTCAGAGAAGCCAAAGAAAGCACCGTAATGCTCAGGATAATAAACTATCGGTAACGGTAAATCTTCATAGGTAATTGCGCCTAAAGATACATCTCTTTCGTTATTGGTTCGAATGAGGGGTCTATACTTTCCAGCATCTCTTTTTACTTTTTCGAAGAATTCGTAATAGTCAACCGCCGACTTATATGGTTGTCCATACAGAAAAACACTTGCGTTCTTCCATTTGCAAATTTTATCAATCAATGATAATGCAACATCTTGAACACGAACATAATCTATTATGTTATCAATATAGCATTGTGTTATTCCATCACAACAAGTATAATTGGGCAGTTGTTTTGCTAAATTACAAACTTTTTTATACTGGATGGATTTTGAGATTCCAAACTCTATGTAGATAATGTGCATTTAATTTTGTTCCTTTTTCCATATAACAATTTTTCTCCGCTTAATTCCTTTTGAATAAGAAAAAACAATTTTGTCGCACTGAGTTAAATCACCATTTGGAGGAATCGAAAGTATAAAATCCATACTATCACCATCCTCTTTTCTATTATACCACACTTTTGCTTTCCCTTCAATTCCTACTCAAAATGATAAAAAGCAGTCTTTTGTGAGGGTTTAAGTCTGGTCTGGGGAAAATATCTTTTTTGTAGCCCATAGACAAAAAAGAGAGGTACAAGATTTAACTTATACACTCTCTTTTAATGGTGCGGGCGAAGGGAACGCATATTGCTATGCAATCTGCCCTGCTTGCCGACCCAAAGGCTTTTCCTTTCGGTACCCGACTGCGCACCATTTTGCTAAAAACGATACTCAATCGTTTTCTTGACACAAAATGCCCTCTTAGGCTTCAAGTCCCTTCTTGCAAAAAAAATAAGACAGTCGAAGGACTGTCTTATTTTTTGGTACGGGTGTTCTTATAGGATTTACTCACAAATGCCGTAAAATCAAGGGTTTTAGACGGTCAACATAAGCACTTATCCTCTAAAAACAAAATATTTATCCCCGAAAACATCACGATAAAGCCGTCGTGATGTTTTTA
>JAFWXR010000039.1 GCA_017517965.1 Clostridia bacterium
ATCAGAAGCGAAACAGGTTCAGCAATAGATGTTGGCGTTGGCAGTAAGTTTATTCTTAACAGCGGCACGATAACGGCTGAGAACGATTACGCAATTATGGCTGCATATCGTGAGAGTAACCACAGTTTGCTTGAAGTCAACGGCGGTACTGTTAACGGTATGGTTTTCTGCTATGCCGATTCAGTTGTATCGGGCGGTACGTTCAACGATATGTTCGCAATTTCGTACTATTATAAACAAAACAAATTCAGCGGCGGCATCTTTAACGGCGGAATAAAAATCAATTCTTCTGACTCGCTGAATGACATTCTTGCAGACGGTTATCATTTCCGCAATGCACAGGGCAAGGTTGTTGACGGCAGTTCAGAAATTATTGAAGAAAAAGTAACAATAGAAAAGGGTGCTGATTTTTCTGCCGATGCCGTTGTTACCGCAGAAGACGTTGTTTACAACGGTATGGCACAAGAACCTGATGTAACAGTTACAATCGGCGGTAAAATTCTCACCGAGGGCAAGGATTATACCCTTACCTTCGCAAATAATATTAACGCAGGCACGGCAACCGTAACCGTAACAAGTGCAGGCGATTACGAGGGCGAGATTGTAAAGACGTTTGAAATCAAAAAGGCTGATTCATCAATTGACGTTTATCCTGAAGCAAACAAACTCACCTATAACGGCGAAGCTCGGACACTCGTTACCGCAGGCTCAGCTGTAAACGGCACAATGGTTTACAGTCTTGACGGTGCAGAATATTCCGAAACAATCCCCGCAGGTATAAATGCAGGTGAATACACGGTTTATTATAAGGTTATCGGCGACCAAAACCACAATGATACCGAAGCTGAAACAATTATTGTTACAATTAATAAGGCAAATGCTTCCGTAAGAACCGCACCCACGGCAAGAACAGTTGTTTATAACGGTTTTGCGAAGGCTCTCGTTAATGCAGGTTCAGCAATAGGCGGTGAAATGCAGTATAGCCTTGACGGTGAAACTTATTCCGATATTATTCCCGTTGCAACCGATGCGGGTGATTACACAGTATATTATAAGGTTGTCGGCGATAAAAACCATAACGGCAGCGTAACCGAAACCTTAAATGTAACCATCGAAAAGAGAAGATTAACCGTATCCGCAACTGTAGCCGATAAGGTTTATGACGGCACAATTTTCGGCGATAAATCAACCGCTGTAATTACATTTGACGGTCTTGCTGAAGGTGATACGATTAGCTATACTGTTAAAAACGTTATTTTTATTGATAAAAACGCCGGTTCAAATAAAACGGTATACGTTGCTTACAGCGTAAACGGTGATAATGCAGAAAACTATGAGTTCCCTGTTGACGGTGCTGCTATTCCCGAGAATGAGTATTATTTCGTTAAAACAAAGGCAAGTATTTCAGAGAAACCTGTAACAGCAACTGCCGTTGTTGCTGATAAGGTTTATGACGGAACTGTTGATATTGACCCCGATGATATTGAAATTAGTTTTGAAGGTATTGTCGATAGCGATGATGTTGTGTGCACACAATGGTACGGCAGATTCTTTGATGCAAATGTTGGTAACAATAAAACTGTTTATGTTTCATATTTCGTAAGCGGTGAAGATGTTGAAAATTATGATTTCCATGGTGACTTCTATTATATTCCCGAACACGAGGGTTATGGAATAGAAACCACCGCAAGCATTACCAAGAAACCCGTAACCGTATCCGCAACCGTTCCCGACAGAATCTACGGCGATGATTACAATGCTGATACCTCAAAGGTTGTTCTCACCTTCGATGGTATCATTGACGGCGATGACGTAGGTTATGTTGTAACAGATGCAACTTATCATGTGCATACCGTTACAGATAATGCTCCCGTTCAGGTTGTTTACAATGTGAACGGTGCAGACGCAGGCAACTATCAGTTCCCCGAATACGGCGATTGGATGGCACCCAATTACGGCGTTCAGGCAACGGGTAAGGTTCTTCCCAGAGATATCGCAGAAGCAGAAGTTATTCTCGGAGATGCTCTTATCTATAACGGCACAGAGCAGACACAGTCAATCGCAAGCGTAATTGTCAACGGAATTGACGCAACTTTCGACGTAAGCGGTAACACCGCAACAAACGTCGGTGTTTACGAACTCACAATCACAGGTAACGGTAATTTCACAGGCACAAAGACTGTTGCTTTTGAAATCGCTCCCGATAAAAGCGCAATC
>JAFWXR010000040.1 GCA_017517965.1 Clostridia bacterium
CAGGTGTCGGAGAAGGCAAGTTTGCACCGAACGACAACGTTACAATAGAACAGATAGCGGCAATTCTTATGAGATATGCTGCAACAAAGGGAATAGAGACGAGTGTCGAAAGCACAGAAAAGTATGATTCAATGAAGGATACGGCAAATGTATCCGGATATGCGGTAGATGCACTTAAGTGGGCAACTGCAAACGGAATCATAAACGGTGCAGAAGGCAATATCAATCCGAAAGGAAATGCTACGAGAGCAGAAGTAGCACAGATGATAATGAACTTCTGCAACACGTTCTCTATCTAACTACAATAAAAAACGGTATGGCAAAACGCCATACCGTTTTTATTTGCTGTTTTAAGCATTTTTTTGATTATTCTTTCAGCTTTTTGTGAGAAATCATCAAAATAGAGAAGGAATATTGACACATTTTATTGATAACATATATAATTGCCGTGCAAGGATATAATTCTTCATAAACAATCGTGTGAAGAATACACAGGATATTAGGATTGCGATAAAAGGAGGAGAATTTATGCGCAAATCGACAAGACTTATGGCGATACTGCTTGCAGTTTTAATGACTGTAACGGCATTCCCTATAAGCGTGTTTGCTGCCGGCAACGTAATTGAGGCAGTAGACACATCAAAACTTGTTCTTGAAACGACGTTTCTTAAAGGCATTGTAACAGAACCGGAGTTTTATGAAACAATTCCCGTTACGGTAGGCGGAGCGGAGGTTGACCTGCCTGTAACGTGGGAACCTTCTGGGGAATACAATGCTTCGGTTGAGGGTACTTATACCTTTGAGGCAGTGGCACCCGACGGTTATACGTGGGACTGCGACGTTCCCGTAATCACTGTTGAAGTGGTTGAAGGTTCGTATAACACTACCAGTTCCAGATACGGTATTACTTCAAAGAGCGGTACACCCATACCGATGGTTCTTAAGGCAAGCAGTTCAACGAACACTATATACGATGCAACGGGTTTTAACGTGCTGAAAAGCGGGTTGAATCAGGCAGGCAGATACGTCGCTGCGGCACACAATGCATCTTCTTATTCGTCTGCGTCAGGCTTCAAGTCAGAAGGCGATGTAAGTATGACTGTTCAGGACACCAAAGCCGGTGCAGTATTCGGTGGGGGACACGGTGTCGATCATAAGGGTGATACATACTTATACATTAATAATGCGTCTGTAACCAAGGGAAAACAGAAGTATGACGGTGGTGTATACGGTGGCGGATATTACTCTGCACTTGACGGAGATTCGTATATATATATTACCGATTCGACTTTGGAACTCGGCGTATACGGCGGTGGTTATTCCGGAAAAGCTACAGGCAACTCAAATATTGACGTTTCAGGTCTTGTAAGCATAGCCGAAGTAAACGGCGGTAGCTTATCAAACACAACAAGAGGTAAAGCTGCGAGCATAAATATTCACGACATTGAAGAAGGCTCGTCAATAGATAGTGTTGCGAGAGGTACGGCATCAACTCTTCTGGTAGATCTTGATGATACGAGTAAGCATCTTCTGTCGGAAGGCATCATTACCGGTGTTAAAATATCTGGGTATACAGATTCTAACGTAACGGTTAAAATTAACGGCGAAAAATTTGAAGGTGTGGTTGCTTCTGCCGACCTTACAGGTATAAGTGACGTTGTTATCAAAGGCGACGTTCTGCCTACAGAATTCGGCGGTCTTTCCGACTTTACATGGGATAAAGATACCCAGACAGTCGGAATGTATCAGAAATTCACACTCACTGCACCCGCAGGATATTTCTTTGAAGACCTTTCAAAGACGAAGGAATATACCATAACGGTAAATCCTGGTCTGGTTGCAGTAACAGGTGTTTCACTTGATAAGGATAACGTGGCTTTAGACGTTGGCGGTGAAATAGAACTCACTGCAACTGTTGAGCCTGAAAATGCAACGGATAAAACAGTTACATGGTCATCAGACGATAATGGTGTTGCAATGGTTGTTAACGGTGTTGTAACAGCAACAGGCGCAGGTACGGCAACGATTACGGCAACGGCAGGCTGCTATTCAGACACTTGCGTTGTAAACGTAACTCAGGCAACCGTAATCACAGAGGTTGACACAGAAGGTCTCGTCCTGAACACGATGTTCGTCTATGGAAATGATCTGCAGACCGTAACAGAGCCGAAGTTCTATGATACATTCTCTGTAACGGTAGACGGTATACCGACTGAACTTTCGGGCTTTAAGTGGAAATGCGATACTTACGATGCAACAAAGACGGGTACGTACAGTTTCACGGCTGTTGCACCCGGCGGATATACGTGGTTCGGCGGGGCACAGGCACCTGTCATCACGGTTGAAGTGGTTGAAGGTTCTTATGACACTTCCGGCGGTAGATACGGTATAACTACGGCAAGCGGAAAGCCTCTGCCGATGATTTTCAAGCCCGACAATGAGGGAACTTACAGCATATTCGATGCAACAGGCTATAACATAATTCTTAAGAATTACATTACGGCAGCCAGATACGTTGGCGGTGCACACAGTTCATCTCCTTTAGTAAGTGCAGCAGGCTACAAGTCAAGCGGTGATACGAGTATAACCGTTCAGGATGCAGTCATTACCGCAGTACTTGGTGCAGGACACTCTGTTGAACATACAGGCGATACGTACGTATACGTTAACAATTCAACCGTTCAGTTGAACACCTCAAAGGAATGGGATGGTTGTGTATTCGGCGGCGGATATTATAAAGCAACGCTTCACGGTGATACATACGTATTCATTTCTGATTCAACTATAGAAAAAGCTGTATACGGCGGCGGTACCGCCGCCTACGGTACTATCAAAGGTGATGCCTACATTGATATTTCAGGCTTGGTAAGCATACCTGAAGTAAACGGCGGTAACCAGACGAGTACGGCTGCTGCAGGAACGGCATACGTAACAATCCACGACCTTGAAGCAGGCTCTGTAATCAAAAAGATTACGAGAGGTACAACCAGCAAACTTGTCGTAAACATCACAAGTTCGGAGGACGTATCGGCTGAGTCACTTCTTAAGTACGTTGAAAACTACGACAGCGATCCTAATACAACAGTTTATCTTGACGGTAAGCTGGTACAGAAAGTAACTAAGGTTGAGATGCCTGCACAGCAGGTTTACAACGTAGCAAAGGGAACGCAGGCAGATGCAACAGGTCTTCCTTCATCACTTACAGCGACTGTAAACGGTGCTGCAGGTGCGGTAGACGTTACGTGGGTATGCGAGAACTACGATGCAGCAACACCGGGCAAATACACCTTTACACCCATAGTTGCTGACTCGTCAGACGTTACATACGACATATCTGAAAGCAATATAGAAGAAATATCGGTTGTTGTAAGAGTGCTTACGGGCAATCCGACCCAGCAGATAACAGAATTTGCACCGATAGATGCAATATCTGTATCTCTTAAAACAACTGAAGAGCAGCTTGTGCTGCCCGCAACGGTTACGGCAACGGTAAACGGTCAGCAGAAGCAGGTTGAAGTAGACCGCTGGACTTGCAATACGGTTTATGACGGTTCGGTTTACGGTGCAGAGTACACTTACACGGCAATGGTATCGGGTGAATATTCATATTCAGTAGCGGCCCCTACTGTTGTTGTTAAAATAACGAGTGCAAAGATAACTGAAATTTACTTGCCCGTAACGGAAACAACCTTCCCGAGGGGAACGGTAGAAACACCTGTATTCTACGATACGCTTTCTGTTAAGCTTGACAACGGAACAGTTATGGACGTTTCAGGCTTTGAGTGGACAGTAAAGGATTACAATAAGGATACACTCGGAACGTATACGGCAACGGTAGTTTCCGTGCCTGCAAATTATGAATTTGCGGCAAATCTCAACTTGCCCTCTATCAAGGTAACGGTATCAAGACAGAAGATTGACGTTATGACGTTAGATAATTTTGTGTATCTCTACGGTTTGCCGACGGTTATCGACGGTACAAGCACTGAAACATATCTCTTTGATATAACGGGCTGTAACAAGATATCACCTGCCAACATTGCGGGAAAAACAGTAGTGATGGGCGGTCCTGCAAATACGGCGGCACTCGCTACCACTTATCTCGAAGTAAGAGGCGGTAGACTGGCAACTATTTACGGCGGTTCAAGAAACAACGGACGAGTTACCGATACAACGTATATTTATATATTTGGCGGAAGCATCACTGCAGTCTATGGCGGCGGTACAGGCGGTACGTCTGCGGCAACACGTGCTGAAACAAGAAATGCATATATATACGTAGAAAATGCGGATATATCTAAACGTATCTGCGCAGCGGGCTATAAAGGAAATATAGTAGAAAATTCAACTATAATTGTCAAGAATTCAACTGTAAATGCAATTTACGGAAGCTCTAACTACACAAAAGCGATAGCTTTCGTTGGCGGAAAGACTACAATCAAGCTTCTTGACGGTGCAAACGTTAAAACCCTTCTCGGTTCAGGCTTAATATCATATGCTACCGATGTGGAGATTTATCTGTCAAAGAATGCAAAAGTAACCACCGAGTTTAACCCGACAGGCAGTGCGTATGTTAAGCAGTATACAAAGGTATACTATGAAACGGGCTTTGATTTCGCTAAGTTCCATGCAGAAGAAGAAAACGTTAAACTCTATGAAGGTCATTTCCTTGCTGACAGAGAGACGTTTGTTACGGACAGAGAAATAAAGATTGTTCGTAATGCAGGTTTAGTTCGAGGAAATCTCTATGTTGATTACGGTACAAAGCTTGAGGATATAGGACTTCCGACAACATTTGAAGGTGAAATCGACGGTGAACTTCAGACGGTAGAGGGACTTACGTATACTTCTAAAAAGACTTACGACGGAAACACTCCGGGAACGTACGACTTTGTACTCAACGTTCCTGACGGTTATCACTTACCTTTCTATACAATCAAAAATGCAGGTTCGGTAAAAGTAATCGTAACAGAGGCTAATCAGGGCGGAACGATTACTGAAATTCAGTCAAATGATCCCAATCATACGTTTGCAAACGGTACGGCGATAGAAAATATCAGCTTGCCTTCGGCATACACAGCAACCGTTTCGGGCGTGAACAAGACGGTTCCCGTAAAGAACTGGACTGTAAAGAACGAAAAAGGTCGTGAGGTAACGTATGACCGCTCTACAGCAGGTACTTATGTGTTTACACCTGATTTTGGTAGCGGATATACGGTTTCGGCACAGCTTCCGACATATACCGTAACCATTTCGGCATACAGACCGAAGATGATCGAAAATACACGCTTCATTTACGGTATTCCTGCGATAATCGAGAGAAGTGATGCGATAACTCGTATTGCGGACAAGAACGGCAACTATCTTGGTTATGCAGATGAGTACACAACCGTCTACGGCGGTTCAAATGATGCAATTCTTGAATCGACAGACATCACCTTTAACAGCGGTACTGTTGCTTCGTTGTACGGCGGTTCAAATTATGCTGAAATTACAGGCGACGTAAACGTCGTTATAAACGGCGGTACGATAACGTACGTAATGGCAGGCTCTAACTATGCCGGAATTGACAGCGTCAACCTCGTTATAAACGGCGGTACTCTTACACATGTGTGGAGTGGCTTCGGCGGCTTTATTGAAAAAGGCATTAACTATGAGGTTAACGGCGGTACAATAACCAATTTCCATATCGGTTCCAGAAATCAAGGTTACATTAACGGCTTTGAACAGGCGGCAGAAGAACGTCTTGCAGAGGAAAGTAGAAATGATAAGGGCCCGATTGTTGTACAAAAGGGTGAACTTATTTCTGCAGTGGTAAACGTAAACGGCGGTACGATAACGAATATGTACGGTGGCGGTTACGTAGCAAATTCTGATTTATACGGCTCTGTAAAAATACATCTGAACAATGGTACGACAAAAACCATATACGGTGGCGGATACGATGAAGGAGCTCGCACGTTAGGAAACGTATACATCGTTATGGCTAACGGCTTCGATTGTAACGTCATTTATGCGAACGCTTCCGGCAAAATCTTCGGCAATGCATACGTTGTAGTTCCCAACACTTTCAACCGTTTTGATATATTGGGTTGGAATGAAGAAGGCGATGACAGCTTTGATGACTCAACTTCAGGTGAAGAAGATGAAGGAACTGAAGCTGAGGCGGAAATGGAAGTAATCGTTTCCGGCGGTTACTATCGTGCCGGTGTACCTGTACGTATAGTTATGTCAGGTTCAACCCAGACCGTGTATTCACGAGGTATTCCGGTCAAGATAGTTGCTGAAACCGCAACAAGCGGTGGTGAAGAAGATGAAGAGAATGCTGAATCTGTAGTTACAACATATCTTATGTATTTTGACGAAAACTACGATGCGGCAAAAGAAACCCCCACAACCTTCTCATATGAAACGTACGTAGACGGAAACGGAAATCCGCTGGTACTCACAGGTGTATGGAGAAGAATGGAGACACCCCTCACTGAAACAGCTATAATTTACGGTGGTGGCAGACAGGGAACAACTGACATACATCCGTCAACATACGTTGAATTCAACGGCGGTTACATCAATGCACTTTACGGTGGCGGTAAAAATAACACCGTCGGTACAGCAAACGTTGTGCTTGACGCTGAGGGTGCGTATGGAATAACAAATGTCGTGTACGGTGGAGGCAACAACACTGCAACACAGGTTACCAATGAGGCATACGTTAAGGTGCTTAACGGTTCATACAACTCGATTGTTGCAGGCGGATACAAGATAAAGACCAACAGCACACAGGTCGACGTATTAGGTGGCAGTGTAAACTACATCTATATGGGCGGTTACACATCGGCTTGCGTAACAGGCGGACAGACGGTGCTTAATCTTTCAAACTGTACGGTAGGAAATATCTACGCAGGCGGTTATGGTGATGGCTCTACAACAACAGGTGCAGCATATATAAATGTTAATGAAAACGTTAACGTTACAGGAAGCATCTATCCCAAGGGCGTCGGAAAACGTCCTGACGGCGTTAATTCCGGTTCGGTAAAAACGTGGGCATATGTATATCTCAACGACAGTGCGAATGCATCTGCACAGTTTAAGAAAATCAAGTATACAAATGCGCAGGCTGCGTATATATACGTAAATGATGTACTGCTCGGTCAGGCACCGGATACATCACTTGCAACGTTTGAGATTGCAGATAAAAAGGTAGAAGTTGCTACAGCTGAGTCGTCTGACTACAGAGGTAACAGAACGCAAATCTTCCTTAACGGTATTCCGACTATTGTAGCGGGTGACGGAAACGGACGTTCATATCTCTATCAGGCAAAGACAAAGGACGGTACGCTCAACGTATACCAGAAGGATGAAAACGGCAACTTCAAGTATGATGAAAACGGGGAGCGAATTTCCAACATTGTCCGTGATCCCGTAACAGGTCAGGCAATAAGAGGACCGAAGCTTGTAAATGTTGACACTCTGGAATGTGTTGTATATGGCGGTGCAAACGGTAAGTCTGTAGAAGACACATACGTTGAATTCCATAACGGTGGCGGTATGTGGGTGTTCTATGGCGGTAGCCGTGGCGGTAACACAGGCTATGATGCACAGGGTAACGAGGTCGGTCTTATTGAAGTAAGAATGTTTGACGGCGGTATACACGACGGTATATATGTCGGTAACGAACTCGGTTACGATGTCAACGGCAAGCAGACGGTTAACGTAAAGGCTACCAGAAGCGTATTCATCGGACTTGGAGGTTCAACAAGATACGGTGCCTATGCAGGAAATACCGGTTCACGCGGAAGTGAAGAAAAGTTCCTTAGCGGTTACTACACCAAGGCAGGCGAGGTTATCTCGTACACTGACGTGGTTGACGGTCAGGAATATGAAATAACAGGCACGTGGGAAGATTATAATATTGACGTTACCAAGCAGGATTACGACGAATATTATGAATCATCAAATGCATACTTTAACGGTGACGACGACACAGACTTCTTAAACGGAAGTTACTATGTCGACCCGTATGATGACCATTATACGACCTACTGCTTATTCGGAGGTAATCAGTCTGACCACGTATATCTTGCGACGATGTCGTCAACGTTATACAGTCCTGAACTCAACAGATCGTTCGGAAACACTTATTTCAGACAGACTGCATACAGACTTAAGTATGATGCAGAGCTTGACAGATTTGTTGAAGATTACAATGATCCTATAATGGAAAATTCACACATGGGAACCATATACGGTGGTACTTCTGCAGGTGTAAAATACAACGACGTAAGATGTGATATAGAAGGCGTTATATGCTCTCCGATCCAACCGCTCGGCAAACGTGCAGCTGGCGGAAGAAACTTCGGACATATCTACATAAATCTGTATGAGACAGATACGTATCACTCACTGAAGAATGCTTTGTATAATAGGATTATTGATAAGAATGAACCTAACGTTACGATTAATCAGAACGTTTACCCGAGATGGAGCTTTACTTCAGCATGGGCACTCGACGTTGATCCGGAAATGGCTAAGTTTGCTATCAACAAGGGCTACGTAGACGTAAACGACCCGAAAGATGTAAGAGTATCGATGCTTGCGGCGGAAGATGCGGCAAAACTTCTCAACTACTACTATGTAGGATCATATGATGAATATGTAACGTCAGCTAATGCACCGCAGACACAGGCCTATCAGGATATCTGGGATGCATCAAACGACAAGGGTAAATTGGTTATCCGTCATCTTGAACAAAGAAAAGATATGCAGGACGGTGCTGCAAGATTCCTTACATATGACCCCACCAAGTTTGGCGATGGTCAGCTTATCTCATTCCCGAACGGTCAGACGATGCTTGTTGACGTTGGTCAGACCGGGGCTGCCACACTTATAAGGAACGTCAGGTACGTTCTCGAACAGCTGAAGGAACAGGGTATGGGCGACGGAAATACGATTGACTACATGGTAATCACTCATTTCCACGCTGACCATGATACAAATGCAACGTCGATATTAAGAGCGTTTAACGTTAAAAACGTAGTAACGTATCCGCTTGACGTTTCTGGTGGTGCACGTCGTACCTGGCTTACGGTAGTTGACACACTTAATAACAAGCGTGCAGCTGAAGGTAAGGAACTGATAAAGGAAATAAGAGTAAGACGTGGTGACCAGTTTATTATAGGTGAAGGCGATGAGCAGGTTGTAGTAGACGTCGTTAACCCCGGCGATCACTCCTACAGAACCTTCTCACTTGAAGAAGCAATCAGACAGGTTAAAAACGGAAGCACTTCATTCCATAATCCGTGCGCTGTCGGTTTAAAATTCAACTTCAAGGGTCAGACGTATCTGACTTGCGGCGATATACAGGAAGACGCTGAATTATCAATGCTCAGAATATACGGTGAAGACTACCTGAAGAGTGACGTTATGAAGCTCAGCCACCACGGACACGCAACGTCAAATCTGTGGGGATTTATGAGTGCAATCGATGCTGACATCCTTATTCAGCCCATAAGTCAGCCTTACCAGGGCTGGACATCAGTATGTGCATGGCTTAACCGTAATAATACGGGCGGATATGCAGAAGACTTGTTTACAGTAGGTATTTCAGGCGATGTAAAAATAACACTTGACGGTGAAAACGTCACAGCGGTTACACAGTACAAGAGACGTGCTTTTGAACGTGATACTGATAAGTATAAGACGCTTCATGCAAACTATGGAACATTCATTGAAGATGTCGAGAATACAGTAGAAGCACTCACAGTTGTGGCAGACGGTGCAACTGCACCCTACGGAACGGCGTATATCTGGAACAGTTATGCAAACTACATCGACGGTCAGCTTGAAGAACTCGTAAAGAGATATTATTCAGGTACGATGACAACAGCAATGCTTGAATCTTACACAGAAAGACTCATTTCACTTTCTGACTTTATCGATGATGCCACAATGTACGGTGGTACTGACACAACACCTGACGTTGGAGTACCCGGAACGGACGTTGGCGGTAGCGATACTATGACACCCGGCACGCAGGGCGGTATTATCGGTGATATCGGCGGCGGTGACGCAGGTTCAGGTATCGGCGGTGGCGCAGCACCCGGTGGTGCAGTCGTAGGTCCCGCAGGCCCGTCGGTAGATGACGGTGAAACGACAGATCCCGTAACACCCGATGATAACAGACGCTTCATCGACGTGGCAGAGACAGACTGGTTTAACAAGGCAGTAAACTACGTGGCAGATAACAATTACTTCCAGGGCGTAAGCGAAAACGAATTCGATCCTGACGGAAAGATGACGAGGGCAATGCTCGTGACAGTAATTGGCAGAATAGCAAAGGCTGACGTATCACAGGCAAAGAGTGACTTTGCTGACGTGGCAGACGGAAGTTGGTATGCAGGTTACGTAGCGTGGGCTGCAGAAAACGGAGTAGTAACAGGTGTCGGAGAAGGCAAGTTTGCACCTAACGACAACGTTACAAGAGAACAGATAGCGGCAATACTTATGAGATATGCTGCAACAAAGGGCATAGAGACGAGTGCTGAAAGCACAGAAAAGTATGATTCAATGAAGGATACGGATAAGGTATCCGGATATGCGGTAGATGCACTTAAGTGGGCAACTGCAAACTCAGTCATAAACGGTGCAGAAGGCAACATCAATCCGAAAGGAAATGCTACGAGAGCAGAAGTGGCACAGATGATAATGAATTTCTGCAACACGTTCTCTATCTAAAACAAAAAAACGGTATGGCAAAACGCCATACCGTTTTTTTATTGTCATTTATTAAAAGCGTAAAATAACGATGTTTTTTGGTAAAACATTATATTATTTCTGCTTTGGCGTGTGATAAAGTATATGCGTATCCACAATTTCATACCGTTTTTGCATAATAGGTTGAAAAATTATACGGAATATCTAATAAAAATAGAATGTCTAAAAAAATATATGTGATGTCTAAAAAATTGGGTGGTGAAAACTCGTATATTATCATGATATAATTAACAATAGTTACACAGGTTTCAACTTCGGTATTGTGCAAGATGTAACAAATATATAATTTATAAAACATGAAAATATTATTTTTCGGGAGGCAAAACTATGCATAAATTAACAAGATTTCTGGCAATATTCCTTGCGGTTTTGATGACCGTATCGGTGTTGCCTGTGAGTGTGTTTGCAGTAGAGGTAATTGATACTGTAGATACTAAACTTGTAACGGAAACGGTATTTCCCGATACGGTTTCTATAGCAAATCCCGTATTTTATCCCGAACTTACGGTAAACGGCGGTGAAACGGTTGCTGTTGATTGGGTATGTATTGATGAGGGTGGCTATAAAAACCAGGTAAAAGGCACGTATCATTTTCAGGCAGTGCCGAAAGACTCGGGTTATCAGTTTGCAGACGGTGTGGCACCCGTAATCACGGTAAAAGTGGTTGCTGCAACACTCGGTAATGCTGCGGGTAAATTGGCTTTTGCGCCGACGGCAGACAATAACCCCATACCATACGTTGTTAAAGGCGTATCGGGCAAAAACGTGGCGTACGATGCAACGGGCTTTAACGCGTTGGACGTCTCAAGAAGCACGGGAGCTGAATATCTGGCAGGTTCTCATAACTCTGTAAGTGGTGCCAAGGCGACGATAGGTGCGACAAAAATTACCGTTACAGACGGTGCTAATATTGCTACCGTACTTGGCGGCGGTTATGGTGGCACCAAGACGCATACAGGTTCTGTTAATATATATATTAACAATGCAACGATAACCAATGTTTTTGGCGGTGGTTACGGTGCAAATGCTACCGTAAACGGTAATTCTTACATTGACGTTTCAGGTTACGTTGATATCGGCACAATTTACGGGACGGGCTCTCACAGTTCTAAGGTTAACGGCACAACGACAGTCAATATTCACGACCTTGATGCAGAGTCAACCGTTGAAGAAATTAAAAGAAGCTCTGCTACTAACCTTGTAGTAAAACTTGACGACACAAGTAAGCATATTTTATCCGAAGGTATAATTGAAAACGTTTCTACGGCAGGCTCAACTGATGCCAACACAGAAGTGCACATAAATGATGAAAAATTTGTAGGTATGACATCACTTCCTGCGAATCTTGATGTGCCTGAGAGTATTATTAAAGACACGGCAAGTGAAGTACTTCCCACAGTGGAAGGCTTTACGTGGACGTATGATGACTCTACGGTAGGTAACAAGGTTTTTGTCCTGACTGCAGACGAGGGTTACTTCCTTGACGGTCTTGTAAAATCAAAGTCATTCAACGTAACTGTAACTCGCGGTAATGTTGCTGTAGAAGGTGTTACGATTGACAGAGATACCGTAACTCTCAGAGAGGGTGAAACGGTAACTCTTACAGCAACGGTTGAACCTGAAGATGCTACCGATAAGAGTGTTATGTGGAAGTCGGATAATACAGGTATAGCAACGGTTGTTGACGGCGTGGTAACGGCTGAAGGTGCAGGTACTACTACGATTACGGCAACGGCGGGTGCCTACTCGGATACGTGTGAAATCACGGTAAGTGCCCCCGGTGTGATAACGGCTGTAGACACGGAAGGTCTCGTTCTCAACACGTCATTCCCGTACTCAGATAAAACCAACGCTGAAGGCAGATGGTCGAACACTCTGACTTCCTACGTTGAAGAACCTACGTTCTACCCTGAACTTTCGGTTCTTGTTGAGGGTGAGGCAGAGTACAAAAACGTTCCTGCTACGTGGGTATGCACAACAACCTACGACGGTACGTCAGTTGGTGAAACTTATACTTTCGTTCCCATAGTCGCAGGTTATGAATTTGCACAGGATGCCATCCCTGAAATCACGGTTACAATAGTTGATGCGGGCTGGGGCGTGTATCTTAGTGGTACGGACTATAGTATGGAAGGTTTTGCTTTACCCGCTACTACCGAAAACGAAGCAAGTGAACCTATAGCGTTTGTTATCAAGAATGACGAAACTTATGACGCTACGGGCTGTAACAAGTTGGTCCGGAACTATGAGTTCACAACAAGAAAGAACGCGTATTTCTATGGTGCTCACAACAGCAATTCTACAGGTGTTGCAGGAAAAACTGCCGCTACTAAATCAGAAGGCAACGTTAAGGTAAGTGTAGAAGATTCACATAAGATTACACACTTATACGGCGGTACTTACGGCGGCACAGGGCATACCGGAAACGTAGATATAACCGTTAAAGATTCTACGCTTACCAACGTATACGGTGCAGGACGTGCTACCGCTATGACGGGTGACGTCAACATCGTTATTTCGGGAACGTCTACAGTCAAGGGTATATATGCAGCAGGCTGGGGTGCAAACGCCGACGTAACGGGTAATGCCAATATTGACGTTTCAGGAAAAATAACGACCAATATGATAAAGGGCGGTGGCTACCTTGATGGCGCATCACTCAGCGGTGTTACAACGGTAAGAATTCACGACCTTGAAGAAGGTTGGTCAATAGGCGCTATCAGCAAAGGTGATGCCAATGAACTTGTTATTGACGTTGACTCTAAAGAAACGGCGGCTGAAATTTTCCCGCTGCTAACAGACTGGACAAACGTTACAGCTAAGATAAACGGTGTCGAAGTACCCGTTTTATCTGAAGTGGACATAGAAAAAACGGAATATACTGTGGCTAACGGCACAGAACTTGGCACAATAGGACTTCCTACGTCATTTACTGTGGGCGGACAGACGGTTGACGGCTTCACGTGGGAAGGCACGTACAATTCAACAGAAGCAGGCGATTACGTACTGACACTCAAAGCACCTGAAGGCGTATATCTTCTGGTTGACGTTGCGGTAACTGTAACGGTTGAAAAGAGTGTTTCTTTCTACATAAACAGCGTTACAACCGAAACTGCAAGAGTTTTTGTTGACTATCAGACGGCTCTTGAGGACGTAAAAGCGCTTCTTCCGACGGAATTTACTGCAAATGACGGTGCATTTACGGTACCTGCAACTGCATTTGAATGGGTGACGGAAGAATATAAAGCAAATGTGCCCGACGAATATACCTTCAAAGCGGTGATTACTGACGGCTCGTATAAGTATACTGACACGGCAGAGCCTTTTAGCGCAGTTGTTACGGTGAAAGCACCAGAAGGTGAAGGAATCGTCGTTACAGAAGTCAAACTTCCCGTAAACTATACTGTATTTACAAAAGCTACGGGCACTGTGATAATAGCAGGTCAAAACGAAACTCTTCCCGTTAAATTCTATGATACGCTTGATGCCGTTGCATACGAAAACGGTGTCCGTAAAGAAATTCAAATAACGGACGTAGAATGGGAAGGTGCATTAACGAGAACGGATGCGAACGGTGAATACTGGACTTACAGTATAAAGTCGTATGACAATACCGTAAGTATTGCTCCTGAAATAATAGCAAATGCAACTATAACGGCATATAAGACTACTGCTGAATACGCTAACCGTAACGGACATATCCGCGGTGTAGGTAATGTAGTTGTTCCCGTAACGTTAGTTTCTGCTGATACGATACCCGGTGGTGTTAAGGGTAACGTAGCGATTATGGATGCTACGGGGCTTAATAACGTGTACGAAGTCATTACAACGAGTGGTGCAGGAACCTATTACGGTGGTAATACCACTGACGTTACAGGCAATCCGTCTGTTACCGTTGAGAACGGTGCTACCGCTAAAGCCATATACGGCGGAGGTAATACGAAATCAGTAACGGGTAACGGCAAGATAACACTCAAAAACGGTTCAACTGTTACCACGGATGTATATGCAGGTTCGAGAAGTGCCGATTTTATCGGTGATTCAACAATTAACATTGAAAGCGGTGCAAGCGTAAGCGGTAAGGTTTACGCAACGGGAACGGGCAAATTTGACGGTGACGTGGTTATCAATGTTGAAAACGGTACAAGTATCGGTGGCATAACGCTTGGTGATGCTGAAGAAAATTATCCTGATAGCCTTACAATCAACGTTGAATCAGGCTTTGACTTGAATTGTATAGATTGTATAAACTCAGAAATAGTTAAAGTCTATGTTGACGGTGTTCTTTATCAGAAGGTAACTGATGTGCAAATGCCTGAGAAAACCGTTGTAAACGTGGCACTCGCAACGGCTGAAAATGAGATAGGTCTTCCTTCGACACTCACAGCAACGGTAAACGGACGCGAGGCAGAGATTGACGTTGCTTGGACAAGCGAAAACTACGATGCGAACACGGCAGGTAAGTATACCTTCAAGCCCGTTGTCAGCGATGCGTACGACGTATCGGTAAGTAATATCGAAGAAATATACGTCGTAGTAAGAGTACTTACGGCAAATGCAGGACAGTCCACAATAACAGGTTTTGCACCAATAAATGCAATTTCTGCAACATTCGGAACACCCGAAAAGGACGTTGTATTACCTTCAACCGTTATGGCAACGGTTAACGGACAGTCTGTTCCTGTTGAGGTTGACCGCTGGACGTGTAACGGTGTTTACGACGGCTCGGTATATGGTGCGGAATACACGTATACGGCAACTGTATCGGGTGAATATGCCCTTACAGTATCGGCACCGACGGTTGTTGTCAAAATAACGAAAGGTAAGATAGTCCAAATCTATCTGCCCGTAACGGAAACAACGTTCCCGAGAGGAACGGTGGAAAATCCCGTATTCTACGATACACTTACGGTAAAATTTGACAACGGAACAGTTGCTGATATATCCGGTTTCAAGTGGAGTGTTAAAGACTATAGCAAGGATACGGTAGGAACGTATAATGCGACTATCACTACGGTGCCTGAAAATTGCGAATTTGCGGCATCACTCAGTGTGCCTGTTATCAAAGTAGAGGTAACGAACAAAAAATATGACGTTTTCAAGACGGATGACGGTATAATATATCTCTACGGTATACCGACGGTTATCGACGGGGATGCAAATGAGACGTATCTTTACGATATAACCGGTTGCAACAAGACGGATTCGGCAAACGTTTCAGGTAAAGTCGTATACGGCGGTGGACCCTCCAATTCGGCGGCACTCAAGACGACGATGGTTGAAATGCGTGGCGGTAACGTCGGCAGTATTTACGGCGGTTCAAGAAACAGCTCAAGAATTACCGATACGACGTATATCTACGTGTACGGCGGTACGGTAAACTACGTTAACGGCGGTGGCAGCGGTTCTACGACAGCTGCTACGAGGGCAGTTACCAATAACTCGTACGTATACGTGGAAAACACAACTGTTACACGTATATGCGGTGCAGGTTATCAGGGCAACGTAGAAGGTGATGCAACTGTAATCGTGAAGAATTCTACCGTTACGGCAATTTACAGCAGTTCCACGTCAACGAAGACGATTATGACTGTTGGCAAAACTGCAAAGATAAAACTTCTTGACGGCGCAACCGTACAGTACATCTACGGTTCGGGCAGAGCTTCATCGGTAAATGAACTCGAGATATATCTTTCGAAGAATGCGGCCGTGACTAAAGCATGTAATACAACGGGTATGGCATACGTGACGGGTACGGCAAAAGTTTTCTATGAAACGGGCTTTGATTTAAGTAACGTCTACACGCAGGAAGAGAACGTAAAACTCTATGAAGGCCACTTCCTTGAAGACAGAGAGACGTTTGTTACCGACAGAGAAATCAAGGTGATACGCAACGGTGGCTTCGTAAGAGGCGATGTTTACGTTGAGAAGGGAACGGCAATTGAAAATATAGGTCTTCCCACATCGGTAGAGGGTGAAATTGACGGTGTAACCGAAACGGTACGCGGAATAAACTATACACCCGTAAAGAACTATGACGGAAACAAAACGGGAAGCTATGAATTTAAACTTAACCTTCCCGACGGATACAGCGTGCCTCCCGTAACGATGAGTAACGCAGGTAAAATCACGGTGGTTGTAACGGAGCCTGCACAGAGTGGCAATATCACTTCGTTTGTTGAAGAAGATACGGGATATACTCTTGCAAACGGTACGGTAATAGAAAACATCGGCTTACCGTCAGCATACACGGCAACGGTTTCGGGCGTGAGTAAGACTGTTCCCGTAAAGAACTGGAAGGTAACGGACGAAAACGGAAGAACCGTGACGTATGACCGTTACACAGCAGGCACTTACGTCTTTACACCTGAATTTGACAGTGTATATACGGTGTCGGCAGAAGTTCCGACACATACCGTAAAACTGTCGGCATTTACGGCGACCAGAGATGCCAATACGGTATATCTTAACGGAATTCCGGCAGATATTAACGGTATGGCAGGCATAAGCCTTATAACTGACAAGAACGGCAACTATCTTGAATATGTTGGTTCATCGTCGGTGGTATACGGCGGTTCGTTAATCGGTGACGTTGAATCTACGGACATTACGATGAACGGCGGTACGCTGACTGCGATATACGGCGGTTCAAATCAGAAGAATATTGCGGGTGACGTAAATATCGTTATTAACAACGGCACGATTACTTCACTGTATGCAGGTTCGATGAAAGGAACGCTTGATAACTCCAACGTTGTTATAAACGGCGGTACGGTGTCAAATCTTTACGGTATCAACGGCGGTACGGCTTACGGAAGATTAAACTACGTGGTAAACAACGGTACCGTAAGTAACGTGGTTCTCGGCTCTATAGCTGCTAGCGGTACGGTCGAAGGAACAAAGCAGACGGAAGAAGAACGCCTTGCTGAGTATACCGAAAAAGACAAAGGTCCGATTGTTGTAGCAAAGGATGAACTTATTTCTGCGGTGTTCACACAAAATGGCGGTACGGTAAGAACGCTTTACGGTGGCGGTAAGGGTGCAGACAGCACGATGGACGGTTCCGTAAAGATATACGTCAACGGCGGTAAACTCATAACCATTTGCGGTGGCGGTTCCGTACAAACTGCATACACGATGGAAAATGTATACATCGTTGTTTCGGACGAAGCTGAATGTGATAATATTTATGCCAATGCACCGGGTTCAATTTACGGTAAATCATACGTGGTTGTTCCTGATGATTTCAACCGTTACAACATACTGGGCTGGAATGAATTTGATGGTAGTTCTGATGACAGTGATGTGGATATGGATGATGATGACGCATATCTGGATGAAGGTTATGTGTTGGCAGAAGTAATAGTTTCGGGCGGCAAATACGAAGAAGGTATACCTGTAAGAATATTGTATGCAGGTACAACACAGACGGTATATGCAAGCGGCGTTCCGATAAAAATAGTCGGAGAATCAGTGGAAGATGAAGAAGAAAACGTAGAAACTTCTACTTACGTATGGTATTTCGACGAAAACTATGATGAGGAAACGGAAACCTCCGAAATCTTCTCGTATGAAACGTATGTTGATGTTGATGGAAATCAGATAGAACTGACGGGTGTATGGAGAAGAATAAATGAACCTCTTGCGTCAGGTGCAGTAGTATATGGCGGAAGTATGCACGGAACCACGGATAAATATCCATCGACCTACGTTGAGTTTAACGGCGGCACAATAAAAGCCTTGTATGCCGGCGGTAAAAATAACACAACGGGTACGGCAAACGTCGTACTCAATGCAGAAGGTGTGTACAGCACCGGTTCCGTATACGGTGGCGGTAATAATAATGCCAATACAATTACTCACGCGGTAAATATCAAGGTGCTTCGCGGTTCTTATGATATTATTTATGCCGGTGGTTATAACGTAACTACTAACACTGTGCAGGTTGATGTAGAGGGCGGTAACATAGATTATATCTATATGGGTTCTTATGGCAACGCCGGCGTTGTATCGGGAACCGTCACACTCAATCTTGCGAAATGTACTGTAGGAACGGTTTATGGTGGCGGTTACGGTGAGGATTCGACAACAATCGGTGAAGCATATATCAACGTTGGCGAAAACGTAAGTATAAGCGGATACGTATATCCGAAAGGCTCAGGTAACCGTCCTGATAAAGAAAAATCGGGTGCGGTTAAGAAGTCGGCTTACGTGACGCTTAATGATACGCAAAACGTAGACAAACAGTTCAAGAAGATCAAGTATACAAAGGCACAGGCACCGTATATATACGTAAATGGTATTGCACTCGGAGAGACGGTTGCAACCTCACTTGCGACGTTTGAAACGGCAGAAAAGAAGGTTGAAATCACCTCGGCAGAGTCTGCTGACTACAGAGGTAACAGAACCATCGTGTTCCTTAACGGTATACCGACCGTTATCGCAGGTGACGGAAACGGACATTCGTATCTCTATCAGGCAAAGACGAAGGACGGTACTTTGAATGTATACCAGAAGAATGAAGACGGTACATTTAAATACGATGAAAACGGCGACAGAATATCCAATATTGTGCGTGACCAGGTAACAGGTCAGGCAATAAAGGGACAGAAACTTGTCGGCATCGACGTTATCGACCACGTTGTATACGGCGGTGCAAACGGCAAGTCCGTAGAAGACGTATACGTTGAACTGCAGATCGGCGGCAGTATGTGGGCATTATATGCAGGTTGCCGTGGCGGTAACGCAGGCTACGATGCACAGGGTAATGAAGTCGGACTTGTTGAAGTAAGACAGTTTGGCGGCGGCCCGTTTGATGAATTACATATGGGCGGTGTACTTGGCTTTGACGTTGAAGGAAATCAGACGGTTAATGTGTTGACGAGCAAGACCGTATTTCTTGGCATCAACGGTGGAACAAGACATACTGATCTTGCAGGTCTTGCAGGAACTGTCGGAAGTGAAGAAAAGTTCATTGACGGTTACTACAATGAAGCAGGCGAAACCGTTTCCTATACTGATCCTGATGACAATCAGACATATCAAATAACGGGTACGTGGGAAGACTATAATCTTGACGTAACCAAGGAAGATTATGCAGAGTACTACGAATCTACAAATGCACGCTTTAACGGAGAAGACAATACAGACTTCCTTAACAGCAAATTCTACGTAGATCCGTATGATGAACATTACACTGTATACGCTTTACTTGGTGCTTACTCGACCAATCATCTGTATTTCGGTACATTCGGAACAGAGTATGATGCTTCGCGTAACAGGGTATACGGAAACACGTACGTAAGACAATCTGCATACGGACTTAAGTATGATGCAAAGCTTGATATGTTCGTGGAAGATTACAACGATTATCTGGGTAGATTTATCTGTCTTGCACGTATATTTGACGGTTCTAATACGGGTGTAATGTACAGTGACATAAGACATGATCACGAGGCAAGTCTGGGTACGTTGCAGCCTCTCGGCAGAACAGAAAACGGTGCGGTAAATTACGGACATACATATATCAATATGTATGAAACAGATACGACTCCTTTGTTAAAAGATGAGTTGTATAAAAAAACGACTGTAAAGGTTGCATCGAATCTTACAATCAAGCAGAATTTCTTCCCGAAGTGGAGTCATACGTCAGCATGGGCACTTGAAGTGGATGAAAATATGCCTAAGCTTGCAATAGATAAGGGATATGTTACGGGTGTAACAGATGTCAAGGACGTGAGAACTTCAATGCTTGGTGCGGAAGATGGTGCACGGCTTCTTAATTACTATTACACGGGCTCATTTGATGAATTCGTAACCGGTGAGAATGAGACGGAATCGAGAGGTTATCAGGAAGTATTTGATGCTTCAGATGATGCGGGTAAATTTGTAATCCGTCATTTCGAAGGACGTCTGGCATCCGAAAAAGGTATTACAAGATATCTTTTGAGATCCTCAAGTCATTTTGGAGATGGTCAGCTTGTTACTTTCCCGAATGGCGAAACCATGCTTATTGACGTGGGACAGAATGAGCCGCAGACCTTGATAAAAGATATCAGATACGTGCTTGAGCAATATAAAGAGCAGGGAATAGGCGACGGTAAGACGATCGATTATTTCCAGATCACTCATCCTCACGGTGACCATCAGGCAAATGCATCGGCGGTATTAAGGGCATTTGACGTGAAAAACGTAATATTGCCGCCGTATGACAGTTTCAACGATCCGGCTTACTATGCGGTTATTGATCACAAGAGTGAACAGTATGTGGCAGAAGGAAAAGAACCTATCAACATCATAAGAGTTCAGCGTGGTGACAGCTTTACCATAGGAGAAGGCGATGAAGCGGTTGACGTGCATATCTTCAATCCCGGTGATCATTCGTATAAGACTTATACGCTTGCCGAAATGTGCAGAAGAATTGCACAGGGAATAGGAAGTAGCCTTTATAATCCCTGCGGTATAGGTATGATGTTTACCTATAAGGGTCAGAAATACTACACTGCTGCCGACATAAAGGAAGATGCTGAACAGTCACTTCTCAAAACGTACGGTGAAGACTTCTTCAAGTGTGACGTTATGAAACTCAGCCACCACGGTCACGCCTCATCAAGTATTTATCCTCTTATGAATGCAGCTACTCCGGATGTAACTATTCAGAATGCTCTTTCTATGCTTCATGCTGATGCATCAGTACCATCGTATTTGGCAAATAACAACACGGGCGGATATGAGGAAAGTGTGTTTTCAACAGCGGTTACGGGTGCAGTAAAGGTTACTATGGACGGTGAAAAGGTCACGTCTGTAACGCAGTTCCGGGACTATGCATATCAGTGTAATACTGGTGAGTACAAGAACCTTGAAGCATCTTATGAAGCACTTCTTGAAAGTGTTGCTGATACAAGAGAATCACTCGCGGTTGTATCAGACGGTGCAACGGCACCTTACGGAACACCGTATATCTGGAACAGTTATGCAAACTATATCGACACTCAGCTTGAAGAACTCTCAAAGAGATACTATTCAGGCACGATGTCGATTGCAATGCTTGAATCTTACACAGATAAGCTTGAAACACTCGAACAGTTTATCGAAGATGCTACGATGTACGGCGGTACGGACACTACGCCTGACGTTGAAGTTCCCGGAACACCCGGAACGGACGTTGGCGGAAACGATACGACAACACCCGGCACATCAGGTGGTATTATCGGCGATATCGGTGGCGGTGACGCAGGTTCAGGTATCGGTGGTGGTGCAGCACCCGGTGGTGCAATCGTAGGTCCCGCAGG
>JAFWXR010000041.1 GCA_017517965.1 Clostridia bacterium
ATCAACTACGTCTATAATGCTATCTTCGAGCTTTGAATTTTGAGCAATATCTTCTACGATTTTTACTCTATACCCGTCATATTGAACAAGCCTTCCTACCACCTTATCAAGTTCATTTTCCTTGACGTGGAATACGTATTGTTTTTCTCCATCAAGTTCTTCGCTAACAACCTCTCTATCGAATTTCTCGCAAAGGTCTTTTGCTTCCGTTCCGATAACTTCGTAACCATCGCCATTTTTGATAAAGACAAGAGTATCGCTTTCGCTATTTCTTACCTTTTTGTAAAACGACCAATCACTCGTTTTAAGTGGTTTTCTCGGCTTGCTTTTTGTTGCTGTGGGTTTTATTGATATTTCAGTTTCATTGTTTTCAGGTATCGCCATATAAGTTGTATCTCCTTCATCTTTTTCATCGTCTATAATGACTTCCTCACGACGGTTCAAATCAAGTTCGGCATTGAGTTCGGTTTGCTCTTTAAGTAGGCTTGCCAAAAGCTCTGCGTGTTCAAAAGGTTTGTTGACTTCTACCTTTGCTACTTCAAAGTCATTTTTGAGTTGTTCTAACCTTGCAACCAAGCGTTTTTCACGGTTAGGAAGTTCGGTTAAAAAGTTCTCAATTCTCGTCATATTACCGGTTGAACTATTACCAATATCAAGATTGTATTGTCCGTTTCCCGTAAGAGAAATCGAGCGTTCTGCCGTTAAAAGAACTAACGGATTCATACTGATTTTGAACCCTGCAAATTCAGCTACGACAGTATCGGGTTTGCTTGCATATAACGCATCGGTTAATGCTCTTGAACCCTCTTTTTTGTCGGTGTAAATCACACCGTTTACGTTGATAGAGAAGTTGTCGGGATTATACTGTTCTTCGACTACCTTCATATCTGCCCGTGTTCTTTCGATAAGTAATTCTTGCCTACGAATATCATCGGGGAAATTTTTACGTATCTTGTCTTGTAATGAGTAAAGGTTCTTCTTATACTGTCCTTCAAGAACTCTCAACCTTGCCACTTCCGTATCAACTTCCATCTTTCTCTTAATCTTTGGATTTGCGGCAGTAATTGCCTTAATTTCCGCATAAGAAAGAGTGGTTTCGTCAATATCTTCAGCTTCACGCACGGTTAAGTCACCCCTATCAATTTGAGAAATAAATCTCTGCTTGTTTTCAAGTATCTGATAAGAATAACTATCGAACGTTCTCTCGGTTACGTATGTGAATATCTTTACGCTTTCGTTGGTATTACCTTGTCTTACGATGCGTCCTTCACGCTGTTGCATATCAGACGGTCTATAAGGTGTATCCAAGTGATGCAATGCCACAAGTCTTTTTTGCACGTTCGTTCCTGCACCGCACTTTTCCGTGCTACCGAGCAGAACTCTGACTTTTCCGTCATTTACGCTGTCGAACAATGCTTGCTTTTGAGCATCGCTATTCGCTTCGTGGATAAATGCTATTTGCTCTTCGGGAATACCTTTTGCAACGAGCTTATGTTTCAAATCGTTATATACGTCAAAGTCCTTGCCGTATTCGTAATCTTCAAAAGCTCGTTTCGGTGTCGATAAATCGCAGAACACAAGTTGCGTTCCTTTAATTTCGTGGGTATCGTTCCAAACCTCAAACACTCGCTCTGCACACTCGTTAAGTTTGCTTGTTTCTTCATCGGTCGCCGTTGGAATATAACACCTTGCATCAAGAGCAAGCTTCTTACCGTCAGACGTGATTTTGAGCATATTATCAATTTCGGGTGGAACACCACCTTGACTAATTTTTTCTGCTCTATCGGCTATCTCTTCTGCAAGGTCAATAACCGTATCACTTGGCTTTAAGGTAATGACTTGTCTTTCTACGTCGGGAACATCAAGCTTTACCATGTCCGAAGTCTGCACGTCAGCAAAGGACCGGTAAAGCGTTAAAAGTTCAGGCAAGTTAGTGAATTTTGCAAATCTTGTTTTTGCTTTATAACCTTGCCCGGAAGGTGTCATTTCAAGCGAAGTTATAGTTTCGCCAAAGTCAGCAGCCCAACTGTCAAAGTAGTTAATACCTACTTCACGGAGCATTTCAGAACCCAAGTAAGACTGCATTGTGTACATTTCAGTCATTGAGTTAGATATAGGCGTACCCGTTGCGAACACAACGCCTTTATCAGCGCCGTGTAGTTCGTTTATGTACTCGCACTTTAACTTCAAATCGCTTGCTCTTTGGCTTGCAGTTGTTGAAATACCTGCAACGTTATTCATTTTCGTGAACAAGAACAAGTTTTTATAGTTGTGTGCTTCATCAATAAACAAGTAGTCAACGCCCAAGTTTTCAAAGATAAGC
>JAFWXR010000042.1 GCA_017517965.1 Clostridia bacterium
AGCAGTAAACTACGTAGCAGATAACAATTACTTCCAGGGCGTAAGCGAAAACGAATTCGATCCTGACGGAAAGATGACAAGAGCAATGCTCGTGACGGTAATTGGCAGAATAGCAAAGGCTGACGTATCGCAGGCAAAGAGTGACTTTGCTGACGTGGCAGACGGAAGCTGGTATGCAGGTTACGTAGCGTGGGCTGCAGAAAACGGAGTAGTAACAGGTGTCGGAGAGGGCAAGTTTGCACCGAACGACAACGTTACAAGAGAACAGATAGCGGCAATTCTTATGAGATATGCTGCAACAAAGGGAATAGAGACGAGTGTCGACAGCACAGAAAAGTATGATTCAATGAAGGATACGGCAAATGTATCCGGATATGCGGTGGATGCACTTAAATGGGCAACTGCAAACGGCATCATAAACGGTGCAGAAGGCAACATCAATCCAAAAGGAAATGCAACGAGAGCAGAAGTGGCACAGATGATAATGAATTTCTGCAACACGTTCTCTATCTGAACACCACAAAAAAACGGTATGGTTTTTACCATACCGTTTTTATTTTGTTGAGCAAGAATATAGCGGGTATACAAAGCAGGAACCAGTAAAATGAAAAAAGAAGCGAGATTTGACCGAAAATATTTAACGGAAGATTTGAATAATTCCATATATTCATATCAAACCACACGTTGAGGATGCACCCCGATATAAATTCGGTCATAGATATCGCAATGCTACCCCAAAACGCCTTTAAGATTACAGACTTGTCAGATAACCAATAATTTATTTTGTACAGAAAAAGGACACAAAGCCCTCCGATAACGAACATAAACGGGTGAGAATAACCTCGGTATATCAGTTCAATGATAAAATAGATACCGCCACCGAACAGGAAAATATATAAATGTTTAATAAAAATTCTCATAGATTTATATTTTGAGGAAAACTGCAAAAATATACAAAAAAGTGTTGAAGGGGTTGCTTCAACACTTTTTATTTACTGAAATGTTTTTTTAATGCATCGAACGTTTCATCACTTATAACGTGTTCGATTCTGCAGGCATCTTCCGATGCGATTTCTTCATCCACACCCAGTGAAAGCAGAAATTCTTTTATAAACATATGCTTTTCATAAACTTTTTTTGCAATGCTAAGACCGGCTTGCGTCAGTGTGATATGACCGCGACCGTCCATTTCTATATAACCGTTTGTCTTGAGGTTTTTCATAAAAACGCTGATACTCGGCTTTGAAAAAGAAAGCTCATTTGCAATGTCTATCGAACGTACAAATTCTTTTCTCTGCGACAGAATAAATATCGTTTCAAGATAGTTTTCTGCAGATTCCTGAATTTTCATTAAATCACCTCAAAAAATATTATAACACATACGAACAATTCTTGCAATGCTGATTAACTTAACACTTATTGTCAATAATACTAACGGGTGAGAATTATAAAAAGGATTATTATTCTGATTTTTTGTATGCTGTTTATTTTTGCCTCCTGCGGAGAGAGAAACAGCATACACGTCATTTCAAGAGAAGCAGGCTCGGGAACACGAAGTTCTTTTACGGAAAGTTTCACTCTTGTAGACGAAAACGGTTATGATTTGACAAGAGCAGATGCGGATATAAATGATTCAACAGGTGTTGTTCTTGCAAACGTCTCGTCTGATGAAAAGGCAGTTGGATATACCTCGATAGCATCGTTGTCCGATAAGGTAAAAGCCGTTTCCATAGATGGAATAAGTCCGACTGCAGAAAACGTGATAAGTCAGAAATATAAGGCAAGCCGTGCGCTTTTGGTTGTTGTCAGACCTGATATTTCGACAGAAGCGAATGATTTTATCAGTTTCATTTTATCACCTCTTGGTCGGCGTATTATAAACGATATGGGTTACGTTTCCGTACCGTATGATTGTGAGTACAAAAAAAGCGCTTTAAGCGGGAAAGTAACCGTGGCAGGCTCATCATCCGTTGCACCCGTCATCGAACGTCTGGCGGAAGAATACGAGGCTATAAGCGATATTGAAATTGAACTTCAACAAAGTGATTCATCTTCCGGAATAAGAAGCCTCAGTGAAGGCATTTGTGATATAGGTCTTTCTTCTCGAAATCTTAAGGAAGATGAACTTATGCTCGGTCTTGTGCCGTATGAGATAGCATACGATGCGCTTGCCGTTATAGTAAATGCAAAAAATCCGCTGTCAGATTTGTCGTCGCAACAGGTGAGCGAGATATATAAAGGTGATATAAAGTATTGGTATGAGGTCATAGATGACGAAAATTCGTGAAAAAGCAATGCATGCTGTGTTTTTGTTTTCGGCATGTATAGCTATATTCGGTGTACTTATGATATGCATATTCCTTTTTGCCGAAGGCATACCTGCACTTCGTGAAATCGGTGTTTTCAAGTTTGTATTCGGTAAGGTATGGAATCCGTCTGCAGATGAGTACGGCGTACTTCCGATGATACTCGGCAGTATATACGTGACTGCGGGTGCACTTGTTATTGGTGTGCCTGTGGGCATACTTACTTCCGTATATCTTGCTATGCTTTGTCCCGTAAAACTGTATAGAATTATAAGACCGCTTATTGACATACTTGCAGGTGTACCTTCTGTCATTCTGGGGCTTTTTGGAATAACGGTAGTAGTTCCTGCAGTACGCAGTATTTTCGGCGGATGGGGAAGCAGTATTCTTGCTGCTTCCGTGGTGCTGTCAATAATGATACTACCTACTGTGATAAGTGTCGCCGAGAGCTCGCTTCGCGCACTCCCGACAAGTTATTTCGAAGGTGCGCTTGCGCTTGGTGCCACACGGGAGAGAGGTGCATTTTCGGTAATGCTTCCTGCGGCATCTTCGGGTGTTGCGGCGGCAGTGGTGCTTGGCACGGGAAGAGCAATAGGCGAAACGATGGCGGTTATTATGGTAGCGGGAAACCAGAGTGTTATGCCATCCTCAATAATAAAAGGGGTCAGGACGCTTACTGCAAATATAGCGATTGAAATGGGGTATGCCGCAGGTTTGCACAGAGATGCACTTGTTGCAACAGGTGTGGTATTGTTTGTTTTTATATTGCTTCTCAATTTGCTGTTTTCAGCACTTACAAGGAGACGTGAACGATGAAAAACCGCAAAAAAGAGGCCAAAATACTGCATGTGTTAAGTGTAATGGCAACGGCCTTTACAGTGGTTTCTTTTGCTTCTTTATGTGTTTTTGTGCTTGTGAAAGGCATTCCTCATATAACAGCAGATATGTTTTCGCTTAAATATACAAGTGAGAATGCATCTGTAGTTCCTGCGGCAATCAATACGCTGACAATATCGGTATGCGCACTTGCACTTGCGCTTTTACCGGGTATTTTTTCTGCCGTATATTTGTGTGAATATGCAGGCAGAAAAAACAAGTTTGTTTCTGTTATAAGGACAATGACCGAAACACTCGCAGGCATACCGTCCATTGTGTATGGACTTTTCGGATATCTTGCATTTGTGATTTTTGCAGGTTGGGGATATAGCATTATTGCAGGTGCGCTTACGTTGTCACTGATGATTTTGCCCGTGATAATGCGAACGGCAGAGGAAGCAATAAATTCGGTACCTGACTCTTTTCGGGAGAGCAGTTATGCACTTGGCGCAGGCAGACTCAGAACAATTGCAAGAGTTGTCATACCATCTGCACTGCCGGGAATAGTGTCGGGTGCTGTATTATCTGTCGGCAGAATTCTTGGGGAGACGGCGGCACTTATTTACACGGCAGGTACGGTAGCAGGTCTTGCAACAAGCCTGACAAGCAGCGGAAGAACCTTGTCTGTGCAGATGTATACTCTATGGCGTGAGGGCATATATACACAAAAGGCTTTCGCTTCCGCTGCGGTACTGCTGATACTGACGGTGATGATAAATATTTTATCGTCATTCTTCAAAAGGAGATAGACTGTGAATAAGTTTGAAATAAGAAATCTTAATTTACATTACGGTGATTTTCACGCCCTGAAAAATATAAAACTGGACATCGGGGAACATCGCATAACAGCGTTTATAGGACCGTCGGGTTGCGGAAAATCGACTCTTCTGAGAACGCTTGACCGTATGAATGATTTGAATGAAGATTGCCGTATTGAAGGCAAAGTTCTTCTTGACGGGGAGGATATTTACAGCAGGAAAACTGACGTGGATTACCTTCGTCGTAAGGTGGGAATGGTTTTTCAGAAACCGAGTCCTTTTCCGATGAGTGTATACGACAACGTGGCTTACGGACCCCGTACTCATGGCATCCGAAAGAAAGAAAAACTTAATGAAATAGTGGAAAAAGCACTGCGTGATGCTGCCATATGGGATGAACTTAAAGACCGACTTACAAATCGTGCAACGGGACTATCGGGTGGTCAACAACAGAGGCTGTGTATAGCACGTGCACTTGCAGTTAATCCCGATGTAATACTGATGGACGAACCTACGTCGGCACTTGACCCGATATCTACGGCAAAAATAGAAGAACTTATGATAAAACTCAAAAAAGACTATACCATAATAACCGTAACCCACAATATGCAGCAGGCACGTCGCATTTCTGATAAAACGGCATTTTTTCTCAGCGGACAGGTGATAGAATATGAGGACACGGAGAAATTGTTTGAAAGTCCGTCCGACAAAAGAACAGCCGAATATATAAGCGGTGTATTCGGTTAAAAATATGTTTGTGTTGACACAGCAACGAAATATGAAAGCACGCCTGCGAGGGCAGGAGAGAGTACCCATCCGAAAGCAATGCTTTTTACAATGCTGAAGTTTATGTTTTTAACGCCGTAAACAAGCCCTGCACCAACAACCGCACCCACAATTGTCTGTGATGTCGAAACGGGGATACCCATAACATTTTCCATTATAAGCACCGTAACAGCCATAGCAATGATGACAATAAAACCGTCTGTCTGTGTCAGATGGGCAATGTTGCTGCCCACAGTTGTCATAACACGTTTTGAAAAGGTGAGGACTCCGAGTGCAATGGAAATACCGCCTATAATTGCAGTAAGTCTTGCATCGGTGAGAAGATTGGTTGCAACACCTGTTTGTTTAAAATAGGGGTCAAAATAAAGTGCTGTTATACTTGCAGAACTGTTCACCCCTATACTGTAAGAGGCGAGCGTTCCTGCCAACAGATATCCTGCTTTTATTAGTTTTTTGGAGGTTATATTAAACTTCCTGACGATAATAACAAGAATATAGGATATAATTCCTGCACACAGCGGATTTATAAGCCAGGTGATAAAAAAATCTGCAATATAGGGAAGGTTGGAGGAAAAGTTGTCAGTATGAAAGAACCCCCAACCTATTATTGCACCGATGACAGACTGATTGGCTGATACCGGAAGTTTAAAATAACTCATTAAAAACACGGTAAGACCTGCACAGGAGCAGATGACAGAGGCTTTTATGGCGGATTTATATTTGAGTAAATCTGCAGAATTGTTTCTTACAGCATTTGAAATATCGTTTGTTGTGGCGATTACTTCATTTCTCTGTGCAAGAACGGAAAGTTTATCCAGATTGCCTTGGCCGTGTAATATTGCACCTACAATGACCATTGTTGATATCACTGTGATCACAGTACGGTATTTCACAACACCTGTGGCAACTGCAGTGCCGAATGCGTTTGCGGCATCGTTAGTGCCAAGTGCCCAACCCATAAAAATGCCTGCAAGAAGCAGATACATCCTAATACACCGACCCTTTTGAATTAGTATTTCTACATTTTATTCCGTTGCTTGAAAACTATGATAAGATATGGTACATTATGCTTATATAATTTTGCAAACGGCAGGTAGTGTGGTATGTATAATTTTTTTGTTGACGGGTCTGCCCGTACAGATAACGGTTTTATAATTGATGGTAAGGATTACAACCACATTTGTAACGTTCTGCGTATGCAGGTTGGGGATACCTTTCTCGTAAGCTGTGAAGGGATGAGCAGTCTGTGCCGTCTGGCGCAAGTACATAAAGAATCGGTTGTGGCAGAAATTGTTGAGGAAAATTACAGAAATACTGAACTTCCTGTCCGTTTTTATCTTTTTCAGGGTCTGCCCAAAGGGGATAAAATGGAACTGATTATACAGAAAACGGTCGAGCTCGGTGTAGCAGGCATAATTCCTGTCGAGATGAGTCGTTGTATAATGAAACTTGATGAAAAAAAGAAAAAGACACGCAAAGAACGGTGGCAGTCCATTGCGGAAAGTGCCGCAAAGCAGAGCAAGAGGAATGTTGTTCCCGAAGTTTGCGATGTCCTGACGTATAAGCAGGCTATTGAAAAAGCAGCGGAAATGGACGTTTTTCTTCTTCCTTATGAGAATGAACTTGGTATGGCAGAAACGAAAAGGGCGTTGTCACGTATTAAAGAGGGTATGTCTGTCGGCATACTTGTGGGACCCGAAGGCGGTTTTGACAATAAAGAAGTGGAGCTTGCACGAGAAATCGGTGCTTTCGTGATTTCTCTCGGAAACCGTATTCTGCGTGCGGAAACAGCAGCTATAACTGCAGTTGCAATGGGTATGCTTCACGTGGAGATGAATATGGAGGGTGACGAGTAGTGAAACAGTTGCCTTTGGAATTTGTAACAAGGATGAAAAAACTGCTCGGTGAAGAGGAGTTTTCACTTTATGCGGATTCTTTTAATCAGGATGCAGTACGTGCCTTTCGTGTTAATACAGAAAAAATATCGGTTGAGGAGTTTGAAAAGATAAATCCTTTCTCTTCCGAAAAGATACCCTATGCAAAAACGGGCTTTTACCTTGATTATGATAAAATAGGGAATCATCCGTTTCACCATGCAGGTATGATATACGTGCAGGACCCCGGGGCAATGGCACCGGCAGAATGTCTTGATATTCAGCCTGACTGGTGGATACTTGATATGTGTGCCGCACCGGGCGGAAAAAGCAGTCAGCTTCGCAATAAACTTGGCGAAAACGGCATACTTATATCCAATGAAATAGTGCATTCACGCTGTAAAATCTTAACGGGAAATATTGAAAGACTTGGTTTTCGCAATACCGCAACGACCTGTGCAGCCCCTGAGAGAATAGCACAGTTGTTCCCCGAAACTTTCGATATGATTATGGTTGATGCACCCTGCTCGGGTGAGGGGATGTTTCGAAAAGACGATATTGCCATCAGTGAATGGAGTGTGGATAACGTACTGCACTGCGCACAGCGCCAGAAGGGGATTTTAGAGCAGGCATATAATGCTCTGCGACCGGGTGGATATATTGTTTATTCAACTTGTACGTTCTCACTTGAAGAAAATGAGATGGTCGTTGATGATTTTTTGAATACACATCCTGAGTTTGAACTTGTTCCCGTAAATGAAACTGTCAGGGCATATACGAGTGACGGAATTTGTTTTGACGGTTGTAAATGTAAAGATCTTTACAATGCACGAAGGTTCTATCCTCATAAAAGCAGGGGTGAAGGACAGTTTATGGCGGTTCTTCACGACAAACGGCCGTATGTACAGCATACGGAAGAAATAAAAAAATCTGCAGGAAAGATTGATCCTGCAGTTACGGCATTTTTAAAAGATACGCTTGTCACTTACGATGCTAATAAGGTTTCGGTATATAACGGGAATCCCGTTTACTTTGCACCGTCAATTGCACTTGATAAAGGAATTGCTTTTTCTTGCGGTGTCACGATAGGGGAAGTAAGGAAGAATTACCTGCAGCCTCATCATCAGTTTTTTATGGCGATGGGTACAAATTTCAAACGCCGTATTGAACTTGCACCTGACAGCGATGAACTTAAGCGATATCTCCGTGGAGAAGAAATCTCGGTTGATTGCGAAAACGGCTGGGCGGTAATAACCACAGAGGGATGTACCGTAGGTGGTGTAAAGGTGACGGCAGGACGTGCTAAAAACCATTACCCAAAAGGTTTAAGAAAAATAAATTAGGTCTGTGAAAGGCGTCGGTTAAACAATGAATAAAACGAAAATATCGATACTTTTGTTATGCTTTGTCATTTTGTTCTATGCCTGTACGGTTCAAAACGTAAGTGAAGCGTACACGGTTATCAACGGCAACGTGCCTGAGTTTGATGAAAGTGAAATTACAACCGTTGCGTTTGAATATTACAGCGAACTTGATGCTTTAGGGCGTTGTGGAACGGCATTTGCATGTATCGGTGAAGAAATAATGCCAACCGAAGAAAGAGGCAGTATCGGTCAGGTTAAACCGTCGGGCTGGCAACTGGCAAAATATGATATAGTAGACGGTAAATATCTGTATAACAGATGTCATCTTATCGGATATCAGCTTACGGGCGAAAATGCAAATGAGAGGAATCTGATTACGGGAACGAGGTATCTGAATACGGAAGGAATGTTGCCATTTGAAAATATGGTGGCTGAATACGTAAAAGAAACGAAAAACCACGTTATGTACAGGGTGACACCTTTGTTTGAAGGCGATAATCTGCTTGCAACGGGTGTGCAGATGGAGGCTTATTCGGTTGAGGATAACGGGAAAGGCGTATCCTTCAACGTGTTTGTAGATAACGTTCAACCCGGTATTGTGATAAATTATCTTGACGGAACCAATAGATTGGAAACGGACGGCTCCGAAGAAACATCGGCAGAAAAAGACAGTGATACTGACAATATGGTTTACGTTCTTAATACGAACAGTATGAAGTTTCATAGGAAAGACTGTTCTTCCATCAAGGATATAAAAACGAAAAATAAAGAGGATTACAGCGGAACTCGTGAATGGCTGATATCAAACGGATATTCGCCGTGCGGTGCATGTAATCCGTAGGAAAAAGAAAAAACTCTTTTGTACCATAGTACAAAAGAGTTTTTTTAGTCGAGGTCCTTCTCAAATTAAATAAAAAATGACTTTAACCAAACGGTCAAAGTCATTTTTATGGTCGGAGTAGCGTTATAGTAATCAAGCGGAACCCCGCATAAATACTGGGTTTTTCGCAGGCAAAAACAGTACATATCCCTTGATTACTATGAAGTTTAGTATTTGTGGGGTGTTCATAACCAACCAAAAACATGAGGTAGGAAATTATAAAAAGTTGAAAATTATCATTGTTGCATCATCGCTGAGATAGTTTGTTTTGCTATTTCAACTGCAACATCGTGAGCTATTCCTTCAAGGAAATGGAGAGTGTGATTCCCAATCTTATTTGCAATAGATTTGGTTTTATTCCATACTGTAGGCTCTTTAATGTTTTCAGCAAATTGATGTCCTTTCATCGTTACATCTATTATTAGACAGCTATCTATGTAAGTTTCTGCTTTTGGCTGTTCACAAGAAATCTTTATGTATTCAGATTCTTTTAACTTCAAAACAGAATACATTATGTCCTTCTTTTTGTATTGCTGAAATTCTACAGATTTGTACATATCATCTAAACCAACATATTGGCACTTCCAAATATATCCGTTTTCAATATAATCAAGATTGTTGATACAATATAGAAGAACATCCCTTAAGCAATCAATGTCTATTCGCATAAAATCTCTCCCTACCTTTGATTTATTATCTAAATCTCAATTTTTCTCTTGCGTTTTTCTTTGTAACAATATGGGCATCCTCTACCATTGGTTCGATTTTGAATTACGGCTTGCCACTCGTGACCTTCACTGCATCTCCACCACACTTTTTTGCCGCTATTCGGCAGCACATCCGCAGGTGTTAATCCGTTGTTTTTTTCATAATTCCATTCTTTTGCCAGAGTGGGATTGACCGTTTGTAAATCATTTTCACATTTTAAAGCCCTTTGACCAGCACAATATGGACAAGTGCTCCCTTTATTTCTATTAACTACTGATGCTTGCCATTCGTGACCTTTGCTACACTTCCACCACACTTTTTTATTGCTACCAGGCGTTACATCCATAGGTGTTAATCCATTGTTTTTTTCATAGTTCCATTCCTTTGCTAAATCGGGATTAACCGTTTGCAAATCGTTTTGGCCGCTAATTACATATTTGTTTGAGCAATACGGGCATCCTGTACCGCTGTTTCTGCTATTTATAGTTGCTTGCCATTCGTGTCCTTTATTACATCGCCACCATACTTTTTGTCCACTACTAGCAGTCACATCTACAGGTGTCAAACCATTATTTTTTTCATAGTGCCATTCTTTTGATAGAGTTGGATTAATCGTTTGCAAATCATTATATCCTTTTAATACTTTTTTGCCTGCACAATATGGACATCCTCGTCCGATGTTTCTACTTCCTATAGTTGCTTGCCACTCGTGACCTTTGCTACATTTCCACCATACTTTCTTCTTGCTATTAGCTGTAAAATATTCAGGCTTTAGCTTGCCGTTCTTTTCATGATTCCATTCGCTTACTAGGACTTGGTTAGAGAACAAAAATGAGTTTTCTTTTTCCATATGTTCTCGTAG
>JAFWXR010000043.1 GCA_017517965.1 Clostridia bacterium
CGGCGCTTTACGAATACTGTCAGCAAAACGACGTGCTTTTCGTCTGCGATGAGGTGCAGACGGGTAACGGCAGAACGGGAAAACTCTATGCCTATATGAATTACGGTATTATGCCTGACATCGTATCAACGGCTAAGGGACTCGGCGGCGGTCTTCCGATAGGGGCAACTCTGTTTGGAGATAAAGTTCAGGATACGTATACACCGGGAACTCACGGTTCTACGTTTGGCGGTAATCCTGTGTGCTGTGCCGCAGCACTTTCGGTTATTGAAAGGCTTGATGACGCTTTTCTTGAAAGCGTAAAAGATAAATCAAAATACATTTTTGATGCACTTGACGGTGCGAAAGGCGTTAAAAATATCAGCGGAATGGGACTTATGATAGGCCTTGAAACAGAACGCCCCGTTGCAGATATAATTGCAGATTGCAGGGAAAAGGGCGTTCTGGTTTTGTCGGCAAAGACGAAGGTCAGACTGTTGCCGCCGCTTAACATTGAAGAAAAACAGCTTGAAAAGGCGATAGACATATTGAAAGAGGTGCTTGCAAAATGAAACATTTGCTTAAACTGATGGATCTGTCAAGCGAAGAGATAATTGATATCTTAAATCTTGCAGACCAGCTCAAATACGAAAAGAAACACGGTATAGAGCATCACCTGCTCAAAGGGAAGACGCTTGGTATGATTTTCCGTAAATCATCTACAAGAACGAGAGTGTCTTTTGAAGTGGGTATGTTTGACCTTGGAGGAACGGCGCTGTTCTTAAGTTCAAACGACCTGCAGATAGGCAGGGGTGAGCCTGCTGAGGATACGGCAAGGGTGCTTTCAAGATACCTCGACGGTATTATGATAAGAACCTTTGAACAGAGTGAGGTTGAAACACTTGCTTCAATGGGTTCAATTCCAATAGTAAACGGTCTTACGGATTACTGTCATCCCTGTCAGGTGCTTGCAGACCTTATGACTATCCGTGAGCACAAGGGTTCTATTGCAGGCAATAAACTTTGTTTTATCGGTGACGGAAACAATATGGCAAATTCGCTTATCGTCGGCGGTATAAAAACGGGAATGAAGGTTGCCGTTGCGTGTCCGAAAGACCATCAGCCTGATGCTGAGATTATGAAGTGGGCAAAAGAAAACGGTGAATTTTTGTGTACGGACGACCTTATGGAAGCGGCTAAAGATGCTGACGTTATCTATACTGACGTATGGGCATCCATGGGTCAGGAAGGTGAAGCGGAAGAGCGTAAGAAAGTATTCGCCAAGTATCAGGTGAATGACGAGCTTATGAGCGTTGCACATAAGAATTGTATGGTGCTCCACTGCCTGCCGGCACACAGAGGTGAAGAAATTACTGCTGAAGTTTTTGAAGCGCATGCAGATGAAATATTTGATGAAGCAGAAAACAGGCTTCATGCGCAGAAAGCAGTTTTAGTTAAGTGTATGGGGGAGAGTAAATGAAGAAAGCTTATTTAGTACTTGAAAACGAAATGGTCTTTGAGGGTTACCGTATAGGTTCCGAAAAAGACAGCGTTGGTGAACTTGTGTTCAACACGGGCGTTGTGGGATATATTGAAATGCTTACGGATGCAAGTTATTACGGACAGATAGTTATGCAGACGTTTCCCCTCGTAGGAAACTACGGTATGATTGAAGAGGATATTGGCAGTAAGCCTGCACTTTTTGGTTACGTGGTGCGTGAACTCTGTGAAGAACCTTCGAACTTCAGAACGGACTATACTCTCGATAAGTTCCTCAAAGACAATGATATTCCCGGTATTTGCGGTGTGGACACACGTGCACTTACGAGAATTATCAGAGAAAACGGTGTGATGAATGCGAAAATCTGCTCTGAAGTACCGACAGATTTTACAGAAATAAAGAATTTTAAAATCGTAAATGCCGTATCTGCAGTAAGCGGTGCCGAAAAGACGGTAGAAGGCGAAGGCAAGAAAAAAGTTGCACTTATTAACTACGGTGAAAAGACGGCACTTGTAAATGAACTGACAAACCGCGGTTGTGAAGTGACGGTATACCCTCACGATACAAAGGCAGAGGATATAAACGGCTATGATGGCATTGTATTGTCAAATGGCCCCGGTGACCCGAGTGAGAACACCTTTGAAATTGAGCAGATAGCTAAACTTTGCGGTAAACTCCCGATTTTTGCGGTCGGTCTCGGTCATCAGCTTCTTGCACTTGCTGTCGGCGGTAAGACGGCAAAACTCAAATACGGTCACAGAGGCGGAAATCAGCCGGTTAAAGACCTTGTGGGAACAAGAACGTACATAACGAGCCAGAATCACGGTTACGTTGTGGAAAGTGTACCCAATGCAAAGGTTATTTACGAAAATGCAAACGACGGTACATGTGAAGGTCTTGAATACGAAGGTATAAAGGCTTTTTCAGTACAGTTTAATCCTGAAACGGCAAACGGCCCTCACGATACGGGATTTTTGTTTGATAGATTTATTAAGACTATGGGAGGCGAGAACTAATGCCAAGAGATAATTCGATAAAAAAAGTAATGGTAATAGGCTCGGGTCCTATAGCAATCGGTCAGGCTGCTGAGTTTGACTATGCAGGTGCACAGGCGTGCCGTGTTCTTAAGGATGCAGGTGTGAACGTTGTTCTCGTAAACTCTAACCCTGCTACGATAATGACTGATAAGGCACTTGCCGATGAAATATATCTCGAACCTCTTACAACCGAAACGGTAAAGAGAATTATAAAGAAAGAAAGACCCGATTCACTTCTTGCAGGTCTTGGTGGACAGACAGGTCTTACCATTGCAATGCAGCTTTCAAAAGAGGGATTTCTTGATAAGTGGGGTGTGCGTCTTCTCGGTACAAATGCTGAAGCGATAGACAGGGCAGAGGATAGAGAACTTTTCAAGGAAACGATGGAAAAGATTGGTCAGCCCATCATCCCCTCAGATATAGCAAACGACGTTGAAACGGCAGTTGCCGTTGCAAACAAAATCGGCGGTTACCCCGTTATTATCCGTCCTGCATTTACGCTTGGCGGTGCAGGCGGCGGTGTTGCTTACAATGAAGAAGAACTTCGTACAATAGCAAGAAACGGTCTTGACCTTTCGCCCATAACGCAGATTCTTGTTGAAAGATATATCTACGGATGGAAAGAAATTGAATTCGAAACCATGCGTGACGCCGCAGGCAATGCAATAACTATATGCAGTATGGAAAACTTTGACCCCGTTGGTATACACACGGGTGACAGTATCGTCGTTGCACCTGCACTCACACTTTCAAATAAAGAGTATCAGATGCTCAGAAGTGCGGCACTCAGCATTGTTGACGAACTTGGTATCGTGGGCGGTTGTAACTGTCAGTTTGCACTCAATCCCAACAGTTTTGAGTATGCGGTAATAGAAGTTAACCCCAGAGTATCGCGTTCATCTGCACTTGCAAGTAAGGCAACGGGCTATCCTATAGCAAAGATAACAAGTAAGCTTGCACTCGGCTACACTCTTGATGAAATTAAAAACGACATAACGGGTAAGACCTGCGCTTGTTTTGAACCTACGGTTGACTATGTAGTTGTTAAACTTCCCAAATGGCCGTTTGACAAGTTTGCCGATTCAAGCAGAAAACTCGGTACGGCGATGAAGGCAACAGGTGAAGTTATGTCTATAGCACCCTCATTTGAAATGGCTATTATGAAGGCTGTCAGAGGTGCTGAAATATCGCTTGATACACTCAACGCAAAACCTCTTACGGATGAGCCTATCAGAGAAAGACTTAAAAGACTTGATGACCGCAGACTCTTTACGGTGTTCGAGGCTATAAAAGCAGGCGTTTCTGCTGATGAAATATTTGAGATAACAAAGATAGACCGCTGGTTTATAAATAAACTCAAAAATCTTGCCGATTATGAAGCTGAAATTGCAAACGGTCTTGATGAAGAACTCTACCTTAAAGGTAAGAAGTACGGATACAATGATGATACGTTAAAGCGCCTTTCGGGTATGGACAAACTTCCCGCTTCGAGAGACTGCGTTTACAAAATGGTTGACACCTGCGCTGCAGAGTTTGATGCACAGACGCCGTATTTCTATTCTACTTATGATAATGATTGTGAATCACGTTCGTTTACAAGAAGCGGTAAACCCAAGATTATAGTTCTCGGCTCAGGTCCTATCCGTATCGGTCAGGGTATTGAGTTTGACTATTCGTCGGTTCACTGCGTATGGACACTTAAAGAACTCGGTTATGACGTTGTTATTATCAATAACAACCCCGAAACCGTATCAACTGACTACGATACGGCGGACAGACTTTATTTTGAACCGCTTTCACCTGAAGACGTAATGAACGTAATCAAGGTTGAAAATCCCGTAGGTATTGTTGTTGCCTTCGGCGGACAGACGGCTATCAAACTTACGAAGTTCCTTGACGATAACGGTATAGCAATTCTCGGTACGTCTGCTGACGGTATCGACACGGCAGAGGACAGAGAACGTTTTGATGCACTTCTTGAAGAAATTGCAATCAAACGTCCGTCGGGTATGGGTGTAGGCTCGCTCGAAGAAGCGCTTGATGCGGCAAATAAACTCGGTTATCCCGTACTTCTCCGTCCGTCATACGTTATAGGCGGTCAGAATATGATGATCGTTCATAATGAGGACGAAGCAAGACGTTATATGGACCGTATCGTTACAACGGGTATCGAAAGCTCGGTACTTGTTGACAAGTATATGATGGGTAAGGAAATTGAAGTTGACGTAATTTCCGACGGTAAGGACGTTCTTATTCCCGGTATTATGCAACACGTTGAGCGTGCAGGTATCCACAGCGGTGACTCTATTGCAGTATATCCGCCGTACGATATCAATGATAAGATGCTTGCAACCGTTGTTGAATGCTCGGAAAAACTTGCACTTTCACTTGGCACTAAGGGCCTTGTAAATATCCAGTATCTTATATATCATAATGAACTTTACGTTATCGAAGTTAACCCCAGAGCGTCAAGAACCGTTCCTTATATAAGTAAGGTTACGGGCGTTCCTATGGTTGACCTTGCATCAAAGGTAATGACGGGCAGTTCACTTAAAGAACTCGGTTACGGCACGGGTCTTTATAAGATACCGCCTTACTTTACAGTAAAGGTGCCGGTATTCTCGTTTGAAAAGCTCAATGACGTTAACTCAACACTCGGACCTGAAATGAAGTCCACAGGTGAAGTCCTCGGTATAGGTAAGACGCTTACGGAGGCACTCTTCAAAGGTCTTACGGCAGCAGGATATAATCTTAAGAATCCTTCACACGGTGATGAAATCGGCGTTCTTGTCAGTGTTGACGAGCATGAGTATCTCGAAATCGTGGGTCTTGCAAAGAAACTTGACGACCTCGGTATGAAGATATACGCAACTCCAGGTACGGCAAAGGCGATAGAGGGACTCGGTATTGACGTTATTACGGTAGATAACCTTAAAGATAGCAATGAAATATACGATCTCCTTGAAAGCGATAAGATAAGCTATATCGTATACACGGGTGCATTGTACGACTCCACGCTGGATGATTATATTGAACTTCACCGTCGTGCAGTAAATCTTTCAATTCCCTGTATGACGGCACTTGATACGGCAAATGCATTTGCTGATGTTGTGGCAAGCCGTTTCACACAGAAGAATACTGAACTTGTTGACATCAACGATATGAGAGAAGCACGTGGCAAGCTCAAATTTGCCAAGATGCAGGGTACGGGTGATGACTATATCTTCATCGAAAACTTTGACGGTAAGATAACCTGTCCCGAATCACTTTGCGTAAGCTTCTGTGACAGACATTACGGCATCGGTGCTGACGGTATCGTGCTTATGGAACATTCTGACGTTGCTGACGTCAAGATGCGTATATTTAACAGAGACGGTAGTGAAGGCAGAATGGCAGGTAACAGTATCCGTTGTCTTGCAAAATACGTAATAGATAACGGTATTGTAAAAGACCGCCGTCTTACAGTTGAAACGAATGCAGGTATAAAGAATCTCAAATGCTACAGTATGAACGAAAGAGTAAAGACTGTAAGTGTTGATATGGGTAAACCCGAATTCTCGGCAAAAGAAATCCCCTTTGCAATAGAGGGCGATAAGTTTATGGATTACGAGATAACCGTAGCCGATGAAAAGTACAGGGTAAATCTTGTGTCAATGGGCAATCCCCATGCGGTAGTTTTCTGCTCAAACGTAAATGCGGTTGACCTTGATACGATAGGAACGGCGTTTGAAGAATCAACACTCTTCCCCAAGCAGGTAAACCTTACGTTTGCACGTGTCGTAAATCAGAATACGATTAAAATGAGAACCTTTGAACGAGGCAACGGTGAAACGCTTGCCTGCGGTACGGGTGCATGTGCAGCGGTAGTATCAGCAGTTGAAAACGGCTTCTGTAAAAAAGGCGATGATATTACGGTTAAAGTGCCTGGTGGCGACCTTATTGTAAATTATTCGGATGAAAAGATAGTTCTCACGGGTAATGCAGAACTTGTTTACGAAGGCGAAACTGAATTTTAAACAAAAAAATTCCGTAATACACGAAGTATTGCGGAATTTTTGTTTTTAACTTGACAAAATTATGATATAAAGATATGGTAATCATATAAAAATGTAAAGAAAATTTGCAGAATATGTAATTAATGCGATTGAGAAATAATTTTTTCCAACACAATATGAAAAATTGTCTTAGATAACCGGCATCCGGATTATACAGTCTTTACATAATGAGTTTACAAAGTAAACTCATTGAATTGAAATCACTGATGATTTTCATTCACAACCGGTTTAATATATTTTTTTAAGGAGCACGATTATGGTTTGGGATGACCGTTCAAAATGGATATGGATTGACAATGTTAAAGAAGATGATTTGTACGGAGAGTTTTTCACAACCTTTGAATGTAACGGAAAATTTCCGAGGATTTGCATTTCGGCAGATTCTGACTATACATTGTTTTTGAATGGGAAATTTGTAAATTCCGGGCAGTATCCTGACTTCCCCCACTATAAGATTTATGATGAACTTGATCTTTCGCCGTATTGCATTGAAGGTGAAAACAAGCTGGCTGTTGTAGTGTGGTATTATGGTAAAGAAAATATGTCATACTATCCGGGAAAAGCGTCGTTGAGATTTGAAGTACACGACGAGACCGGGATTCTTGTATGTTCAGACGAGAAAACTCTGTCAAGAAAAAGTAAAGCATATAAAAATGGATTAAAAAAGCAAATATCTTTGCAGCTCGGATACAGCTTTCTGTATGATGCGGATGCTGAAGACGGATGGAAAGATGGAGAGCTTAACGGTTTTGGAAATAGCTCGATTGTAAATACGGATCTTTCGTTATATAAGAGACCCGTTAAAAAACTTGAAATAGATTTGATTAAAAACTCAACGTTGATTAAAGTGTCTGAAAACTATTACCTGTTTGATCTTGGTGAGGAGGAAGTGGGATACCTTACTTTGAAAATCGGTTCGGAGCACAGACAGAAACTTACCATATGCTATGGAGAGCATATCGCGGACGGCAAGGTAAGAAGAAAAATTGGCAGTCGTGATTTCAGCGTGGAAGTGATTGCAAAAAAAGGTGTTACCCGATACACGAATTATTTCAGACGTTTAGGGGCACGGTATCTTGAACTTCATAGTGAGCATCCGGTCGAAATAGAATACCTTTCTGTTTTGCCCTGCCGATATCCGCTTAATAAGAAAGAAAAGTATTTTGAGGATACTCTTATCCAACGCATATATGATACATCAGTTCGCACGTTGGAGCTCTGCATGCACGACCACTATGAGGATTGTCCGTGGCGTGAGCAGGCACTTTACGCAATGGACAGCCGCAACCAAATGCTTTGCGGATATTACGCTTTTGATGAGTTTGACTTTCCGCGGGCAAACCTTTCTCTTATGAGTAAGGATAATCGAAGTGACGGCTTGCTTTCTATTTGTACGCCTACAAACGTGGACCTTACCATCCCTTCGTTCAGCCTCCACTACATAACAGCGGTGTATGAATATTGTGCATATTCAAAGGATTTGACACTTGCAAAAGAAATTATGCCAAAACTTGAATCAATCATATCCGTATTCACAGACAGGATAAAAGACGGTCTCGTTTTGAGTTTTTCAAGTGAAAACCACTGGAACTTTTATGAGTGGAGTGACGATCTTCAGGGGAATCTGGGTAAGGCGGATGAACCGACGGCAGAGGCAGCACTCAATTGTCTTTTGTCAATTGCTCTGCAAAATATTGAAAAAATCTGCCGAATGATTGCTGTTGAGGGGGGATATGAAAAGATTGCCGACGACCTCAACAGTAATATACGAAAACACTTTTTTGATAAAAAACGCGGATTGATAGATAATGGAATCTGCACGGGTCATTTCAGTGAATTGGTTAATTCTCTTGCTGTGCTTTGCGGTGCGGTGTCGGGCGAGGAAGCTGAAAGCATATGCGAAGTGCTGGCAAATAAAAACGACATTACAAAGGTGTCGTTGAGTATGGTTTGCTTTAAGTATGATGCACTGATTAAAATAAATAAAGAAAAATACAAAAAATATATAATCGATGATCTGAAGGAGACTTACGGTGCAATGCTTGATGCAGGCGCAACTTCTTTCTGGGAAACAGAAAAGGGAGAAAGTGATTTTCATAGAGCGGGAAGCCTGTGTCACGGATGGAGCGCAATGCCTGTGTATTATTTCAATCTGCTGTTGGATTAACAGAGGTGACACCTCATCAGTCACTTCGTGACAGCTTCCCCTCAAGGGGAAGCCTTTAAAAGAAATAAATTTTTTTGTCCCTGACTTGACAAAATCATAAAAGGCGTGTTCAGATGAACACGCCTTTGTTATTGCAAAATAAAAGTGAGTCGGAATAAACCGACTCACTTGATTTTTAAAACTTACGCTCTGTCTGCGCAACCGAGAACTGTTTCAATCTTGTGTGAAACAACTTCTTCAATAAGAACTCTTGCGGGTGTGAGGTACTTTCTGGGGTCGAAGTCCTTTGCATTTCCGCTGAGGTGCTTTCTGAGTGCTGCCGTCATAGCAATTCTGATGTCAGAGTCAACGTTGATCTTACATACAGCCATTGATGAAGCCTGGCGGAGCATATCTTCGGGAATACCGATAGCATCGGGCATTTCACCGCCGTATTCGTTGATCATCTTGATGTGATCCTGGTTAACTGATGAAGCACCGTGAAGAACGATCGGGAAGCCGGGAAGGATTTCCTGAATTTCAGCAAGGATGTCAAATCTGAGCTGGGGCTTCTGACCGGGCTTGAACTTGTATGCACCGTGGCTTGTACCGATTGCAATAGCAAGTGAGTCAACGCCTGTCTTTGTAACGAAGTCGTAAACCTGTTCGGGCTTTGTGTATGAAGCGTCTTCTTCAGAAACGTTAACGTCATCTTCAACGCCTGCGAGCTGACCAAGTTCACCTTCAACAACTACGCCGTGAGCGTGAGCATAGTCAACAACCTTCTTTGTAAGTTCGATGTTTTCTTCGTAGGGAAGATGTGAACCGTCGATCATAACTGACGTGAAGCCCATATCGATACATTCCTTACATGTTTCGAAATCGGGGCCGTGGTCAAGGTGAAGGGCAATCGGAAGACCTGTTTCTTCAACAGCAGCATTTACCATAGCCTTGAGATATTCGGGACCTGCGTACTTGATAGCACCTGCAGAAACCTGAAGGATAACGGGTGCGTTATGCTTCTTTGCAGCTCTTGTGATACCCTGGATAATTTCCATGTTGTTTACGTTGAAAGCACCGACAGCGTAACCGCCTTCATATGCTTTCTGGAACATTTCTTTTGTTGTTACTAATGGCATTAGTCTACACTCCTTAATATTTGTTTACGTTATTTATATTATAAAATAAATAAGCTCAATAGTAAATAGACAATTTAAATAATTTTTTGGCTTCTTGCATAATAAAAAAGGTATTGTTGTGCAATACCTGCACTGTCACCGAACATATCGGGGTTAAAATCGTCGCCGTAGAAGTGATTTATCGTCTTTTTAATCCATACGTCTATCGGAAAAGCAGACAGATGCCTCGCGCCGAAAAGTAAAACGCAGTTTGCAACTTTTTCGCCGACTCCCTTGATACGCATCAGCTCTGCTTTAGCCTCCTCGTAGTTTAAAACCTTTAACCCTTCAAGGTCAATCTCACCGTTACACACTTTCTCTACGGCATCGACAATGTATTTTGCACGAAATCCGCAGCGAAGCGGTGCAAGGTCGTCAACCGTAATCCCTTTTAAATCGTCGGGTGTGGGGAAGGCAAAACCGCCGTCAATCTTTTTGCCGAAGGCCTCACACAATCTCTCTGTTATTCCTTTGATTCGCGGGATGTTGTTGTTTTGGGAAATGATAAAGGTTATTAGTGTCTCAAAAACGTCCTGCTTAAGTATTCGGATACCGCCGCCGTATTTGCAGGCGTTTGCAATGTGGACATCACCGAGTTTTAAATAGGCTTCTTTTATTTTGCCGTAATCACGCTCAAGGTCAAAGAAGTCGATTATTTCTTTTTCGTCATCACAGTTATAGACTGTAAGTGTGCCGTCCGAATAGGACAGTTTACGACACTTGTCTCTGTAAAAAACTGTGAAAATACCATTCTTTTCGGTGTATCTGAAAAACTGTCCGCATTCAAGTGTCTGCAGTAAATCGAAGTCGGAAAGCTCCGTATATATGAGGTTGTTGTTTTGACGTAATATTTTCATTGTTTAAACCCTCCAAATGTATTATACTGTATTTGGTGATGATATGAAAGAGACTATTTATACAATTCCCGTCAACGAGGCGTTTGACGAAAAATGCGGGTGTCCTGTATGCAGGATGTATAACGCACTTGAAAAAATAGAAATAGAGAGAATATCGGGGGCTGCAATGATGGAGCCTGACGTCCGTATGGAAACGAACAAAAGCGGTTTCTGTAAAGATCATTTTGCAAAACTCTGCGAACTTGGAAAGGCACTTCCGACAGCGCTTATGTTAGAGAGCCATCTTGACCATATCAAGAAGTATTTTGAGTATATTCCGCCGAAAAAGAAGGTAAATATGATGGCGTCAAAACTTCGTATGCTCAATAACGACTGTTACGTTTGTGGCAGGGTAAGGCAGTTTTTTGCCTGTGAATTGGACGCTCTGTTTTTAATGCTTAAGGAAGAGGATTTTAAGAAAAAATTTGATGAAGCGGAGTATTTCTGTCTGCCTCATCTTGAACTGCTCGTGACCTACGCACCTTCCTATTTGAAAAAGAAAGAGTGTAAGGAGTTTTTGAAAAAACTTCTCGATAAAGAAAAGGCGTATTTTGAAAAACTGCACACGGACGTGGGCGATTTCTGCAAAACTTTTGACCACAGATTTTCCGAAAGCGATTTCCCGAATTCCAAAGGCAGCACCGCCCGTGCCATATCGGCAATAATCGGTGATAGAGAATGAAAAAAGCAATAGTTATCGGGTGTCCCGGTTCGGGCAAGACGACTTTTGCGGAGAAGTTGAGTGAAATTACGGGACTTCCGTTGTTTTATCTCGATGCAATCTGGCATAAATCCGATCGAACGCATATTTCGAGAGAAGAATTTGATGAAAGACTTGCCGAAATAAACAAGTTAGATGAATGGATTATTGACGGCAATTACAGCAGAACAATCGAGGTAAGACTGCAAATGTGCGATACGGTTTTTCTGTTTGATTTGCCGACGGAAGTCTGCATTCAGGGTGCAATTTCGAGACTTGGTAAAGAACGCTACGACGTTCCGTGGATAGATACCGAACTGGATCCGAAATTCAAACAGGAAATCGAGGAGTTTCCGAATAAAACATTGCCGATAATATATAAACTCCTTGATAAGTATAAAGACAAGAAAATTGTAATATTTAAATCAAGAAGTCAGGCAGATGAATATATATTAAGGAGAAAGAAATGAAGTGTATTGTAAACGGTAAAGTGTTGCTTAAGGACAAAATGGCCGAAGGCGTAGCAATTGTTTTCGATGAAAAAATCGAAAAAATTATTCCGACCGATGAAATCAATCTTTCCGATTATGAAGTGATTGATGCTCAGGGTAAATTTGTCTCGCCCGGTCTTGTCGATATGCATATTCACGGTTATCTTGGTGCCGATGTTTCTGACGGTGATGTTGAAGGTCTTAAACTTATGGCAAAGGGCATCCTCGAAAATGGTGTTACGTCGTGGTGTCCTACAACCATGACGGTTTCCAAGGCTGAAATAGAAACGGCGTTTGACTGTGTTCGTACACTTAAAAACTGTGACGGATATTACGGTGCAAGGATTCTCGGCGTCAACAGCGAAGGTCCCTTTATAAATCCTGCAAAAAAAGGTGCGCAGGCAGAGGAACATATTTTAAAACCCGATGCGGATTTTGTAAAAAAGCATGCTGATATTATAAAACTTTTTACGGTTGCCCCCGAAGTAGATGGTGCAACTGAATGTATTAAACAAGTTAAGGCAGATACGGACGTGCTCATTTCTATGGGACATACGAATGCTACTTTTGAAGATGCTGTGACAGGTGTTGAAAACGGTGTAAGACATGCGACGCACCTTTTTAATGCAATGACAGCTCTGTCTCACAGAAGCCCCGGTGTTGTGGGTGCCGCTCTGTCAAACGATAAAGTGAGTTGCGAACTTATCGCAGACACCTTCCACGTTGATAAAGGTCTTTTCGGACTGCTTGCAAAAATTAAAGGCGATAAGTTATGTCTTATTACCGATTGCATAAGAGCAGGCGGAATGCCCGACGGCGATTATACTCTCGGCGGACAGCCCGTACATAAAGAGGGCATTAAGTGCCTTATGCCTGACGGAACTATCGCAGGCAGTGTTTTGAAACTTAATGAAGCTGTTTATAATCTTTATACAAATTCGGAACTTGAACTGTATGAGGCAGTTAAATGTGCATCTCTTAACCCTGCGGCAGCTATGGGGGCAGATGACGAAATCGGCTCACTTGAAGAGGGCAAGAATGCCGATATAATAATTGCCGATGATAAATTTAATGTTGTTATGACAATCTTGGATGGAGAAATAGTTTATCGGGGAAAGTAATTTGGAATGAAAAAAACAGAACTGATTTATGAAAATGATTCATACTGTGCCGAGTTTGAAGCAACCGTGCTGTCCTGCATCGAGAATGACGGCAGATATGACGTCGTTCTTGACAGAACGGCGTTCTTTCCCGAGGGTGGAGGACAGGCGGCAGATAAAGGAACGATTGACGGTATTTTGGTGCTTGACGTTCAGGTAAATGACGGTGTTGTCATTCACACCGTTGAAAGCGTATGCCCGATTGGCAAAAAAGTTACGGGAAAAATTGACTGGCAAACCCGTTTTACCCGTATGCAACGCCATTCGGGTGAGCATATTCTGTCGGGAACGGTTCACTCTCTTTTCGGATATAACAACGTCGGTTTTCATATGAGTGAAACGGGTATGAAGATTGATTTTGACGGTCCTCTCACTCAGCCCGACATAGACAGAGTTGAAAAGGAAGTAAACTTTGCAGTGTGGAAAAACCTTAAAGTCACGGCTTTTTATCCCACTGATGAGGAAATTAAAAATATTGAGTACAGATCAAAACTTGACAACATTGAGAATCTACGTCTTGTTGAGATAGAGGGTGTGGATTGCTGTGCCTGTTGTGCTCCGCACGTTGCAAGAACGGGGGAGGTAGGTCTAGTTAAAATTATTGACTCGATGCCGGTTAAGGGTGGAATCCGCCTTACTGTACTTGCAGGCTATGAAGCACTTTGTGATTATTCAATGCTTAACACTTTGAATAAGCAGCTTATGAAAACACTCTCCGTGACAAGAGAGGCGGTTTCCAATGCGGCAAAGCGGCAGACAGAGCTTATAGACACACTCCGTCACGAGAAGGGTGAACTTTCAAATCGGCTTGCGTGGAGAGAACTGTCTGTTGTTAAGGTAAATAACTCGGCATATGCATTTTCCGAGAATTCATCGTATGATGAACTTATATATTGTGCAAATAAACTTGCTGACGAAGGCGTGGAAACGTCACTTCTCTTCTCGAAAAATGATGATGACGGTTACATATATCTGATAAGCAGCCGTGAACGTGACGTAAGGGAAATAGTAAAGAGGCTCAATACCACCTTTAACGGCCGTGGAGGCGGAAAACCAAACTATGCCCAGGGTAGAGTTGTTTGCGATTCAACCGAAAAACTAAAATCTTTTGCCGAAAATTGCTTAAACGAATAACGGTAATCAAAAAACACCGAAAGGGGAGAGTTGTCAATGAAAAGAAGCGAAAGAATTGAAGTCGTCAACAATGCTCTTAAGAATAAGGAACTTTGTCGTGTTGGTTACAGGTATAATGACTATTTGAAATATATGTTTCCTTTATTGACGAGTGAAAAATTGTTTCTTGCATCTCGAGAATCTGACTTTTCTTTTGGTGGATACCACATAGGTAAGTTTTCCGACATCTGTACGGTTGATTCAAGAAAAAGCGGAGATAAACTATATGATATTATAAAGGCAGAGGGGATATCTAAGTATTTCAACGTCCCTGACGTTGACGTGACTGACTGGAAATCTGTTTTTGAGTCTTTGCAGAAATGTGACGGGTATATCATAGTCAAATGCGAATGGGATTACGATACGGAATATTGTTTTATCATGGGAAAGATAATCAAAGTTACCTCACGAAAGGTTGTAATGAAAAATTTTACAAGTGACGGCGAGTGGGAAGAGGAGTTATACCATATTCCTTTTGGTAAAATAACCACAGTTGAATTTGGCTGTAGTTATTGCAACGTGTTTTCAAAATACATATGATTTTCAAAAACTTCCCCAAAAAAACAGACGCTTTTTCAGCGTCTGTTATTTTATCGTTTTCATTCTGCAGGAGAGTGACATCAGGCTGTCGCCGAGATGAACGTTCTCTACGGGAATATCCTTGTTTTCAAGAACTATGTAACCCGATGAGAAGTTCCAGAAACCTTTTATGCCGAGCTTCTCAAGCTTTGCAGCCGTTTCGGGTGCCACTTCTCTCGGTAGCGCAAGAAATGCTGCTTCGGGCTTGTTTTCAAGACAGAATTCTTCAAGTTCGGTTATATCCCTTATCGTATGACCGCCCACGACCGTGCCGACAACCTTGGGGTCGTTGTCAAATATTCCGATAAGGTCAAATCCTCGCTTTGTAAAAGTGATTCTGTTGACAAGTGCGTGACCAAGCTTTCCGCAACCGATGAGAATTGACTTGTATCTGTTGTTGATACCAAGTATATTTGCAATCTCTTCAAGAAGGTAATCCACACGATAACCGTAACCCTGCTGACCAAAGCCACCGAAACAGTTAAGGTCCTGCCTTATCTGCGATGCAGTGAGATTCATCCTTTCGGCAAGCTCTTTTGAGGAAATCTTCGTGACACCTTCGTCGTGCAGATCGCCTAAATATCTGTAATATCTGGGAAGACGGTTTATCACCGCCGTTGATATTTTCTGACTCATAATTAACCGCCTTTCCTTAATATTTTACATTATTAAATAGAATATGTCAATCAATAGAACTGTCAAAAATCTGCTGAGCATCTCTGTTGTCTTCACTGTTAACAAGCATAACGTATCTTCCTTTAGTAATAATAAGGCTACCGGTATTTTTTTGGTTATCATATTTTGAATCGATGTAATCCAGACCATGCTTAAGAATAGGCACGTCCTTGTCGTTTTTTGCCTCGAGTATTATAAGCATTTCAAATTCGTCTTCGGTTGGCACGTTTATGCTGTGATCAGCAAGCATATCTTTTTTAATACCACTGCCTTCAAGAAACTTGTTAATAGCGTTCTCATCAACAAGTGCAGCAGAATCTATATCAGTCTCATCAAGGATTTTTTCGGACAGTGAACGCATATTCATACTTGGTTTAAGCTTTTTATCGGGACCGCAAGCTGACAAAGACAACAGCAGTGCAATGTATAAAAGCAAAATTGATATTTGTTTCTTCATTATTATATATAGCACCTCCGTAAATATTGTTTGCGCAAAGGGTCGAAAATACACTATCTTGTAGCAGAAAAAAATAACGTCAAAAAATTTAAAAAAATGTAAAAAAAGTGTTGACATGGCAAGGGTGAAGTGGTATTATGAATAAGCCTCATCTAAACAGATGCGGTTTCCACCAAGCGAAAAAAAGTCTGCAAGAAAAGGAAAAAAGTACTTGACAAAGCGGAACAAGTTTGGTAGAATAATAAAGCTGTCCCTCAGGAGAGGGAGAGCGACTGTACCTTGAAAATTAAACAACGAACTTTAAGAAA
>JAFWXR010000044.1 GCA_017517965.1 Clostridia bacterium
GTAAGTATATCGTAGGTGGTTCATTCGAAGGTAACGGCGGTTGTACGATAAATGAAACGGGAAGCGTTAATTTTGATATCACAGGCAGAATAGTGCTTGAAGAAGATGGTGGTATTTACACTCTCGGTCAGGAAAATACAAACACTGCGGTTGTTAACAATACCAATTCTGAAGGTACTGTAACATTAAACATATTTAACATCACAGAAGATTCAAGCATTCCTGCTATTGTGAAGGATTCTACCAACAAGGGTAACGGTACTGATGCACGTACGCTCATAGTTAAACTTGATGATACAAGTAAGCATCTTATCGATGTAATTGACTCTGACGATGATACAATTATTTACGTCAACGGCGTACTTTACAAAGGTTTGCTTGATGAAGCCACGCTTGACGTGCCTGCTGCTATCACCAAAGGTGATGCTCTTCCGACAACACTCGGTGGTGTTTCGGGCTTTGTATGGTCGGGCGGAAATACCAATGTAGCAGGTCAGCAGACCTTCACACTCACTGCACCTGAAGGTTATTTCTTTGACGGCTTTGTAAAGACAAAGACCTTTACAGTTACGGTAAATGACGGTGTGGTTGCGGTAACGGGAGTTACACTTGATAAGTCAAGCGTAACCCTTATGGAAGGGGAAACAACTGAACTTAAAGCGACGATAACCCCTGCCAATGCAACAAACAGGACGGTTATATGGTCATCAGATGCACAGAATGTTGCAACGGTGAACGGTGGTGTTGTAAAAGCACTTTCTGCAGGAACGGCAAAAATCACGGCAACAACTACAGATGGCAGTTTCACAGATATCTGCGTAGTAACGGTTAAAGCGTTACCTGAAATTACTGCGGTTGATACAAGCGGTCTCGTTATGCAGACTGCATGGCCGTATTTAGGAAGTATCGCAGATAAAAACAACAGATGGTCGTCAAAATATAGTGAAGTGGAAAATCCGACGTTCTATGCAACGATTCCCGCAACGTTGGAAGGTGAGGAAATCGACCTTCCCGTAACGTGGGTATCGGAAGATTATAAGTCGGACGAAATCGGAACATACACGTTTAAGGCAGTGCCGTCAGGCAGTTATTCTTCATACAAGTTTGCAAGCGGTGTCATACCTGCAATTACCGTAACGGTGTTGGACGGTGGCATTGGTGCTGTAGGCGCCAGATACGGATATGTTGACGGAAAAGCATATGGTATTGCCCTGGTTGTTAAAGGCGTAGACGGTGGTGCAAACCAGATCTATGATGCAACAGGCTGTAATAAACTCTACAGAACAAGCGAGTCTGCAACAGCTGACAGTTCATCACTCAGCAGCGCACTCGTTATGGTTGCGGGTAAGAGATATGAACATACGGGCGGTGCAGGAAAGCAACTGTATAACGGCGTTACACAGGGAACAATCAATCTGACTGTTACAGACGGTGCAAATATTTCAAGTATTATTGGCACAAACGACGGTCTTGACCATAACGGTGACAACAACATTTATATCAGCAATGCAACAGTCGGAACGGTATACAGTGGCGGTCGCAGTTATGATGAAAGAACTGCCAACGTTACGGGTAATGCTTATATCGATGTATCAGGTCTTGTGAATATAACTACAATTACAGGTAGCGGAGCGATTGCCTCGACAGTACGTACGGGAAGCGTAAACGTATATATACACGATCTTGATTCTGCTTCGTCGATAGGAACCATTACAAGAGGTACGGCACCTGAACTCATTGTGAAATTTGATGATACGAGCAAGCACCTCATCAATAAAGTTAAATTTGACGAAAATACAAAAGTTTTTGTAAATGACATTGAGATTGAAATTATTACATATCTTGATTTGTCAAAAACGGAATATTCTGTTTTTGAAGGTACAAAGAAAGAGGACATAGGTCTTCCCACATCATTTGTTATTGACGGTGTAACCGTAGACGGATTTACGTGGGCAGGCGATTACAATGCGAATGCAGTCGGCACGTACACTTTGAAACTTGTTCCGCCGACGGATATGCATCTTGCACTTGATATTTACGTTACGGTAACTGTTTTGAAAGATGCTGTTTACAAAATACAGAGTGTTCTCACACCTGCAGGTACACAGAGTGTTGCGTATGATACTGCGGTTGAAAATGTTATCACACTGCTTCCTACAGAGTTTGAGGCAGAACTTATTGATGGCACAAAGAAGACGGTGACAAACAGCTCGTTTAAGTGGGTAAGTGAAGATTACTCCTCAAAAGTGCCGGGTCAATATACCTTTGAAACTGTAATCACAGACGATGACTATACGTTCCTTGAGGACGTAACTCCTTATACGGTTAAAGTTACCGTTGGAAATCCTGCAGGCGCAGGTACCGTACTTACAGAAATCAAAGTGCCTGTAAACTACACGGTGCTTACACCTGCAACGGGTACACTTGCTATAAGGGCACAGAACGGTACGACAACAAACCAAAACGTAGGAATAAAATTCTATGATGAACTTGACGTAGTCCTCTTCAAAGACGGTGTCCGCACAGAAACAAAGATAACGGATATCAAGTGGCAGGGTAATGTGTTAAAGACTGACGGTAACGGAACGTATTACACATATAAAATCACGTCATTTGAACAGCAGGATGATATTACCGTTCCACAGGAAATAATTGAATCGGCAACAATTACCGTATATAAACTTAACAGCGGTGCATATACACATTCTTCAAACTACGCAAGAAGCACAGCTGGTATGGTTATTCCGGTAACGGTATCTCTCTCGGGACACGAGGCGTACAGTTCAGGTTGGCTTGGTTATGAAGGTGTAGTAATCAATGATGCCACAGGCTGTAACAACGTCAACAGTAACGTCGGATATTCTACGAACGTTATTTATCATGGCGGTGCAACTACGGACGTAGAGGGTAATCCGTCAGTGACAATCGGAAAGGGTGCGACGGTAAACGCTGTATTTGGCGGCGGTTTCAAAGCTAAAGTGACGGGTGATGCCACAATCACACTCAAAGAAGATTCGACGGTTAACAATAACGTATACGCAGGTTCGTTCTGGAATGATTATGTCGGCAGCACGACCATAAACGTTGAAAGCGGTGCAAGAGTCAAGGGTAAGATACTTGCATGCGGTGATGATGGTAAATTCCGCGGTGACGTTATCATAAATATTGCCGACGGTGCCAAGATAGGCGGAATATCACTTGGTGAAGTAGAGGCGAATTATCCTGACAGTGTATCAATCTACGTATCATCTTCATTTGATATAAGTCTTATTGAAGGCCGTGATACCGGACGCATAAAGCTCTACATAGACGGTGCAATGACATATGATGTAACGGAAGTAGATGTACCTGAAGTTGCAGTTTATAACGTGGCTCTCGGTACGAGCGCTGCAGAAATCGGTCTTCCGACAAGTATTCCTGCAACCGTAAACGGCGTTGCATCATCAATCGAAAATGTGGCGTGGGTATGTGAAAACTACAATGCAAACGTTGCAGGTAAGTACACGTTCACCCCCGTTATACCTGAAAATTACAACCTGAATTGCGATACGGCTCACGTTGTGATAACGGTAAGAGTGCTTTCTGCAAATGCAGGACAGAGCGTGATAACGGGCTTTGACCCGATTGATGAAATTACCGTATCATACGGAACAAGTGAGCATCAGATAGCATTCCCTGAGACGGTTACGGCAACTGTTAACGGTAGCAGCAAGTCTGTTGAAGTAGATAAGTGGACCTGTACGGATTACGACGGCTTCGTACACGGCGCACAGTACGTATTTACAGCAGTTGTTTCGGCTGAATACAAACTTCAGGGTGTATCGGCACCCACAGTGGTTGTAAAAATCGGTGAAGCGAGAGTAGTTGAGATATACGTACCCGTTACGTCGACAGTATTCCCACGTAATTCGGTTTCAAAGCCTGTATTCTATGACACACTCTCCGTAAAACTCGATAACGGGGAAGTTATGGAAGTGTCGGGATTTAAGTGGACGGTAGCAGGTTACAATAAAAACCAGGTTGGTACTTTTGTTGCAAAAATCACATCAGTGCCTGAAAACTGTATATTTGATCCGTCGCTCAAATTACCCGAAATCACAATAGAAATATCGAGATATAAATACCAGATAGATTCATATGTTTATCTCAACAGTATACCTACTGTAATAAACGGTGACGATAGCGGTACGTATCTTTACGATCTTACGGGCTGTAACAAAACAAACTCCAAAAACGTTGCTGCAATATCAATTTACGGTGGCGGTCCTGAGGGTTGTCCTTCGTACAAAACCACTTACATTGAATTACGTGGTGGCAAGGTTACAAGCCTTATAGGCGGCTCGGCAAGGGCAAGTAAAATTACCGATACGACGTATGTATACGCATTTGGCGGTACTGTAAGCAACATATTTTCAGGCGGTCACGGTGTAAACTCTGATGCGGGAATCGCAATTGTCCAGAACTGCTACACATACGTTGAAGGTGCACAAGTCACTGCGAAGATATGCGGTTCGGGTTACCACAGCAAGGTGCTCGGTGACGTAACGGTAGTCGTTAAAAATGCATCAGTTGAATCACTTATGTCGGGTTCATATTCAAGCGGAAGACGTGGCCTGGTAGAAGGCAAAGCAACCATAAAGCTTCTTGACGGAGCAATTGTAAATAGGGTGCTCGGTACGGGAAGAATGTCAACTGTATATGAAACCGAAATATACATTTCAAACAAAGCAGCTATAAAATCAGTGCTTCTTCCTACAGGAAATTCAGCATCTGTAAACGGTGTTAAGATTTTCTATGAAAAGGGCTTTGATTTAAGTAACGTTTATGTTGAAGAAGATAACGTAAAACTTTACGAAGGTCACTTTGAAGAAGACAGAGAAACCTTCGTTACAGACAGGGAAATGAAGGTTGTCCGCAACGCAGGTCTCATAAGAACAGACTACTACGTTGACTACGGTACAACACTTGAAAATATCGGTCTTCCGACTTCATTTACAGGTGACGTCAACGGAGAGCCTGCAACGGTAGAGGGAATATCGTATACTCCCATAAACGGTTATAAGGCAAACGTTCCGGGCAGATATGATTTTAAACTTAACGTTCCTGACGGATACGTTCTTCCCATTACAACAAGAGAAAAGGCTGAGAAAATAACGGTAGTTGTTTCAGAAAGTAATCAGGGCGGAAATATCACTGAAATTCTTGCCGGAAATACGGGTTATACGCTTGCAAACGGTACGGCAATAGAAAACGTTGGCTTGCCTGTAACGTATAACGTTAAGATTTCGGGCGTGACAAAGACAATTCCCGTAAAGAACTGGAATATTACAGATGAAAACGGAAGAAGCGTGACGTTTGACCGTTACACAGCAGGCACTTACGTATTCACACCCGATTTCGGCAGTGCATATACGGTGGATAGCAACGCGGTTGTTCCTACACACACTGTAAAAATCTCGGCACTCAGACCGTATACAAATATCTTTACAAATAATACGTTTGCAGTTTCGCTTGTCGGTATTCCGTCAGAACATAAGGCGGCAAACGGTGCGCAGTATGCATATGACAAGGCAGGTAACTTCCTTGCGATGACAAGTACGGGTTCGCATTTGTACACGGGTGCGGTAAGCTACTCGTATGAAGCGTCGTGGAGTTCTAAGGATTACGATGCATATGTGTTGGAATCCACTGATTTTACGATGAAGAGCGGTACTCTGAACGGCTTGTTTGCAGGTTCGAGAGATAACGCTATCGGTAAAACGAGAACTGTCATAGACGGAGGTACAATCACAACGCTTTACGGTGGTAACAGAAATGCTCTTCAGGATGGCACTGAAATCATAATCAACGGCGGTACGATTACAACTGTTTACAGTGGCTACGGTGAAACAAATAACGGTCAGGTATACATTGAGGTTAACGGCGGTACCATTACCAATCTGGCAACAGGTTCGGGTTATGCGGGTACGATTTACGGTGCACCGCAGGCAGAGGATGAAGTCCTTGCTCTGCGTTCGGAAAAATATGACGAGCCTATCGTTGTCAAAAAGGGTGAAACCATATCTGCAGTCTTTGTTCAGAACGGCGGTACGATAAATAATCTTTACGTGGGTTATGCCGCAAAGACGACGAATATGGGCTCTGTAAAGGTTTACCTTAACGGCGGTACGACAACCATGATTAACGGTGCAGGTAACTCACCGACCGCTTCGACACAGGGCAATGTATACATCAGCGTTTCGGATAACGTAACGTGCAGCAATATTATTGCAAACACGCCGGGCTATATTTCAGGAAAAGTGTATATAGTGGTTCCGGAAGATTTCAACCGTTATAATATTATCGGTTGGAATGAGGTAGATGAAGAGACCTCCGAAGACAATATGGAAGATGGAGAAAACGAAACCGGTACCGAGGAAGAAGTGGTAGCAGAGGTCGTTGTTTCCGGCGGTTACTACAAGGAAGACGTGCCAATAAGAGTACTCTATTCGGGTTCAACACAGACTGTCTACGGCAGAGGCGTTCCGTTAAGAATTCAAAGTGCGGGCAATGTGGATGATACTGAAGAAGAATTTGACATCAAATCACTTCCTACATACGTATGGTATTTTGATGAGCATTATGATGAAGCAACTGAAACACCCGAAACCTTCTCGTATCCGACATATGTGGATGAAAACGGCAATCCGATTGTACTCACGGGTGTATGGAGGAAATTGCCTGAGGCACTGAAGGGCTCGGCGTCACCTACGGTATACGGTGGCGGTATGCTTGGAACAAGCGACAGATATCATTCGACATACGTTGAATTCAACAGCGGATATCTTGCTGCTATATATGCAGGCGGTAAGAATACTACAAAAGGCACAGCAAACCTTGTGCTTGATGCTGACGGATTGCATGAGATTACCAATGTCTACGGTTCAGGTAATGCGAATACAAGTTACTACACCAATAAGGTAAATATCAGCGTTAAAAACGGTACATATAACACCATTTACGCCGGCGGAAATCTGATTATCACAAATCACGGCACACAGGTTGATATCACGGGCGGTAAAGTAAACAATATCTATATGGGAAGTGCACATAAAGACGGTGATACTTACGGAACGGTAACCCTCAATCTTGAAAATTGTACGGTTGGTAACATCTACGGTGGTGGATATAACAGTGCTTCACTTACAGTTGGCCCTGCATATATAAACGTTAACGATAACGTTAATATAACGGGCAAGATTTATCCCATGGGCTCTGCGAAACTTAACGACGACTGGACAACGGGCGCAGTTACGATAAGGGCATTCGTGACTCTGAATGACTCTGACAAGGCAAAGGTTGACCAGCAGTTCAAGAAGATTTCTTATACCAAATCGCAGGCACCGAAAATATTTGTAAACGGTGTTCGTCTTGGTGATGCACCCGAATATACAGGCGCAACTTTTGAAATCGCGGAAAAAATGGTTAATGTCACAGTGGATGCAAGTTATTCCAAGGGCAATAACACTACGATATTCCTTAACGGTATCCCGACAATAGTTGCAGGTGACGGTGCAGGGCACTCGTATCTCTATCAGGCAAAAACGAAAGACGGCACACTCAACGTATATCAGAAGAATGAAGACGGTACGTTCAAGTACGATGAAAACGGTAATAGAATATCCAACATTGTCCGTGATCCCGTAACGGGTCAGGCAATAAAGGGTGCTAAACTTGCTGACCGTGACGTTTCGGACGATCATATCTTTGGCGGTGCAAACGGAAAATCCGTAGAAGATACTTATATCGAATTCCATCAGGGTGGAACTGTATTCAATTTATACGGAGGCTCTCTTGGAGGTAATACGGGTTACAATGCACAAGGCGAAGAAGTAGGTCTTGTTGAAGTAAGAATGTTCGGTGGTTCTATATACAATGTCGGACATCTTGCCAATAAGAGAGGTAAAGACGTTTCGGGTAACTCAACTGTCAATACTCTTTGCACAAGAACCGTTTTCATAGGTATAAACGGTACAGCCAACACTCTGACATCAGGTGGTGACAGTGGTGTTCTCGGAAGCGAAGAAAAGTATATTGCAGGTTACTACAACAGAGCAGGCGAAACGTTTACATACGAGGATGCCGATGACGGACAGATATACGAAATAACAGGTGCTTGGGAAGAATATAATCTTGATCTGGATAAATCGGATTATACGGAGTATTATGAAGCAACGAATGCATATTTCAACGGTACCGGTGAAGCAGACTTTGTCAATATGGATTACTATGTTGATCCGTACGATGATCACTATACAGGCTACTGTCTGGTAGGCAATTTCATGCCACAGAATATTTATATGGGTACAAGCGGTACGGAATATGAAATATCAGTAAACAGAGTGTTTGGTAACCAGTACTTGAGACATACTGCATACGGACTGAAATATGATGCACAGCTTGACAGGTTTGTCGAAGACTACAATAATTACAAGGGCTTTGATGCTATAACCATAAAAGACTATGCGGGTTCAAAAACGGGTGCAGTCTACAGTGACTACAGATTTGACCTTGAAGGTGTAAACATCAGAACGTGTGTTTACCCGATAGGTGGTGAAAAGTACGGTGTACAGCACAACGGTCAAGTATACATAAATCTTTATGAAGAAGATGCTATGTTCCCGAGAGCATCGTATAAGCTTATTACACTTCCTGATAAGAATAACGTAACCATCAAAGAGAATTTCTATCCGAGATGGAGTCTAACTTCTGCATGGGCACTTGATGTTGATGAAGTGATGCCTCAACTTGCAATCGACAAGAGATATATCACAGAAACGAGCAATCCCGAGAATGTAAGAACGCATATGCTTTCAGCAGAAAATGCCGCAAAACTGCTCAACTACTATTACACGGGTACGGAAGAATATATCACTCACGCTAATATTCAGCAGACAGAAGGGTATCAGAGAATTTTTGATGCATCTGATGACGTGGGCAAATTCACAATACGTACACTGGATCCGCGTACGGATGAAGCAATGGGTATAAAGAGATTTACCAATTTTGTTGCAGGAAGACCGGGTAACTGTACGTTGATGACGTTACCTAATGGCAAGATTATGCTTGTTGATACACCTAAGTCAGTTTCAAGCGCATACATAATAAGAGAAGTAAGATATTATCTGGAGTCGGCTAAACAGGCAGGTATCGGTGACGGTAAGACGATCGATTATCTTGTTGTAACTCATTTCCATACCGACCATTATCAGTCAGTACCGGCATTGGTTGAAACTTTTGATATTGTAAATGCAGTGTTACCTCCGTTTGACTTTGAAAACAGCGTAACCAGAGCGATAAATGTTAAGAGTGAGAAATATGTCAGAGAGGGTAAGGAACCTATCAACATAATCAAACCCATGCGTGATACGAAACTCACCATAGGTGAAGGTGAAGAAGCTGTGCAGATGCACTTCCTCAATCCCGGTGACAGCACACAGGGAACGTTGACTTTCGAGAACATAAAGAAACGTATTGAAAGAGACGGTTTTGACGGTGATTTGGGCAACAACGTATCAATTGCAGCAAAGATGACCTATAAGGGACAGAGCTTCCTCTGGGGTGGTGATATGGGACAGGATCCTGAAAGAACTATCCTCAGACTATACGGTGAAGATTACCTTGACTGTGACGTTCTTGACCTTGACCACCACGGTTATGCAGGTAATAATATTACTGCATGGCTCAATGCAGCTGATCCGCAGATAGTTATCCAGCATCTTGTGACGACTGGAAATCCCACGATATCGCACAAGTACTGTGCGGATAACAACACAGGTGGTTTTGCTGAGGAAGTTTATAAAGACGGTCGTGTTGGTTCGTATAAAATCGTGCTTGACGGTGAAAAGATTACGGCGGATACACAACTCAGACCGCGTGCGTATGAAAAGAATACGCAGGAGTATATAAATCTTGAGTCGTCATATTCCGAAATCGTTGAAAGGATTAACGATACAAGGAATTCGCTTGTAGTGGTGGCAGATGGTGCAACAGCACCTTACGGAACGGCGTATATCTGGAGCAGTTATGCAAACTATATCGACAGTCAGCTTGAAGAACTCTCGAAGAGAGGCTTTATGGCTAATGTAACAGGTGATATACTTGAGGATTACATCGTAAAACTTGAACAAGTCGAACAGTTTATCGAAGATGCTACGATGTACGGCGGAACGGATACAACGCCTGACGTTGAAGTTCCCGGAACACCCGGAACGGACGTTGGTGGAAACGATACGACAACACCCGGTGCATCTGGCGGTATTATCGGTGATATCGGTGGCGGTGACGCAGGTTCAGGTATCGGCGGCGGTGCAGCACCCGGTGGTGCAGTCGTAGGTCCCGCAGGCCCGTCGGTAGATGACGGTGAAACGACAGATCCCGTAACACCCGATGATAACAGACGCTTCATCGACGTGGCAGAAACAGACTGGTTCAACAAGGCAGTAAACTACGTAGCAGATAACAATTACTTCCAGGGCGTAAGCGAAAACGAATTCGATCCTGACGGAAAGATGACGAGAGCAATGCTCGTGACAGTAATAGGCAGAATAGCGAAGGCTGACGTATCACAGGCAAAGAGTGACTTTGCTGACGTGGAAGACGGAAACTGGTATGCAGGTTACGTAGCGTGGGCTGCAGAGAACGGAATAGTAACGGGTGTCGGAGAAGGCAAGTTTGCACCTAACGACAACGTTACAAGAGAACAGA
>JAFWXR010000045.1 GCA_017517965.1 Clostridia bacterium
CGGTGTTTCCTGGCTTATAGCGATAATCGTAAGTATTATCCTCATTATTCAGCTAATAAAGCTGTTCTTTGATATAGGCGAGAGATATGTCATAGCCTGTGTTCTCACATTTATGGCACCTCTCGCTTTTGCTATGGGCGGCAGTAAGAACACAAACGACATATTCAAGGGCTGGTGCAGAATGTACGGCTCTATGAACCTTATGCTCATTATGAATATCATCTTCCTAAAGCTCATAATGAACGCAATGGTTAATATGTGGGCATCAAACATTATTGTTTGGCTTGTGTTTGTAATGGCTCTGACAAGAGTTGCACGAAAGATTGACGCACATATTGCGAAAATCGGACTTAACCCTGCACAGACAAGTAACAGTGTGGGTGTAAGATTCCCGGGCGGTATGACTCTTGTTGTTGTAAGAACCCTTGCATCCCTTGTGGGCAAGAATATGGGCGGTATGAAGGGCGGCTCAGGCGGTGGTAATCGTTCAGGCGGCAGCAGTAATCATAACCACAATCACGGCGGCGGAAGTCCCAGCGGTGGAGGCTCAAGACCTCGCAATACTAATCCTCCTCCGTCAAATAACGGCGGTAATGCGAATCCCGGCGATGCTAACGTGAATGTATCTGTAAACAACCAAAGCAGAACTACTAAGATTAGTACTCCTGCTGGTAATACTGCAAACCGTCAAGCTAACAATGCTACAAACAACAGCAGATACACAAACAATAACAGTTCCAATACCGACAGTAGAAACAATTCGAGAACAGACAAATCGAGTCGTGAAACTTCCGGCAGAAATACTCCTTCTACACCTTCAAGGAATAATAAGCCTACAGGCAACGGCGGTAATATCACTGTCAATCAGACACAGGTACAGAATGCCGCAAGAAATGCTGCATCAATTCCGGGTGCAAGACCTAATACATCTCATACAACCGACAGAAGTAGTTCATCTTCACACGACGGTGGCAGAGATACTCATTCCTCAAATCAGCAAAGGACACAGAATACATCCCGTCCTCCGTTGTCAAGGAATACTTCGGGTGGAAGGACAAATATACCTACACCTCCCGTATCTTCAGTACCGCACTCAAATCAGTCTGTTGTTAATAACAACGGTGGTGTTCAAGGCGGTGTAACTGTTAATGCTCCCGCTGTTAAGACAGGTTCAAAGGGTGTTACGGTTCCCGTTATGCCTCAGACTCAAGGTATGAGCAGAACATCGGGAAGCCTCAGAACTTCCGATAACAGAAGTGTTAATAACAATGCTGTTGGTAATTCCTCTGTAAACAGCGATTCGGATGTACATACTTCTAACGTATCCTCTGATAACGGAAGAACAGACAGAAGAAGCACGGTAATCGCAGGCGGAAACAGATCTTCAAGCAATGTTTCGGGTGGTAACACTGGTGTTAATGTAAACAATACTACTTCCGTTCGTGGTGGCGGTACAGTTGTCAACAACTCAGGTGTATCGTATTCAGAACACGGTGGTGATTCTCATTATGTTGCAAATAACAATATGAGTACCACTGAAAGACGAGTAAATCCCGAATACAAATTTGGAAGATACGATCCTGCGGCAGCAAACCGTAAGGGAAAGAAAAACTACTACACCAAAGACACAGAACCCCTAAAGCGTAAGGGTGAATACAAGAGAGGTGAAGCGGACAATGGCAGAGCAGCAAAAAAGCACAGGTCAGAAGGCAGCTCGCGGAGCTCAGGTCGTAGGCGGAATAATTAAAATCGCCACAGGTATTGCTTCACAGAACTATGCACAGGCTATTATCGGTGCTGTTGAAGTCATTCCGTGGAAGAAAGTATTTACCGTTATCGGTGCATTGCTTTTCCTCTTACTTATACCCATAATCATTATCGCATCTCTTCCTCAGCTTCTTGTAAATTGGGCTCTTTCGGGATTTGATGACCTCATTTCCCGAAATGAGCACGCCGCAGAAATGGAAAGTTACTATTACGAGGTGCTTGAAGAACAGCAGGAAGGCGTTGAACCTGATATTACAAGGCTCATTTGCATACAGGCAGTTCAGAAGCAACAGCAGGTAGAAGCCATAAACGAAAGCGACGTTGAGTATATGATAGACATTAGCTTTTCGGTTGATGACGAAACAGGCGAAGTCTACAATAAAACACCCGATGAGATTATGGATGAAATGGGCTTTGACGACGAGCAGAAAAACTGGGCGAACCTTATGTACAACGTCTTTACGGGACAAAAGATAACTCCCGACAGCGAATTTGTAGATAAGGACAGGCTTCAAAGCTACGAGGGTGTAACCCTTGACGGACTTACATACTATAACCAGCTTGACGAAAGATGGGCGAATGAAATGTACGGCAAGACAGATACTATCGGTGTAGCAGGCTGCGGTCCCACGGCTCTTGCAATAGCAATATCGAATCTCACAGGTGATGAAACAGATCCCGTTGAGGTTGCAGAATGGTCGTATGAGAACGGCTACGTCTGTGAAGGCAGCGGAAGCTATATTTCTCTTATTCCAAATGCCGCTGAACACTTCGGACTATCCGTTGAAAAGCTCGGCAAATCAAACGCTGAGGAGCTTAAACAGCATCTTGAGGATGGAAAAATGATAATTGCTATTATGGGTGCAGGACATTTTACCAACACTGGACATTTTATTGTGCTTCGAGGTGTAACAGATGACGGTAAAATACTTGTTGCCGATCCCGTGAGCTACAACCGCAGTACGATGGCTTGGGATATATCAACAATCCTCAAAGAAGTTAAAAACGCAGGCTCGGGCGGACCGTTCTGGAGCTTATCTCTTCCCGAACCTGAACCTGAAGAATGATGAAAGGAGAAAGATTTATGTTAGGTTATATAATTAGCTTTATACTCGGCGGAATATTCGGCGTTGTTGTAATGTGCCTGTGTGTCGCTGCAGGTGACGCAGATGAAAGGATGGGGCTTAAATGAATGAGTTCTACATTCCTGCAAACTTTGAAGAAGGCGGCAAGATTATGGGCGTGTTCGGAGTACGAAATATCATCGAGGCAGGGATAATATCTCTGCCTATTATTTATCTCGTATTCCTGCTCTTACCGTTGGGACTTACTTGGAAGATAATCGTATCGGCTATTTTTGTAATACCCATCGGTGGCTTTGCTCTAATAGGTATCAACGACGATCCGCTGTCACTGTTCGTAAAGAATTGGTGGCGATGGCTGAGAAACAGAAAAATAATAGAGTATCGAGGTGAGGTCAAATGAAAAATCCACTATCAAAAAAGAAAGATGAAAAGTCCTTCGGAAAATATTATTCCGACAGTACGCAAAAGTGGTTACCCATCGAAACGGTTACAGGCGGTCTTGTACTTCTGAAGGACGGCAGATACATAAAGATTCTTGAAGTACTTCTCGTAAACTTCTATCTTAAAAGCGACGTTGAACAGGAAAATATCATCTATTACTTTGCCTCTTATCTCAAGATAGCTCCCGACAATATGCAGATACGGGTAGTTACAGAAAGAGCCGATATTGACGACTATCTGAAGCGTCACGAACACTATGCTGAAAACGAACCCAATGAGCAGACGGAAGCAATGATATATGACGAAATGGACTTTGTAAAAGGTCTTTCGGAGAATGTCGCAATCAAAAAGAGGTTCTTTATCATCTTTGAATACGCCAATAAGAATTTTACACAGCAAAATGTTCGCTTTGCAGATATTCAAAGGATACTGTCCGACGAAGCATACAAGGCACAGAGGTATCTGTCCCAATGTGAGCTTGGTATTATCGACATAAACGACAACGGACAGCTCATTGACCTGCTCTACGGCTTTATCAATAAGCAGAGTTCTAAGTATGTAAATCCCGGCAATTTCGCAGACGGTATGTTTGATGAAATACATTCAGGTTTCGGAGGTGAAAGCTATGAGTAAAGAGTACAGAAATCCATTTGAGGAGGATACATATGAAAGCGAAAAAGAAGTTCCCGAAGAAAACGGTACCGAAAAAAGAGAACCCAAAGCCGCAAAACAGGATAATCCCAAAAAGAAAAAAGCGGCACAAGGTAAGAAGCAATCCCTGATGGATAGCATCAGAGGTGCATTCTCAAAGGAACCGAAGGAAGAGATTCCTGAAATGTGGACGGGACAAACTTCCGTACTTGACGTTATTGCACCGTCCTCGGTTGACAACGGCAGCCGTGATTACATAGTGGTTGACGGTATATATCATTCATACCTCTATGTTGCAGGCTACGGATACCGAACGAGAAATGAGGCGGCATGGTTATCACCCCTTGTTGAAGCGGGCGATAATATCGGTATAAGCTTCACCTTCAGGCGTATGCCAAGGGATAAGACACTTTCCCGTATTTCGCAGAAAACAATGTTAAACCGTAGCAAAATGCGTGAGGTTGACGACACAAGACAGGACTTTGAAGAGCTTGACGATGCAATATCTTCAGGTTTCTTCTTAAAGGAAGGTATGAACAGAGGCGGTCAGGACTTTTACTATATGTCCACCGTTATCGAAATCACAGCCTACGATGTGGAAGAGCTTGAACAGAGAGTCGCAGATGTAATGACTCTTTGCAGTTCAATGAGTATGGTATGTAAGCGTGCCGACTACAAGCACGAACAATGCTTCTTGTCCTCACTACCCATACTGTCTGTTGATCCTGATATTGAGCGAAAAGGCAGAAGGAATGTACTTACTGATTCGCTTGCAGCATCCTTCCCGTTTTCATCATTTGAGATATATGATGAAGGCGGTATTTTTTTAGGGCTGAATAAGTACAATCGAAGTGTTGCAATACTTGATATCTTCGACAGCGATAAGTATGCAAATGCCAACGGCTGTATTTACGGTACTACCGGTGCAGGTAAAACATTTCTCTTGCAAACGATGGCTTTACGTTTTCGTATGCAAGGCACTCAGGTGTTTATTATTGCTCCCGTTAAAGGACACGAATACATTGATGCTTGCGAAGCTATAGGCGGTAAATACATCAAGATTGCACCTTCATCTAAGGACTGCATCAACATTATGGAAATACGAAAAACAAGCCTTTCAACAGACTATGAGATTAAGGCTGACACCCGTAATGACTCCATACTTGCCGAGAAGCTTCAAAGTCTTATGATCTTTTTTACTCTCATAAAGAATGACATTACACAGGATGAACTAAACCTCCTTGACAGCGCCGTTATCCGTACATATGAGACCTTCGGTATTACCTTTGACAATGCCTCGCTCTACAACGAAGACGGCAATTTCAAGAGAATGCCGACTCTCAAGGACTTGTATGCTGAACTCTGTTCAAGAGAGGAAACAAAGAAGCTTTCTCTTATGATTGAGAAGTTCGCAACGGGTTCTCTTGCATCATTTGGAAGAGAGACAAATGTAGACCTATCAAACAAATATATCGTGCTTGATATGACCGAAATGACAGACGCATTAAAGCCCATCGGTATGTTTATGGCACTTGAGTTCGTGTGGGATAAGGCAAAGGAAAGCCGTATTCAGAAGAAAGTAATCTTCCTTGACGAGCTGTGGACTCTTATCGGCGCAGGTGCTAACAAGCTTGCGGCAAACTATGTTCAGGAGATTTTCCGACTTATCCGAGGCTTCGGCGGTGCGGCAATTCAGGCAACGCAGGATTTGTCAAGCAGTTTTTCGGCTGACACCGGAAGATACGGCAAGGACATACTGAACCTTTCAAGCTTCAAGCTTCTTCTTCACCTTGAGGAAGATGAGGCATTCACAGCACAAAAATATCTGTCACTTTCGGATGAGGAAACAATGCAGATTATCCGAAACGGCAGAGGTGAAGCACTGCTTTGTGCCAATAAAAACAAGGTGTGTATCGAGATCAAGGCGTCGCCTATAATGTATGACCTCATAACCACCAAGCGTTCTGACCTTGAAAAACGGAGGAAAGTATGACAGATAATTACAAAGAAGTAATTGCAAAACTGCAAGAGGATGCAAACAAAATTCAACATCATCTTTCACAGATGAAAGCCTCCACAAGCAAGTCTCCCTGTGTTATCGAGCGTGAGATAGACGATTATATGTGCGAGGTGGAAACGCTGTGTATTCGTTCAAGAATACTGCTTGATGGATATCGTCAGGTGGATGTTGTAAGCGACTGCTACACCACCGACAAGTGTGTAGCAAAGATAGCGGGTGCCGTTGAAGAAACACGTGACGGATGGCTGCACATAACACTTAATACACTACTTCCGAATTGCAGATACAAAACGAGCGGATATATCGGCGATACGGTAAACAGACTTTTGAATGATTACAAATATGAATTACCATTCTTTGACGAAGCTTTTCTTGCCATTGTGGAATACTGCAATTATGAAAAACACAACGCCCTTGACAACGACAACAAGGGCTGGAAAACGATACCCAACGTACTTAAAGGCAGAGTGATTGCCGATGACTCGCAGTTCATTTTGAGCATCGGTCTTTTCTCGAAAATATCCGATGACGTGCGTTGTGAAATATATGTTATGCCTCCCGAAGACGGCAGTATTTTTATGGATTTGCTGTCTCGGGATGAGCTATAAGGCAGACGAACCTCTAAAAATTCTCATCTTTATTTAACCTTTCTATGAGAACCTGCTTCGTCTGCCTGATATGGTCCGAAAAGCCCATATTTACAGGGCTTTTCGGGCTTATCTTGATGATAAAAAACGAAGAGTTCTTCAGCATACTACGGAGGGAGACGAAACAGATGATTTTTGACACACGGGATTTCGGGGTTTTAAACCTTTGCGGACTTTGCAGATATATCCCATCGGACCTTTGGAGATATTATGATTCAGAGTTGTTTACAGCTACAACAATGTTCACTTTAGAGGAAAGAGGATATATAAAAATGCAGTCCAACGGAGAAAGCTACAAGCTGACATATAAAGGACGGGAAGCTCTTTCAGAGATGGGTTATACATATTCGGAGGATATGAGACTTGATCTTAAAAGACCAGCATATAGGAGAAGACTCAAAAATGCTCATTGCAATATTACAATGCACCTTGCAGGAATTGATGTGTTCTGCAAGAACACATCAGAGCTTGCAGAGAAAGACGTCGGGTATCTGAGTTCTCTTATGATCAGAACAAGTAGAAACAAATCTCTTGCAGGAACAAGATTTTTGGGGACACTCAAAATCGGAGAAATAGTTAATGTTGTATACCACATAGAAAACGAGGAGGACTGGATTATTCCGGGATACGAAAAAGAAACATTTGAGTCACTGATAAGCACTATACGTAATGTTAAAGAAACAAAGCTGATACTTGCAGGAAAGGACTTGGAGGAATTGTGGAACGTGACACATCCTTCAAAGCAGAGTGAGAAACTTGCAAGAGGTATGACGTTGTTTGACCGAGCCTTGGAGGAACTTGGGTACGACTACTTGCTTGTACCAATAGGTCGTAACGGGGTGACACAGCTTAGCGTGATGAAGCTTCGGGGATACCGTCACAGACTTGCTACCGCATTCGGTCGTGTCAGTGAATTACCGAGGGAGCTGTCATTTTGTGACAGTATGATAGACGGTGAGCCGTTTATTTTTACAATTGATATGAATGTAAAAAGAATTGAACGTGCACTCAGACAATTAAAACGGTATGACAGTTCTTTTATACCAAATATTTGTTGCTTTCAGTTTCAAAAAAATGTGATTACTAAAATTTTAAAAATGTGCGGATTTAAAGAGAAAAAGACATACACGCTTGAAAAGGAAATGATTGAAGCCTTCTTTCCCGAAACGGCGAAAAAGGAATATCTCACAAAACCGTTCATTACAAAAGAAGGGAGATATGTGTGTGCAGACGAGAAAAAAGTTAAAAGAGATTATAGCCAAGCATCCGAAACTTGAAAGAGCCATTGCAAAGTTTATGGAGCATCCGGTGCTGTACGTTGTGGGCACGGTAGTCATAATCTATCTCTACGGTATTTTTATAAACTCCTTTATTACGGCACTGTATAACTTCAATAACGGTACCGCCGAGCCTGTGTTCTCACTCAATCCCATAAGATGTATTGAAGCAGCATTCACCCCACAGGGACTCGGTGTTATCTTCTTCCTTTTCGTAATGTATGCCCTTATATCGGGAAGATGGATTCACCTTATAACAGGCGTTAAGATTACAAAAGACGAAAGAAACTTCTTCGTTTCAAACGAAGGAACACACGGAACATCAGGCTGGATGACTAAAAAGGAACGAGAAAAGATACTTGTATCGGGGACGGCTGATTCTATCCCTTGTCCCATTCTTTGTAAGGTCAAGGACAGTATGCTTGACGATGACAAGTTCGCAAGCTATCTCGGACTAAGGGATGACTCGGGACTTAACAAACACATTATAGTCTACGGTGCAACAGGTTCGGGTAAAAGCCGAGGATTTGTAAAACCGTTTATGCTCAAGATGGTGCAGCTTCTTTCTTCAAAGAAAAAGCAGAGTATGATTATAGTCGATCCCAAGGCGGAACTTTTTGAACAGTATTCCGAGCATCTTCGAAGCAACGGCTACATTGTTCGTGCCTTTAATCTTCTCGATATGGAAAATTCCGACGGGTGGAATTGTATAGGTGAAACCGAGGGCGACGTTGATATGGTGCAGTCGGTAGCCGAAATCATTATCCGTAATACCTCCGAGGATGGAGATAAAGCAGACTTCTGGGATAAAGCAGAACAGAACCTGCTCATTGCTCTTATCCTCTATGTTCAGAGTATGAGAGATCCTATCACAAATGAGCTTCTTCCGCTTCACGAGCGTTCTCTTGGGGCGATATATAAGATACTTTCAAGCGAAAGTGCAAAGAGCCTTGACGCAAAGTTTCAAAAGCTCCCGCTTGACCATCCGGCAAGAGGACCTTACGGCATCTTCAAGCAGGCCGCAAGCAACCTTTGGGGTAACGTGTTTATAGGTCTCGGCTCCCGTATGAATGTATTTCAGAATAAGCTTGTTGATAAAATTACGAAGTACCACGACATAGACCTGGAGCTTCCCGGTAAACAACCATGTGCGTATTTTTGTATTATTTCGGCGCAGGATACCGCTTATGAGTTTCTTTCCTCACTGTTCTTCTCAATGCTATTTAAGAAGCTGTCTGACTATGCACGAAAATACGGCGATGAACGAGGCAGGCTTCCTATAGAAGTAAACTTCATAATGGATGAGTTCTGTAATGTTGGTAAGCTCCTTGACTTTAAGAAAACTATATCCGTTGTCCGCGGTTACGGTATCAACTGTCAAATTATCGTACAGTCCATAGCACAGCTTTCCGACCGATATCCCGTAAAGGAGTGGGAAGAAATCGTCGGCAACTGTGACACACAGCTTGTACTTGGCTGCAACGATATGATGACATCGGAGTACATATCCAAACGATGCGGTGCAGTTACCATTCAGCTAACAAACAGTATGGCACCGCAGACGCCCTTGTTCTCTCCTATAACAAGAGAGGTTACGGGCTACAGACAAACAAAAACCAACAACACAAGACCGCTTATGTACCCCGAAGAAATACTCCAAATGGATAACAAGCAGTGCCTTGTGCTTATACGCGGACAGAAGCCGCTTAAAGGACTAAAAATCATTCCCGATGAGCTTTCATCTTACAAGGATTTGAAGTATACAAGAGTTTCAGAGTATGTTCCCAAATGGCGTGAGCTTGACGAGGAGCTTGAAAAGGAAGCATCACGATTTGAGGTTACGCCTGAAGAAGATATTAGCGAAAATACCTATGACAACCCCGCAGATATATCCGAAGACGAGGATGAAGAAAACAGAAGAACTGTTGCAGCCTTAGTTGAAAAGATGAAGCGGAGAGCAACGGTTTCCACAGACGATGATTTTCCCGAAACAGATGCGTCGGACATCATAAATAACTAAATTTGGAGGTAGTAAAATGAACGTCTATAAAATAAACGACATTATCAGTTGTGATTTTCTGAAGATACCAAAAACATTATTTGCAAATCCAAAATACAAGAGCCTGTCATCAGATGCAAAGCTTAGTTACGCTTTACTCTATGACAGGCTTTCTTTATCTAAGGTTAACGGCTGGATAAATGAAAGCGATGAGGTATACCTCATATACACCCGTGAAGAAATTGCGGAAGATCTCGGTATTACATATAAAAAAGCAATCTCGGCGTTTAGGGAGCTTGTGGATGCAGAGCTTATTGTTGAAAAGCGCTGCGGCAGAGGTATGCCCAACAGAATCTACATTGTAAAGCCCGAGCTTGATGCAGTACATGCTAAGAAGTACGTAAAGAGAGATAATTTAAGAACTGCCGATTCGGCATGTCTTGAGGGACAGCTTGAAAACGCAAATCCCGAGGAAATGCTTATAACTACAGAGGGTTTATACATTCCTGATATGCCGATTTCGGATATCAAGATATGCCAAAACAGCACATCAAGAACTGCCGAAACGGAAGTTCAAGAAGTGCCAAATCAGCACCCTAATAAGACTTATAATAATCAAACTTATTCAAATCATACTGAGAAAAGTCAGTCTGTCATTCATAGCGTAAGTGATAATACAGAAAGTACGGACGGACAGACGGACGATGTATACAGCTTTGATGATATTCTTGAAAACTGTCAGCTTGATACTTTTGAGGAGGAAGAACGGAGAATCCTCTATGATGCACTTGAAAGGCTCTTTTATTCCGAGAGCTTCAAGATTGGCGGTGCGGTCTTACCTCGCAGAAAAGTCAGAAGCCGTATGTATGAGATCGACGTTTCAACACTTGAGTCGGCTATGGCAAAGCTACACAAGAATGAGAATCAGATCAAGAATATGACGGCTTACGTTATGAGCACCATTTTTAACTGTATTACCGAAGATTGCACACTGCTGCACGTCGATCCCTATCTTAATTCCTTGAGAGAGGTTAAAAACGAATGAGAGGAGTGACATAGAATGTATCTTAACGCTTACCAGAGATATGTCGAAGAGCTTATAGGCGAATACGAATCATTGCTTTTAAGTCAATTGCTGAAGGCAGTAAACTTCAAGTTTGAAATAGAACTTCCAAGCATTGAGGACTACGCAAGGCAGATGTGCTACTACGGTGATTACAAAATGCTTGCTTACGGCAGTGATTATATTCTCTACGTCAAAGGCGGAGAGCCAAACTACGATATGATACGCTCTTTTGATGTTATGCTGTCATTTTTGCCACAGGTCATATGGCACAGAAAGAGTCGTGAGCCTGTGTCGATCCGCTTCTTTGTAAATACCCTTGAGCATGACCGTGAAATATCGGTTATTCCAATACAGCAAGGCAAAGAGAAGATGCTTGTAGGTTATGCAAACGATAAGTTTGAGGACCAAAAGTGTGAGGTAGTTATATTTCTTCTTGAAACAAAGGAACAGATGAAGCTGATAAAATCAACCTGCAACTACAGGTTTGCTCTTATTACCAAAGACGGCGTTGTGTTCTACAAGAAGGATGCACAGTGAGAAATAAAGGAGGTGGTTCCAATGGGAAACACAGCGTAAAACATAAAACAAAATTTTTACAGGAGGACACAAAATGAATTTTAACGAACTGGATTTAACTAAGCTTGACAAAAACCTGACCGATGAAGAACGAAATGAGTGGCAGGCAATCTATGCCTCATATCGAGGACATTCGGTTATCTCCGGTGAGGTTGCAGGCGTTGATTTGCACGAATTCGACATAATTCCCAAGGGCAAAAGAAAACCTGTCCGGAAAACCGTCAGATGTCTTATTATCATCAACTATCGTGTAAAGGTCATCATCCCGGAGACCGAGGTGTTTATCGAAGAGCTTGACACAGGCTATCACATTCTACATTCAATGTGCGGTGCAAAAGTAGACTATGTTATTACCCACATTGAACGTGAGGAAGGCTTTGCAATCGCATCACGTAAGCTGGCACTTGAAAAGATACGCCGTGCAAATTCAAGGCGGAGGTACAAACCGGGACAGATCGTTGATACCAAGGTTGTCTCTGTCGGCAGAGGCGTATGCACTGTAACCTTCAATGGTTACGACGTTATGATACCCCAGCGTGAAATTGGCTACAGTGCCGTTCCCGATCTTCGTGAGGTAATGCATCCGGGAGATGAACGCAAGGCAATGATAACCGAGTTCAGCAAAGATGATGGCATAATGAAAATGTCAATCAAGCAGAC
>JAFWXR010000046.1 GCA_017517965.1 Clostridia bacterium
TCGTATACAACTGCCTTTACTGCATCTACTACTGCATTTGCCGTAGCTTCCGTGTAAACCGTGAGGTCTTCGGGAACGAGCGCAAGTGCTTCTTCAACTACCGTGTAGTCTGCGGGAACGGGCTTGAGTTCAAGCTTTGATACTGCTTCTTCGATTGCTGCTGCAAAAGCATCAACTGTTGCCTGCTCTGCTGCAGGAAGGTCGTATACAACTGCTTCTACTGCATCTGTTACAGCCTGAGCTGTTTCATCCGTGTAGATTGTAAGGTCTTCAGGAACCTTTGCAAGTGCTTCTTCTACTGCTGTGTAGTATGCATTTGCGGGAACGTAAAGTTCACCGTTGATATATACCTTAACGTATGAGCTTGTTTCTGCACCTTCAATTACAGAAAGAAGATGTGCGCTTGTTTCATCAAGATTTACTACGAGGTTTGAAGCTTCATTACCAACTCTACTGCTTCTTGCAATAGCGCCGATTACAGAACCTTCTTCAAGGTCGTGAATTGTCACGTATGTAGTGCCCTTAACGGGTGCAAAACTACTGTCTTCGGCGCAGTAACCGCCACCGTATATCGTACCGATGTCAACAAGACCCGAAATATCGATGTATGCGTTACCTTCAACCGCTACGTCCTGGTTGCCGTGGTTTGCACCGTAACCGCCACCATAAACTGACGTGATTGTCGAATCAGTTACCGTAACGTGTGTATCGCCTGAAACTGTTGCTACTATACTTGCAGCTCTTGCTATACCGCCACCGTATACGGCTGACGTAGCTGCTGAATTGATAGTTGCATCAACAACTTTTACGTACGTACTACCGTCAAGTGCAAGGTTAACACCACCGCCGGCTGTAATCTTTGTTACTGTACCTGTTACTGTTAAATCAGTATCGTATGCAGGTGTTGTCAACGCTTCTTTAGTCGCTCCGTCGCTATATACAATAAGACCTGCGCCGAAAATGTAGTTATCGGTTCCCATCTTATTGCAGCCCGTTGCATCGTAGATGTCGCCTTCATCCTTATATACAAGAGGAATAGCCTCTGTATGTGCCGTTACTACACCGCCTGATTTGTATACGTTATAAACGAGTGCACCGTCTATAATTTCAACCGTGATTGCGGGTACTTCAAAACCTTCTGCCCACTCGTAACCAACGGGTAATACGGGTTTGAAGTAGTATGTTGCATCTATTGCAGTGCCGTCGAAGGCAACTTCTTCACCGTTTGCATTTGTGCATACCCATTCAACGACTTCAACGTCATTCCACTCACCGTTTTCCTTAACGGTAATTGTTTCGTAGAAGGTCGGGTCTGTTACGTAGGTTGTCAACGTCTTTGTTCCCCACGGTTTGTCTGCACCGGGATAGAGGAACTTAGTTTCCATAACGAGATTTGAAGTATCAACTTCGTTAATCTGTGTCTTGGGATTTACAGTTACAATACAAGTGCTGACTGCTGAACCTGACGTTGCAGTTACCGTTGCTTCACCTACAGAAAGAGCTGTTACTGTGACTGCATCGCCTTCAGTTGCGCTGAGTTCAACGTTTTCGCTTGCTGACCAAACAACTGTCTTGTCAGTTGTTTCTTCAGGAAGAACCGTTGCTGTGAGCTCAACTGTTTCGCCAACTCTGATTGCCACTACTGTTTCGTTAAGCACTACTTCATCAGCAGCAACAGTACCGTCAGTTACGGTTACGTCGAACATCAGTGATTTTACAAGACCGTCGAAGAAATAACCGTCATTTGCAACAAGTTCAAAAACCTTGTCGCCTGCTTCTGCATCATCATAAACCCATGTGCAGTTTTCAACTGTGGGAAGAATGTCAGCTGCCGTGCCTTTTACAAGGCTTGCAGGTACTTCAAAGTCAGCAGGCATAGTAACCATACCAACAAATTCTTCACCGTTAATTTTAACGGTTACGTTTTCATCTGTTTTTTCTGTTGTTGTTATACCTGTAATCTTACCGTCAGCAAGAAGAGACTTACTTGAATCGTCAAGTTCAACAACAAGAGCTGCTGCTTCAGCGCCAGCCTTACCTCTGTTAATGTTTGCGATTGACCAGTCACCTTCCATATCGTGAACATCCACGTATGCTGTGCCTGTAACAGGTGCAACTGCGGTTGTCTTCGTATAGTTACCGCCACCGAAGATACCGGTAGTGATTGAAGATGCACCTGAAATATCAATATAAGCATTACCGCCGACAGTTACGTCCTGAGTTTCATTGTTATAAGCATTACCACCGCCGTAGATTGTACCTACCGTCGAATCAACAACCGTAACGTGTGTATCACCTGAAACTGTTGCATTTACTTCGTTGGTTCTTGTCATACCGCCGCCGTATACAACCGAACTGCTGTTCGAATCAACAACGTTTACGAAGGTGTTACCGTCGAGGCAGATATTCATACCGCCACCGAGGATAAGTTTTGAAATCGTACCTGTTGCAGTTATCTTCGTGTCGTATGCAGGTGTTAACAACTGTTCTTTAGTTGCACCCGTGCCATACTTTATGAGACCTGCAGCAAAATGATAGTTTGCTGTTGCCATCTGGTTGCAACCAGTAGCATCATAGATAAGACCTGCATCCTTATATACAACAGGAATAGCCTCAGTATGTGCCGTTACGATACCGGCTGAACTTGATACGTTGTAAATTACCGCACCGTCAACAATTTCAACCTTGATTCTGGGTACTACAACGCTTTCACCCCATTCGTAACCCTCAGGTAAAACGGGCTCAAAGTAATAGATTGTACCTACTGCCGTAGCGTCATAGGTTGTTGCGACACCGTCTGCATCAAGACAGTTCCACGCTGCATCAACAACGAGTGTTGTTGATTCACCGTTTACAACCGCCGGAAGCTCGGTGTAGAATACCGGGGTCTCTACGAAAGTCGTTCTTGACTTCGTACCCCATGCTTTGTCTGTGCCCGGATAGAGAAACTTTGTTTCCATAACGAGCGCTGACGTATCCACTGCATCAACTACGTTTTCAGCAGCGAACACACTTACCGGGAATACTGATACAATCATTAAGACTGCAAGAAGTATCGCCAGTATTTTCTTTGATTTGCACATAGTTTTTTCCTCCTTTTATAAGTATCACAACACCGATAGTTTGACGTTTCAGTGATGGATAACAATTTTACATTTTAATTATATATAGAATACACAAAATATGTCAATAATTACGGTCTTTTTTGGATAAAAACGCACAATATTAGAAAGAATAATCAAAAATGTTGGTTAAATCAATCACATTAACGTTACTGGGCAAGAATTCTGCACCTTTTGACAAAGTCAAAGCACTTTTCTTCGGCAGATAATACTTGTCATTGGGCAAAGGAGGCTTTAAAATGAGCAAAATGCACGTATTTCACTCAAACGAGGTTGTTATCGGGACATCGGGGACGCCGTCCCAACATTGACAATCCCCCACCGTCCTTTCGGACGGAGCCCCCTTTACACAAGGGGGCCGATAGTAAACGGAGCATTAACCCAAATAAAAAAGGCACTTGCCATAAGCAAGTGCCTTTTAAGGTTTCTATTTAGTTAGAAACTGATTCTCAATTACTCAGCGATTGCATCAAGTGAAGTATCGAATACGAATACTGTCTTGAGAGCGCCGTCGTTGTCTGAATCAACTGCTTCGCCTACACCGAATGTTGTGAATGCGAATACGTTGTAAGAGTTGTTCTTAGCATCAGACTTAAGAATCTGGCCGCCAGCTGAGAGCTGAGCTGAAGTTGTCTTCTGGAAGAGAACTGCAGTATCTTCAACGTCAGCAGGTGTGCCTGAAATTGTGATGTATGTTGTTTCGTTACATACTCTGGGTGTTGCATTGTCAAGAAGGATTCCATCGCCAAGCTTGATTGTACCATCGAAGCCCTGTTCGTTGTAAACCGGCTTGCCTTCAGCGTCTGTTGTCCAACCTGCAATTACAGGATTTGTCCATTCAACTACTTCTGTAGCTGTTACATAGCTGCCGCGAACTGCTGTTGCGATAGCGAATGTAAGGTCAGCGTACTGAACGTATTCGATGTTGATGTAGTTTTCGCCTGCAATAGCGTTAACTTCGATCTTGCCATCTGACTGGAGCTGGAGGTATGCAAGCTGATCTGTTGTAAGACCTGTGAGGTCGAGTTCGTCGAATTCAACTACTGCGAGATCATCAGCAAGTACGTCTTCAGTGTAGAACTTCTGGCTTTCACCGTTTACGAGCATTGTAACTTCTGTTCTGTATGTGGGCTTGCCATTCTTTTCTGATTCACCGGCAACTGTAGCGAAGCCTGTTACGATACCAAGAACCTTGTTATCAGCAACTGCATCGGGTGAATCTGTAACTACCATAGCTACGAGATCATCGTCTGCCCAGATAAGTGTGAAGTCACCCTTATTTGCGAATGCAGGGATGTTAGAAGCTGTGTAGTAAGCTGTTTCGAGTTCACCGTCTTCGTTTTCTTCATAGAACATACCTACGAATGCATCAGCAGGATAGCCGAGTGTACCTGTTACAGTTTCACCCTTCGTATCGCTTGATGTGTAGAAGCCGAGGTCTGTCTTGTAGCAGAGGTTGTCGCTATACTGAGTAGCTGTCCAAACCTTCTTTGTGCCTGTGGGCTGATTGTCGTTGAGGTCGCCGAGAGCAACAACTCTTACAACTTCGTTAGTTGCATCATCTACTTCGTAGTGGATGTATTCACCAACGATTGTGTAGTTAGAATCGTTACCATCTGTGAGATCCTGGTCAACTGTGTAATCGAAGTAAACTTCGTTTGCATCTGATGTGTCAACCCATGCAGCAGCTGTTCTGCCGTCGAATACGCAAGCAACGTCGTCGCCAACCTTTGAGTTAACTGTTGTGTCGATTGTAAGAACCTTTTCTGTGCCGTCGGGAGTTACAACTGTAAGAGTAGCCTTAACGTTGTTGCCCCAAGCGTCTGCTTCGTCAGCAGCTGCTACAACCTTACCGAGGTTGAGATCGTATACAGCTTCAGCTTCTGTTACAACGTAACCTACAACGTAGCCGTTAGCATCGAGGAAGAGCTTAAGTGTATTGCCGATACCGTCTGTTTCGCCATCGAACAATGTAGCACTTGACTTACCGAATGCAGCGTATGTTGTACCGCCAACGATAACTGTGTTCTTGTTTGTATCAACTGATGTGAGAACGCCTTCAGCTGTTGTTACAGGTGCAAGTGTGTAGATTGTACCAGCTGAACCTGTCTTTACAGTGTATGAAGCGAATGTGGGATTTTCTGTGATGTCTGTGTAATCAGCATCAGCGAAAGCTTCGTGACCGATAGCCTTTTCGAATGAAAGGTTGCCAACAGGGTTAGCAAGCTTGATTGTCTTTGAAGAAGCTGCGTATCTTTCAACCTTAGCAGCGCCCTGGAAGTCGATGATAACTGTATCAACAACGCCGTCAAGTGTGTATGTTGTTGTATTGTTTGCTGTTGTAACAACAGGATTGTCGATAAGAGTTACCTTACCGCCGTTGTTCCAGTATTCAGCTTCATAGAATGAATCGAGAAGAATGTAGTTTTCGCCATTCTGAGCTGTAACTGTAGCACCGTTGTAAGCAGCGTACTGACCGTTAGCACTCTGTGTGTAAACGTTCTTTACACCGTAGCCCTTTGTAAGGCCGTTAGTGCCTGTGTAAGTGATGTATTCACCAGTGATCTTGCCGTAGGGAGCATCAACTGTGCCACGACCTGCGAGCTTGTCAGCTGTTGTTTCTTCAACTACTGCACTTACAGATACAAGTGCAACGAGTTCGTTGTTGCTGTTGAAGTAAGCCTTAAGTGTCTGGCCGAAGAGATCGTTAACGTCGCCGGCGTAGTCATACTTACCAGCCTTTGCGCCTGTGATCTTAACCTGACCTTCTTCAAGGTTCGTATCGCCGCCTACGAAAGCGTTTTCATATGTAGCTTCAAGAGTTACATTTTCAACGGGTGTAAGACCGAATACGAATTCAAGAGGAGCCTTCTTTGTAAGGATTTCGTTACCGTAGAAGTCCATCGTGCCTGTGTCTACGAGGCAGAGTCTTGAAGGTGTGAAGAGAAGGTTGTAAGCGAGCTGAGCAACCTGGCCTCTTGTAGCAGGAGCGTCGATGCTAGCGATTGTAACATCGTCGAGGAGCTTAAGAGCTCTAGCTTCCTGAATGTATCCGTTAGGATATGTAAGAGCCTTGTCTGTTACAGCAGTAACAACCATCTTTATAGCTTCCTTAACTGCAACGTTGTTGCTGGGAAGGAATGTACCGTCGCCGTAACCGCCAACGATTGAGTTTTCTGAAGCCCAGTTAACGTGACCGTTGAACCACTGGTTCTTAGCTACGTCATTGAACTGTGAGTCAGAAACGTACATCTGAGCGTTTACATCGTCCATACCGTTAAAGATAACGTAAACAACTTTAGCAAATTCTGCTCTTGTGATGTTGTTCTCGGGCTTAAATGTACCATCTTCGTAACCGCCGAGAATGTTGAGTGAAGCAAGAAGATCAACAGCTTCAGCATACTGATAACTTGCTGCTACATCCGGGAAGGATGCTGCGCTTGCAACTACGCATGTAGAAAGCATCATAGCAAATACAAGTACGAGTGCAAGAACCTTTTTGAGATTTCTCATAGGAAAACTCCTCCTTAAAAATATTTGTGGCTATGCCACTACTTTACGGTAACAGTATACTCAACCGTTTCCCCACTTTCAAGTGTTTTACCCTTAATGTAACAAAACTGTAATATTTCGTAATATTTGCCGTTTTTTCCTATTTATATATAAGGAAGAGGTTTGTTAATTAAATTGAAATTCCGCAAAGGAATTTCTTCCTTAATTCCGAATTACGCATTCCGAATTACGAATTAAAAAAAGGAAGGTTTCCCTTCCTTTTTTATTACCATATCAAAGTTGCAAAATAATCGTCTGCTGTTTCGGCACGGCGTATCATTTCGACACTTCCGTCCTCTTTAAGCATAAGTTCTGCACTGCGCAGTTTGCCGTTATAGTTATAGCCCATTGCAAAGCCGTGTGCACCCGTGTCGTGAATTGCCACGATGTCGCCTATTTCAACAGGAGGCAGCGAACGGTTGATTGCAAATTTATCGTTATTCTCACAGAGACCGCCCGTAACGTCATAGACGTGTGTGCAAATTTCATTTTCCTTGCCGAGAACGGTTATGTGGTGATACGAGCCGTACATCGCAGGACGCATAAGGTTTGCTGCACACGCATCAAGACCAACGTATTCCTTGTGAGTATGCTTTAAATGCAGTACGGTTGACACGAGGTGACCGTAGGGTGCAAGCATATATCTGCCGAGTTCGGTGAAAATTGCAACGTCGGTCATATTTTCAGGGCCGAACACCTCATCGTATACCCAGTGCACTTCTTTGCCTATTCTTTCAATGTCGGCAGGCTTACCGTCAGGCAGGTAGGGCACGCCGATACCGCCCGAAAGGTTTATAAATTTAATGTGAACGCCCGTTTCCTTCTTGAGTTCAACCGCAAGTTCAAACAGAATTCTCGCAAGTGCGGGGTAGTATTCATTACCGACCGTGTTGCTTGCAAGAAACGCGTGTATACCAAAGTGCTTAACGCCCTTTGCCTTGAGTGCCTTGAAAGCCTCGCTCATCTGCGGTCTTGTCATACCGTACTTTGCTTCGCCGGGGTTGTCCATAATATCGTTGGATATTGAGAAAAGTCCGCCCGGATTGAATCGGCAACAGATGGTTTCGGGGATACCGCCGTGTTTTTCAAGAAATTCAATGTGTGTGATGTCATCAAGATTTACTATCGCATCAAGCTTTCTTGCATACTCAAAATCCTCTGCAGGCGTCACGTTTGACGAAAACATTATGTCGTCACCCGTAAAACCGCATTTTTCGCTCATCATAAGCTCGGTATACGAAGAACAGTCTACTCCGCAACCCTCTTCCTTTAATATTTTAAGGATAGCGGGTGTCGGCGTCGCCTTTACCGCAAAATATTCTCTGTAACCTTTATTCCACGAAAATGCTTTTATAAGTTTTCTCGCATTTTCCCTTATGCCTTTTTCGTCATAAATATGAAACGGCGTCGGATACGTCTTTATTATCTCCTGTGCCTTCTCTTTTGTTATAAACGGTGTTTTCATTCTGTTTCTCCCTCTTGAACCTCTGCCGGCTGGTCAGAAACCTCGGCTATGGCAGTAAATTTATATGAACCGTCAGGGTCTACCCTTATCGAAAGAACAATCTTTCTCTCTGCCTGCGGATATTCCCCGTTTTCAAGCTCGTAATATTCCTGGTCGGCTGAATTTATACAGTCTATCTCAAGCGTAACGTTGGTCGTTATCTGCTCGGTAACGCCGTCTGAGCCAAGCGTCGTCACCTTTTCGCTGACAACGTTTGACACCCTCGGTATAAGTGACGTTTCGTAGCCCGTGGATGCCGCTTTATAAGCCTGCTTTGCATTGTCTGCCGTAAATTCACCAAACTGTGTCACAGTTTCTATGTGAAGCGGTGCTTCGTCAATCTCAAAATATTCCTTTATCGCCGCATCGACAACCTCGTATGCAATATAGGTCGTATTGTCTATCGAGCTTACGCCTGCCGAATAGAAATCCTCCTCCAGCGATTCCCACGCCCCGAAGGACAGAAGATAACTTCCCTCTATCTCGTTTGCCGTGGTGAACGCAGGAAAATTATTCTTTACAAGATTTGCCACGGGTCCCATATATATGATGTCACCGACTTTAAGACTCGTAAAATCTTCAACGACCGCAGGTGCGAAAAGGCCGCTTTCGTAGTAGACTTCCATACTGTCATCGTCAATAAACACGGGTGTGTGCTCGCTCGAGAAATCAACCTCGCCGGGTTTCAAAATACGCTCGTCAAAGCGGTTTTTAATGCCGACACCGACCGATACGATTACCGAAATGATAATTACTATTACGATAACGCCCGTCAATATATATCTGTACTTGTTTTCACCGCTGTCACCCTCGTATTCGGATGACTTTTGTGAAAACGCTTTTTTAAAAGAGTCAAATTTTTTCATTTTTTCCTCCCGCGAAAGCAGGTGCCTGCACTTTTACCGTCAAGCACGTCATAAAGATTATCGGGTTTTGAAGAATTTATTATATAAAAATCAAAGCCCGCTTTATACGCCGCCTCCGCCGCTTCAAGTTTACTTGCCATACCGCCCGTACCCTGCTCACTCTTACCGTCACACAGTGCACGTATTTCGTCGGTTATCTCGTTCACTTCCGATATCAGTTTTGCATCGGGATTTACTTTGGGGTTACTGTCGTAAAGACCGTCAACGTCACTCATTATAACGAGTGCCTGCGCACCTATCATAGTTGCAACGATTGCCGACAGCCTGTCGTTATCACCGAGTGAGCGAAGCGCCTCAAGTTCGCTCGTCGAAACGGTATCGTTTTCATTGACAATCGGAATTACACCTAAACTGAGCAGACTCTCAAAAGTATTCTTTGCATTGTTATAGGAAACTTCATTTTCAATAACAGTCCTCGTCAGGAGCACCTGACCGACCGTCTGCCCGTATTCACAGAAAAATCTGTCGTATATCGACATAAGTTCACACTGGCCGACCGCCGCTGCAGCCTGCTTGTGCGGAATATCAAGCGTGCCCGTAAGACCGAGTTTGCCCCTGCCTGCCGAAACTGCACCCGAAGTCACCAAAACGACCTGCGTACCGCTGTTGTTTATATCCGCAAGTATCCTTGCAAATTTATCAAGAAAGCGCAGATTAAGTGCGCCGTTTTTATACGTCAGGGACGATGAACCCACTTTTATTACAATTTTGTTGTATTTCATAATCTCACCATCCTAAAGCAAAATATATTATATTTTATAATTTTTACATATAAATTGCAATACCTTTAATATAATGTAAAAATTCCGCAATACTGTGTATCACGGAATTACCTTTAAACATTCTGTTTTATCCTTCTCTATCTGTGCTTTGAGTTCTTCTACGTTCGAGAACTTTTTTTCTTCTCTTATGAACGCAATAAATTCAACACGGATAGTCTTTGAATACAAGTCCCCCTCAAAATCGATAACGTGAACCTCTGCATTGACGCCTTCTCCGTCAACGGTGGGGCGAACGCCCACGTTTGCCACGCCCGTATAACGCTTGCCGTCAAGTGTAACCCTTACGGCGTACACGCCGTATTTTGGGATAACGCTGTCTTCACCGAAGTTCAGATTTGCCGTGGGGTATCCGAGTTTTCTGCCAAGCCTTTTTCCGTGTAAAACCTCACCCGACAGAGAAAACGGCACCGTCATAAGCTTTGATGCACGTGCCACGTCCCCGTCTTCAATAAGTTTTCTTATCATGGAACTGCTCACTATTTCGCCGTCATCCTCGACAAACGGCACGACAACAAGCCCCAGCCCCTCTTTTTCGCAAAGTTTGCCCAAAAGCACCGTGTCACCTGCACCTTTTGCACCGAAACGGTAATTTTCACCGCATATAAGGCACTTTGCCCTGCATTTTTCAATGAGTATTTTATAAAAAAACTCATCGGGCGGCATCTTTGCATAGTCGGCATCAAAACGTTCCATACAGACATCGTCTATACCTGCATCTTTGATACGGCACACTTTTTCTTCATTGTCTGTTAAAAGGGATATTTTACCCGTGAGCACTTTTTTAGGGTTTTTGTCAAACGTGCATACGGCACTTTTTATACCGTATTTTTTTGCCGTCTCAATACAGGCAGACAGAAGTTCACGGTGCCCCACGTGCAGTCCGTCAAAACTGCCGAGCGCCACTGCATGAGCCGTATCAAGTTTATAATCACCCGTAAAAAATCCCATAGTACGTATCAGAGTCTTTTATCAAGACTTATAAGTTTCTTTCCTTCTTCGTTTTCGGTTATGAGGGCAAGTCCCGTTAAAACACCCTCTTTATCAAGAAGCCTGACGTATGAGCCGACTTCAAAATCACGTTTCAATTTTGACAAAAGCACCTTCTGTCCATTGAACAAAAGTGTGTGAAAAAATTCGATAGGCTGTATCTCGTCATACTGCGAAAGACAGTCCTCAATAGGTGTGATACACGCCTCACCCTTACTTTCAAGGTCCTCTATCGTAACCGCATTGCAGGCGGAAAACATCCCCGTCTTCGTTCTTGCAAGATGGGAGAGCATTGCCCCGCAACCGAGCCTTGCCCCTATATCATCGGCAAGTGTGCGGATATACGTGCCCTTTGAGCAGGACACACGTATTTTTACAAAATACTCGGTATCGTCAAATTCCTCAAGAGCAATCGAATATATCGTTATTCTTCTGGGTTTTCGCTCAACCTCAACACCCTCTCTCGCAAGACGGTAGAGCCGAACCCCATTTTGCGAAAGTGCCGAAAACATGGGCGGTATCTGGTCAATCTCGCCGACAAAAGTCTTTATAACTTCTTCAACGTCTTCCCTCGTGACCGAAATCTCCTCCCTCGGCAGAAGCGTTATATCCTCACCCTCGCTGTCGAGTGTCGTAGTCGTATGTCCGAGATGAAGCGTCGCAAGATATTCCTTGCTTCCCTCCATAAGCATATCGGATAAGCAGGTGCACTTATCAAGAAGTATGGGCAATACGCCCTCTGCTTTGGGGTCAAGCGTACCCGTATGACCGCACTTTTTTGCGCCCAGTATTTTTTTAACTCTGCCCACGGCGGTATTACTGCTCATACCGAGAGGCTTATAAAAATTTACAACTCCACGCATTTAATCAATATGAGAAAGGTAGTCTGTGATTGCTTTTTCTATCCTTTCCCTTGCCTCGCTCTCCGTTCCTTCTACGGTGCAGCCGCCTGCACCCCTGTGTCCGCCGCCGCCGAAAATTTTGCAAATCTGCGAAACGTCAACACCCTTTGTATTGCCACGGACTGACACCCTGAACACGTTTTCGTCGACTTCTTTAAGAAAAGCGCCTATAATCACGCCTTTTGTCGAACGTACCGTATCGGTAACCATATCAAGATCGTCAGAAACCGCCCCAATCTTCTTCATATCGTCCATCGTGATACTGCTTATACAACCGCGACCGTCCATAAACAGTTTCTGTTTTGAATGAACGGTAAATTCTATTTCCTTTTCTTTTGCCGTTCTCATCACAAAGTAGGAATTATTGAGTTCATCAAGTCCCTGCGCCGTCTGATACAGCCTTGCCGCCGTAAGATGCGCGTGGGCATTCGTGTTTCCGTATTTGAAACAGCCCGTATCCATTGCTATTGCCGTATAGAGTGCCCTTGCGATATAATCATCCTCTTTAACGCCGAGCATGTCTATAAGGTCAAGCACGCACTCACCGCAGGCGGCATACGCATTGACGCATGTCACCTCTGCCCAACCGTCATTAGTCCTGTGATGGTCGATACATGCATCCACTTTTCCACCGTACAATTCACTTTCAACGGTCATAAGTTCACGCGATGCCACGTCAACTGCAATTACGGCTGTTTTACCCGTCATTTCATCTTCGCCGAGTTCATCTGCAAGAAAAGCAAACCTCTCGGGTACGGGGTCACTGTAAAGCACCTTTGATTTTTTGCCGAGTTTTCTCACCGCCGCCGCAAGTGCACACGCTGAGCCGACGGTATCCCCGTCAGGCCGTCTGTGTGTAAGCAGTATAACGCTGTCACTGTCGCATATAATATCTTTAATACGTTTTAATCCGTCCTGGTAACTGACTAACATTATTCCGCATCGCTTTCCTTTTCGATTTTTTTGAGTATGCTCTGTATATGAGCACCGTATTCAATGGAATTGTCAATGACAAAAGATATTTCAGGGCTTGCACGAAGCTTCATTCTCTGTGCAACCTCACGTCTGACGTATCCCTTAGCCGCATTAAGTGCTTTTATTGCATCCTTTTCCGCCGCCTCGTCACCCATTACGGAAACCGCAACCTTTGCATATTTCAGGTCAGGTGTAACACGTACACCCATAACGCTCGTCATCATCGGTATTCTGGGGTCCTTAAGCTCTCTTATAACCGAAGCAACCGTATGCTTGTATTCTTCGTTTATTCTGTCAGCTCTGTGTTTAGCCATATTTACTCCCTCTTGTTAAATTCATTGTATTATAGTATTATATAATAAAGAATACCCAAATACAAGGAGAACATTATGCCAAAAGCGCTTATCGCCATGAGTGGCGGTGTGGATTCGTCGGTCGCCGCACTTCTTATGAAGCAATCGGGTTTTGACTGTACGGGCGTCAATATGCGCCTTTTTTCAAATGAAGATATCGGGGATGACGGTGATAAATCATGTTGCTCACTTGACAGTATTGAAGATGCGAGAAGCGTTTGTCGCAGAATCGGCATACCCTTTCACGTTTTCAATTTCACCGACACTTTTAAGGAAAAAGTTATAGATAAATTCATTCTTTCCTATGAAAACGGGTATACGCCCAATCCCTGTATCGACTGCAACAGGTATCTTAAATTTTCAAAGCTTTTTCAGCGGATGGAAGAGCTTTCGTGTGATTTTGTCGTAACGGGGCATTACGCCAGAGTCGGCTACGACGAAAAAACGGGCAGATACATTTTAAGCAAGGCGGTTGACACCAAAAAAGACCAGAGTTACGTGCTTTATAATCTCACGCAGGAGCAACTGTCGCATTTAAAACTGCCTCTGGGTGAATATACAAAGCCCGAAATTCGTGAAATTGCTGAGCAAAACGGCTTCGTCACGGCATCGAAAAGCGATTCGCAGGACATCTGCTTCGTGCCGGACGGGGACTACGGCTCATTTATTGAAAGATATACGGGCAAAAAATACGAAAAGGGTGATTTCACCCTTTCGGACGGTACGTTTCTTGGCAGGCACGAGGGTATAATACGTTACACGCTCGGCCAGCGCAAAGGGCTCGGTGTGCCGTACGCCCACAGGCTTTACGTGACGGGTAAGGATTTTGAAAACAACCGTGTCATACTCGGCACGGAGGATGATTTATATTCATCATATCTCACCGCAAGTGACGTAAACTGGGTGTCGATTGAAAAACCCACTTCGCCCATTCGTGCACAGGTCAAGGTGCGTTACAGTCAGTCGCAGGCGGATGCACTCATAACACCGCTTGACGACAACAGAGTCAAGGTTGAGTTTGACACTCCTCAAAGGGCGGTCACAAAAGGGCAGGCTGCCGTTTTCTACGACGGTGACCTCGTTCTCGGCGGCGGTATGATAGAATAAATCTTGACAAATTTTACCACACAGACTATAATGTGACTCAAATAGGGGCGCTGATGTACTTCGGCTGAGACGGACGGTGAGTCCGAACCCGTGAACCTGATACGGATAATGCCGGCGTAGGAATGAATATTTGTGTAAGCATAATTGTATGCTCTTTTTGTCATTTAGCGTTGCGGTATATCCGCAACGCTATTATTTTTAAGGAGCAAAAACTATGAGAAACAAACAACTCAAAACACTGTGTGAAGGTGCGGTAATGGTGGCACTTTCGGTCGTCATTTCATTCATCAAAATCAAAACGGGCGGACAGGGCGGTTCAATCGACTTCGTTATGATTCCGCTGCTTGTTTTCGCCCTTCGTAACGGATGTCTCTGGGGCATCGGCGCAGGTGCCGTATTCGGCTTTATAAAATGCCTTGTAGGTGAAGGCATCGGCTACGGTCTCCCCTCCGTTTTGCTCGACTACGTTTTAGCCTACGCTGCCGTCGGTTTTGCAGGCATCGCAAAGAACAAAAAGTACGGTGCCATATGGGGTACGGCACTCGGTTGTATTGCACGTTTCGGCATCCATTTCATATCGGGACTTACCATTTACGCCATCACGGCGGCAGAGGAAATTGCAGGCATCATAACTGCTTCCGTGCCTCTCTATTCGCTTATCTACAACGGTCTTTATATGCTTCCGAACACCGTGGTTGCACTCATTATGATGCCTATTGTTGCAAAAGCACTCAAAAACACCGCTTATCACATTTAGTTGCATAAAATTGTCTGTTATGTTAAAATATAGTTTTAGTAGTAATTATTAAGGAGATAACAGATGATAACAGTCAGTAATTTAAGTCTTAACTTTGACGGAACAGACCTTTACAAAGACGTCGATTTGAAATTTACGGGCGGTAACTGCTACGGTATAATCGGCGCAAACGGTGCAGGTAAGTCCACCTTTTTACGTATTCTTTCGGGTGAGCTTGAGCCGTCTACGGGCGACATTATAATTCCGCCTGATGAGAGAATGTCCGTCTTAAAGCAGGACCACTTTGCTTACGATGAATACACGGTGCTTGACACCATTATGATGGGCAATATGCGTCTTTACGAAATAGTCAAGGAAAAAGACGAAATATATGCTAAAGAGGATTTCACCGATGAAGACGGTATACGTGCAAGCGAGCTCGAGGGTGAGTTTGCAGAACTCGGTGGCTGGGAGGCTGAGAGTGATGCAGGTAAACTTCTGCAGGGTCTCGGTCTTGACGTAGATTTACTCTATTCGCAGATGAGTGCTCTTGACGGTAAAGTCAAGGTAAAGGTGCTTCTTGCACAGGCGCTTTTCGGCAACCCCGAAATTATCCTCCTCGACGAGCCTACGAACGACCTTGATATCGAATCTATCGCATGGCTTGAGGACTTTCTTTTCGACTACGAGGGTACGGTTATCGTCGTATCCCACGACCGTCACTTTTTAAACAACGTCTGCACGCACATTGTCGATATCGACTTTGGCAAGATTAAGATGTACGTAGGTAACTACGAATTCTGGTACGAGTCGTCACAGCTTATGCAGAAGATTATGAGTGAACAGAAAAAGAAGACTGATGAAAAAATTGCCGAGCTTCAGCAGTTCATTCAGCGCTTCTCGGCAAACAAATCAAAATCGAAGCAGGCAACGAGCAGAAAGAAGCTTCTTGACAAGCTTACTCTCGAAGAAATGCCGGCTTCATCACGCCGTTATCCCTTCGTCGGCTTCGTTATGGACAGAGAAGCAGGTAAGGAAATTCTTTCCGTTGACAATCTTTCAAAGACGGTTGACGGCGTCAAGGTTTTAAACAACGTTACCTTCCACGTCAACAAGGGTGACAAGATAGCATTCGTCGGCGAAAACGAAATTGCACAGACGACGCTTTTCCGCATACTTATGGGTGAAATCGAGCCCGATGAGGGTGAATTCAAGTGGGGCGGTACAACTTCACAGTCATACTTCCCGCGTGACAACAGCAAGTTCTTTAACGGTGTAACGCTCAACATCGCAGACTGGCTGCGTCAGTGGTGCACCAACGATGAAACAGAAACCTTTATAAGAGGCTTCCTCGGCAGAATGCTTTTCTCGGGTGACGATATTTACAAGCAGGTGCAGGTGCTTTCCGGTGGTGAAAAGGTGCGTTGTATGCTCTCACGAATGATGATGTTCGGTGCAAACGTGCTCGTTCTCGACCAGCCGACAAACCACCTCGACCTTGAGTCGATTACCGCTGTCAACAACGGTCTTATAAACTTCCCCGGCAACGTGCTTTTCGCAAGTCACGACCACGAATTTATAAACACCATTGCAAACAGAATTATTGAGATAACACCCGACGGTGTTATTGACCGTCTTTCAACTTATGACGAATATCTCGAATACAAAAAAACGCTTTAAAAAAGTTTATATCGAAATAACAAACGTATGCAATCTCTCCTGCCCTTTCTGCGCAAAGTGTGGGAGAGACGGTCATTTTATGACCGAAGATGAGTTTTTACGTGCTGCCACGCAGGCAAAAACGGTGTCGGACTACGTCTATTTTCATCTTTTGGGAGAGCCGACGCTTCACCCGCAGATGAAGCATTTTCTCGATATATGTGAGGATGTCGGTCTCAAGGTCAATCTGACGACAAACGGCACGATGCCCGACAATATTCCGACTGACCATCCTGCTTTACGCAAGGTGAGTATATCGCTCCATGCGGCAGAGGCAAATGCTCTTTACATAGAAAAGTATGCCACGGGCGTAAAAAAACTGATAAACGGCCTCGCATCAAACGGCAAAATCACCGAGATAAAGTTCTGGAACGGGACGTATGACCAAAATACCTCCCCCGACACGTATACGGGCAGACTTATGGCACTTTTGTCACCCATTCCCGAAAACGTACACGTAGGTACAGGTGAAATATTCGTATGGCCTTCTGACAGTAAGAAGGCTTATAATCCGACTTTTTGTATGGGGCTTCGTGACCAGTGCGCCATTTTATGTGACGGTACGGTTGTCCCCTGCTGTCTTGACAGCGACGGAGAAATCGCACTCGGAAATATATTTACCGAGGGTATAGAGTCAATTCTCTCATCACCACGTGCAAAGGCAATCTACGACGGCTTTTCGCAGGGAAAAGTAGTTGAAGAACTGTGTCGCAAATGCTCGTTTTATCAGAATCGAAAAGGTTTTTCGAAATAATGACGGGACGCCGTCCCCTACAACAAAAAAGAGAGGCAAATGCCTCTCTTTTTTATTTTGTTGTGCTTCCGAAACCGCCGTTTCTCGTCTCCGTCGCTGTGTCGTCAACCGTTATGCCGTAGGGGATGAAAATGCCCTGCGCAAAACCCTGACCCGCTTTCACGGACACCGTTTTACCGCTTTTACCGTCATTCGTTATCTTTATAAACATATGACCTTCATTATCGGAATAATAGTAATCGCTGTCTATGATGCCGACCGTGTTGTCAAGCTGTAAGCGGAACTTAAAGCCCAGACCGCTTCTCGGAAATATTGCAAGCATCCAGCCGTCATCAATTTTTACTCTGATGCCCGTAGGCACCTTCATACTCTCACCCGGTGCAAGTTCAATGTCACAGGGTGCAAAAAAATCGTATCCCGCACTTCCCGTCGTTGCACGTACGGGAAGTTTTATTTCTTCATATATGTTACTTACGCCATCAGCCTCACCGAAGGTATCCTTCCACGAGTCCTCAAACTGTTTGTAACTTACTTTAAAAAACTGTGCTATTTTTTGCATAGTACACCGTCCTTTTTAACCTGCGTAATGGAATGACCATTCGCCCGTATCTTCAGCAAGTTTGAATACCAACTTGTCACTTGCATACATAACGTGCAGATAGCCGTCGTATACACCCTGCTCAATAAACGTGTTGGTCTCGTCCGCCAGCATAACAGGCTCTGTCCTCCACTTTATCGTACCCGTTGCCATATTAACGGCATATATGTCCTGAGGTCTGTAAACACCGTCAACCACGTTTGAACCGTAAGCATAAATGGTATCGTCGGTTATGCCGAGAAGTACGCATCTGTCTATTATACGGTCAACCCTTCGGGTATTAAGGTCGTAACACACGAGATGGGAAACCATAACTTCCGATTGTGAATTCCAGATGCTTGAGGTCATATAAACCTTGTTATTACGCTCGGTAATGAATGCATACTGCATATTTTTCATACCCTGCTCAATTATATTAACAGTACCATCCGCATTCATAGCGAAAAGCTGAGTGTAAAAGATTTCGTTCTCTGCCTCTGCTTCAAGTTCTGCTTCATCCACGTCAATACCTTCTTCTTCAGCGCCTTCGCTGTTCATAGGCTCGTCCGTAAGAATAGACTGGTCGGGCTGCTCAAAGCAAGCATAGTTAATCATATGATCTTCGTTTACGAAAAGCGTCGTCTGATCGGTGTTCTTTATCTGACCCTCGCTGTAGTTGCCCGTACGGTCAATTATCGGGTCTTCCCCAAGCTGATGCCACGTTTCTTCGCTTCCCCATAAAACAAAATCATATTCCAGGTTCCTGCACCAGCCATTTTCATCCGGTTCACCGAAAATGTCACCGAATTCCGAAGGAATCACGTCGCAGTTAAGCGTAAAATCAATTATCGCAGTACCGGGTTCACCGCTCGTAACCTTCTTTACCTCTACCGAATTTATTTTATAATCGGTTATGCTTGAATACCCCGGCGTGTTCATAAGGCTTTTCATCCTCATATCCGCCATCATTCTGGGGGCAGCATCCTGCGAACAGTATACGGGCAGAAGCGTGTTCGTGCTGTAGGGATAACAAAGGTTTCCTCTTCTCACACCGTCATCATCGACCGTAATGTCGATTTTGGTTGCAACACTTCCCGGTATAACGGTTATACCTTCGGGATTGTCAAGGTACACCTTGTTTCCAAGCTGTGTAACACCGACAAGCTGTTCATCTTCACCGTACAGCACGAGAACGGGGCTCGAATACTCTTTCGCACCGTCTTTTTCAAGCTGATACTGCTCATTTTCATCAAAATGCTTGTACATATCGTCTTCATCGTTGCCACGCATTAAAATTACTGCGGCAATCACGCCTATGATAAGCACCGCACATATTACGGCTATAATTATTTTTTTCTTTTTGCTCATCGTGAATTCTCCATAAAATAATCGTTAAGTATCATAAGGGTTGAAACGGAAAGATTGTCAGCCAGTTTTCTTTTCAGCATAACGTGACCGTCTTTATCCATATCGTTATAAGCATTCTGTGCCTGTCTTATAAGCGTAAGATAATGCTCATAAATATAATCCTGATCAATGTACGCCCCAAAGGTTTCATAATCATAGAGTGCTTTTTTCATACCCTCAACACACGGATTTATAACAAGTTTTTCCTCGGGAGTGAATATGTCGTATATCTTTGTAATCTGCGCAATACAGTCCCTGATTGCTACTATCTGTTCGGGCTCGTTACTCGTATCGGGAGCCTGCGGAACAACAACCATATTGCCCGCTTCCTCCTGTGCATGCACGTAGTTCGCAAGAACGGTAACGACGTCAGCCCTCGTTATATTCTCTTTTGCACGGAACGAGCCGTCCTCATCCTTAACCATCAGCGAATTTGACAAAACCGCTTCAACGTACGGCATCGCCCACTCGGAAACGCTGTCACTCACATCAACTTCGTAAAGCGTGTACAGCCCCATGGTTCTCGTTATAATGGCACAAAACTGCTCTCTGGTAACATTGTTGTTTCCTCTGAACGTTCCGTCCTCGTATCCACCTATATATCCTGCCTCTTTGGCAACTACGGCGTAATTATAAAACCAGATATTTGCAGTGACGTCGGGAAAGCCCGTTTCAGCCATTAGTTTATAACCGAAAACAAGATTTATGAGCTTGCAAAGTTCCGCCCTCGTTATATGCCCCTGCGGTCTGAAAGTACCGTCCTCATATCCGCCGATTATGCCCTTGTCCACAAGATAATCAACATCCTGCCCGAGTTTTGTTACTTTGTCAACATCGCTGAAAGCAAACGCCTGCAAAGACAAGACCAGTGCAAGAAGCATTATTACGGCCGTTTTTAAAATTTTTTTCATATTTCTCCCAAAGGGGACAGAAAGTTTCCCTTCTGTCCCCTTCTATTTAAGTTATATTACTCAGCTATTGTGTAAGTAAGTGTCCATGTCACAGTTACGAAAGGCAATTTCTGAGTTACTTTCTGTGTATTCGAAACTGTCTGTACATCGAATGCCGTGCAGAAATCTGCAACAGTCATATTCTTTTCGTAATCTGCAAATATCTCTTCAACTTCAGCTTCGTTGCTTGTGTATTCATCAGCAAAATCTGTGCCTGCGAGAAGATCGATAACCGTAAGCGTCTTGCCTACATACTCACTTATAACATCTGCAGCCGCCTCAAAGCTTGTTGCGCTTGCAGCATCGTTGAGCATCGTTACTGCTGTAACAAGTTCCGTCTGCATTTCTGCACCGCTGAGGAAGTCATAACCTGTCTCAGCAGTATTGTCTGTATTGAACATTCTTGCAACCGTAGCCCAGTCTGCGATAGAAGCAACTGCCGCTGCATTGTCGCCGATAAGGTCTACCGTGTGAACGTAACCGTCAGTAACAGGATTTATCTTAACGATAAAGCTTACGTCTGTGGGCTGACCTGAAGCGAAGTATACGCTGTCGATAGCCACTCTCATATCATATGCGATTGCATCACGTGTTCTTTCAAATACAGTCTTTATAACTGCTTCGGGAACGTTATTTGCGTAATCTGCGGGAACGTATGCCTTAACATCAGCCCAGTCAAGATCTGCAAGCAGATTTCTGAATGCTATTACTGCAACATCATAGTTATGATACGTGGTATTTTCCTCAACTTTGATAAGGTTGTCGGTAACTGCAGTATCTATAATGTAGTTGATTGTATTCATTACTTCGGGTCTTGCTTCATAGCCGGGGTCAACACTTCTGTAACCTGCCTTGAAAATTTCCTTAAGGCCGTTTTCACCGATGAGGTCAACAAGGTTTACTTCAAGCATATTTACATCCTTGTCATTTTCAGCAAGTGTGTAACCGTTTACGTTCTTCGTGAAGATACCGTCAAGTGTGCCCGTACCGAAGTGTACTTTATCGTAACCCGTTGCAAATTCGTCCTGTGCAAGAAGTTCCGCTGCCTTGTTTGCAATACCGTCTGTTTTACGGTTCATACTTACTGCGGGAAGTGCAACCGTCTTATTACCTGCAACGCCTTCAGCGTATACGAGTTCAAGAGCAATCTGTTCGTTGCTGTACCATCTGGGTTTAAGAGTAACGTTCTTCGTTATCGTTGTTTCGGCTGTGTATTCCTTACCGTTCTTATCATACCAGCCTGCAAACGCTCTTCCCTGTGAATCGTATGCATTTGTGGGGAACTTGTTTGAAGGAATAGTTGCACCCGATGCAACAGATGCATACGTAGATGCGCTCAAAGCACCTGCATTTGTCTGTGCAGTGTATTCAAATGTAACCGTATAGAACGTTGTAGCAGGACCTACGGCACCGCCGCCGCCAACTACGCCTCTTTCAAGGTAAGTTGCGGGTGTATATTCCGTAACGCCGTTGAATACGGGTTCATCCTTGTAATTGTAGAAGTTAACCGTGCCGTTAACGTCGTTTACAACAACATTTTCGCCTACAGTTACGTTCTTGAGATATACGTAGCCTTCACCACCACGGCAAAGAAGTCTACCCTTAATAGTTACGTTTGTAAGATGAGCATCACCGATACCTACACCGTCACCAAGAACAAGGTCGCCGTTAACCGTAACGTTTTCAAGAGTAACGTTCTTACCTCTGAGCATTACGCTGCCTTCTGTTCTCACTCTGTTGTACTTACCTTCAATGTGGTAATACGTCTTGAAGATGTTGTACATAAACTGTGAGAACTCAGCTCTTGTTATCGGATCTCTCGGATTAAGCTCGTTCTGGTTGTTACCGTTTATGTAGCCCTTTTCGATAAGTGTTGCCATAGCATCGAGTGCCCATGAATCAACCTCGTTACCGTCAACAAAGTTGTTGAGGACTGACTGGTTACCGCCGTGAAGAACAAGCACTCTTGCGATAGCAAGGAACACGTCTTCTCTGCGGATAGGATCGTTGGGATCCATCGTCTTCTCGCCTGTACCGAGAAAACTCTTCATATTGTAAGCCTTAGCGACTTCATGGTAGAACCACTGACCTTCATTTACGTCATCAAAATCGATTGAAGTCTCAACCGTTGCGCCGAACGCTCTGTTGATGATGGCAGCCATTTCTGCTCTGGTCATATTGCGCGAAGGACGAACCGTATCATCCTCATAACCCTTGATTATCTGTGCTCTCACATTGTAATCAAGCGCTTCCTTTGCCCAATGACCGTCAGCAACCATATCCGTAAACGTCGGAACTTCGCTTTCAGCCAACAGGTTGCCTTCAGCATTTGCAAAAATGCAACAACCGAAAAGCATTACCACGGCAAGTATCACTGACAGTGCGCGATTTGTCTTTTTCATAGTTTTTCTTCCTTTCAACTGTTGTATATTGATAAATAATATGATTTTTGAAGTGTTTTTTCATTCTGATAGGCGGTACGTATCGTGCTTATAAGGCTTTTATCACGACCTGCTTCATCAAGAATCTTCTCAAGGTCCGCAAGCACCATTTCAACCTTTGCATCACACTCGGTCTCAAGTGCAAGACCCCTGCTGTAATAACTCATAATGACGGAACGCTTTCCTGCCGCATTCTTCTGCTCTTTGGGCAAAGCATTGTAATCGTCAATAACGTTCTGCTCTATACCCTTGAGATAATTTATGTACTGCGACTTTAAGACGTACATCTTTGCTATCTGCTGTGCTATGAGTTCATCGTAATTCTTGGTTTGAACCGTAGGTCCCTTGTCAGGCGGCTGAGGCTTTGTTTCTGTCTGCTCACTCTCCTGTGCAGGTTCTTCATCCTTCGGCACACTCGGGGTTACTATCCTGTCAACAACCTCCTGCTCTGTCAGTTCACCTTTTTCAAGAGCAGTTTTTTCTTCATCCGTAAGGTCTCTTATAGTGACGTTTTCAAGTTCATTACCAAGTTCACTGTAAACCTTGTCATTCTCTTCAATCAGCCCCGATATCGTATCGGTATCATATTTCAGGCCGTAATACGCCGCTTTGATATAGTCTTTGTAGCGTATTCCGAGAACAATCAACGCTGCAACGAGCAGCAAGAGTATGATAAGCAAAATTCTTTTTATGCGTTTCATATCCTTCTCCCCGTAACTCCTTATAGTATGTATTTTACTATAATAAATACGGCAAGTCAAGCAAATTGATGTATATTTTGTCGTGTTTCATTGCAAACACAAAAATTTTTTAATACAATTTTGATAAAACTTCACATTTTCCTCTTGATTTTGCAGTTTTAATCGAGTATAATGTATCAGCGTAGTAAAATACGGGCCTTTAGCTCAGTTGGTTAGAGCTCCCGGCTCATAACCGGACGGTCCTGGGTTCGAGTCCCCGAAGGCCCACCAAAACAAGAAAACACCCTTTTGGGTGTTTTTTTGTTTAGCTAAATTCGCCTGTCGGCGAGCTAAATTGAACAAGTTCAGCTAAATTACCTGCGGTAGCTAAATGTGTTACACACGCTTAAAGCGAATTTAATTTAGCTACTCCAAAGGAGTTATTTAGCTATTGCGAAGCAATTATTTCACTTTGCAACTTGTTGCAAAATTTAGTTATCCTTCCCTCTCACCCTATTGACTTGAAGCCCCGAAAATACCGTGATATAATGATGACATACAATCGGAAAGGGGCGATACCGTGGGAGAACGCAGGGTATACTCACTGCATGCGGCCGAAAAAGCATTACAGATAAAGGCTAAGCGCAAATCGGTTAAAAAGCAGACCTCTCTGCACTGGCACGACTGTCTTGAAATTGAACTCGTGCTCTCAGGCAGAGGCACGAATATTATCAACGGCAAAAAATATCCGCTTACACGCGGAACAATATATGCCCTCACACCCGCCGACAATCATATAATCACGGTGGAAGAGCCTATTGAACTTATCGGAATTATGTTCAGCGAAGATCAGATTTCCGAAGATATGTACGCCGCTTTATTGACTCTTGAAATGTCAGGTGTAGAACTTATTGCAACACCTGACGAACAGAAATTCTCCGTTTTAGAGCAATATGCTTCAACGATTTTGCAGGAAGTCGGGAATCAGCCTGAACAGCCGTATACTTCCGCTTACGTAAAATCCCTGCTCGAGTGTATTATCATCGAGCTTCTCCGTGCGCCGAGATGCAACGTGCCCCCGTCGGTCAATCCGCTTATCTGCCGTGCGGTGCTGTATTTACACCGTCACTATACCGAGCAGATAACGCTGGATTCACTTGCAAAACACCTTCATCTTACCCCAACCTATCTCTCGGCTTATTTCAAAAACAATACGGGGTGTACCTTCAAACAGTATCTCGTCAATCTGCGTCTGAAACACGCCTGCCGTCTGCTTGTCAGCACGGATTTTTCCGTGACGGAAATATGCCTTGCGAGCGGTTTTTCATCATATTCACATTTTATGCGCAGTTTCAACGCTCATTATGGGACAACTCCCGTTCAATACAGAAAAATGAATTCAACAAAAAAGCCCGTCTGAGACGGGCTTTTTTAACGTTATTTTTCAAAATAATGTGCTTCAACTGCCGCGCAAAGTGCGTGATATACGGGCAGATGCAGTTCCTGTATACGATAGGTTTCACACTCAGGAACACGGATTGCAACGTCGGCAATTTCGCCGATTTTTCCGCCACCTGCACCTGTCAGGGCAATAGTTGTCGCACCCATTGCTTTTGCAACGGTGATGGCATTTACAACGTTTTTCGCATTACCCGAGGTTGAAATTCCGATTACTACGTCACCTTTGCGTACATAGCCGTAGACCTGCTGGGCATATATCATAGACGGGTCAACGTCATTCAGATATGCACTTGAAAGTGCACAGTGAGTGGTCAGATTGATGGCAGGCAATGCGCCCTGAAGTTTTTCCCGCAATTCAAGCGGAATACGCTCATCGTCTACCGGACGGAGAAGAAGAAAACCTTTCATCAATTCTCCTACAATATGGTCACTGTCTGCCGCACTGCCACCGTTACCGCAGCAAAGCACCTTGCCGTCGCAATCATAGCAGGCTACGAGTGCATCAAACGCCTTTTTTATGTCGTCACGGCATACTTCAAGTTTCGGATACTGTTCATAAAGACTTTCTATATTATACATTATAACTCTCCTTTTATTCCGCTTACGGCAATACTGATTGCCGCAATATCACCTATACTGTCACCAAGCTGTGCAGGTACGATTTCGCATACGCCTGCCGTCTGTGCAAGACATTCACGGACAATAACGTCCTCCATCTCGCCTCGAAGCAGGTTTTCACTGCGTTGAAAAATACTTCCGATTACTATACGTTCGGGGTTAAGCAAATCTATCAGTATGGAAATGCCTCTTCCGAGCATCTGTCCGCTTAATTTCCACACTTCAAGTGCCGCCTTATCGCCGGCATTTGCCGCTTCTGCCAGACGTTTTGCCGTAACGGGCGTTCCGTCTGCCCACGAAACAGGCTTGCCCTGCTGTGCATACACTCGTGCCACCGTTTCGCCGAGCTGTGCGATACCACCGCCCGAACAGTAGCCCTCAAACGAGCCGATTTTTCCGTATCCAACGGGGCCTGCATCGGTAAGTCGCATATGACCGACCTCACCTGCCGAGCCGTTCGTTCCCGAATAGAGTTTACCGTCGAGAATCAGCCCTGCACCCATACCCGTTCCGCACGTGAGAAACACCATATTTCGTGTTCCGCGTCCTGCACCGTATTTCCATTCGGCAACGGCACATGCATCGGCATCGTTACGAAGAAAAGCAGGTACTTTAAAACGTTCTGTTAGACGCTTTGTTATTTCAACGTTGTCCCATCCGGGCAGATTAGGGGGTGACAGAATCGTTCCCGTAACGGCATTGAGCGGTCCGCCGCAGCTGACACCGATTGCCTTATATCCCTGATGCTTTTCAACTGCATCAAACAACTGTGCAAGCGTTTCTTCGCAATCGCCCGTCGGTATTGCAAAACGGTCAAGAACGTTTCCGTTTTCGTCGCCTGCCACTACGGCACATTTCGTACCGCCTATATCTATTCCGATATATTTATCCATCGTCTACTCCTCAATGAAATTGCACCTGTATGCGCAACCGTCTACAAGTCTGTAACTGTCAATAGCAAAGGGTGCGATTTCAGCATTGTTTTCAGTGTCGAAAACTTTTGCAACGAACTTCGTTGTTTTTCCTGCGATCTCATTGAAACGAACGATAATTCCGTTGCCGTCTTCAGCAGTTTTTATGCAACTTACCGTGACATTATCCTTATCCACGGATGCATACGATGCCTTCTGTGGAAGATTGCCCTTGTGATAGGTCTCCGTAATAACGGGGAACTCACAGTTAAGCTCCTCTGCCGTTCTTGCAACGGCAGTAAGATCATCCGTGCAGGCACGGATTGCATAACGGAATTCATGCTCACCTATATCCTGCGCCTGAAGCAGTCCGTCACGCTGACCGAAATGATCACCGTAATAACAACTGCGGGCTGCAACCATACGAAGTTCACCGTTACGGCAGGAAGAAGAGTATCTGCCGTTATTGATAACCGCAAGACCACGTTTGCCGTCACGAATTGCCATCCAGCGAAGCATGGGTAACTCACGTCCTGCGATTCTTCTGTCGGGCGTTGCAGGGTCCGTCGTAATCGTATCACCCGGCACTTCACGGAGGAATTCACCTTCGGGAAGACCTGCATCAAACGCAAATTTGACCATAACACGCTCATCGGCAAGGACAAGACGCGTGTCAACGTATAAATTGTCGTCGTTCGCATAAAGCGTATAAGTACGGATAAGACGGCTGTTCTGCCAAGTCTGTGTAACACGTAAAGACACCTTACACTCGCCCTTATCCACTATATCAAAGCTCGGCTGACCGAACTGACCTATCTTTCCTTCAAAAACGAACTGACCGTGTGCCCACGTATCGTACGGGCTGTCATCAAGAACGAGTGTACGACATCCGAATTCTCCAAGAAGTTCGCCTTCAGCGGTCTTGATTGAAGCGATTTCACCGTCACCGGGATTGAAGGTTACGGAGATACGGTCGTTTGCCAGACGGTGCGGACCTACCTGCAAAGCAGACTCTGAATTACGTTCAAACGTGCGGTTTCTGTAAACCCAGTAGGTACGCCAGCCGTATGCGGGAACCTCAGCAACGAAAGAGGTATGTCTTGTGTCTACCGCACGGTTTGTGTAATCCGCACGTGTAATCTGATGTGGGACGGGATTACCCTCATCGTCCGTCACACCCGAGCCGCTGTTGAGATGTACCGAAACGGGAATTCTCGCCGTATGGCTGAGCGGGTTGAATACTACTACGGGCGTTCCGAGATCGTCAGTTTCCCAGAGTGCACCGCCGTAATCCTTTGACAGAGAAGAGAGTCCCTTATCGGTATCGATTGCCCACGAAATGCGCTGTATAGCCGCATTTTCCGTGGTTACGGCATGTGTGATTGCCGAGCCTGCAAATGCATACGCATCGTCATACGCCGCCTTTATACAGCAACCCGTAATAATGTCGTGGAACTGATTGAACATAACCTTTTCCCAAGCTTTACGGTTTTCTGCCACGTCAACACGGTGATCGGTACATACCGACGAAAGCACCGAAAGACGCTCACTCTCACCGAGTCTGTTTTCACACTGACGGTTGAGATATTTCATTTTGGAATTTGCAGAGTAGCAACCGCTTGCATGATTCTGCAATTCACCCGTATAGTCGGGCAATTTGTCCATATGCTCATTGCGAAGCAGTTCAAAATAACTGTTAGGATCAGAGATGACCGCATTACCGGGGTTATTTTTATTGTATTCGTTTATAATCTGAAGATTTTTAATCGTCGGTCCGCCGCCGTGATTGCCCACGCCGTAGAAAACCATAACGGGATACGGGAAGTTTTCTGCATCCCTTACGTGATTTGCAATCTGATTTTCTTCTGTGTAATTCTGACGGTATCCGTAAGGAACACGGTATGTCAGGACCTCGTTGTCCTCACAGTGCCAGCGGAATGCACGGTCGGGGAACGGATATATCATTTCAGGGTTCTTTAAGAAGCCGTCTGTAGGACGCATAAACACGTAGTTTTTCATACCGCCCTCACGCAGAAGCCTGGGAAGGCCTGCGCTGTGTCCGAAGGAGTCCACGTTGTAGCCGGTAACCGCCTGCACACCGAACTTTTCTTTAAAATAACGCTGTGAATAGAGCATCTGTCGTGCAAAACTCTCCGAAGAGGGCATATTGCAGTCGGGCTGTATCCACATACCGCCTACGATAATCCACTTTCCGTCACGGACTGCCTGACGGATTTCCTCAAAAAGAGGCGGACAGTTTTCCTCAACCCATTTATAATACGATGCACATGCACAGGTAAATACGAAATTGTCAAATTCACGTATTCTGTCAAGTGCCGAGCGGAAAGTCGCCTTGACTTCCGACAGACCGTCGGGAAAACGCCAGAGCCAAACGGGGTCAAGATGGCTGTTTCCAATCAGATGTAATCGATTTTTCACTTCGTTTTTCATCATTTTCCTCACTCTCCTGTAAGAATTGATCATATATATCTGACAACAGTATATAACACTTCTGCCACGATGTCATTGTTGTTTTTTCTGAGTTTATTGCATTTTTTACGATTTTCTTATATTATTTTTTTGAAAAACGTCTGTATCAGTCCGTTTTATCGGACAACTGACGTGTTATATTGATACCACAGGAGGTATAAATACTATATCGACAACGCAATACGCCCCGTTGCTGTACAACGAAAGGAGAATGATTATGTATAAAATCGGTTTCAGGACAGAAACAAATCAAAACAAGCAAAACGATAGTACGGTTGTGCACAAAAATACGGAGAGTGCGAGAAAATCACTCGTTGACGTTTATTTTCCCGACCGTCATCTCACCTGCTCATATTACAACGACAAGTTCGATTTAAAGCTCGGCGACATCGTATACGTTGACGGAAAACTTGAAGGGCTTCGCGGTCGTGTAACGGATATAAACTACACCTTTAAAATCAAACTTTCGGATTATAAGCGTGTGATAAGTGTTGCCGATACGGGCGTTACAGGTGAAATTTTTATGGCAGGTTCGCATTTTATTGCAAATAAGCCTGACGTTTTGCCCTTCGAAAAGGTTATAACGTGGTTTAAAGCCCCGTCCGAAAACGAAGAATTCGTGTCCTCAACGGATAACGAAAAGTTTCTCCTTGAAGATTTAAAGGGGCTGAAAATCAGCAATTCAACCGCCGACCTCGGACACGACTACTATATGGAAAACCGTGTGATTTACATTGAAATCAAAGATGGCAACGTCAGGGCAATCGTAAACGGAGGCAAGCCTTACGAAGTTGAATTTAACTACCGAAACGGCGAAATCAGCGGTCTCGTCTGCAACTGTTACTGCACCGGCACCTGTAAGCACGAATTTGCAACACTTCTCCAACTCCGTGAAACGCTCAGACTCATTGATAAAGAATACGGTGACAAATTTTACACCGACTACCTTGCCGTAATAAACAAAGGCGTATTCTTTGAGTTTGTTATCGACAACAAATCAAACGGCAGCTTTAAACTCACCTGACCAAAAGTGTCAAGAAAGACACCTTTCTTGACAGCAACCCGTATGACAGAATAAAATAAAAGCAAATGGAATTTCAGGAGGACAGATTATGGCAAAACCGACACCGCCGATTATTGCTATTATGTACGATTTTGATAAAACCTTATCAACGAAAGATATGCAGGAATACGGCTTTATCCCCAATCTTGGAATAACCCCCGAAGATTTCTGGAGTGAAGCGAAAAAACTCAGGGAATCCGAAAATATGGACCCTATTCTCGCCTATATGTATCAGATGCTCAAAAAAGCGTCCGAAAAGCAGGTTCCCGTTACACGTGATGCCTTCGTTTCATTCGGAAAAGATATAGAATATTATCCCGGTGTCGAGGATTGGTTTGAACGTATAAATGCATACGGAGAGCAAAACGGCGTTGTCATCGAGCACTACGTAATCTCCTCGGGAATCAAAGAAATTATCGAAGGGTCTTCAATCAATAAATATTTCAAAAAGGTATACGCCTGCGAGTTTTTGTATAATGAAAACAACGTTGCAGTCTGGCCGAAGCTTGCCGTCAATTACACTAACAAAACGCAGTTTCTCTTCAGAATCAACAAGGGCGTTCTCGACGTGTGGGACGACAAAGCTTTAAACGATTACGTTCCCGAAGAGGAACGTCGTATCCCCTTTCGAAATATGATTTACATAGGTGACGGACTCACGGACGTGCCGTGTATGAAGCTTGTCAAGTTAAATAAAGGTCAATCCATAGCCGTATTCAACAAGCGAAAAAAGGACGTTGCCGCACAGCTTATGTCGGAAAACCGTGTCGACTTTATTACGGAAGCAAACTATTGCAAGGACGGCGAGCTTGACAAAATCGTAAAAACCGTTATTGAGAAGATGGCGGTAGTCGAAAATCTGGTAAGACTCCACGACAAACACAAAAAATCAATCAGCAAATAAAAGGGTGACAGCAACAGCGCGTTGCTTGTTTATGATTATGGATCGCAGTATCATAAATGCGAGGTGATATTATGGAAACTAAAGATATTATTCTCGAACTGAGAACGAAAAAAGGTATGTCACAGGATGAACTTGCGGAAAAAGTATTCGTAACCCGTCAAGCTGTTTCTCGTTGGGAAAATGGTGAAACTACACCGAATACCGAAACCTTAAAACTGTTATCAAAACTATTTGATGTATCTATCAACACGCTTCTCGGCTCTCCGCAAAAACTAATTTGTCAATGCTGCGGTATGCCTCTTGAAGATTCTAACATCAGTAAGGAAATTGATGGCTTTTTCAACGAGGAATATTGTAAGTGGTGCTATGCTGACGGCGAATATATGTATCACGATATGGACGATCTGATCGAGGTCTGTGTAAAGAATATGGCAAGCGAAGCCTTCCCCTCGGAACAGGCGCGTGCATATCTGAAAGAAATGCTCCCCAGACTCGACTATTGGAAGAAATACAAAAATCTTGACGATGGCGGAAAGTTTGAAGAATTCAAGCGTAAACTAATTGACGAGATCAATGCCCTTGGCGTAGAAGGAATGCCGAAGGTCGAAACGCTCAACGCACTTGTGGGCGGTTACGTCAATCTCGAATACCGTCTTCCAAACGGAAAAACCGTCAAATTCCTTGATGATAACGCCACATACCTCGGAAATCAGCTGGAGTGTGAATTCGGCGGTGACCGATGCTTCGGCGTCGTTGCCAATATGGACTTTATCCTTATCTGCACCTACGAAGAAAACGGCGAAAATCCCGAGCTTGTCATTTATAAGAAAAGATAAAAATTGCCGCTGAGATGGATCTCTCCCCCTCAGCGGCTTTTACGTTTATCTTACCACAGATGAATGACTATAAATGTAGAATTCCTCTTGGCTGGGCATCCACTTCTTTTCCTTGGGTGTAAAAGTCGCATCAAATGCTTCAACCGCAGCAACGTCCTCACAGCAGTCGGCGGCAGTAGAGGCGATATACATCCACTTCTTGCCGTCAAGCACTCCGGGGATAAGTTCGTAAACGAGAAGTGCCGTTGGGAAGTTGCCGTCCACAACAAAACTCACGTTTTTCTTTTTGCAGCTCACAAATCCGCGGCTGACGTAGTTGCCCGGATTGCCGAAGTTGATGTTCACGTCGTAGCCCATCTTTCGTGCTACCTCAAAGGAATGCTCGATCAAAAGCTTTCCGAGTTTCTGCCTTTGATATTTCGGCGCAACGCAAAGCGGACCGAAGGAAAGAATCTCCTTGCGGTTTCCTTCGTTATCCTCAA
>JAFWXR010000047.1 GCA_017517965.1 Clostridia bacterium
ATGTGTGTTCGACTGCCGGAAAGGAGGACTAAATGCAGTCGAAGAAAAAAGATAATGTCGGCATAACTGCCTTATACTGCCGACTATCCCGTGATGACGGAACAGATAACGACAGCAATTCTATCGTTAATCAAAAGAAGCTGCTGCAGAAATACGCAAAAGAACACGGCTTCTCAAACACTCGCAGTTATGTGGATGACGGTTATACGGGAACAAACTTTAACCGCCCCGGCTTTCAAAAACTGCTTGAGGATCTCGAAATGGGATATGTGAGTGTGATTATCGTAAAGGATATGTCCCGACTCGGCAGAGATTATCTGCAAGTAGGATATTACACCGACACCTACTTTCCCGATAGAAATATTCGCTTCATAGCAGTAAATGACTGTGTAGACAGTGCAGACGGTGAAAACGAACTTGCACCCTTTCGTAACGTTATGAACGAAATGTATGCAAGAGATATCAGCCGTAAGGTGAGAAGCTCCCACAGACTTCGTGGCAATGCAGGAGAGCCACTTTCCCAACCACCATACGGATATTTGAAATCGCCCGAAAACAAAAAGAAATGGATTATTGATCCCGAAGCAGCACAAGTGGTACAAGATATATTCCGTATGTGCCTGGAGGGTAAAGGCAACGAAACTATTGCCCGAATCCTTCAAGAACGAAAGGTGTTAATCCCGATGGCATATTGGAGAGAAAAAGGTCTTGGTAGGGGTGGAAAGAAAGCACAACCCAATCCATATAAATGGTGCAAATCCACCATAGCCAAGATACTTGCTCAACAGGAATACTGCGGTGATGTAATCAACTTCAAAACCTATTCAAAGTCATTTAAGAACAAAGCCCGTATTCCTAACCCCGAAGAAAACTGGGCGGTGTTCAAGGATGTTCACGAGCCGATTATTGACCGTGAAACTTTTGAAGCGGTACAGAAGCTCACCAAGAAAACCAAACGCCGAGCACCGAAAGCGGATAATGCCGAAAAGAATATGTTTTGTGATTTGCTCTACTGTGCCGACTGCGGTAGCAAGTTATGGTCGCACGTAAACACCATAAACAAGGATATTCAGTATTTCAGTTGCTCCAACTACAAAGTGGACACACGTGGCACTTGCGAAACACGACACTATATCCGAGCCGATGCTATAGAGCAAGTAGTAATGCTTGAACTAAAGCAAATGGCAAGGTTCTTGCAGAGCGACGAGGAAGCCTTTGCAGACCTACTTGCCCAAAAGACACAAAAGGATATTATCAACGAGCACAAAGCCTTACAAGGCGAACTACAACGCTGTACGGCACGAAACCAAAAGGTTGCCGAGCTTTACGAAAAGCTTTATGAGGACAATGTTTCGGGCAAGGTAACAGATGAATGGTTTATGCAGTTATCCCACAAATACGAAGTGGAGCGTATGGAACTAAAAACTAAGATTGCATCCCTAAACGAGAGGATAAATAATCTTGGCACAATGCAACAGAACAAAGAGCGATTTATCGGTGCTATCCGAAGATTTATGGAAATGGAAAAACTGACTGCGCCGCTTCTTCGGGAACTCATAGACGAGATTACGGTTTATGAGACCGAAGGCGTTGGTAAAA
>JAFWXR010000048.1 GCA_017517965.1 Clostridia bacterium
TCACTCTTTGCCTGTGATACGTCAGCCTTTGCTATTCTGCCAATTACTGTCACGAGCATTGCTCTCGTCATCTTTCCGTCAGGATCGAATTCGTTTTCGCTTACGCCCTGGAAGTAATTGTTATCTGCCACGTAGTTTACTGCTTTATTGAACCAGTCTGTTTCTGCCACGTCGATGAACCTTCTGTTGTCATCGGGTGTTACGGGATCTGTCGTTTCACCGTCATCTACCGACGGGCCTGCGGGACCTACGATTGCACCACCGGGTGCTGCACCGCCTGCACCACCGCCGATACCTGAACCTGCGTCACCGCCGCCGATATCGCCGATAATACCACCGGATGTGCCGGGTGTTGTCGTATCGTTTCCACCAACGTCTTCTCCGGGTGTTCCGGGAACTTCAACGTCAGGCGTTGTATCGCTGCCGCCGTACATCGTAGCGTCGTCAATAAAGTCGAGAAGTGTCGTGAGCTTTGACGTATAGTCTTCAAGCATTGCTGTTGACATCGTGCCTGAATAGTATCTCTTTGAGAGTTCTTCAAGCTGACCTTCAACGTAGTTTGCATGGCTGTTCCACATATACGCCGTTCCGTAAGGTGCTGTTGCACCGTCTGATACAACCGTAAGTGCATCCATCGTATTTTCAACTTCATCGAGAAGTCCCGAATAGTTGGCATCAAGAGTCTGATACTTTGAAGTATTGCGGTCGAACGCACGTTCCTTGTACTGTGTAGTCGATACGATATTATCACCGTCGAGTGCCACTTTAATGTCACCGGCAATACCTATTGTAAATACGTTTTCTCCGTAGCCACCCGTATTGTTGTTTACAAGGTAAGAGGGTACAGACGTCCATGCGTGGTAAGTTGCATTTATGGGCTGAATACATACTTCAGGATCAACCGCACTCATAAAGCCCCATGTGTTTGACGTAGCAAATCCATGGTGGCTGAGCTTCATAACGTCAAAATTCATAAATTCCTTACCGTATGTTCTTACCATTGACAATTCAGCATCTTCCTTGATATCGCCTGCCGTAAAGTAGGTCTGACCCTGGAAGGTGAATTTCATACCAAGAGCGCACGGGTTATGGAATGAAGTGCTTCCCTTATCTGTCTGTCTGATTGCTTCTGCAAGTGTGTAGGTCTTGTATGAGTGATCGCCGGGGTTGAGAATGTCTATTACAACCTGTTCGTCGCCTTCACCTATAACAATTTTATCTCCACGACTTAAAATCAATTCTTTTATAAGTTCCTTGCCTTCAGCTGCACGCTTAGCATTCATTGTGTCAACAACCGTAAGCCACGTACGACGTAATCCACCCGCAACGTTAAGCGGATTTCTGACTACGTTTTTAACGTCAAACGCTCTTAACACTGCAACAGCGTTGGAGTCATGGTCATTATGGAAATGTGAAACTACGAAATAGTCAATCGTCTTACCGTCGCCTTTACCCTGTGCCTTCAACTGTTCAAGAACGTATCTGATGCTGTTTATAAGGGTACCTGACTCTGTCTGACCCATATCAATAAGCATCGTTTCACCGTTCGGGAACGTGATAAACTGGCTGTCACCGAACTTGGTGGCATTGTTTATAAGGAATCTTTCAGCACCGTCCTGAGCAGGCTTTCTGCCTTCAAAGAAACGGATGACTAATTTGCCGAGATCGTTTGATGCATCCCATACATCCTGATAACCCTGTGTCTGCGGTGCATTAGCTGAGGTTATATACTCGTCGTACGAGCCCGTGTAGTAGTAGTTGAGAAGTTTTGCCGCATCCTGCGCCGCAAGCATCGAAACTCTTACGTCCTTCGGGTCGTTTACGTCTACGTAGCCCTTGTTGATGGCAAACTTAGCCATTTCCGGATCTGCATCAAGTGCCCACGCTGAAGTAAAGCTCCATCTCGGATAGAAGTTCTGATTTATCGTAACGTTAGGCTCACTCTTATCCTTAATGTTCTTATACAGTGCATTATGCAGAGTATGGTACGTATCAGTCTCATACAGGTTGATATATACGTGACCGTAGTTTCTGCCACCGGATGAGCGTTTGCCGAGAGGCTGGATTTCCTGAGACATAATACCTTCCATATCGCATCTCAAATCGCCGTAACTTAAGCCTGATGTACTGCCGCCGTATACGGGACCCTTAGAAGCGAACTGCGCAATAGGATCGCTGTAATCTTCAACGAACCAGTCAAGCTGCGGATCATACTTGAGTTCGTATGCAGACTGTCTGAAATACGTGTTACCGAACGTTCTGTTGAGTTCAGGTGCGTATAACGTTGAAGATACTGACGAAAGGTATTCATAACCGGATGCCATACCTGTAAATAAGCAGTAGTGCGTATAATGATCGTCATACGGATCTACAAAGTAGTCGCTCTGCAGGAATTCTGTGTTATTCTCACCGTTAAAGTAAGCATTTGTGGATTCGTAGTAATCTGCATAATCCTGCTTTGTAACGTCAAGATTATAATCTTCCCACGTACCCGTTATTTCATATTCCTGACCGTCAACAGCGTCGGTATAAGTGAACGTATCGCCCGCCTTGTTGTAGTAACCGTTAAGGAACTTTTCTTCACTACCGCGTGTACCGTGTAATCCGCCGTAGCCGCCTAATCTTGTTCCACCGCCAAGGCCGAGGAACACGCTTCTTGTAACCTTTACATTAACCGTCTGATCACCTGATGCATCGTAACCGAGTACGTTACCGATGTAAGTAAGGTCAAATGCACCGCCGTCAAACTGTCTTACTTCAAGAAGTCCGACTTCATTGCCCTGTGCATCGTAACCTGTGTTACCGCCACGGCAGCCACCGTAGAATACCCACATTGCACCGCCGTTATGGAATTCAACGTATACGTCTTCTACAGACTTACCGTTTGCACCACCGTATACAACACAGTCGATAACGTCAACGTCTACAAGCTTCGGTCCCTTTACAGCCTGACCTGTTACCTGGTCACGTACGATGTTGGAAATTCTGTCGCCGTTTTCATCGTACTTGAATGTACCGTCTTCATTCTTCTGGTATGCATTGAGCGTACCGTCCTTAGTCTTCGCCTGATATAAGTATGAACGGCCGTTTCCGTCACCTGCTATAACTGTCGGTATACCGTTAAGGAATATCATTGTTCTGTTACCTCTGAAGTCGGATGACTCAGCAGTTGTAACTTCAACCTTCTTGTCTGCAAGTTCATACGATGCAACTGACGTTTCAGGCAATTCGCCGAGAAGCACGCCATTTACATATATGTAAGGAGCCTGCGATTTCTTATACTTGATTTTCTTAAACTGTGAGGACACACTGTCTGAATCGTTAAGATTTACGTACGCCCAAGTCTTTACGGGACCTGATTCAACACCGTCAGCACGTATTCCCGAACCCTTCGGATAAATGCTTCCCGTAATAGTAACGTTTTCATTGATGTCGATATACGCTGCACCCGTCGTTATGGTACCCGTTCCGACACCGCCGGAATAAATACTTTCTACAGTACAGTTTTCAAGTGTAAGTTTTGTCGTACCTGCCGTTATAGTGTCTGAAATAATCGTACCCATGTAGATATAGGTTACACTACCGCCAAATACGTCAACCTGTGTGCCGTTATTGGATATTTCATTACCGCCTGCAACGATTCTGTTGTATGAACCGTTAAGCATCTTAACGTACGTCTTGTTTGTAACTACATTTACAGTGTTCGTACCACCGCCGTATATGTCACCGCTGATTGAATGGGTGCCCTGAGCGTCAAGTACAACGTTTGCTGCACCAACGGTGTTGTTTCTGCCACCGCCGTAAAGAGTAGCAATGTTACCGCCGTTAAATTCAACATAGGTTGACGGATGTATATCACTCGTACCCTGTCTGCCGCCACCGTAGATTACGGCAGATGATTTGATTGCTGTGTTAATCTTTCTCCATACACCTGTAAGTACCAACGGATTACCGTTTCTGTCTACATACGTTTCGTACGAGAAGGTTTCGGGAGTTTCAGTCGCCGCATCGTAGTTTTCATCAAAGTACCAGATGTACGTTGTAACTACGACGTTTTCAACTTCTTCATCCTCATCATCACTGCTTGACGAAGTCTCCCCTACTATCTTAATCGGAATACCGCGTGCATAAACATTCTGAGTTGAACCGGAAACAGCAATACGTACCGGTACACCTGCTTTGTAGTGACCGCCTGAAACTATTACTTCGGTTTCCACATCAGCCGTTGAGCCTTCATCCTCAGCGTCACCTGATGAATCGCCTGACATATCGTCATCAACATCTTCTTCTTCCCAGCCCAATATATCAAAACGGTTGAAGGTACTGGGAACTACCACATATGCCGTGCCGTGAATTTTACCCGATGCATTGGCATAAATAGTATCACAATCAAAGCTGTCTGCAACTACGATATATACGTTGCCTAACGTGATTGCTTCCTCAAGGAAACCGCCACCGTATATGGTGTTTGCCGTACCGTTGTTCAGATACAGTTTTACAGAACCGTAAATATCGCTGTTTGCCACGTAGCCGGCACCGTATATATTCGAAATCGTACCGCCGTTTACGTTTACTACTGCAGAAATAAGTTCACCCTTTTCAACAACAATCGGGCCCTTATCCTTTATAGTAGTCTGTGCAAGAACTTCATCTGCTTCCTGTGTAACACCGTTGATGTAACCTGTGCCTCTTGCACCTGCATAGAGATTCGTTATTGTACCGCCGTTAATTTCGTAATTAACGCCTTTTTCAACAGAACCACCGTAGTTGCACCACAGATAAGAATGAGTACCTCCGTTTATAACCACGTTAATACTCTCTGATGCTGCCTGGCGGCATCCGCCGTAAACGTACGTTACAGTACCGCCGTTTACAACGAGATTTACGTTGCCCGTAACGTCAACGTAGTCCGAACCGCCGTACAGTGAATTGATAGTACCGCTCTTAAGCGTTACGTCTGTAGATTCAAGAACCTCTTTATTTGAACCGCCGTATACGGTAGTATACGTTCCTGCGCGGCCAAGATAGTTATTGTTCTTATCTGCTATACGTGTTGTCGCATCAACACTTTCAATCACGGCAGGAATACCGTTAATGTAACGTGTATTGGAAGTCGAGAACAGTTTGTACGGTGAAATGGTTACCGTGTAGGTAGGTAACTGTGCCGAAACCGTGTATTCGCTGCCGAATACAGGCGTAAATACGTAAGTTTCTGCCGTATAACGGTCATACGTTACTTCGCTGCCGTATTCGTTCTTTACAATCCAGTTCTTTACGGGAACAGTCTTGCTCACGCCCGATACCGTTGCTGTGTATGCTGAAGGCAAGCCGATATTTTCTATCGCCGTACCGTTTGCAAACTTATGGTTAGGATCTTCTGACTGAATTGCAGTAATATTTCCACCCTGGTTAGGCTCTGTTACGATTACCTTTACCGTACCTGCATTCTTGACTGTGAAGAACGGTAAGTGGTATCCGTCAGGAACGTTGAGTACAAAGTCATACGTTCCCGGAGTGTTTCCGTCGTAAGTCTTTTTAGAGGTATACGTAAGTCCCTCTACCGTCTGAAGTTCACCGTCGATTTCACCTTCAAACGTTGTCGGAAGACCTATATCCTCAAGTTTTGTGCCGTAATCTACGTAAACGTTGCCTCTTACTAAACCTGCATTGCGAACAATCTTTATTTCTCTGTCCGTAACGAACGTTTCTCTGTCATCAAGGAAATGACCTTCATAGAGTTTAACGTTCGGTTCTTCTGCGTGAACCTTGCTTAAATCAAAGCCTGTTTCGTAGAAGATCTTTGTGTCAAGTTTAACGTATGAGTTACCTGTCGCATCAAGCTCACTGGTTATTGCAGCGTTCTTTGACAGATAGATTTCTACCTCGTTAGTCGGTGCTATCGTACCGGAACCGAGAACGGACGTTACGTTTGCACCGTCAAGAAGTTTGATTGTCATCTTTCCGTCAACCGTTGCTATCGTCTTCGTATAGTTAGAGCTTGAATAAATTGCGTTTACGGTTGCATTCTTAACGATTATAGTTGAATCTCCTGATACACGGCCCTTATAGCCTGCACCACAGATACGCTTGGTGATTTTTGCATTTTCTACGTAAATGTATGCATTTCCCGTTTCTGCACGTGTTGTTGCAGATGTACCGCCCGTACCGCCGCCGTAAACTGCTGAGATTGTTCCGCCAAACACGTAGATATACGTCGTATCAGTAACTTTTCCGTTATGTCTTGAACCGCCGTAAAGCGTTGCGATACTACCGCCTCTTACTTCAACGTAAGTGGTTTTAAGTGCCGCCGTGTTCTGAGGACCGCCCAAACCAACTGATTTTCCTGCAATGTTAGTCTGTGATATTTTGTTGCAGCCGGTTATATCGTAGATATACGTTGCGCTGCTCGTACCGTCAATAACTACCGGCATACCGTATAAATATGCCATAGTATCCAACGTAAATATATCAAGTTTCTGTCTTGCTACCGTTACACTGATAGAAGGTAAAGTGAGATTTGCCGCAAATTCATAATTTGCAGGTACTGCACTTATAGTTGCAGTATATGTTCCAAGTGTATCCTTGTTGTAATCCTTTACCGTCCACTCAAAACCTGAAACGTCCATAACCGTTCCGTTGTCAAGTTTTACTGCAAGTGTATCGTAGAATGTAGGTGTTTCTACCGTACCCAAGGGGAACGTAGTCTGCGTTTTGGGTAAGTAAATCTGAGTAATCTTTGCACTTGTTATTTTAACAACAACAGTCGGTGCCGCAACAGAATGCGAGTATTCACCCGATACCGTTGCAGTGTACGTATACTCTGCACCGTAAACCGAACCGTCATAAACCGTATTGCATATCCAACGGTCTACTTCAACCTGCTTCTGCTGACCGTTTACCGTTGCTGTAACCGTCTCAGGCAATACAAGCTGTTCTTCCGTTGTTCTGAGTGATACGGATATTGCATCAATCGGTGCAAACTCCGTTATCTGCTGAATCGGATTGCCCGTAAGTACTCTTACTACAACCGATACATCATCAATATTGCTTTCCTCCATATTGTATACGGTATCTGCCGAATCAGTTACCACGGGTGTAAATGTATACTTGCCCGCTGTAGCAGCATCGTAGTTTGCGCATACCCATGAAACGTTATTTATTGCCGACGTCTGTCCGTTTACGGTTGCCGTAAGCGTAGTGGGAAGACCGATACCGTCTATCTGCGTTCCGATTGCTACGCTGTAGACTTGCTGTGCAGGCATTTCAACCTTAGTTACCTTCTGCACCAGTTTACCGTCAAGATAAACCGTCGTATTAGGATCGCTGTCGTAGTTTTCAACGTTCTTAAGAAGTGACTCAGCTGATACGTCTGCTGAACTTGTGATGTTTACAACAAGTTTGCTGGTTGTACCTCTCGTAATCTTTTTGATTACAGAGCCTTCTTTAAGGTCGTGGATTGTTACGTATGCTGTTCCTGCAACAGCCGTACTCTTCTGGTTACCGCCGTTTACTTCGGGGATGCTTACCAGACCCGAAATATCAATATAGGCATCTCCCGTGATTGTACCGTAACTGTTGGTACCGCCACCGTATACACCCTTTCCTATAGTTGAATCGACGATGTATACGTGCGAATCGCCCGTAAGGGTTGCCTTATAATAACCGCCGCCGAATACACAACCGTCCCAATCAGTTGACGTGTTGAGCTGAACGGTTGAGTTAATAACGTATACGTACGTATCGCCCTCATGAACTACAGCGTGGCCCGCACCAAGTACCGCGGTAGCAACCGCATCCTGAACGGTTATTTTCGTATCACCGCTTGACTTATAGCCTGCCGCGTCCTTAAACGTAGACGAACTGTGCGCCGCAGCAACGTATCTTGCGCCGACAGAATAATTCTTACGTATTATATTGTAGCCCGTTGCATCAAATATACTGTAAGTTCCCTCGCTGTCGGGCTTGAAAATCATATGCAAAGGCTTTCCGTTTGCCGTAGTTATACCAACTCGACCGCCGGATGTATTATAGGATGCCTCAACTACTTCAACCGTGATAACGGGTGCCTGAGCACCGCCGAACCACGTATAACCGCTCGGCGCTACTGCCGTAAAGCTGTAAGTCCCCGTCTCTGTTCCGTTATAGTTATCACATTTCCATGTGAATCCTGAAAGATTGGTTTCCTCACTGTTTACCGTTACGGAGAGTGTATCATAGAACTTCGGCTCTGCCGTTGCCTCTACGCCCGAACCGTAAGGAAGAGTCGTGTTAAGTACAAGACCTTCAGTGTCAACCGCTGTGATTACAGCAGCCTTAGTTACGGTTACAACACAGGTGTCTGAATAACCGCCTGCCGTTGCCGTAATAGTAACCGTGCCTTCGCCCATTGCAGTTACAACACCGTCAACAACCTTTGCAACGCCTTCATCATTTGATGACCACGCAACAGTTTTATCCGTTGCATTTTCAGGTTCAACCGTTGCTGTGAGTTCGATTTCTGCACCAACGTCCAAAGACACGTTATCCTTATCAAGTGTAACACCTGTTACTGCAACGAAACCTGCATTTACGGTTATTGTAAATTCTCTCGTTTTCGAGAGGTCTTCAAAGAAATAACCATCGGGTGCAGTAAGTGTGAACTTCTGATTCATACCGACTGTCTGGGTATTCTTATCCCATGTAAAGCCTGAAATACCGCCAAACTGAGTAGGCAGAACATCGTCTTTAACAACAACGTCATCTATACCTGTAAGGTCGTCATCATCAACGACACCTACAAATTTTTCACCGTTGATTCTGACGGTTACTTTAGAATCGGTTACGCCCGTCGTTGAGACGCCTTCGATGACGCCTTCAGCAAGAAGGAGCTTACTCGTATCGTCAAGATCAACTTCAAGCGCTGCTGCGCCATTTGCCTCAGTATTACCGAATCTTGTAACCTTGCCGATCGAAGAACCTGCTTCAAGGTCGTGGATGTTTATGTATGCGGTTCCCTTAACGCCTGATTTACTGTTTGTTTTAAGAGAGTTACCGCCGGCAAAAATATTATTAACTGCTACTTTACCCGAAACGTCAATATAAGCATTACCTGCAACCGTTGCATCTGAACCGGTATTGCTTACAGTATTACCGCCGCCGTAGATTGAAGTTGCAGCAGAGTCAACGAACGTGATATGCGTATCACCCGAAACAGTTGTTGAAAGATTTGCAGATCTTGCCATAGCACCGCCAAACACAGTAATACTGCTCGTTGCATCGACAAAATTTACGTATGTACTACCGTCAAGAGGAAGGTTAAGTCCACCACCGACAATTATCTTATCGATCGTACCTGTTGCGGTTATCTTGGTATCATACGCAGGTGTTGTTAACTGCTGTTTTGTGGCACCCGTAGCATACTTTATAAGGCCTGCAGCAAAATAGTAGTTAGCCGTTGCCATCTTATTACAGCCCGTTGCATCATAGATATTACCTGCATCCTTAAATACAATCGGAATAGGCTCTGTATGTGCTGTTGAAACACCGGCTGAACTTGATACGTTATAAATTATCGCACCGTCTATAATTTCAACCTTGATTCTCGGTACTTCAACATCATCACCCCACTCGTAACCCGCAGGTAATACGGGTTCAAAATAGTAGGTTGTGTCTACTGCCGTACCGTCAAATTCCGTTTCGTCTCCCTCTTCATCAAAACACGTCCATTCTTTATCAACAACGAGCGTGGTGGGTTCACCGTTCACCGTTGCCGGAATTTCCGTGTAGAAGACCGGAGATTCTACGTAAGTATCCCTAGATTTCGTACCCCATGCTTTGTCTGTGCCCGGGTACAGAAACTTTGTTTCCATAACGAGTTCTGATGTGTCTACTGCTTCTACTATGTAATCAGCAGCAAACGCACTTACCGGAAATACCGATACAGCCATTAAAACTGCAAGAAATATCGCCAGTAATCTTGTTGATTTTCGCATAATTTTCCTCCTTTATCTATATCACTACACCGATAGTTTTGTGTGCTATACACGTTTATCAATGTAGGATAACAACTCTTCAGCATAATTATATATAACATAAACAAAACGTGTCAATAATTCACGCTCACTTTGGATAAACATACACAAAAATCGGAAGAATAACCAAAAAAAATGATTGAAATAAAAAACAGGTACGGTCTGTTTTGACCGTACCTGTTTTCCATTGTGATTAGATAGAGAACGTGTTGCAGAAATTCATTATCATCTGTGCTACTTCTGCTCTCGTAGCATTTCCTTTCGGATTGATATTGCCTTCTGCACCGTTTATGATTCCGTTTGCAGTTGCCCACTTAAGTGCATCTACCGCATACTCGGATACATTTGCCGTATCCTTCATTGAATCATACTTTTCTGTGCTCTCGACACTCGTCTCTATTCCCTTTGTTGCAGCATATCTCATAAGAATTGCCGCTATCTGTTCTCTCGTAACGTTGTCGTTTGGTGCAAACTTGCCTTCTCCGACACCCGTTACTATTCCGTTCTCTGCAGCCCACGCTACGTAACCTGCATACCA
>JAFWXR010000049.1 GCA_017517965.1 Clostridia bacterium
TAAAAAATCCTCAAAAGGTTTTGCGCATCGGTCTTTCAGTTGTCGGAATCGTATGCCTTTATGCATTCTTTACGTCAACCGAAGCAAAAACAGAGCTTAAAAATGCACTTCTTGCGCTTGCATTTTTGTTACAGCTTCCGCTTTTGATCCACGTTATAAAGAAGAACGTAAGCATCAAGCCGGGGGAAAAGCAGTATACACCTAACCGACTTTCATTTATCCTCGGCGGTGTGTTTCTGACGGTGCTTCTGGGTGTGCTTATACCGTCTGCGTTCATTTCATCCTCAGCGCAGGAGTATATCGACGCTACGCATTTTCATAATCCTCTTTGGTACGTTTTGCGTACTGCTTGTATGGCGGGCGGCTTCTTCCTCGTTTGGTTTGGGGTGTTCTATTGGCTTGCAAGCCCAAAAGGAAAGGTCATATTTGAAAGGCTGATGTGGGTGCTTTCGGGTGTCACGGTCGTAAACTATATGTTCTTCGGCACGGATCTCGGCGTTATCTCCCCCACGCTTCAGTATGAAAACGGTGTCAGCTTCGGCATCCTTGAGCAGTGGATAAACGTGCTTATAATAATTGCGCTTTGCGCACTTCTCATTTTCTGCTGTATTAAATTCAAGCGCATAACGTCAAGCGTGCTTTTAACAGCCATTATTGCTGTCGGTGGTATGTCGGCGGTGAATGTTTCGGCAATAAACACCTCTGTAAATGAAGTGTCGGCTGACAATGATTCTATCCCCGATTTCACGCTTTCCAAAAACGGCAAAAACGTAATTGTAATTATGCTTGACCGTGCAATGGGACAGTACGTGCCTTATATGTTCAACGAAAAGCCCGAGCTTCGTGAGATGTTTGCAGGCTTCACGTACTACAAAAACACGATCTCGTTCGGCGGCTATACGAATTTCGCCTCCCCCGCATTGCTCGGCGGATATGAGTACACCCCCGTTGAGCTTAATAAACGTGATAAAGAATCCCTCGTTTCAAAGCACAACGAGGCTTTGAAGGTTATGCCCGTGCTGTTTGACCAGAACGGCTACGACGTAACGGTATTTGACCCTGTTTATGCAAACTATAAGTGGATTCCCGACCTTACCGTGTTTGAGGAGTATACCGACATTGATGCTTACATCACAAAGGGCAGATTCGGCGAGCTTTCGCAAAAGGAAAAGGTCATAGAAAACAATCACAGAAATTTCTTCTGTCTGAGCTTTATGAAGTGTATGCCCTTGTTCTTCCAGCCGTCTGTATACGGTGACGGACTTTACAATCAGGTCGAGGCTGATTTTGAGCAGGGAAATACCACAAGTCAGACCATACACGATATGTCAACGGCAGAGGGACTTTACGCACCGTTTATGCAGTCGTACGAGGTGCTTGAAAATATGATAGGAATGACGAATGTCACGGATGAGGAGAAAAACACATTCTTGTTTATGACAAACGATTCCACACACGAGCCTGCACTTCTTCAGACGCCCGATTACGTTCCGTCGATGAACGTCGATAATACCGAATACGATGAAGCCCACAAGGACAGATTCAATGTTGACGGTGTTAAAATGACGGTTGACAGCACGTTTGAAATGAGCCATTACCATATCAATATGGCATCAATGCTCCGTCTTGGCACGTGGCTTGACCATTTGAAGGCAGAGGGCGTGTACGACAACACAAAAATCATCATCGTTGCAGACCACGGACGAAATTTAAAACAGATA
>JAFWXR010000050.1 GCA_017517965.1 Clostridia bacterium
ATACCTGAACGTTCTTCAGTAGGCGCCGTCGTATAACAAGGTTCCATAGCCTTCTTTACATCGGGTATGCCTATACCTTTGTCTCTTATCGAAACAGTTACCTCATTTCCGTCTGTTTTAAGCGTCATCATTATCTTTCCGACGGTATCAGGGTATGCATGTACTATGCAATTTGTAACCGCCTCCGATACTGCGGTTTTGATATCTGCAAGCTCGTCCACCGTAGGATCGAGCATTGCCGTAAACGACGACGCCACCTGTCTTGCAAACGACTCATTCACCGAAAGTGACATAAACGTGATTTTAACTTCATTTTTCATATTTTACCTCTCTTTCTATCTGTACAAACGCCTGTGCACCCGACATTTTAAGCATTTTCTCAATACGTGCACTGCAACCGCAGACCGAAACTTTACCGTCATATTTTTTCATAAGTTTATATCTGCCCATCACAAATCCAAACCCCGAAGAATCCATAAAATCAAGCCCCGAAAAATCAATTTTCAGTTTTTGCGGTTTATATTCCCGTATAGCCGCATCTGTTTCTTCCCTCAAAAATATGCAGTTGTGATGGTCTATTTCCCCGCTTATGTGAACGGTTAGCTCTTTTCCGATATTTTCTATTGAATATCTCATTTTTTACCTCTCTTCTCTAAAATCAAAAAAACCTATCAATTCAATGATAGGTTTTTTTACGTTATTTTTTTGTCAAAAAATGTATTTATCTTATTTTTAAAGGTTCTTTTACGTCTTCGTCAACGGTCTTATCATATTCGTACTCAGTATACTCACCGTCATCAAAGAGTAGTTTTCTCTCTAAAACGGTACATTTTCCGTTTCCGAGTCTGCCAAAAGTATTGAGACCCCATGTATATACGTATCCGTCTTCATCAACGGCTATGCTGTGCGAACCGCTTCCTGCAGCGTTTTTCATTCCGCCCAGAAATTCGATAGGCGTAGGTCCGTACGTAGCAATCGGGTCTTCGCCGACCTGACCGCCCGTTTCCTCACCGTTTTCGTCACGGAATTTTATCGTATCCGAAAGTTCGTCCCACGCATACAGCATACCGTCATTTGACAGATACATTGCGGCATTGCCGTAAACTTCTTTAACGTCACGAGCAACTTCACGGTAATCGTATATCCACCACTCTCCGCTACCGTCACCGACAGAGCCTGAGAAACCGTTTGCCCCCGTTCCCCAAAGAACGTCCGACTCGTCTATATAAAACGTGGTCTGACTTCCGCAGGAGACGTATTTTGCATTTTCAGATATAAGCATCGGTTCCGTTACAAACACGTTTACAGTATCATAACCCGGTCCGAGATTTGCCAGATAGCCAAGTCCCCAGAGTTTCCCGTCACTATCAAAGTATGCAAGGTGTGAACCGCCGACCGAAACCGACACCACATTTTTCGCAACTACCGTAGGTGTGTCAACCGTTTCAACTTCACCGTCATATCCCGCAATACTCTTACCCCACACATACAAATCACCGTTTGAGGTAACTGCCGCGCTTGTATGAGTGCAGGTTGATACCTGTATCACATCTGTAAGAATACACTCATCCGCATCATCTTTTCTGCCAAGTTGAGACATATCGTTTCTGCCGTAAGACAGAAGCCTTCCGTCATCAAAAAGCACAAGTGTGAACCCGTTTCCGAGTGCCGCATCCTTAACGTTTTCAAACGTCAGCACAGGTGAATATGCATCGTTATTTTCTACTACCGTAACGTCGTCTTTAATCGTAGTTTTCTTACCGTTTGCAAGCTGACCGAAAAAATTATCGCCCCACAGCCACAGATTGCCGTCTTCATCGAGTGCACCGCTGTGCGCCGCACCGCAATACACTTTTTGTACGTCATCCATTTGATTGCAACCGCAAAGTGACAGCATTATAACAACGGCTAAAACTGTAAGTAACACCTTTTTCATAAAAGATACCTCTCTACGACAATTTTTGCCTCACCCAAAAGGTAAAGCGACCCGCAAATTATCAACGTATCATTGTCAGAAAGCTTATCCATAACGTCTTTAATTGCTTTTTCAACGTCTGCATAGCCTTTCGAGTTACCGCAATATTTTTTTGCTTCTTCAAGATTGTCCTGCCATAAAAGCTTTCTCGGTGAAGAAACTTCTACGGCTATATATTCGTCTGCAAGTGATGCTATTTTCTTTATACAATAGGGATATTCCTTATCCTTAACCATTCCCATCACTACGATGAGATTGCCGTCAACAAAACTGTCGATATAATCACACAAAGCGTCTATCCCGTCAGGATTATGTGCACCGTCAAAAATAATGTTATCCGTCAGTTTATAAAGTCTTCCAAAGAACTGACATTTCGAAAAACCGTCTTTAATATGTTCATCTTCAATTTTCATACCGTTTTGACGCAATACACTAAGTGCTTCGTATGCCGTTACGGCGTTGTAAACCTGATGTACTCCTGCAAGAGAAACGGCCAAATCCACGTCTTTGTAATTAAAAGATGCACCGTCGGATGCTATCTTTTGATTTTTTATCAGAGATACGTTTGGCAGGATAAAAGGTGCATTCATTTCATCACATTTATTCTCCACAACTTCCAAAACGTCATTCTGACAAACCGGATATAGTACCACCGGACAGTTTTTCTTGATTATCCCACACTTTTCCTCTGCAATTTTTGCATAGGTATCACCTAAAATTGCAGTATGGTCAAGAGAAATTGAGGTTATAACCGACACAAGCGGTTCTTTGATTATATTCGTAGCATCAAACCTACCGCCGAGTCCGACTTCAAGAACAACTACGTCACACTTTTCCTTTGCATAGTAACAAAACGCAACGGCGGTTACCGCTTCAAATTCCGTAACGGGCGGATAAGTGCCCTTACCGTCCAGCACGTCAATTGCATTTTTTACTTTTTCCGTCAAGTCCGCAAGGTCATTATCAGGTATATTTTTGCCGTTTATCTGCATTCTTTCACCGAATTCTTCAACAAAAGGTGAAATATACATACCCGTTTTATAGCCTGCCACACGAAGTGCCGAGGCAATGAGGTTGACCGTACTGCCCTTACCGTTTGTTCCTGCAACGTGGATAAATTTCATATCATCCTGCGGATTTCCGAGAGAAGCCATAAGTTCTCTCATACGGTCAAGCCCCTTATATTCACCAAAACGATCTCTGCCGTGTATAAATTCAAGTGCCTCTGTGTAATTCATAGTCCTCACATATTTTTAAGTTCTTCAATGCTCTTTTCAAGAGCTTCAAGCATTGCTACAAACTTTTCTTTCTTAGCCTTTTCAGCCTCAATTTTAGCCGCAGGCGCTTTAGAAACGAAGCCTTCGTTGGAAAGCATTCCGTCTACTCGTTTAATTTCAGAAAGCAGTTTTTCTTTTTCCTTTGCCATTCTGTCAAGTTCGGCAGAAACGTCAACGAGTTCCGCAAGCGGAATATACGTCTTTGCACCGTCAGTAACTATCGTTACAGCATTCTGAATATCAAAACCGTTTCCTACCGTAACACCCGATGCAGAGGCAAGTCTTTCATAATAACCCTTACCCTTTTCAAAGAGTTCAGCATTCTCCGTTTCAATGTAGAGATGTGCCTTCTTTGAGGGTGCAATATTCATCTCGCTTCTTCTGTTTCTTACCGCCTTGATAAGTTCCATAACCTTGTTCATTTCCGCTTCTTCAGCATCAAAAACAAGTTCATTTCTGAATATCGGATAGTCGTCAATCATTATCGATTCTTTATTATGCGGTATATTCTGATAGATTTCTTCTGTTATGAACGGCATAAACGGATGAAGTGCCTTGAGAATATCCGTAAGCACGTAGAGAAGTACCTGCTGTGCAGACTTCTTCGTCGCCTCATTGGTGTTGGTTTCAAAGAGTCTGGGCTTTACAAGTTCAATATACCAGTCACAGAAATCATCCCACGCAAAATCGTAAAGTTTAGTTGCCGCAATACCGATTTCAAATCTTTCAAGATTTTCATTGACTTCTTTTACCGTCTTGTTAAGACGTGAAAGAATCCATTTATCCTCAAGAATCAAATCTTCGGGAAGTGATACTTCATCTATATCAAGATTCATAAGAACAAATCTTGATGCATTCCATATCTTGTTTGCAAAGTTTCTTGCCGCAACGACCTTTTCATCGATAAATCTCATATCGTTTCCGGGTGAGTTACCCGTTGCAAGCATAAATCTGAGTGCATCCGCACCGTACTGTTCGATAATGAGAAGCGGGTCAATACCGTTTCCGAGTGACTTACTCATCTTTCTGCCCTGCGCATCACGTACAAGACCGTGAATGAGCACCGTATCAAACGGAACCTGACCTGTCTGTTCAATACCCGAGAACATCATTCTCATTACCCAGAACGGAATGATATCGTATCCCGTTACAAGTGTGTTCGTGGGATAGAAGTACTTTAAGTCCTCCGTTTCTTCGGGCCAACCGAGTGTTGAGAAGGGCCAGAGTGCAGATGAGAACCACGTATCAAGCGTATCGGGATCTCTTCTCATAGGCTTTGAACACTTGGGACAGGTTTTCACTTCATCTTTAGATACAACAACCTCACCGCAGGTATCACAGTAATAAGCAGGTATCTGATGTCCCCACCAGAGCTGTCTTGAAATACACCAGTCTCTGATATTTTCAAGCCAGTGGAAGTATATCTTATCAAATCTTTCGGGAACGAATTTCGTTTCACCGTTTTTAACCTTTTCTATGGCAGGCTTTGCAAGAGGCTTCATTGAAACAAACCACTGCTTCGAAACACGGGGTTCAACGGTTGTGCCGCAACGGTAGCAGGTGCCGACGTTGTGTGCATAATCCTCAACCTTGACGAGTGCACCCTCTTTTTCAAGATCTTCAACAATAGCCTTACGAGCCTCAAATCTGTCCATACCCGCATATTTGGGATAATCCTCTGTTATCTTGGCATCATCCGTCATAACGTTTATAACGGGCAGATTATGACGTAGACCAACCTCAAAGTCATTGGGGTCGTGTGCGGGTGTGATTTTAACGACACCCGTTCCGAAATCCATTTCAACGTATTCATCTGCAACTATCGGAATCTCTCTGTGAACGATAGGCAGAATTACCGTCTTACCGATAATATCCTTATATCTCTCATCATTGGGATTTACCGCTACTGCAGTATCACCGAGAAGCGTCTCGGGACGAGTTGTAGCAAGATTGATATAACCGCTGCCATCAGAAAGCTGATAGCGGAGATGCCAGAAATGACCTGCCTGCTCCTCATACTCAACCTCTGCATCCGAGATGGACGTAAGACAGTGTGGACACCAGTTGATTATTCTCTCACCACGATAGATAAGTCCCTTATTGTAAAGGCGTACAAAAACTTCATTTACGGCATCATTACAGCCCTTATCCATTGTAAAACGAAGTCTGTCCCAGTCACATGACGAGCCCATTTTCTTAAGCTGTTCACAAATTCTGCCGCCGTACTGTTCTTTCCATGCCCACGCACGTTCAAGGAACTTTTCACGGCCTATGCCCTCTTTAGTGAGCCCCTCTTTTTTCATCTGTTCAACAATCTTTGCCTCTGTCGCAATAGAAGCGTGATCCGTACCGGGCAGCCACAAAGCACAGTAACCCGACATTCTCTTAAAACGAATAAGGATGTCCTGTAACGTGTTGTCGAGAGCGTGTCCCATATGAAGCTGTCCCGTAATATTCGGTGGCGGCATCACTATCGTATAGGGTTTCTTTCCCGTAGATGAATCGGCGTGAAAATAGCCTTTTTCCATCCAAGTCTGATATAACCTGTCGTCAACCTCGGCAGGATTATAATTTTTTTCTAACTGTTTTGCCATTTCTATCTCCTCACAAAATTATTCTTCAATCCAATTTGATGCACGCTCTACTGCCCGAAGCCACGTTTTGTACTCTTTATTACTGAGTTCTTTTCTGTCGGACGGTTCAAACTTCCGTGCAAGTTTCCAGTTCTTTTTTATTTCATCGGTACTCTTCCATATACCTGCACCAATACCTGCCATATAAATGGCACCGAGTCCCGTCGATTCCGTAACCTCGGGTCTCATAACGGGTATATCAAGCAGGTCTGCCTGAAGTGCAAGCAGAAAATCGCATACCGACACACCACCGTCTGCTTTAAGTTCCGTTATCGGCATTCCCGCATCTTCTGCCATTGCATCGAAAATACATTTACTCTGGAATGCAAGACTTTCAACCGCAGCACGTATAAAATGCTCTCTCGTCGTACCTCTCGTCATTCCGACGACAGTTCCTCTCGCATAACTGTCCCAGAACGGTGCCCCGAGGCCCGTAAACGCAGGTACCAAGTACACGCCTCCGTTATCTTCAACCTCATAGACAATCGTATCCGTTTCTGCGGCACTTTTTATCATTTTAAGTTCATCACGTAGCCATTTGATAACAGAGCCTGCATTGTAAACGCTTCCTTCAAGAGCGTATGTGACCTTGCCGTCCATCCCCCACGCAATCGTCGTCAGCAGACCGTTTTGTGAACGAACAGGCTTATCACCCGTATTCATAAGAATAAAGCATCCTGTTCCGTAGGTGTTTTTTGCATTTCCCACATCAAAACAATTCTGTCCGAACAATGCACACTGTTGATCTCCGCCGATACCCGATATTGCTATCTTAGCACCGACCGCTTCTTCGTCGGTGTAACCGACAACGCCGACTGACGGTACAACCTTCGGCAGTATTTTCTCGTCTATTCCGAGCAAGTCAAGAATTTCTCTGTCCCACTCAAGAGTATTTATATTGAACAGCATCGTTCTTGAAGCATTTGAATAATCGGTAACAAAAACTTTTCCGCCCGTAAGCTTGTATATAAGCCACGTATCAATCGTGCCTACCATAAGTTTACCCTGCTCACAGCATGCCTTTACTTCGGGCACGTTATCAAGAAGCCACTTTATTTTGGTAGCGGTAAAATACGGGTCTATAAGAAGTCCTGTTTTTTTCTTAACCATATCCGAAAGACCGTCTTTTTCAAGGCTTTCACACATTTTTGCAGTTCTGCGACACTGCCACACTATAGCATTATAAAGAGGCTTTCCCGTATCGCAGTCCCACGCAACCACCGTTTCTCTCTGATTGGTGATGCCGATTGCAGCAACATTCTCTATGCCAATATCCTTCGTTGCCTCCTTAATCGTTGAAAGCTGAGCCTCCCATATTTCAGAGGCATCGTGTTCAACCCAACCCGGCTGAGGATAAATCTACTCAAACGGAATGTTCGCCGAGGCTTTAAGTTTATGCTCCGACACGTCGTAAACAAGCGTTCTTAAACTTGTCGTTCCTTCATCAAGTGCAAGTATATACTTCTTATCCATTCACCTTGCTCCTTTTCACCGTCATCAACAATCCATCCCCCAAAGTTATCAGCGATGCCTGCATTTCATCATCGTTCATCGCCATTTCATTAAAAGTTATCAGATTGTTTGCTATCGTTCTGTTTTTATGCTTGACTACACCGAGTCCCGCCGAAATGCCTTTATACAAAACGTTGTCGTACAATGCAACACCGCCTTCCGTAAGCAGTTTCTTCACACTGTCGTACAAGTTTACGTATTGACCTTTTGCACAGTCAACGTATATAAAATTAAATTTTTGTGTGCATTCTCTCGCAAATTCCACACCGTCAGCAAGAATATGCTCTATCCCGCTGCCTTTTGTAAACTCCACAGCGGTTTTATACGTATCCTCGTCTTTTTCAACGGTCGTTATCTTCGCATCACACACACTTTTCATATAAAGCGTTCCATACCCGACCGCCGTTCCGATTTCAAGAATCTTTTTCGGTTGCATAACCGAAAGTAAAGAACCGATAAAAGCAAGCGTTTCGGGTTTACTTACGGGAACGTTATTCTTGTTGGCATATTCAAGTATATCTTTTCTGAAAACTTCACCTGACAGACTTCGCACGTAAGCGGTAAGACCGGGATTTATAATTTCATCTGCACTGACAATCTCACTCTGCGATATAAGTTTAACCCTGTTTTCTATTTCAAGTATAGTGCGTTTTGCCTTCGTTCCGCCTGCATATCCCGACAGCATACCGCCCCTTGCATTAACCCTGTGACAAGGAATGATTATCGGAAGCGGATTATGATTAAGTGCATTTCCCACCGCCCTGAAGGCGTTAGTTGCTTTCATTGAATCTACAATATTGGAATACGTGACCGTTTCGCCGTAAGGAATCTTCAAAACACACTCTGTCACTTTTTGCGCAAAATCCGAAAGAAAAAGTTTATATTCAAGTTCAAAATCACGTCGGTTACCCGAAAGAAATTCCGTAATCTGTGAAAAAGCCCTTTCCGTCATCACGTTCGGCCCTGCAAACTGAGCGTCCTTTATATGTTTTGAAAGATACTTCCTTTTGTTATCATCATCAGCCTCAAAGGAGACGGCATATAAAACGTTTTCATCCGCATAGATATTTATTCTTCCTATCGCAGTCTCATACTGCCCGCAGGATATTTTCATCACGCCACTCCTTTCAAGACATATATTATTATATTATCACTCAGTAATATAAAAGTAAATATAAAAATAAGACATCGGCAAAACCGATGTCTTACGTATACGCTTTTTATTTGAGGCCGTATTTCTTGTTGAATCTATCAACCCTACCGCCAGAATCAACCAGCTTCTGCTTGCCGGTATAGAAGGGGTGACACTTTGAACATACCTCGACTTTGATATTCTGCTTTGTAGATGCAGTTTCAATTACAGCGCCGCACGCACATGTAACTGTTGTGGGCTGATAATCGGGATGAATTCCTTCCTTCATGCAGTTCACCTCATTTCAAAAGATAATTTTTCAACAGGTGTTATGTTATCACATAAAATCAAAAAATGCAAGTGCTTTTTCAGACATTTATCTCTTTTTTTAAATAAAATGAGTAAATTACACAATTTACGTGTTCACAACCCGTGATTTCTTTCACCGCATACTTGTATAATTCCATCTGTGAGGAATATCTGTCACGCAGTTCATTTTCCGTAATATTGCGGTCGGTTTTATAGTCAATTATGGTATAATCACCGCCGTTTTCGTAAAGCAAGTCGATAACACCCTGCATTATCACAAGACTGCTTGGATCGCTGTTGAGTTTTTCATCGGTAAGCTTTGACAAAAATCCAAGTTCAACCTTTATATTAAAGCGTCTTTCACGTTCAATACTTCCTGACAACAATGCTTTTTTCAACACGGAGCTGTTGCCGAAATCAAGTATTGACTTAACGTCAAGAGTATCAGCCTGCTCACGTGTGATAAATTCATTTTCAACAAGGCGTTTTATTTCTTCCCTGACGTCATTTTGATCGGAAAGTTTTGAAAGTTCGGCATACTGTAAGAAAGTGTGAAGCGCCGTTCCCTTTTCAGTAGCTGTAAGTTTTTCTATGCCCGTTATAAATGCAGGACGCTCAAATTGCATTTTATATTCGGGTAAATTCTGTGTTGTTACCGGCTCATCTTTTTTCATTTCAATTAGTTTTTTTATTGCCGTAACACTCGTTTTCGAAGGAAATCCTTTTTGTACCGAATAAGGATATGCAAATTCAAGATTTTTTACAACTTCTTTTTTATCAGGAAAACGCACTGTTTCTTCTTTTGCATTATCGTTTTCCCTCCTGAGTCTTGCCGTCGGATCAATATGCAAAATATTCCACGGTATAACGCTGAACACTTTGCTTACTTCCCCTTCGGCAACCTGTGATTCCTCGGAATCAAAAGCATCCAGAATATTTATAACAAAATCAAGCGGTGATGAGGAATATCTCAAGCTCCACACGTCAAGCATTTCACCGCATTTTTTCATTTTTCTGAACTCATTAGATGCTTTCGAAGTAGTAAGAATCAATTTTTCACGTGCTCTTGTCAGAGCGACATACCATATACGAAGTTCCTCGGAAATCATGGCAAACCGCTTGTTTTCACGTGCACACACGAGTGACAAGGTGTTATACTTTACAGATTTTTTGTGATCTCTGAGACGCATTCCTATACCCGTTTCCCTGTCGATAATAAAATCACCCGACAATTCTCTGGTATAATACTTCTTATCAAGTTGTGCGGCTATTACAACAGGAAACTCAAGCCCCTTGGAACTGTGAATAGACATTATTCTTACCACATCACTGTCGTCATAATAGGCTTTTGCACCCGGTATTTCGGTCGTGTTTTCCTGCATTTTCTGCAAATACAGATTAAAATTGAATATACCCTTAAAACCCGTTTTTTCATATTGAGAAGCATATTCAAGAAGGAGTCTTAAGTTCATTTTTCTTATTTTACCATTATACATAGCACCTGCCACAGTAAGAAAATTGAACTCATCATAAACCCTTGTCAATATGCCTGCAACGGACGTGCTGAGAGCAAGTATTCTCAACCCTTCAAGTTTTTCTACAAATTCAGCAGCTTTATCATCCGTCTGTGAATATGCTTTTAGAGCATCGTACAAACTGCAATGCTTCTTTGCAAGCCTTATTTTAGCAAGTTCATCATTGGAAAAACCGCCAATTGCTGAAGAAAGCACGGAAGCAAGCATTATATCCTGTGTAGGATTGTCTATAATTGCAAGCATTGACGTTGCAAGAACGATTTCCTCATTGCTGAAAAACACGGGACGGGTATTTGAATATGCCGGTATGGCGTTTGAAATGAGCACCTTTTCCAGTTGTGAACTCGAATATCTGGGCGATCTCATCAAAATGGCAATATCACGCAGTTGTATCCTTCTTTTTCCCGCTTTTTTATCGTGTATGTAATGCTCTTCCGTAATAAGTTTTTTTATGACGTCTGCTATATGCTCAAATTCATCCTGCTCTTTGCCGTATACTATATGAAGCTCGCAATCCGCATCTTCATCTTCGTAGTATTGAGCGCCAAATTTAAGCTTTTGAGAATCATCGTACTCGACACCGCCCGTTTCCTCAGTCATTACGCGTGAAAAGAGGCAATTTGTTGCATCAACTATTTTTTCTCTGCTTCTGAAATTGGCATTAAGCACGAGCGAATTCATTTTATCCGATGCTATCTTTTTTGCAAACAATTCAGGACAGGCACTTCTGAAACTGTATATGCTCTGTTTTATGTCACCGACGAGAAACAAATTATTGTTTTCTGACGACATTGCCGAGAATAACGTATCCTGAAGCTCATTGGTATCCTGATACTCATCTATAAAAATATATTTATAAATTTCCGCATACTCTTTTGCGCTTTCACTTGCCTGCAGGCCGTTTTCAGTCTTATCTACAAACAGATTAAGTGCAAGTTTTTCAATGTCTGAAAAACTTACTGCACCCATCTCCGTTTTTCTTGCCCACAGCATCTGCTCATATCTTTCTTCTATTTCAAAAAGACGTTTTACAAGCGTTTTCTGTGCTTCGCAGTCCTCTCTGTACTCATTTTCGGAATACGCAGAAAATTCTTCAATGACTTCGAAAACGTTAACCATTTGCTCTTTAATGGTTTTTACCTGTTTTTTAATTTCGTCGTCCCATTTAGAACCTACACGCAAAGTTTCAGGCGATGACAAACTGTATTTTCTCGTATACTCAAAGAAATCCTTTTCGAGAGTTTTTTTCAGATCCTCTGTCTCTACAACGTTAATATCAATTATCTTTTTGCATTTTTCATACGTCTCAAGTTGTGAGCAGACAGAGTCCATTTCGCCCCACAGTGATAATACTATGTCAAAAAGCCCTTGCAGTACCTCCGTTGCATATTTGATAAAATAACCGTCTTCAAAATGCGCTATACACATTTTTTTGTAGCACTCTTCATCAGCAGTAGTTTCGAGCACCTTATTTATTTCAGTTATTGCTTTTTTCAGCCCCGCATCGCTTCTGCGCTCCGACAGTTGTGACACAAGTTGTTTGAATATTTCGTCATTATGCTCTTCATATTCGCGGTCAATACACTCTTCGAGAATTTCTTCTTTGATAAGTTGTGCCTCATTCTCGTCAAGTACCCTGAAATTGCACGAAACATTGAGTTTTTCAAAATGTCTCCTGACTGCTTTTCCGCAGAATGCATCTATCGTGTAGATAGATGCGTTTTCAACTTTTCCAACCTGTCTTTGCAAATGACGGTCACCGGGAGCCAAAGCAATTTCTCTGTAAAGTGCCTCTGTAATTTTTTCTTTAACGTCATAAGTTGCCGCAGTTGTGAAAGTAACAATAAGAATATCGTCTATATCAACGTTTTTCTGAGTAATAAGCCTGATTATTTTTTCAACAAGCACAGCCGTTTTTCCGCTTCCCGCACCGGCAGATACAACTACGTCGCCTTCACTTCCGATTGCTTTAAGTTGATCATCTGTCCAATCGATTGCCATTACTCATCCTCCTTTATCAGTTGCGACCAGAATTCATCAGCCTTGATATGCTCCATCTCCCTGTCGCAACTTCCGTTTCTTTCATATCTGCAAACGTTCTGCATATCACAGTATTTGCAACTTACGTACTTATCCATTGAAGAACTGTCATAATACGGCATAACGCCTATTTCGCCCTTATGGATGTTTTTAATTATTTCCTCCGTCTTGCCTATTATAAACTTTTCAAGATGTTCAAACTGATTTTCATCTGCAAGATTTGCCTCGGTATTTTTGGAAACACTTCCGTCTTTATTGAACGAAACAGGCAGCCTGTTGAATTCACCGCTGCCGTCCATAGCACGCAGAATTTCAACATCTCTGAGTAAAAGACCGTTCGTCTTATTTGACTTGGCATGAGCAAGTTTTGCCGTTTCTTCATCAACGTTTCTGTCAAGCTGCAGAAAACCGTAATGTACCGGTGTATACAGCACTCCCGCAAGTTTTATTTCGTCCCCGAAATAATCTTTTCCGTGCTGCTTTATCGCAAAGAGATAAATAAACATCTGCATTGAAATACCGTTTTTCAGTTCAGAAAAACTAAGTGTTTTACTGCCGGTTTTATAATCGACAATGCGTACGTACAGTTTTCCATCTTTTTTATACGTATCCACACGGTCAATTTTCCCCTCAATTACAGAACCGTCGGACATTTTAATCGGTGCTACGCCACCCTTTCCGATTTCAAGTTCAAAAGCAACGGGCATAAAACTGCTGTTTTTGAAATCTTCTGCAAGATTTTCTATAAAACTACAGAGCTCGCCTGTCATTCTTCCGAATACGCTTTTTACCCTTTCGGGATACTCATCAAAATCAGGAATACTTTCCTTTATGTAGTCATCTACAAGCTCTTTCACCTTTTTTTCAATGTCTACAGATGAAAAATCACTTGTTTCTTTCACAAAACGTTCTATTACGGCATGCATAAACGTGCCTATTTCAAGATTGTCTATACTGTATTTTTTTCTCTGCCCGAGTTTAAGACCGTAAGTACAAAAATACCTGAAGGGACATAATGCATAGGTTTCAAATTTGGTCGCTGAAAATCTGTTACTACGATAAAGACTTTCCACGTCTTTTTGGTTTGCAAGTTTATATTTCTTCTTGTCGGCATTTATGGAATCTTTTACCATTTTTGCGAATGCTTTTTCATCATTTCCGCAAAGTATATCCGCAAGATATCCCGGTGCCTTTTTTCCGTATGAAAGCATATGCTCCATTGCTTCCACCCTGTTGTAAATTTCCAGATTTCTTATCTCATCGTCAAGAAATCTCTCCGAAAGTTTCGGCATCATTTCACAAAGCATGGTTATGACATAAGATTTTTTCTTTGAAGCACCTGCCCCGTCGCTTTTAGGATACGTAATAACAAGTTTTTCACGTGCCGAAGTCAGCGCGTTATACACAAAAAAGCGCTCGTCAAAGGCACGCTTTTCACCGTCGGGTGCAAGCGTTATGTCCATAGTTTCAAGTTTCTTTTTTTCACTGTCAGTTATAAGACCCTCTGCAAAGCTTCCCTGCGGAAATTCACCCGCATTGAATCCTATCAGATACGAGCATTTTATATCTCCCGCACGTACTCTTTCAGCACTGCCCGCAAGCACTTCATCAACCGCTGTGGGAATAATTCCGATCTGCACACCCGAAAGCATCTGTTTTAACAGTTTTGCATATTTTTCAGGTTTTATCGGCTCAGTACATATCATAACAGTCTGGTCAAGTGCCTCTATCATCTTGTCCCACAACTGTTCGTACTGTGCCGCCTCATATTTTCTGTCGTCATCCGACAGTTTTTCAACGGTTGTTTCTATACATCCCGGAACGTCGAGTGCAACGAGCATATCATATATTGCTTTTGCTATTTCGGCGGCAGAATCAGTCTTCAAAGCCTTTTCAAACACCATCAGTTGTTCTACCGTTCTTTTTCTGAGTGAATTCAGATTATCAAGAATCTTCTGTTCTTCTTCGGTTACAACTTTGCCGAAACCGCCCGGTCTTCTCTTCCACTCTCTTTTCCATGCATTTCCGTTTATATTCCACTGAAACGCATAGTTGTCCACCATATCCACTTCGTCAAGCGACATACCTGTAATACCTGATTTGAGGTATGATACTACGTCCCTGTATCTGTACCCGTAAAGAACGCAGTCAAACGCAGAGAATATAAGTGTAGCAAGCGGTTTCGTAAGAACGTCTGTGGTCCTGTCAAGAAATACGGGTATACCGTATCGTGAAAACACACTGTCAATGACATTCACGTATTTGTCGAGATTTCTCGTTATCAGTGCAAAATCACTGTATTTATAACCGTCATTTATTATTTTTTTCTGTATATCGGATGCTATGTATTCAAGCTCATCAAACTCTGTTGCGGCACATATTACCTCAACATTTTTCACTTCACCCTCATACTTTTCGGGTCGGGTAAGATATATATTTTTTTCTATATGTGCTATTTCAGGAGAAAAATAACCGTCTTTATTGCCTATATACTCAATTATCGGTTCTTCTCTTCCGATTCTTTCGCAAATTTTTCTTATTTCATGTGCGGATTCCGCAGAAGCATGAAAGAGTGACATATCATCTCTGTTAGCCAGATTGTCACTCGTAAAGAAGAAAAAGGCATTTTCCGCCTGTCTTATAATTTCTTCCAGAAGATGTCTCTGTTGCGGAGAAAAACTCTTAAATTCAGAGAAAAAGAAGGTGTACCCTTCAAAAACGTTATTTTCTCTGAGTTTTTCTGCAGCAACATCAATGTCATCACCCTTATCAGCAAAATCTTTTTCAAGCAGCGCACGATACGTTGCAAAAATAAGAGCAAGATCTTTCATCTTTCCTGCAAGTATACTTTCATCCTCTTCAAACGCATCATCTATTGCATCAGTTGATACCCCGTATGTACGAAACTCATCCGACAGATTCAGAAGTTTATTGATAAAATCAGTGTAATTACCGATACGCTTATAGGACGTTATCTTTTCAGAAGTTGCTTCATACGCCTTGTGCATAAGCAGGAATCTTCCGCTGTCACTGATATACTTACGTGCTATACCGCCCGTTTTTGACAGTATAAAATTACACAGTCTTTTAAAACTGAGCACTTCTATTCCGTCTGCAAGACGGTTTCCCAAAGCGTCAAGAATTTCCCTCTCCTGAACAACGGTAAACTGTTCGGGAACAGTTACTATTACCTTTTTGTTTCCGTTTTCTATTTGATTTTTAATTGCAGAAAGCAGATATTCTCCGTTTCCGCTTCCTGCACGTCCCCCGATAATTTTAATCACTTTTCTCACCTCAAAAAACAGTGCCTATTATCTCCAGTATCTTAAACTTATAACAGTCTTTATCTGATAAAACTTTCGCCGTTTTACCTCCGAGTGCATCTCTTATGTCCCCATCATCCGCCTTGCCTGCACAAAGTCTCGGATAGAGCATACACCACCAATTCTCACCTTTTGCATCACCAAGTTCTATTACAAGTGCCTCATATTCTCCTGCCGGCAACGAAATATCCTCATACGTTCTTGTTGGGAAATTTTCTTTTGCAATATAAGCTTTTGCGTCGTACTCACAGTTGTTTTTATCAAGTACGTCATTTGCAGAGTTTTCTATTTTTTCAATATTTTCGGATATTGCTTTCTTCGCATCTTTTGCATCTTTGCAGTTTTTAGTTATTTCTGACGTACATCCAAGCACAGCATCCCGTACATCGATTTTTATTTTCTGTGCGTAAGCGCTGTTGTCTGCCGCTCTGACGTGCAATCTGAAGACATTTTGGGTTATATTCCTCGCCTCTGCAACAAGCGAAAAGATTGATAATGCTACAACCAATGCAAACGAAATAAAAAAAGATACTTTCAGTTCCTTCACTGTCATCACCTCTGTTCAAAGGATTGACAGAATTACTCGTTTTTAATCCTCGTTATGAAAACGTCAGCATCGGGATAGAGTGCTTTTACTGCCCCGTACGCCTTTTCACATGTGCGAATATTATCGAAAATTCCGTAAACGCTTGAACCGCTTCCGCTCATTTCAGCACCGAGTGCACCGTTATTCTTCATTGTCTTTTTCAGATTTATTATGCTCGGCTGTATTTTTTCGGTAACAGGTGTCAACATATTACCAAGACACTCGGCAACACCTGTTGATGATTTCAATGCAGCAAGCATTTTTTCGGTTGTGAACGGATTTTTTTCTTCCGTCGCATCAAACTGTGCATAAATATTTTTGCTGTTTGCACCCTTTCCGTTTTTTGCAATAAGAAGAAGCGCAGAGTAGTCTGTATTTATCTTCGTTATCTTTTCGCCGATTCCCTCCGCAAGCGCTATACCGCCCTCGATAAAGAACGGAACATCTGCACCTATCTTTACGGATATTTCTCTTAGTTTATCGGCATCAAAATTACACTCAAGCATACTGTTTAACGCTTTAATAACGGTAGCACCGTTTGTACTGCTGCCGCCAAGACCGCCCGCAACGGGCAGACGCTTGTCCACATCAATAACAACTTTGACATTATGCTTTCCCGAAAGTTCAAGCATAATCTGAGCCGCTTTATATGCACTGTTTTTTTCGTTACACGGAATATAGGGTACGTTACACGTAAGAACAATTTCATTTTCAAATTTATCCGATTTTTCAAGTGAAACCGTAATGATATCACAAAGTTCGGTTTCAGCCATTACAGACGAAATCAGATGATAACCGTCATCCCTTATTCCCACTATATCGAGCGACAGATTTATTTTTCCATGTGATTTAAATATATCAGCCATAATTTCTCCGCAAACACTTTATTTTAATATTATTTTATGATATCATACCATCAATTACAAGTTTTAAATTATGGAGAGTGATAAAAATGCGTGCAGTAATTACAGTAGTCGGTAAAGATACCGTAGGTATAATTGCCAAGGTGAGTGATATCTGTGCAAAAAACGACGTAAATATTCTTGATATTTCTCAGAGTATTGTCAATGACTTTTTCTGTATGATTATGGTGGTAAGTATTCCCAAAACAGCTATCAAATTTACAGAGCTCGTGGATATTCTCACAAAATTAGGTGAAGATGAAGGTCTTGCCATCCATGCGATGCATGAAGATATTTTCAATTCGATGCACAGAATATAGGAGCAGAAAATGATAAATACCAGAGATATTCTTGAAACGATAGAAATGATACAGGATGAAAATCTCGATATCCGTACGGTTACTATGGGCATTTCCCTGCTTGACTGTGCCGATAAAGATATAAACGTTGCCTGTGAAAAAATTTATAATAAGATTACAACTCTTGCCAAAAACCTCGTTCCCGTCTGTCAGGAAATTGAAAAGGAATACGGCATTCCGATAGTAAACAAAAGAATTTCCGTAACACCTATTTCAATAGTAGGTAACTCCTGCGAGGCTGAGGATTTTACACCCTTTGCAGAAACTCTTGACAAGGCTGCAAAAACCGTCGGTGTAAACTTTATAGGCGGTTTTTCCGCACTCGTACATAAAGGTTATACAAGCGGTGACAGAAGGCTTATAAACTCAATTCCCGAAGCACTTGCAAAAACAGATTTTGTATGTTCATCCGTCAACGTTGCAACAACAAAAACGGGTATAAATCTTGATGCCGTTGCAGAGATGGGTAAAATTGTAAAGAAATCTGCTGAACTTACGGCAGATAATAACTGTATAGGTGCCGCAAAACTCGTTGTTTTCGCAAATGCCGTTGAAGATAATCCCTTTATGGCAGGCGCTTTTCTCGGTGTCGGCGAACCCGAATGTGTTATAAACGTCGGCGTATCGGGTCCCGGTGTTGTACGTGCGGCACTCAAAAAGGCTCCAAATGCAAATATTACCGAAGTATGTGACATAATCAAAAAAACCGCTTTCAAAATCACAAGAATGGGACAACTCGTTGCAAACGAGGCTTCAAAGCGCCTTGGTGTGCCCTTTGGCATCGTTGACCTTTCGCTTGCACCCACACCAGCAGTCGGTGATTCGGTTGCAGACATTTTAGAAGAAATCGGTCTTGAAAAATGCGGTTGTCCCGGTACGACTGCGGCACTTGCAATGCTCAATGACGCAGTAAAAAAAGGCGGTCTTTTCGCTTCTTCACATGTCGGCGGTCTTTCAGGTGCATTCATCCCCGTATCAGAGGATGCCGGTATGATAGCAGCGGCTAAAGACGGTTCGCTCACCCTCGAAAAGCTCGAAGCAATGACTGCGGTATGCTCCGTAGGTCTTGATATGATAATCATTCCGGGTGACACCACACCCGAAACAATTTCGGCAATAATTGCCGACGAAGCGTCAATAGGCGTTATAAACAACAAGACAACGGCTGTAAGAGTCATTCCCGCAATCGGAAAAGACGTAGGCGAAGAGCTTGAATTTGGCGGTCTGCTCGGCAGCGGTCCCGTTATGAACGTAAATAAATATTCACCTGCAAAGCTCATTAACAGAGGTGGCAAAATACCTGCTCCGCTTCAGAGTTTGAGAAATTAGGTTTATTACAGACCAAAACTGTAAATAATAAGAGGGAATTTGTATATTCCCTCTTTTGTTTTCCGACAAATTCAAAAGAGGTATATCAGTTTTGTCGGAGAAAGGTTGTCTTTTATGGATACAATCGCATTGATCCTTACGATCATAGGTGCGCTCAACTGGGGTAGTATCGGTATATTCGGTTTTGACATAGTCGGCTGGATATTCGGCGGACAGGCAGCTGTAATGAGCAGAATCATCTTCACATTGGTAGGCCTTGCCGGTCTGTGGTGCATTACACTTCTCTTCAGAAAGCATAACGATTAAAGAAAAGAGCAGTTCATTACGAACTGCTCTTTTTATTTAGAAATTAACCGTAACATGTCTTGTTACTTTTTCTGCATCGTATGCCGTTGCATCAAAATATAAATCAAATTCAACGGGCTCGTCACACGCCATTATTCTCCAGCTTCTCGCACCCATCTTTTTGATAATATCGTTGTTTACGCTTGCACTGAGGCTTTCGGAATAATATCTTCCAAAGTTTAAGTATACGTTTGATACACTTGCATTAGCAGTTACCGTGATATTGTCACCGTCTACCTCATACGTGCATCTCAGTGACGTATCAAGAACTGCTGTGTATTCCGTTGCATCTGCAAATATTACAGTAACGCCGTAGGTTTCAACAGTTTCACCGTTTGCATTTTTTACGTTTACCGTAACAGTACCTTCGTCATATACGGGATTATAAAATCTTACAGCGCTTCCCGATATCACGTATCTGCCAAGAAGGTTTCTTGATACGTTTTCTACCTCAACGTAACCGCCGTCTATTTCCGTAGTGTCAAACAGAACGTATGCAGTTGCCGCACCTGAAGTTACCGTGATATTATTGCCTGTCTGTGCCAGTCTTGCATAAGTTGCATACCTTATCGCATTGCCAAAATCTGCAACAAGCACGAATTCCGTTACTGCACCGTCTGCCGCTGTTATCGTCATAGGTACGTTTACGTTCTTCATACCGGGGTTTGTTACCGTTATTATACCACTTGCCATACTTGCGTTGGCATTCGTTCCAACCATAGCAACCGTTGCACCCTCAGGCAGATTGCCGAGGCGAACTTTCATTGAAGAAGTACCTGCCGTAGTTGCCGTAAGCACCAAATTGCCGTCAACAACTTTTGTCGTACATCTCAGTCTGTAATTTACAAGACTGTCGGAAACTTTTATCACACCGGGAATTTCAAGACTTGCAACCGCATCTTCAATTGCCTTTGCATAAGCATCAACCGTTGCCTGCTTATCTATCGTAAGGTCGTATACAACTGCATTCACCGCATCCGTTACCGCCTGTGCCGTTTCAGCCGTATAAATTGTAAGGTCTGCAGGCACCTTCGCAAGTGCTTCTTCTACTGCTGTATAGTCAGCCGGTTTGTACTGAAGATTAGAAACGGCATCTTCAATCGCTGTTGCAAAACCATCAACTTTAGTCTGCTGATCTGCCTTAAGGTCATATATAACCTCATCGACTGCATTTAAGACGTGCAGTGCACTTTCGTCCGTATACTTTGAAAGGTCGGAAGGCACTTTTGCAAGTGCTTCTTCGACTGCTGTGTAATCCGCCGGAACGTCATGCGGACGAAGCATCAACCGAGGAAATATTAACACTTCTTTTAACGTACCTTCATTGTCGGGATTTTTCGCTTCACCGACAGCAAACGTTGTATAAGCAAAGATATAATAAATATCGTTATCAAAATCTGATAATTCGATTGAACCGCCTGCGGTAATCTCACTTGCACTCACCGGCTGGAAAAGGCCCGAATAACCGTCAACATCCTCCAGTTTGCTTGAAATTGTTATAAACTTCGTTTCATCACATTTGCGTTGTGTTGACGTAGATCCAATTTGAATTGCTCCGTCACTTGCAGAATCGTTGTAAACGGGTCTACCCTCTTTATCTATCGTCCAACCTGCAGGAACGGGGTTACTAAAAGATATTACGTTGCGCACCGTTGCATAGTCTCCACGCAAATTTGTCGCAATTCCATATAAAAGATCATCATACGTAAGATAGTCAATGGTGATATACTCGTTACACACTTCAACTTTGCCGTTTCCTTCAATTTGCAGATATGCAAACTGATCAATTGTGAGACCTGTTAAGTCTAGCTCATCAAACTCTATCACAGGCAATTTTTCAGGAAGAAAGTCTTCTGTGTAATATGTTTGCGATTGTCCGTCAACGAGCATTTTAATTTCTACTCTATACGTAGGCTTACCGTTTTTTTCTTTTTCACCCGCAACTGTTGCATAACTTGTTATGACACCAAAAACTTTCTGTCCGGGAAATTCAGGCATCTCAAGTACAATCATCGCCACAATTACATCATCTCTGTAAACAAGCAACATTTTTCCGCGGTTTGCAAATTCAGGGATATCAGATGAATTATAGTAAGCAGTTTCAAGTTCACCGTCTGCATTTACTTCATAGTACATACCTACAAAGTCATCTGCAACGTCGGTTAATAATCCCACTACTCTGTATCCATCATATGATATATAGAATCCGTTTTCTTTGCTGTAACAGAGGTTGTTTTCATAAATTTCTGTCTGCCAATCACTTGTACTGTTGTGAGGAGAGTACGTTCCGATTTCTTCAAGAGCAACAACCCTGATTACCTGACCCGAGGTTTCATCAACTTCATAATAGATGTAATTACCGACTATTGTGTAATCGGAAACGATATCATATGTATAATCAAAATAAATCTCGCCCGAATCAGAATTATCAATAAATTTTGCAGCCGAGCCTTCCCATACACAGGCAACCTCGTCTCCGACCAATGAATTAACTGTTGTATCGATTGTAAGTTCTTCCAACGTACCGTCAAGTTTAGCAACCGTTATTGTAGCCTCGACATTATTCCCAAATCTGTCACAATTGTCATAAGCCTCAATAACTTTACCTATACTTAGCGGATATCCTGTGTCCGACGTATATGCTGTTGCCAACATCGGAACCGTTGAAAACATCATAATAACTGCGAGTAGTAATGAAATGATCCTTTTTTTCATAATTTTGTCCTCCCACGGAATAAAAAATGCGTCAGCCGAAGCCGACGCATCCAAAACGCAAGCTTCGTCCATGTTGCTACACATCTCACACCAAACCAAGTATGCAGACAAAGCTTACATTTTTGGAAATGTAAACTCAGTTTGGTAAATATTAAGATATGTAGCAATTCCATTAAATCATAAACAGGGAAAAAAGTCCAGTACAATTAAGAAAGCAGGCACTACACAGCACCTGCTTTCTTACATCTTATAAATTTTCTACTATTTCTGCAGTGTCTTTTGCTATCATAAGTTCTTCGTTTGTAGGAACAACGAGAATTTTAATCTTACTGTCTGCAGTTGAAACAACCTTGTCAACGCATTTGCCTGCATTAAGCTCTGCATCCATCTTGATGCCGAGACCTTCAAGACCTTCTACGATAGAAGCCCTCATCCTGCCGTCGTTTTCACCGATACCTGCAGTAAATACTATTGCATCAACGTCACCGCCGAGTGCTGCATAGTATGAACCAATGTATTTCTTGCACTGATAAGCAAACATTTCAAGAGCAACGCCTGCACGGTGATTACCCTCTCTCCAAGCCTTTGTAACGTCACGGAAGTCACTGCCGACACCGCTGACACCGAGTAAGCCTGATTTTTTATTCATCAGTGTATCCATTTCGGCATATGAAAGACCCTCTTTTTCACCAATAAAGCAAACTATTGCAGGGTCGATAGCACCGCATCTTGTACCCATAAGCATACCCTCAAGAGGTGTAAGACCCATAGTTGTATCAATACATTTACCGTTTTTTACAGCCGTTATTGATGAGCCGTTTCCAAGATGGCAAGTGATAAGATTAACTTCATCCACACTCTTACCGAGAAGCTTTGCTGTACGCTGTGTAACAAATCTGTGAGACGTTCCGTGGAAACCGTATCTTCTCACACCGTACTTTTCATAATATTCATACGGAAGGCCGTAAAGATAAGCCTTTTCGGGCATCGTGTGATGGAAAGCGGTATCAAATACTGCAACCTGCGGTATTCCGGGCATAGCCTTTTCGCACGCCTCAATACCCGTAAGGTTAGCGGGATTGTGAAGCGGTCCGAGCGGAATACATTCTCTGACGATTTCTTTAACCTCATCCGTTATAAGAACGGTTTCGTATATCTTTTCACCTGCAGTAAGAACTCTGTGTCCTACAGCCGCAATTTCATCAAGAGAAGCAACGCAACCGTATTCCTTATCAGTAAGTGCTTCAATTACGTTTTCAACTGCATCAGCATGGTTTTTAAGTTCTACGTCCTTTGAAACCTCACCGTTGACAGATTTATGTGAAAACTTACCGTCGACACCGATTCTCTCACAAAGACCTTTTGCAAGAACCTGTTCCGTCTCCATATCAATAAGCTGATACTTAAGTGATGAACTGCCTGCATTGATAACAAGAATTTTCATTTTATATCCCCTTCTATGTAAAAAAATATTAACACATCTCTATAAATTATAGTATAATATGGTTATCATAATCAAGTCTTTTTTGAGGTAGTATGAATATTTGTGCAATCATTTGTGAATATAATCCGTTTCACGAGGGTCACCGCTTCCAGATTGAAACGGCACGCCGTGAAACAGACGCATCTCACATCGTCTGTATAATGAGCGGAAACTACGTGCAGAGAGGTGACGTTGCCGTATACGATAAGTGGTACCGTGCCGAGTGTGCAATCAAAGGCGGTGCCGACCTCGTTATAGAGTTACCTACCCCCTATGTTCTGACATCTGCCGAGTTTTTTGCAAAAAGCGGTGTTTTTCTCGCAAAGCAGATGGGTGCGAAAACGCTTTCTTTCGGTAGCGAATGCGGTGATATCGAGGCTTTAACAAAGGTTGCTTCATCCCTCGCCCTGCCTGATACACAGGAGAAAATACGTAACTTTTTAAACGAAGGTCTTTCTTATCCGTCAGCCGTTTCAAAGGCGACTGAAAGTTCTCTTTTAGATGAGCCAAATAATCTGCTTGGGATAGAATACATCAAAGCAGACCCGACACTTAATTTTCACACTGTTAAAAGAACGTTTGCCCACGATGAAGGCATCGGCTGTGCATCGGACATACGAAAAAAAATATACTCAGGCGAAATAAAATCTGACAGCACACCGCATTTTACCGAATATGCCGAGAAGGCTATACTTGCAACACTCAGGAAAATGACGGTTGACGAATTAGCAGAAATCAGCGGTTGTTCTGAAGGTCTTGAAAACAGGCTTAAAAACGCTTTGACCGATTCGTGTAATATAGAAACACTCTGTGAAACGACCAAATCGAAGCGTTATCCCTTAAGTCGTATCAGACGCTATATTATGTGTGCATTTTTGGGCATAAAAAAAGGCTTTCCCGAAAACCCGCCCTATGCAAGAATACTTGCTTTTAACGACAAAGGCAGAGAGATTATTTCGTACGCAAAGGACGTAGCAGATATACCCATAATAACAAAAGTATCCGACGGTATTTCAGACGTTTTCAATGCAGAATGTACAGCAACCGACTTATATACCCTCTTTTCAAAAGAGGTATCACCCTGCGGTCTTGAATTTAAAAAATCACCAATATATATAAAAAAAGAGCAGTTATAAACTGCTCTTTTTTTATTTTGTACCGAAAATTCTGTCACCGGCATCGCCGAGACCGGGCACGATATATGCATGATCATTCAACTTTTCGTCAAGTGCCGCACAGAATATATCAACGTCGGGATGATCTGTAAGAATTCTGTCAACACCCTCCTGCGCTGCAATGATATTCATCATTTTGATGCTTCTGGGCTTGTACTCTTTAATCATTTCAATAGCAGATGATGCACTAACACCCGTTGCAAGCATCGGGTCAAGCACAAATACGTCCCTGTCCTGAATATCGGGCGGCATCTTGCAGTAATACTTAACTGCTTCAAGCGTCACAGGGTCTCTGTAAAGTCCTATATGTCCTACTTTTGCCGACGGAACGAGACTGAGCACACCGTCAACCATACCGAGACCTGCACGTAAAATGGGAACTATGGCAAATTTCTTTCCTTTGAGCACCTTGCACTTTGCCGTGCATATAGGCGTTTCAACTTCAACTTCCGTAAGCGGCAGTTCTTTCGTCGCCTCATAACATACGAGCATTGCAATCTCGCTTATACACTCACGAAAATCCTTCGTACCCGTGTCCTTATTTCTGATAATTGAAAGTTTGTGCTGGATAAGAGGATGATCTACAACTGTAAAATGTCCCATTTCTTTACTCCTTTATATTTATTTTTCAAATTCCATAAACATATCTACTCTGCGCTGATGCTTACCGCCCTCAAATTCAGCTTCAAGGAAGGCATCAACGACCTTGTATGCAACTTCTTCACCGATAACTCTTGCGCCCATACAAAGCACGTTTGTATTGTTGTGGCGACGCGTAATTTCTGCCGTGAATATTTCATTACAGCACGCTGCACGTATTCCGCGAATCTTGTTTGCCGCAATAGACATACCTATTCCCGTTCCGCATACAAGAATACCCAAATCCGCAGATTTATCGTTTACGCTGTCGCATACCGCTTTTGCATATACGGGATAATCGCACGATTCGCTGGTATAAGTACCCTTATCATCCACCCCGTAACCTTTTTCTTCAAGGTGCTTAATTATCTTATTCTTGAGTTCAACTGCTGCATGGTCACAACCGATTGCTATTTTCATTTTTTACCCCCTGATAATCTTTCCCTCTCCGCCTGAGGAAGCCTTAAATATTTTGCTTCAAGCGCCTGAGGTGAAATTCTTTCTGATTTTGATGCAATTTCAGCAACTGACGAAGCGTGCTGATACATCAGATGTTCGGGTGCAAGAACCACCCTTTTCATCCGAAATTCATTATAGCACAACACGGCACCGTCGCCAACTAAAATTATATTCTTTTTTATCTTTTTGAGTTCATTTTTTAAATCGGCAATAGAAATTGCACGGTCTTCAGTAAGCCTTGTCACATTACTTCCGTCACTTTCAAAAAGTGCATTGTAAACCTGGGCACATCTTGCATCCATAACGGCACAGATTATGCCTCTGAAATTCTTTACGTTATTTGCAAGTGCTTCAAGCGTAGACACGCCTGCACAGAGCTTATCCGCAGCAAGCGCAAGACCTTTTACGGCGGCTACACCTATTCTTATACCCGTAAACGAGCCCGGACCTGCCGAAACCGCAAAAAGATCTATATCGGAAGCCGTTACCCCACAAGTATTGAATATATACTCGCACATCGGAAGCAAGGTCTGACTATGCGTAAGCCCGAGATTTGAATAAACCTCGCAAAGTACCTTACCGTCGTCAGTAAGTACCGCACCTGCCGACTTTGCCGATGATTCAAGTGCCAAAATTTTCATTTTATTTCCTCTGCTGTTATCTCTCTCACTTCATCTTCGAGAGCATTTATTGTCAATTTTATATATCTGTCGGGAAGACCGAAGGGTATATTTTCACTCCACTCAATTATGCATATGGCGTCTGAATCTATACAGTCGAAATAACCTATATTATAAAGATCATCAAAGGTGCTTATCCTGTACATATCGAAATGGCACACCCTGTACTTTCCCGTATATTCAAGCATAATTGTAAAAGTCGGACTTGTCACAAGTACGTCGGGACAAAGATGCTTTGCCATTCCCCTGACAAACGCCGTTTTTCCTGCACCGAGACCGCCGTACATTGCCACAACGTCACCGGGTTTGAGAGTTTTTGCAAACTCCTGCCCGATATTTTCGGTTTCTTCAACAGAATGAGATAAGTATTTTTTCATTTAGAATATTCCCACTATATCGCCGTTTGGCATAATATCTATTTTTTCTGCAGAAGGTACTTTAGGAAGTCCCGGCATTATCATGATATCGCCCGTGTACACAACGATAAAGCCTGCACCTGCACAAAGCTTTACGTCACGAACGGTAATCTTGAATCCTTCGGGTCTGCCTAAAAGCATCGGATCATCCGAAAGTGAATACTGTGTTTTTGCAACACATATCGGCTTCTTATCCTGTCCGAGAGATTCGATAAGATCTATTGCAAGTTTTGCTTTCTTCTCGATTATTATACCGTCTCCACCGTAAATTTCTTTTACGAGTGTTTCTATCTTTTCAGGTATTGAAAGATTTTCATCATACAGAACGTGGAACTGTGAAGGCTTTTCTTCGATAGTCTTGATAACTTTCTTGGCAAGTTCTATACCGCCCTCGCCGCCTTTTGCGAACACTTCTGCAGGTGCGAATTCAACACCGAGATTTTTGCAGTAATCTTCTATAAACTTAACTTCTGCATCCGTGTCACTTTCAAATCTGTTGATTGTAACAACTGCAGGAAGACCGAATTTAGCAATATTTTCAATATGCTTACCGAGATTTACGATACCCTTTTCAAGTGCTGCAATATTCTCTTCTTTAAGATCTTCCTTCTTTACGCCGCCGTTGTACTTGAGGGCACGAACTGTTGCCACGATAACGACCGCATCGGGCTTAAGACCGCCGAAACGGCATTTGATATCAAGGAATTTTTCTGCACCGAGGTCTGCACCGAATCCCGCTTCCGTAACAACGTAATCGCCGAGTTTAAGTGCCGTCTGCGTAGCTTTGAGCGAGTTACAGCCGTGTGCAATATTTGCAAAAGGACCGCCGTGAATTATACACGGTGTATGTTCAAGCGTCTGCACAAGATTAGGCTTTAACGCATCCTTAAGAACTGCCGCCATAGCACCTGCACATTTAAGATCAGCACAATATACGGGCTGTCTGTCATAAGTATATCCGATAAGTATTTTGGAAAGTCTTTCCTTAAGTTCTTCAATATTTGCCGAAAGACAGAGAATTGCCATAATCTCACTTGCAACGGTAATCTGGAAACCGTCTTCACGCGGAATGCCGTTAACCCTGCCGCCGAGACCTATAACAACATTTCTGAGTGCACGGTCATTCATATCAAGACATCTCTTGAAAATTATCTGTCTGGGATCTATACCAAGTGTGTTTCCCTGCTGGATATGGTTGTCTATCATCGCACACAAAAGATTGTTTGCGGTTGTAATTGCATGGAAGTCACCCGTAAAATGCAGATTTATCTCTTCCATAGGCACTACCTGCGAATAACCGCCACCTGCAGCACCGCCCTTTATACCAAACACGGGACCCAGCGAGGGTTCACGAAGAGCGATAACCGTCTTTTTACCGAGCTTATCAAGCGCCTGACCGAGACCGACCGAAACAGTCGTCTTTCCCTCCCCTGCAGGTGTGGGATTTATAGCGGTAACAAGAATAAGTTTACCGTCTTTTTTATCTTTCAAACGATCGATAGCTTCATCCGATATCTTAGCCTTATACTTACCGTAAAGTTCTATATAATCAAATTCGAGGCCGAGTTTATTCGCTACCTCCGTGATATTTTTCATATTACACTGTCTTGCAATTTCTACGTCTGATAACATAATACTTCTCCCTCATTCGTTTTTTATCATCTTAACATATAGTATTACAAATTTAAAGTATTTACAAGTGTTTTAATTATGTTATACTAAAAACAACTACGTTTTGGAGGTTATAAATTTGTCTGAACTTCTCAGAAAAATCAAATACAACATACGAAGTTACTTTGAAACTGCTGATATGATACTTATTGCGCTGACGGTTGCCTGCTCCGTTTATGGACTTATTCTTGTAGCGAGTGCCACATCGTCAATGTCAAACCGTCTTATTGCCGTACAGCTTTTTTCAGCAGTAGTAGGTTTTATTCTTATGATAGTCATTTCAAAAATTGACTACCAGATATTCTCGGAATTATGGTTTGTAATGCTCGTATTAAGTCTGCTGTGTTTAGGCGTAACGCTTATTTTCGGTACAGGTCCCACGGGAAGTACAAACAGAAACTGGCTCAATTTCGGTCCCGTATCAATTCAGCCGAGTGAATTTGTAAAACTCGCCTACATTATTGTAATTGCATCGGTAATCAGCCGTTTCGGTGACAATATCAGTTCACTCAGGGGCGTTGCGACCACACTCGGTATTGCGGCAACGATACTCGTACCGCTTATGCTCACAGGTGACCTCGGTATGCTTATCGTTTACGTCTTTATAACTGCACTTATGCTGTTTATCGCAGGGCTTAGTATATGGTACTTTGTCGGCGTTCTCGCCGTCGGTGCAATATCCGTTCCTTTTCTGTGGACGAATTTTCTTCACGAATATCAGAAAAACCGTATCATTTTCGGTTTTAATCCCGAGCTCGACCCTTCCGACGTAGGCTATCAGGCTGTTCAGGGCAAAATTGCCATAGGCTCGGGCGGTTTTGCAGGAAAGGGTCTTTTTCAGGGTTCACAGGTGCAAAACGGCTACGTCCCCGCACACCACACCGACTTTATCTTCTCGGTTTCGGGTGAAGAACTCGGCTTTATAGGAACTATTCTTCTGCTTGCACTTCTCGTTGCGATAATGCTCAGAATATTCTACCGTTCAAAGCAGGCTGAGGATTCTTTCGGTGCCCTTCTCTGTATCGGCGTGTTTGCGACGTTCGTTTTCCAGGTGTTTATCAACATTCTGATGTGTGTCGGAATGTTCCCCGTTATAGGAATCACTCTTCCGTTTTTCAGTTACGGCGGTTCTTCAATGCTTTCAAGTTTTATGGCAATAGGTATTGTACTGTCGGTATCCTGCAACAACCGAACACTGTCATTTAACAGATTATAAAAAATACCCGTACAAAAATTGTACGGGTATTTTTCTATTTTTCATTTTTAAGAAGCTTTGTAAGTTCGTCCATAAATGTATTTATGTCCCTGAACTGTCTGTAAACGGATGCAAAACGAACGTATGCCACCTGGTCTATATCCTTGAGTTTATCCATAACAAGTTCGCCTATTTTTACCGACGTTATCTCCCTGTCAAGAGAGTTATGCATCTCAGCTTCTATTTCATCGACAAGATTTTCTATAACCGCCATCGGAACAGGACGTTTCTCACATGCACGGACTATACCCGTAACAAGTTTATTTCGGTCATACGCCTGCCTCGACTTATCTTTTTTTACAATAACAAGAGGCAACGTTTCTATAATCTCATATGTAGTGAAACGCTTACCGCATTTGAGACATTCTCTTCTTCTTCTTATGCTGCTTCCCTCTTCCGCAGGTCTTGAATCCACAACCTTGCTTTCACCGTATCCGCAGTAACAACACTTCATAATGCCGCCCCCATAAATCAAATATAATATGATTATATCATCTTAGTCACGTTTTTGCAAACAAAAAGAAAACGGCATAGTTACCTATGCCGTTTATTTACTGTTCAACTACGGGAATTGTTTCCGTGTTTTCCGTATTCTCCGTATTCTCCGTATTCTCCGTATTTCCTTCGTCTGTCGGTGGTGTATCCGCAGGCGGTGTTTCCGGTACAACCGGAACATCCGTACCCTCAGGCGGTGTCACCGTTTCTCCGCCCTCTCCCGTATCAGGAAGAGTCTCGGGCGGTGTTTCGGGAGGTACTTCAGGCAATACTTCGGGTATTATAGGATTACCCGTAGCATCGTATTCGTATCCGGCATCGTAGACACCCGTTGCCGTATGTCCCTGACATATTTCCCCAGGTGTTGTGCCTTTTACGTAGTATGCAAAGTCGGACGTGCACTGTTCGGTAGGAACGTCACCCGTGTACTTACAATAGGTCGCCGACGTAACACCGTCAGCCTTAGAAAAGCCTCTGTACGACAGTCCGCTGTGAAGCGGATGCATTGCCGCCTTCCACAGTCTGAGTGCAGGGTTTATGCCGCTGACAACTATTTTCTGCGGTATTTCATAACCAACCCATACAACTGCCGTGTAATAGGGCGTATAGCCTGCAAACCATCTGTCGTTATCGTCATCCGTGGTACCCGTTTTTGATGCAACGGGCATATTTGCCATTTTTGCCGCCGTGCCCGTACCGCTGTTCGTTACGTACTGAAGCAGATCATTCATTATGAACGCCGTCTGCTCACTCATGGCAACGGATTTTATAGCCTTATTTTCAAGTATGAGGTTACCCTTGCTGTCATAAACCTCCGTATAGCAATACGGCTCGGTATATATACCCTCATTTGCAAAGGTTTCGTATGCAGCCGCCATTTCGAGCGTCGTCACACCGTCGGTAAGTCCACCGAGGGCAAGCGGTGCAAGCGCTATATCGGAAAACTGTTTTCCGCCGACCGTCTTACTCTCAACTATTGAATCAACACCGAGTTTATTCTTAATAAAATCGTATGAACGCTCCACACCGAGATCGGCAAGAACCTTGACCGCAACGGTATTTTTAGATAGACCGACCGCCGTTTTTATGGTCATAGGACCCGTATATCCGCCACTCTGGTTTTTAGGCCACTTACCCTCGTAAGGTGTGTCCATATAGACGTCACCTTCCGTGATAACGCCGTATTCTATCGCAGGGGCGTATACGCTGAGCGGTTTTATGGTAGAACCGGGCTGTCTGTACGAATCGGTAGCCTTATTTAAAAGCAGACTCTTGGTCTTTTCTCCTCGACCACCGTATACTGCCGCAATTGCGCCCGTGGAGTTATCAATTACAGTTATCGCACCCTCGAGCTGTTCATCTGTACGAACCTTTGCCCAGTTTTCTTCGTTGGTGAAAGCCTCATCAACACAATCCTGCGCTCTTTTATCCATCGTCGTGATTATTTCAAGACCGCCCGACATTACCATTGAACGTGCAAGTTCTCTTTCATAACCGTACTCTTCAACAAGGTCGTCTATTACCTGGTAATAAACCATATCCACAAAATAGGAATATATCTGACCTGTCGAGCCCGTTGCCGAACGTTCTTTAAACTTCAGTTCCTGTGCAACGGCTTCCTCATACTCCTCTTTAGTGAGATACTCCTGCTCATACATTTTATAAAGAACAGTTTCCTGCCTTGCCTTATTCTCTTCGGGATTGTTGTAGGGGTTATATTTTGAAGGATATTTAGTGATACCGATTATGGCTGCTGCTTCGGCAGGTGTAAGTTCTGATGCCGGTTTGCCGAAATATACCTGTGATGCTGCACCTATACCGTAACAACGTTCAGAGAAAAACGCCGCATTCAGATAGTATTCAAGCACCTCTTCTTTGGTGTTGTTTTTCTGAAGATTAAGTGCACGCAGAATCTCTTCAATCTTTCGGGTCATACTCACGTCATCATCGCCCGTGAGGTTTTTTACAAGCTGCTGAGTTATCGTGGATGCACCGAAAGTCGAGTCACCGCCCGTAAACAGATTGAGCACGGCATGCGTCGTTCTTTTCCAGTCAACGCCGTTATGTTCCCAGAAACGTTCATCCTCAATGGCAATAGCGGCATCCTGCACGCATTTAGGCATATCGGTAATGGAAACCCATTCTCTTATACCCTCTTCCGTCAGAGTGGCCATTTCCTGCTTCTTTCCGTTCTCATCAATATAATAAACATAGGTCGATTGATTATATTTGAAGTCATCAAGATCGATATCAAGATTCGGACTCATATAGTTTTTGATATAGTAGGCAAAAGCAAGAATACATATAAGACCTGCAATAAGCATAATAAGACAGAGCGTTCCTATCACCCTGCCCACTTTTCGCAATGCGGTATTCTTACGTTTTTTGTCCTTCTTCATTCTTTCAGTCACAACCATTCTCCTTCAATGCGAAGCTTCTGCTCTTATTCTATCATACAAACGTACAAAAAGAAACATTATTTTAAAGAATCATAAGTTCTTTGGGCGTCTTCATTAAATTCACTTTTTCCTCGGCAATCCATATAACGTCCTCGATTCTTACACCGAATTTACCGGGTATGTAGACACCGGGTTCAACCGTTATTACATTTCCCTTTTCAAGAATATCATCCGATTTCGGAGAAAGCGAATATCCCTCGTGAATCGCAAGTCCCACACCGTGTCCGAGTGAATGAGTGAAATATTTACCCCACTTACCAAGTGCTGTCATAGCACGCTCATAAGGCACTTTACACGGAACACCTGCGTCAACTGCCTCAATGCCTTCAAGTTGTGCATTCAGTACGGCATCGTACACTTCCCTCATCTCATCAGTAGCATAGCCGAGTGCAAACGTTCTTGTCATATCCGAATGATAACCGTTGTATACGGCACCAAAGTCAACCGTTATAAAATCACCGTTTTCAAGCGCTTTGTCCGAAGGAACACCGTGTGGCATAGACGTATTGCTGCCCGAAATAAAAATGGTATCAAAGGAAACACCCTCCGACCCAAGCAGATTCATTTCATAATCAAGCCTTGCCGCAAGCTGTTTTTCGGTAACACCCGCTTTAACGTAATTTTTTACGTTTTCAAACGCCGTTTCAGCAATTCTTTGTGCTTTTATCATACAGTCCACTTCAAGACTGTCTTTCACATTTCTAATCTTATTCACCGACGTGCCGAGTTTTATCCAGTTTGCATCAATTTTTTGCTCCATAGCAGAAAAAGATGCCACAGTGACCGACAAATCCTCATAAGCAACGTTTTTTATGCCTTTATTGCAAAAAAAGTCAGCTATATGTTTGTGCATTCCTTCTGTAACGGCTACCACCTTTACACCTTGTGCATTCTTTTCAGCTGCCTCGGTATATCTCATATCCGTAAACAGATAACACTCACCATTTGCAGTAACAACCGTCATTCCCTCAAACGGGCCGAAAGATGTGGCATATCTGCAATTTTCCTCACTTGAAAGAAGTATGGCGTCTGCAGATATGTTTCTGCAGAGTTCTGCAATTTTTTCGTACCTCATACTCTTCTCCAAAAAACGTTTTTATAAATTATACTCCACTGTATTCATTATGTAAATAGAAGCGGAATATATTTCATTGAAAAGGAGTGATACATTTGTTATTTACCGCCATGCTTTCCGTACTGTCTGCAAACGTGATGTTTCTGCTTTTGCATATAACCCAGAACGGTTCTTTCCCAAAACCGCTTTCAAAGGATGAAGAAAAGCACTATCTTGAACTGTCCGCCACGGGAGATATTGAAGCTCGAAATATTTTAATTGAGCGAAATCTGCGTCTTGTCGTGCACATCATAAAGAAATATTATTCATCCTCTGCAGACCATGACGACTTGATTTCTATCGGCACAATAGGTCTTATCAAAGCCATATCAACCTTTGACTGTTCAAAGAATACCCGTCTTGCAACGTATGCATCAAGATGTATCGAAAACGAAATACTGATGTATTTTCGTTCACAGAAAAAAAGTGCCTCGGACGTCTCGTTAAACGAAAGTCTTGATAACGAATCCGAATCGTCTTCACTTTCACTTATGGACGTCGTAAGTTGTGAAGACGATATGCTTGAAAACGTTGACCTCGCCGCTAACATCAGGCTTCTGCACAAATATATGAACAGCGAACTCACGGGACGGGAAAAACGTATTATCTGTATGCGTTACGGCATAGGCGGAGTAAAGGCACTGACTCAGCACGAAATAGCAAAAAAACTTGATATATCACGTTCATACGTTTCGAGGATTGAAAAAAAGGCGTTAACTAAGTTGCAGAGTGCATTTAACAACCGTCAGTTTTAATTATATCGCCCTCATTCGTTATCCAGATCGCTTCTAAATTATTCTTCTTAGCCAGCACTTTTCCTTCTTCAATATCCATACAGAAAAGAGCCGTTGAAAAAGCGTCAGCCACTCCGCTGTCATCTGCAATAACCGTTACCGAAGCATATCGGCTTGACGGATAGAGCGTTTTCACATCGATTATGTGATTGTAACCCTCTCTGTATCTCCTGTATGAGCCGCTGGTAACAACGGCTTCATTTTTTACCCTGACGGCCATAATACTTCCCTCACCGAAAGGATTCTGTATTCCTATCTCCCATCCGTCCATATCTTTTTTATTTCCCCTGACGACGACGTTTCCGCCTGCATTTATGCAAAAATCCTCCATCCCCATGGACACAAGTTCATCTGCGACCAATTCTGCACAAAAACCCTTTGCCGTTGCACCTACATCAAGAAGTGTTTCTTTGTCGGTTAAATAAATACCGTTATTTTCAACCTTAATTTTATCAATACCGCAATGCTCATAAGCCTGAGCAAGAATTTCATCATCCGGTTTTAAAGCTTCACCGTTTATGAAGTCACGCCACAGTTTTGTAACGGCACCAAACGAGGGGTCTGTGTACCCCTCTGTCTTTTTTTGCATATCAAGAGCAAATAAAACACCCTTCACAAGCACTTCATCAACGGTTACGCTCTCATTCCCCGCCTCTTTATTAACAGTGTAAAGGTTATATTCTTTACACTCGCCAAATCCATCAAAAAGGTCGGACAACTTTGTCATTCTGCTTTGAAAGTGTTTAAAATAAGATGCAAATTCCGCTTTGCTTGTCGCATATCCGTAGAGAGTGACCACCGTATCAAAAGTGTCAATAAAGGTATCGCTGTAAAGCATCTGTTCACCTTGTTTTCCGGTTATACTTACGGTAACCTCATTCGGCAGACAGACCGCAACGTCACCAATCTCATCAAGTTTTCCTGCATTTATGCAAATCTTATCTCTGCACGTTGAGTCGGTAACGTATGCCGTATTATTCTCAATTTTGATTTTTACACCGTTTTTTTCTGTTTTCATATTTTTTTCAAGAGAATAATACGAGCTTTTTCCGCTTACCGTTATCTTGACGTATTTTGCAGTATCGCTGTTTTTAACTGCTATAGCCACAACAGAAGTCAAAAGCGAAAGTACTATTAGCAGTGATACAAAGACTGTTTTTTTATTTTTCACCTAAAGCTTCCTTTATGTTGTTTATAGTTTTTTCCCTGCCGGGTCGGCATAAATCTATAGGTGCACCGTTAATGAGTGCCACGGCATATCCGTCACATCCGGGATAACCGCATGCTCCGCAATTATACCCCGGCAGAGCAGCCCTCACCTTCTTCAATTCTTCGTCGTTTTTATTTATAAATGCCGACGCCAATGACAAAATTATTCCGAAAACAAGGCCGAGAATGCCAAGTATTATGACAGCATAAACCATTCGCTTCACCTCACACTATACCTGCAAATCCCATAAAAGACATAGATACGATTGATGCCGCCACAAAGGTTATGGGCATACCACGAAATCTTTTTGGAACTTTGCTTTCTTCTATCCTTGAACGAACACCTGCAAAAAGCGTCATAGCAAGTAAAAAGCCCATACCTGCCGCAAACGCATTTACAAGAGAATAAAGATAGTTATATTCTTTTGTGAAATTGAGAAGTGTCACACCGAGTACGGCACAATTCGTTGTAATCAAAGGCAGATATACACCAAGTGATTTATACAGAGGCGGAAAATACCGTTTTATAATAGCTTCAGTAAGCTGAACGAGTGAGGCAATGACAAGAATAAACACTATCGTTTGCAAATATTCAAGTTCGAGTGCCTTAAGAATATACGTTTGTATCGGCCACGTGAATGCGGTTGCTATGAGCATAACTACCGTTACTGCAATGCCCATACCCGATGCGGAGCGCAAATCCTTTGACACGCCTATAAACGGGCAGATACCAAGAAATCTTGCAAGAATATAATTTTCGACAAGAATACCCGTTATCAGTATGCCGATTATTTCTTTTGCCATACTTATTCCCCTTTCGTGCAACGTCTGCAACCGTAACAACGGTTGAGCATCCCCGTAAGCGCCGCAATTATGCCATAGACGAGAAATCCGCCCGGTACTTCGGCAAATATTTTTATAGCAGGAGTTCCGATATCATATCCGAGAATACTTCCGTTGCCGAGAATTTCTCTTACCGCCCCCATAAGAGCAAGCGCAATTATAAAACCGAGTCCCGAAAATACACCGTCGGTAAACGAATCAAAAACACTGTTTTTGAGTGCAAACATTTCTGCTTTTCCGAGAATTATACAGTTTACAACTATAAGCGGAATATATATTCCCAAAGCCTCGTACAAAGCAGGAACATATGCCTGCATAATCATTTCAACCGCCGTTACGAAGCCTGCAATTATCACTATGCAAAACGGTATCCTTATACTGTCAGGAATTAGTTTCTTCAGGATAGAAATAACCGTGTTTGAGCATATGAGAACGAACGCCGCCGCTATCCCCATGCCGAGTGCATTTGACAGCGACGTAGTTACGGCAAGTGTAGGACAGGTGCCGAGTGCAAGAACAAACACGGGGTTTTCTTTAAGCACGCCGTTTAATGCTATTTCACCTTTTTTCATTCTACCCTCCCATATGCATCAAATGCAGTTTTTACTGCCTTTTCAAACGCCCTTGAGGTATAAGTCGAGCCTGATATTATCTTTACACCCTCAAGCTCTTTTCCAACACCTTTATATTGTGACGTGTAATCATAATTGTCATCTGCAGCCCTGCTTCCGTAACCCGACGTTTCATTGTGCTCAGTCATACGAACACCCACTATCTTTCCGTCCGAAATGGCCGTCAGTACTACAATGTCACCTGCAAAGCCTTTTGCCTTTACAGTAAACACGTAGCCTGCTCCGTTCTCCGCTTTATAGGCTGAAAGAAGGTTTTCTATACCCTCAACCTCGATTTCTTCAAAACGGTCTGCTTCCGGCAACAATTCGCTTCTTGCCATATCCTCTTCGCTCGACTGACCTGCCTCTATGACCGGTTTTGTAAAGTTATTTACTGCCGAAAGCATAAAAGCGATAATCACACATACCGCCGTAAGTGCAATAGGAGGATAAAAGTACTTTTTAAACATTTTTAACACCTCCAAACGGCATTCTGAAGGTCATCTTATCTATAAGCGGTGAGAGTATATTCATCAAAAGTATCGCAAAAGATACACCTTCGGGATAGGTGCCGAATTCTCTAATGAGTACTGATATCGCACCTACACCAAGTCCGAAAATCACTTTTCCTTTTTTGCTTACCGGGGACGTAGAATAATCCGTCACCATAAAAAACGCCGCAAGCATAAGGCTTCCCGTTAAGAGATCAAACACAGGATTCCTGCCGCAAATTAAAGATACCGCCGCAGCACCTGCAAGTGTGCTTATCGGTGTTGTAAAGGTGATTACCTTTCTGGCAACAAGATATATACCGCCTATGAGTATTGCAATTATACACGTCTCGCCTATACAGCCCGCCCTGAAGCCGAGAAGAAGTTTAAATATATCGCTTTCCCCCTCAGCAAGAGGTGTCGCCGAGGAATTGATTAAACGGCTTGTGTTTGCCCAATTCGTAATCTCTTTACCAAATGACAGAAACAAAAATATTCGTCCCGTAACAGCAGGATTTGCAACGTTTTCTCCTATCCCACCGAACAGCATTTTTACCACCACAACAGAAAAAACGGAGCCGACAGCTGCCATCCAGAGAGGAAAGCCTACGGGCAGGCTGAAAGCAAGAAGAACACCCGTTACCACCGCACTCAAATCGGTAATACTCTGCCCAAGTCGCAAGGCAAGACAGTACAGCGATTCCGACACCACACAGGACACTACGCAAACAAGTGTGAGCAGTACGCTTCTGTACCCGAAAATCACCACGGATGCAACAAAAGCAGGGACAAGCGCTATAAGCACGTCTCCCATTATTTTCGTTGTAGTTGAAGTTGACAGAATATACGGCGATTTACGCATTTTCCGCCTCCTTTAGCATTATTTTTCCTCTTCTGTTAAACTCTGTAAGTCGTCTTTTTGCAGGACATACATATTCACAGCAACCACATTCCATACAGATATTTACCTTCAGATTCTTAAGAAGTTTTACGTCTCTTTTGTGATAAGCACGGTCTATTGCCGCAGGCGACAGCATAACAGGGCAAACTCCGTAGCATCTTCCGCACCGTATGCACGAAGTTTCTTTCGGGTAGGTAAGCTCATCAAATGCAAGAATCGCCCCTGTGGTTTTAGTTACAACGGCATCTTCCCCAACCTCTTTACCCATCATGACACCTCCGTCGAGGATATGCTGTGCTTTGACTTTAAGCTTATCCAATACGTAGGAAACGGGTGTGCCTATGGGAAGATTAAAACATACACTATCCGAAATAAGCGGTCCTGCAAACGTAACGTATCTCGATACAAGCGGTATACCCGTTTTTACATATTCGGCAAGTTTGGCAACGGTGGCAGCATTAAGCACTATAACACCGCAGTCAGAGGGCAGTTTTTTCTCTTCAACCACCCTGCCCGTACATTCGTAGATTATGACTTTTTCTGCACCTTTTGGGTATTTGTCACCGAGAATTTTTACCTCAAGACCGTACTGTGACAACTTTTCGCCACAAACGGTACTGTTTTTTTCAATACCGATTATCTTTCTCGTTATTCCGAGAACACCTGCAATTATATCTGCACCCTCTGCTATTTCCCTTGCCTTTTGTGTCATAACACATCTGTCGCTGATTATATACGGTTCACATTCGGCACCGTTAATAATAAGTGTGTCTACCGTCGCTTTAGGTTGAAGTTTTATATGTGTCGGAAAACCTGCCCCGCCAAGCCCCACAAGGCCACACTCATATGCCGCCTTGGCAAGACTTTCTCTGTTTGTTATTTCAATTCTGTCGGTTAAAACTCTTTCTTTTTTTCCGTCAGAGGCTATTTCAACGTAATCATCTATGCCTTTTACCGTTCCCGATACACTTGCATGGACAGGCGGTGTGAATTTCTTTTCACATTCGCCAATAACCTGCCCTATTTTAACTTTATCTCCTATACTGACCGTAGGTGAACACTTCCCGAGAGGTATACGAACAAAGGTAGGAAACTCAATTTCAGTTTCATACACAAGAGTGTTCTTTTTATTACTGTTTATATGAATTCCTGCAAGTTGTGACATTACTACTCCAAACTCCTTTAACGTGTGGCATAACGCTTTTCAGCGTTATAGCGGTTACAGTTCCCATAACAAAGCCCGATAGTACGAGATACGGCAAATACCAGAAAACATCACTTGTTCCCATAAGCAGACTCGCCGCACATATCTGACCTAAATTATGGGATATTCCTCCCGAAATTCCCAAAAGCATATAACTTTTACATTTTGACACGATATACATCACAAAGAGTGACAATAACCCGCCTGCAAGGCTTATCACACCACCTGAAAAGCCTCTTGTTATCATGGCAAACATACCTTTGGATACAACTATGCCGAATGCATACGGAAATCCCATAATTTCAAGAGCAAACATTGTAACTATATTTGAAAGACCGAGTTTAACCCCCGGTATCCCCGATGACGGAACAAGACTTTCAACATACGAAAACGTTATTGCAAGTCCGAACAGTATTCCGCAAACGGAAGTTTTGTAAGTTTTGTTCATTTACTATTCCCCGTATATGACGTTCTTACGGGCTTTATATCCCTGAAAATGCCTTTTGAATACCGCACTCCGTAAGTTTTTTTGCTGTAAATGAGAATACAATATATAAGAAATACCGCACCTATACCGTAAAGACCGAAAAATCCCCCTGCAAGCACGAATAAAAGCCGAAGCGGTACTGTGCTGTCTATCAGCGTCGGCACCATATACGATGCAACTGACGTCAGTGCCGCAACAAGCACTACTGCAGGCGAAAGTAATCCACCTCTTACTGCAGCATCACCTATGATAAGGGAGCCTACAATACTTATGGTATGACCGACAGGTCTTGGCAACCTGAGTCCCGCTTCACGCATAGTTTCGTATATGAGCAGTATTATCAACATTTCGGACGTTATGCCCAGAGGCGTACCCTCGAGCCCTTCTTTAATCGAATCGAGCCAGACACCCTCTATAAGATGCGGATGAAACTTTACTATTGCAACGAAAATGCCCGAGCCAAGCAGCGCCATCGCATAAGCGAGGTATCTTAAAAAGCGGATTATATTGGCATACGTCACTTTATAAGAATAATCGTCAAGACTGCTGAAATGGTCCTTGAACAAATACGGCACTATAACAGCATACGGCGTTCCGTCTATCATAATGCCAATTCTTCCGTCCGCAATCTTCTGGCAGAGAGCATCGGGACGTTCTTCAGGGACTGCCTGTGAAAAAAGAATGCTCGGATGCTCATCGGCAACTATTCTAACCGCACCGCTTTCAAGCACGATATCCACCGTTTTTTCCTTTAAGCGTTTTCGCAGCTTGTCAACCGTTTTCATATCGACACGGTCACTCATATAGACAAGAGAGCAGTTTGTCTTTGACACCTTTCCTATAGGAAATTCCTCAATACGAAGTTTATCACTCTTGATACGACGTCTTACCATAGTCTGATTTATCTTTATAGCCTCGGTAAAGCCCTCTTTAGAGCCCATTATCTGTGCATTTTCGGTAGGTTCACCTATTGATTTAACCATAAATCCCTGCACGCCGAGAATTATAACTTTTTCCATACCGTCTATTGCTACGGCTGCAAATCCCGAACAAAGAGCGGTATATACGTCCTCCGTATTATCCACTTCTTTCTTTTCACTTGTGATAAAAGCACCACTGAAAAATTCTTTATAAAGGTCTTTTCCGCACAGAAACTTCTTGTTTTCAGTGTACAAAATGAAATTGATTATTCCCTGTGTGAGCAGTTCCCTGTTTGTCATATTTTCAAATGCAATTATCCGAAAAGATATACCGCTTATCTCATTTTCGGTTATGTTAAGATTGGGCGAATTGCCCGAAAGTTCTTTAATATAATCTGCCGTATCTTTGCTGTTGACAAAAATTTTCATTACATCACCCAAAGGTTATTTTTGACAGCCTGATAATATTTATTCCTTCACTATAATTTAAATGCAAAAAAGGAGAACGATAACTCGTTCTCCTTTTTAATATTACTAAAAAGTTATATTCTTGCTACGCCGCTTTTTCTTGCCGCTTCTGCCACTGCTGCCGCTACTGCAGGAGCAACCTTGGGATCTGTCGGTTCAATAATGATACGATCGGGACGAAGATCCTTTTCGTCAATAAGATCTGCGATTGCATATGCCGCTGCAACCTTCATTTCATCATTGATATCGCTTGCACGAACATCAAGAGCACCCCTGAACACACCGGGGAATGCAAGAAGGTTATTTATCTGATTCGGGAAGTCGGAACGACCTGTTCCCACTACTGCCGCACCTGCTGCAATAGCCTCATCAGGATAAATTTCCGGTACGGGATTCGACATAACAAATACCATAGGATCTTTACTCATTGAACGAATCATATCCTGTGTGATGATGCCGGGACCTGAAAGACCGAATACAACGTCAGCACCAACCATAACGTCAGCAAGGCTGCCTGCAACCTTATTCTTGTTGGTGATTTTAGCCATTGCTTCTTTTTCAGGGTTAAGACCGTCACGACCTTCATAGATAGCACCCTTACGGTCACAGAGAATAACGTCTTTCAGACCGAGTGTCATAAGCAGACGTGTAACGGCAATAGCTGCCGCACCTGCACCTGAAACGACTGCCTTAAGGTCACCAATATTTCTCTTTGTAAGACGGCATGCACCAATCATAGCTGCCGCAGAAACGATAGCCGTACCGTGCTGGTCATCATGGAAAATCGGAATATCACATACCTCTTTGAGTTTACGTTCAATTTCAAAGCAACGGGGTGCTGCAATATCTTCAAGGTTGATACCGCCGAAAGAACCCGCAAGAAGTGAAACCGTCTTTACAATTTCATCAACGTCCTTCGAACGAACGCAAAGCGGAAATGCATCAACGTCACCAAACGCCTTAAAGAGAACGCATTTTCCTTCCATAACAGGCATACCTGCTTCAGGACCTATATCACCGAGACCGAGAACTGCCGTACCGTCTGTAACAACAGCAACAAGGTTTCCACGGCGTGTGTACTTATAACTGAGATCAACGTCTTCACTTATTTTAAGACACGGCTCAGCAACACCCGGCGTGTAGGCAACAGCGAGATCATCCTTAGTGTTTACGGGACAACGGTAGTTAACCTCTATTTTGCCCTGCCACTCTTCATGTGAGATAAGTGCTTGCTTTTTGTAATCCATAACAAAACTTCCTTCTATATAATTTATCGTTTATATATTATCACTTATTTTGATATTTTGCAATGAGTAATGAAAAAGATATAAAAATTCAACTTGTAGTTGATTATTTTTGTTGAAAATAGTCACTTTTTACTTTATAGTTGAGATATACCGTGATAAAATGGTAATCAAAGAGGTGTATTTATGGAAAAATTCTGCCCGCAGACAATAACAAATCTGAGACGCAAAAATAAAATGTCACAGAAGACACTCAGCGAGTATTTGGGAATTAGTAACAGAGCCGTTTCAAAATGGGAAAACGGTTTATCCCAGCCCTCCGCAAAACATATTTATGCTTTGTCTAAAACCTTCAACGTTCCGATGGATTATTTTTACGAAAAGACCAATGGTAAAGTCGTCAAAGCAACCCCCGTTGGAATGACTTCCGTTACAGAGATTTATAAAATCGGAAGAGGCCCTTCGAGTTCACATACCATAGGTCCTGAAAGAATATGTAAAATATTCAAAGCTAAGAATCCTGACGCCGATTTTTTCAAAGTTATACTTTACGGTTCTCTTGCTAAAACCGGTAAAGGTCACGGAACGGATACCGTAATAAAGAAAACTCTCTCCCCCATTCAATGTGAAATAGAGTTTAATTACGTTGAAGAAAATCTCCCTCATCCGAACACTATGACTATTACAGCCTGCAAGAATAACTCCGAAACATGCAAAGAAACGTTTTACAGTATAGGCGGAGGATATATTCTTTCCGAGAATTCTTCACCTGAAGAAGAAAAAATAGTATATTCCCACAGAAAATTTACCGAAATAGCTGAATATTGCAAAGACAAAAAAATAAGACTTTGGGAATACGTGCTCGAAAACGAAACCGATAAAATAGAATCATATCTTAAATCTGTCTGGGAAACCATGAAGTCCTCTATTGAAGCCGGTCTTGAAATGGACGGTATTCTTCCGGGAGGTCTGGAGCTTCAAAGAAAAGCAAAAACCCTGTACAACAGTCAGTATATGAGTGAATCCCCCGAAACAAGAGAAAACAGAATCGTATGTTCATACGCTTTTGCAGTCAGTGAACAGAACGCTTCAGGTGAAACGATAGTTACGGCACCTACCTGCGGTTCGGCAGGCGTACTTCCCTCTGTATTATACTATCAGCAGAAAAAACACGATTTCAGCGACACACAGATTATCCGCGCTCTTATGACAGCAGGATTAATCGGAAATCTTATTAAAACAAACGCTTCAATATCAGGTGCAGAATGCGGTTGTCAGGCTGAAATAGGAAGTGCGTGTGCAATGGCTGCCGCAGCTCTTGCTGAATTGTTCGACCTCAGTATTGATAAAATCGAATACGCCGCAGAAATTGCAATTGAGCATCATCTCGGTCTGACGTGTGACCCGATTTGCGGTTTGGTTCAGATCCCCTGCATTGAGAGAAATGCCGTTGCGGCAATGAGGGCAATTAACGCCGTAAACCTTGCCGATTTCCTGTGGAGCACAAGAAGAATTTCATTAGACAACGTTATTAAAGCAATGAAAGAAACCGGTCACGACCTGTTGACGCCTTATAAAGAAACCTCCGAGGCCGGACTTGCAAAAATCAAACTTAAATAATCACTTCTGCTCATACCACTTAAGTAGCAGTTGCACTACCAAGTTATAACTCTCTGTCCCCTCCTGACCTGACAGTTTCAAATGAACGTCATTTACAAATTCACCGATTTTCGAACTTGTTCCTTCGTATGAATCAATGTGTTCGTTATTGATACGCAGGTCCTCCAGAACGCCTTCACTCATCGTCTGTACGACGTGTGCACACTTTTCGGGCGAAGCCTTATACAGCGCATTTATGCAGTATATCATTGCCTCGAAATTTGCAGAATATTCTATCTGTGCGTCGTCTGTTTCCATACATATCAGATATGCAAAGAAGTTTGCCTCATCTTCCCTCGCAACGAACGTACTGTGTGCCATTTCATGCGCCATTGTAAAAGGAATCACAAAATCGGGATTATCCGTACTGATATGTGCTTCTGCCGTAAACGGCATATAAATTCCGGTTATCGAAAGATTCGATAACGGTATGGAGAATATGCTTTTTTTCGGTCTTGAAGGCTTACCTTTCAGATAATCATACTTATCGGTCGCTGTTTTGAAAGCCGTCGTGATTTTACGTGCAGTGTCTTCAAAATCGAATTCACCTGCAAGTTTGCGGTTTTCATTTGCCTCCTGCACGATGTGCAAGGTCATCTCGTACAGCATATCCGTATCGCTTGTTTTCACTCCGTCATACATTACGTCTATGACAGGTGTACGCATACACGGTAATCCGTATAAAGCGAGATACAGGCTAAGCAGTATACTCGCCGTAAGAGCTATCATACTTCCCTGTGACAACCAGAATTCCCTATCCGTATATTCTTTCGTTTTCTTTACCGACACTGTAACGTAAAGGGCAAAAAGCGGGATAAGAAGAATAAGAAATATCTCAAAAAAAGAAATCGGCAATATCGAATTCAGTGCTTTCATAGGTGCACTTATTATTCTTGCTGACGGAACAAATACATAATCCGCCGCAAGAGAAGTTATTTTGCAGGACACGTAAGAAATGATACACAATACAAATATCAGTCCTGCTATTACAAAGCGTTTTTTTGCTTTTTTCACAATCATACAAACTCACCTGTTTATCATTCTTTTTATAATATTACCACATCGGTGTATTATGAGAAACACTTTATTATTTTCACAACAGTAAGGCCATTTTCCTAAACTTTATATTCTTTCTCTTAAATTATTAAAGTTCATTTATGCCAAAACTATTGATTATTAGTCAGGCATATATTATAATAAAAATATTATTAAGAAATGGAGAACATTAATGGACAACATAGACAGACAGATAATCAGTATTCTTCAGAAAGATGCACGAACACCTTTGAAGGATATTGCAAAAGAAGTGTTTTTGTCCTCACCATCAGTTTCGGCAAGAATCGAAAAACTTCAAAATGAAGGTATTATTCACGGCTACAGTGCAATTGTCGACCAGGTCAAGCTTGGTTACCACATAAAAGCATTCATACATCTTGCGATGGATCCGATACAAAAACCCGAGTTCTATACCTACATAGAAAAATGTCCTTGCATACTTGAATGTAACTGTATAACAGGGTTATATTCAATGCTCCTTAAGGTAGTATTTTCAAGCACAAATGAACTTGATTCATTCGTAAATGAACTTCAGCGTTTCGGCAAAACAGATACTCAGATTGTTTTCTCTACCCCCATTGAACCGAGAAACGTTCAGGTATTCCACGAAACAGAAATCGAAGAATAAAAAAAGACCTCCATATTCCTGACGGATATGGAGGTTATTTTATTTCTTACGGACGGAGACCCATTCCGCCTTCAAGTGTTATTGTTTCACCATTCATAAACTTGAAATCGGGAGAAGCAAGTTGTACACAAACTCTGCCTATTTCAAGTTCAGGATCGCCGAAATGGCCTGCGGGAGGCATATGAACGTTTGCCTTGAATGCTTCGGGATATGCCTTTTCAAAGTTTTCAAGCTGAGCAGTCCATGCAAGAGGACACACGACGTTGGTATTTATTCCGTCACCTGCCCACTCAGTAGCCGCAACTCTCGAAAGACCTCTTATACCCTCTTTTGCAGCAGCGTACGAGCACTGACCGTAATTACCGAAAAGACCTGCGCCTGATGCAAAGTTAATAATGCTGCCCTTCGTTTCTTTAAGATAGGGATAGCACGCCTTCATATAATAGAAGGTTGCATAAAGACCTGAATACATAGCCAGATTGAACTGCTCTGTCGTATGGTCCTGTATCGTAACGCCTGATGCCGATGCCTGTGCATTGTTAATAAGAACGTCTATTCTGCCAAACTCATCCATTGCCTTCTGCGCAACACCTTTTGCGATTTCTTCATTGTCCGCACCGTCGGAAATGTCCGCCTGCAGAGCAAGAACCTTTATATTGTAAAGACGCTCAAGTTCTTCCTTTGCCTTTTCAAGTTTTGCAACGTTTCTGCCCGTAATTACGAGATTTGCCCCTTCTTTAGCATAAGCAGTCGCAATGCCGTAACCGATAGAACCGCATCTGCCGTCCGAAAGAACCGCATAACCTGCACCTGTAATAATGGCTGTTTTACCTTTCAAGAAACTCATATATGTATTCTCCTTTACCGTTTTTTTATATTCTACCACGATGAGCGTTTCTTGTAAATGCATAAATAAAAAACCACTTTGAAAAACTCTCAAAGTGGTTTTTATTAGTTAGTTTATTTTACGAATGTAAAAGCATCCCACGGGATATCAACAGGTGCCTTCTTGCAGATGATATCATCAATGTGAAGGAGTACCGGGAAGTCTTCTGCCTTAAGTGTACCCTTTTCGATATTGATTCTGATTGCTCTTGCAACTCTTTCTGCAACAACGAGTGATTCAAGTGTAACACCCTGAAGTTCAGCCTTTGCTTCATCAATGTTGAGGCCCTTACCGAGAAGAATACCAACAAGACGTGTTCTTCCGCCGTATACTGTAACGTAAAGGTCACCAATACCAACACCGAGGTTATCAAGTGTTGCAGCGCCCTGGAATTCGAGCAGTCTGTACATTTCCTTTAAAGCCTGGCCGAAGAGACCTGCCTGTGAGTTGAAGTGAAGTGTATCGTCACCAAAGTTCTTCTGGTTAACACCGATTGTAAGAGCAACACCAAGAGCATAACCGTTCTTGAGAGCAACTGCACTTTCGATACCAACAACGTCAGTTGTGATGCTTACGTGGTAATAATCTGTTTCCATAAGCTTCTTGAGATACTTAAGTGTCTCAAGGTCATCACCGCAGAATGCAACCTGTGTCTGGTCATGTGCAACGAGCTCGTAGCTTGTGCAAGGACCACCTACAGCGTTGAGTGAAAGCTTCTTGCCCATTGAATCGAGCTTCTTCTTCCAGAGATCGGGGTATGTAAGAAGCTTACCGTCTTCTGTATCCATAAGACCCTTAGTTACTGTAAGAACAGTAACGTTTTCGGGAATAACAGGAAGTACGTTATCGCCAAACCAATCTACACCGAAGCTGCTAACGCCGCCGATTACCATATCTACGCCGTCTAAACCTTTTTCAAGATCTTCTATCTGATAGAATGAAATTCCTTCCGGGAAATCTCTGTCAAACTTGGGATGTCTGTTGTTTGCAAGACAACCTTCGATAATTTCTCTATCGAGGTGTGTACCTACAATTCTTACTTCGTTGCCGTTTTCTCTTGCAGGGAATGCAAGTGCTGAGCCCATCATACCTGCACCAACAATTGTTATAACTGCCATTTTCATACTCCTTTGAAAAATGAATTTTGGGAGCCCTCCACGAAGGCTCATATGTACATATACATTATATATTCATTGTCTTACATAGTCAAGTTGCCGTGACATTTTTTTCACAATTTAACCCTTCTGTTTTTCAAATAATCCTCAAAAAACCAGATTTTATCAAAAATTTTCGTAAATACACTGATTAAAACGCCGTTTAGCAGAGCACACACCAGCGTTCCCGCCTTTATCCCCTCAAAGTGCCACATACCGAAAAATGCAAACGAAAGCACTATGCTGATTATACAACTTGTGTAATCATATACCGATTTAAATTTATGTATGTTAAGTTTAAACTTTGCCGACACCTCTTTGACGAACAACTCATACGCCGCCGGCGGAATATACGTGCGAAACAGCAAAGCCACACCAAGCGAAGAAAGTGGCATACCGACAACGTAGAGAATGCCCCTCACAGCGAAGGTATCGGCAGGAATAAATGATAACAGTGCAATGGAAGCATCGAGTATAACTCCGTAAATTACGGTCGTTACAAACGAGAATAAATACGTCAGCTTCACTTTACGAAGCAAAATCATCATAACTATAAGCAAAACTGCCTGAAAAACGTATTCCGCCATACCGAAAGTAAAAAACGGCAGATACTGTGACACTTTAAGATGTAAAAGATAAGCAGGTGCGACCACCATTGACAAACCGAAATCCGCTATCGTCATAAAAGCAGTTCCTATCGCAAGTATAATCACACCGAAAACGTATGCAAGTTCGGTATAAAAGACTCTTTTTTTCATAAATCCCTCTCAAAAAAACAACTTTTCGTGTTTGATATAGAAACACGAAAAGCTGTTTGTTATTTATTCAGTGTACGGAATGGACGTATCAAGTCTGATTCTGTTTAAGTCTGCATCAAATATACAACCTATATCGAAATACTTGCATACGTCACGAAGCTTGAAATAATTGTTTCCGTCAATATTATAAGCCTTGAAATCAACGGGTACGCCATCTACGAGAATTTCGTTAGTTGATGCAACGTACGGTCTGTTAGAACCGTCACCAACTATAAGTTCACCGCCGACAGCGGTATACGGCTGTCCCGATATGAGATTTACCTTGCCGTCCCACACGACTTCAAACTGTTTTTCCGTTCCCGAGAATACGTAAGCAAGGTCACGCAGTTTGAAATAGTTATTGCCGCCTATATTATATGCCTTGAAAGAAACTTTCTTATTGTTGACGTATACCGACGAATTTGTAAAAATTGCCTTGGGAGCCTCGTTTTTGCCCTTCACCTGAAGCATAAACGATGTGGTTTCATAAAAACCTTTTTCTCTACCGAGTGACATATTAACACACAAAAATTCTTTAGGTGTGTGGAATTTGAGCGTTGCACCGGGTTTTACCGAGAAACCGTCAACCGTACAGTTTATGGTGCAATCCTTATTTTTCGGATTATTAAAGGCACTTGCGACCTCATAACCGTCGTCATATTCTTTTTTCGTCTTGTCCTGCACCACGAGAAAACCGAGTTCACAGTCAATTGTAACCGTAGAATTCTCATTGATTATGTAGGCTGTCTGTGCACCCCACGTAGTCGTGCCGAGTACGCCCGTTATCGTTGCCGTACCGTACTGACGGTAATCATCAATACTTTCGTCATAATAGCCATTAAGCGGTACCTTTACCGTCTGCGCTGCATTTACAGGCAACTGCACCATACAGCACACGGTAGCAAGAATCAGAATAAATGCGATTAACCTTTTCATAACCCACCTCTTTTATAAAAAATCGTTAATTTAATTTTATACAACATCCCGTATAAAATCAACATTTATTTTAAAACAAAAAAGGCTGCCCTTTCATCATCATTTACCTCGCCAAAGTTAATGGAGAACGAAACTTTTCTTCCCGACTCCATCTCTATTGTCGTGATTGGCTGAGTATAATACGTGGTACCGTCAACAATATCTCTGCTGTCAAAGCTAAACTGTTTTACAGTACCTCCTACTATCCCTGGAAAATGCTCCGACACGTCAACTCCGCCGTCAAGCGATACTTTAGAGTCAACCCAGAAGTCAGCATACTCAGTTGTTATCAGTACACCGTCTTCATATACAAAATACAGTTTACTGTTAAAACAGTTATTCTTTTTAAAGTAAGGTAAATCCATATCATAAAAAATGGGTTTATCATCATCGCTGACGGCAATTACCTTAAGAATCTTTTTGCCGACAGCCTTCTCGTAATAATCAATTCCGTCGTACGGACGGCCTTCTTCAATCGCAAGATACATCTGATACACAGCTTCATAAATATTCCCTGACGAGTGTTCTTTCGCACAAGTATCCTGAAAACTTCCTTCGCAACCAATAAAATCCCACGGTGTCTCATCCGAATTATATGAAATCGTACGGTTTCTTGCGCCTGCATCAAAAAGAAGCTTGCTTGCTTCAATTATATATTCATCGTGCGTTGCAAGTGTCAGTGCATAAAGGCACTGTGCACCATAGCAACCGTCCTTTTTATTTACGTCAAACCCGTGTGAAAGAAAAAAACGTATGATTTCACACATAGACTGTCCGAGATTGGGATTCTTGTTTATTTTCAAATTACAGCCTTCACAATCTTCTTTTTCACAATCATCACATTCGTCCGAATCAAAGTCATCGTATTGCGACCACCAATATCCCTCCAGTATTTGTGAAAGAACGTTTTCGTCATCAGCTTTGCCGACTGCATTAACGTCAGCCCCCTGTCTTATTAACCTTTCGGCAGCAGGAAAATCAGGTGCTCCCGACTTTAGTAAATCAATTAATTCATCTTCAAGCCTTCCGTAACCGTATTCGTACATAATATCACTCCTTTAAACATAGAATATCACATTAGGTGTCCATTATAAAGGACAATTTATGTGTTATTATCAAAACAACAACAGATTTACCTCTTTCCCTGTTGTTCACTCTCACGAGTGTCTCGTTTTTGTGTTTTGTTAAAAGGAAAAAGCGCTTGCTGATCGCAAGTGCTTTTTTCTTTAAAATCTTAAATCTTTAAAGCCCATATCCTTTGCGATACGTTCATATTCCTCAAATTTGTAGCAAAGTGTGTTTGCACAATGGCTGTCACTTGAAAGGATAACTTTTCCGCCTTTCTCGGCAATATATTCAAGAAACTGCATTTCGGGATATGCCTCTGTGCGATATCCTCGCGAAATTGCACCTGTGTTTATTTCAAAAGGTTTTTCGCATAAAATCAGCTTGTCTATTGCCGACTTTGCTGCCGTAACATATCGGGGATTTCGGGTGTCGAAAAGTTTGTTTTCCTCATTAAACTTAGTACACAAGTCAAAATGACCGACAATATCCGCTTCCGTTTTGCCTATTACGTCGCCCACTAAAGCAAAATACTGCTCTGCATAAGCATAGTAATCACCGCCGAAGAAGTTTGCAACGTTGCTTTTAAAATCTTCCTCATCACAGTCCACTTCAAGATATTTTCCGTCTTTTTTTACATAGTGTACGGACCCGATAAGATAGTCGGTCTTTATATTCGGTTTGTCGGAAAAATAGTCCATTTCAAGTCCGCAAAGTATCGTAATTTTATCCGCGTACTTTTCCTTTAGCTCGGCAATATCCTGTGCATACTTTTTGGTATCTTCAAGAGACATACAATAGTCGTCAGAAAACGCTGTATATGCATGACCCGAAAAACCAATCCGAGTCATTTTCAAATCAATTGCGCTTCGCACCATCTCTTCAAGAGTGTTTTTGCCGTCGCAATAGGTTGAATGGACGTGAAAATCCTCAAGAATCATTTTGTCATCTTCTCCTGCTTAACCTTGTGGTCTATTACGTGACGTGATGCAAGTTCCCTGTGGATATCCTCAAGAGAAATGCCCATCTCAATCATAAGCACCATCACGTGATAGCAAAGGTCGGCAATTTCATAAATCGTTTCCTTTTTGTCATTGGCTTTTGCCGCAATAATAACCTCGGTATTCTCCTCACCCACCTTTTTGAGAATTTTGTCAATTCCCTTTTCAAAAAGGTACGTGGTGTATGAGCCTTCCTTCTTTTCAACTTTTCTGCCCTTAATCAAATCCATAAGTGCCTCAAGTGAAAATTCGTGCAATTCTTCATTCTGCCAAAGTTCCTTTGTAAAGCAGGAATCTGTGCCCGTATGGCAGGCAGGTCCGTCCTTTTCAACCATAACGACGAGTGCATCATTGTCGCAGTCTGCGGTAATCGAAACGATGTGCTGATAGTTACCGCTTGTTTCACCCTTAAGCCACAATTCCTGTCTTGAACGGCTCCAGAAGCAGGTTAAACCCTTTTCCATTGAAATCTCAAGACTTTCACGATTCATATATGCAAGGGTCAGCACCTTTTTTGTTACCGAATCCACAACAATGGCAGGTATCAGCCCTTTTTCATCAAATTTAAGTTCGTCTATATTAAGCATAACATTTTCCCCCTATATTCTCATATCTATTCCATTGGCACGGAGTTCTGTTTTTAAATCCTTAATTGCAACCTCGCCAAAATGGAAGATTGAAGCTGCAAGTCCCGCATCTACTTTAGGTACTTTTTTGAAAAGTTCCACAAAATCAGAAACTCCACCTGCACCGCCCGATGCAATTACGGGAACAGACACAGCGTTGCAAACAGCATCAAGCATTTCAAGATCAAAACCTTTTTTCACGCCGTCGGTATCAATGGAATTAAGCACAACCTCACCTGCACCGTTACCCACACAACGTTTTATCCACTCAACAGCCTCCATTCCCGTGTTTTCTCTGCCACCCTTGGCAAAAACACGGAAAACTCCGTCAACCCTCTTTACGTCGGCAGAAATTACAACACACTGGTCACCGTAACGCTTCGCCGCATCATAAATGAGCTGAGGATTTTTTATTGCCCCCGAATTTACACTTACCTTGTCAGCACCGCATTTGAGAACACGGTCAAAATCATCGAGTGTGTTTATACCGCCACCTACGGTAAGAGGTATAAAAATGGTTTTAGCAACCTCTTTAAGTATATCTGTAAACAGTGCCCTGCCTTCAAACGATGCCGTTATATCATAAAACACCAATTCATCAGCACCGTTATCGCTATAATGCTTCGCAAGCTGTACGGGGTCCGAAACATCCGACACCCCTTCAAAATTTACCCCTTTAACCACTCTTCCATTGCGGACGTCAAGGCACGGAATTATTCTTTTTGTTATCATTCTGCCACCTCTATTGCCTCTTTCAATGAAATAGCGTTTGTATAGTATGCTTTACCGATAATTGCACCGTAAAGATTCATTTTTGCCAATGCTTTTACGTCATCAATGGTCGAAACACCGCCGGATGCCACTATCTGCATATTAAATTTTTCTGAAAGTTCCTTATACAATTCACGGTTTGTGCCCTGCATTGCACCGTCCTTAGAAACATCTGTACATATAAGCGTTTTAACGCCTAAATTCTGCATCTTCTCACAGAATTCAAAGCAGGTATACTGTGACTTTTCTGTCCATCCTTTAATTGCAACGTAACCGTCCTTTATATCTGCACCGACAGCAATCTTTTCACCGTATTTATCAACAGCCGCTTTTACAAATTCCGTATTCTGAACCGCCGCCGTACCAAGAATAACTCTGTCAATTCCCGCACCGATATACGCATCAATAACATCCATACTGCGTATGCCACCGCCGATTTCCACAAAAAGTCCCGTCTTTTCAGCAACCTGACGCACAATGTCAATATTAGGCGTTCCGCCGTTTTTCGCACCCTCAAGGTCAACCATATGTATATGACTTGCACCCGATGCTTCAAATTCGTATGCAATTTCAATGGGATTTTCACTGTATACCGTCATTTTATCATATTCGCCACGGAGAAGGCGTACAGCCTTTCCCTCATATAAATCTATCGCAGGAAAAATATACATATCCTATTCCCCCTTCATCTCACAAAATGCTTTAAGAATTTTGAGTCCGACGTCACCGCTTTTTTCGGGATGGAACTGACATCCGCAAACGTTACCCCTCGCAACAGCCGCCGTAACGTCAATACCGTATTCAGCGGTTGCGATAACAGCTTCTTCACATTTTGCACCGTAGTATGAATGGACAAAATAGACAAAATCTCCGTCGTTTATATACTTGAAAATCTCATGCTTATCTTTGTTAAATTTTAACGAGTTCCAGCCGATATGGGGAACCTTCAAGGTCTTCGGAATAACCTCGTCAATGGGACGAACCTCTCCCCTGATAAGCCCCAGGCCCTGATGCTCACCATATTCAAAACTTTTATCGAGCAGCATCTGCATACCAAGGCAAATACCCATAATATGCTTTCCGTTTGCCGCCTCTTCCTTAATTACTTTATCAAGGCCTGTTTCCTGAAGTTTTTTTATGGCATCTTCAAAAGCACCAACACCGGGAAGAATAATCTTTTCGGCTGAGCGAAGAACTTCTGCATTCCCTGTAACTACGACTTTGGCACCGATTGCCTCCATTGAACTTTTAAGGGAAAACAGATTTCCTACTCCGTAATCAACAATTGCAACCATATTTAAAGTACCCCTTTTGTTGAAGGGATTTCGTTTTCAAATCCAACCTCAATAGCCACTGCCTGACGGAATACTCTTCCTGCAGCTTTGAAAGCACCCTCAATAATGTGATGAGAATTTGTTCCCGAAATCTGAACAAAATGCAGAGTGCAGGCAGCCTCTCTTACAAATGCAAGCCAGAATTCTTCCACAAGTTCTGTATCAAACGTGCCGACTTTTTCAGTCGGAATTTCAAGCTTGTATGAAAGAAGTGAACGGCCAGAAAGGTCAACTGCTGATATAATCAGTGCCTCATCCATAGGCAGAATCATATTGCCGTAGCGGGTAACGCCCTTCTTATCACCCACTGCCTCGGCAAATGCCTTACCAAGACATATACCTACGTCCTCAACAGTATGGTGGTCATCAACCTGAGTGTCGCCGTTGCACTTTATTTTCAAGTCAAATCTGCCGTGCTTTGCAAATAGCGTCAGCATATGGTCAAGTATCCACAGCCTGTGTCAATTTCACTTTTGCCCGTTCCGTCAAGGTTTAAGCTAAGTACAATCTGTGTTTCGTACGTATCTCTTTTTATTTCACTTACTCTCATTTTCTATCCTCCAGAATCTTCTCTAAAACAGCAAGAAATTTATCCATCTGTTCTCTTGTTCCGACAGTTATACGGTTATATTCACAAATTCTCTCTCCCGTGAAATGACGAACAACGATTCCGTTTTCACGCAATTTTGTATATATATCCAGACCCGACACCAACGGATGCTTTGCAAAAATAAAGTTGGCAGTTGTTGGTGTCATATCAAAGCCCATTTTTTTGAGCCTTGTCATTGTATATTCACGGTTTTCACAAATAATACGGCAATTTTCTTTCGTGTATTCTTCGTCCTCAAGAGCGCCTATTCCTGCCGCCATGGTCATGCTGTTAATGTTGTAGGGATTTGTTGAATACTTTATCGTATTTAAATCACGGATAATTTCCTTTGATGCAACGCCAAAGCCGAGTCTTGCCCCTGCCATCGAACGTGATTTAGAAAACGTTCCCGTTACCAGCAGGTTGTCGTATTTATCTACAAGGCGAACAGCACTTTCATTGCCAAAATCCACATAAGCCTCGTCAATTACCACGACGTTGTCGGGATTGCTTTTTACAATATCTTCAATCTCGTCAAGACTTAAGGCGATACCCGTCGGTGCATTGGGATTTGCAATTACAATTGTTTTGTTTATCCCAATATAGTCAGAAACTCTTATCCTGAAATCTTTATCAAGAGGAATTTCCTCATAGGGAATGTTTGATAGCTGTGCAAACACGGGATAAAATCCGTACGTTATATCGGGAAACACTATCGGATTATCCTTGTCCCCGTATGCCATAAATGCAAAGTTCAGAATTTCATCCGAACCGTTTGTCATAAGTACCTGTTCGGGCTTAACACCAAGCATTTCTGCCATTTTCGCGGTCAGTTCGCTGCAAGTAGGGTCAGAATACAGTTCCAGTCGTTTTGCCGCCTCTGCCGCCCTTTTAACAGCTTTGGGGGACGGAGGAAACGGTGATTCATTGGTATTAAGCTTCACAAGATTTGAGATTTTAGGCTGTTCACCCGGAGTATACGGTGTCAATGTATCAAATTTGTTGCTAAAAAATCTGCTCATATCTTTAATCCTCAATTCTTATTGTGGCGCTTTTGGCATGAGCTGTCAAACCTTCCTTTTGTGCAAAGAAGGAAACGTCGCTTGCAACTCGCTTTAATGCATCGTAGGTGTAGTACGTATACTGTGTTTTCTTTACAAAATCGTCAACTGACAACGGACTTGAGAACTTTGCAGTTCCGCTTGTCGGAAGCGTATGGTTTGCCCCTGCAAGATAGTCACCCAAAGCCTCAGGGCAATTTCTGCCCATAAAAATTGAGCCTGCATGGCGAATTCCGTCAAGATAATCAAACGGATTATCCACACATAATTCAAGATGCTCGGGGGCAATTTCATTGGATATCTCAATAGCCGCATCAAGAGTGTCGGCAACAATAATCTTACCGTTGGCGTCAATCGACTTTCTTGCAATTTCACTACGTTCAAGAAGAGGTATCTGAACTTCGAGTTCTTTTTGAACAGCCAGCGCCAAATCCATTGAATCGGTAACAAGCACGGCACTTGCCAGAACGTCGTGCTCAGCCTGCGAGAGCAAATCTGCCGCAACGTAACGAGGATTGCTCTTCCCGTCAGCAACAATTAAAATTTCACTCGGACCTGCAATCATATCAATCGAAACTATGCCGTATACCTGACGTTTTGCTTCGGCAACGAAAGCATTACCGGGGCCTACAATCTTGTCTACCTTAGGAATGGACTGCGTACCGTATGCCAAGGCCGCAATAGCCTGCGCCCCGCCAACCTTGAAAATTCGGTCTACTCCTGCAACTGATGCCGCCGCAAGTATTACAGGATTAATTTTACCCTCGGCATTTGGCGGTGTAACAATCACAACCTCACCAACTCCTGCAATTTTTGCAGGGATTGAATCCATCAGAACCGTTGACGGATAAGCCGCCGTTCCGCCAGGGACATACAGACCCGCACGGTCAACAGGGATAACCTTCTGTCCTGTAACAATGCCGTTTTCATCATTTATTATAAAGCCGTTACGAACTTGTTTCTCGTGAAATTTCCGTATATTTCTTGCGGCAGTTTTAAGTATTTCCAAAAACTTTGGTTCGACCTGTGCCACCGCCTCATCAATTTCTTCTTTGGTAACCTCAAGAGAAGAGAGTTTCGCCTTATCAAACTTTTCACAGTATTCAAAAAGGCTTTTATCACCATTAGTTTTTACATTTTCTATTATTTCGGTAACAATTGCTTCAACGTCCATTTCCGGTACAACACGCGCAAAAATATCGTTGTTTGCAACCTCACCGTATTTCAAAATCTTTATCATTTTTTGTCCTCCATCTGGCAGGTCATACTTTGAAGTATCTTTTCAATTTGCTCATTCTTGAATTTAAAGCTTGCTTTATTGGCAATAAGCCTTGCGCTTATCGGAACGATTTCCTCGAGAACTTCAAGATTGTTTTCCTTAAGGGTTGTGCCCGTTTCAACAATATCCACAATTACGTCCGAAAGTCCTAAAATCGGGGCAATTTCAATCGAGCCATTGAGGTGAATGATGTCAATTTCACGGCCGATTGATGCGTAATAATTCTTTGCAATATTACTGAATTTGGTTGCAACTCTCAAAGTCTTCTGAGTATTGTCACGGAAATCTTTTTTGCCCGCAACAGCCATACGGCATTTGCCTATATCGAGGTCAAGAAGTTCGTAAATATCGGGTTCGTATTCAAGCAAAATATCCTTGCCTGCAACACCGATATCAGCCGCACCGTGTTCAACGTAAATCGCAACGTCCGAAGGTTTTACCCAAAAATAACGTATACCCTTTTCCTTATTCTCAAAAATCAATTTGCGGTTGGTTTCCTTGATTGAAGGACATTCAAAACCCGCCTTTTCAAACATTGCATAAACCTTTTCACCAAGTCTTCCCTTTGGAAGTGCAACATTAAGCATTGTTTTCAATTTCCTCAACCTCCGTTTTGCACAATCTTACTAATTTTTTATACGTCAGTTTTTCAGGCTTTGTCTTTTGAGCAATCACCGTCTCACCTTTATCTATAAGCTTCTTTACTGCATTATTTACGTCGCAAAGCTTTGCATCCTCATCGTATAACAACACGGTAGAAACGTCATAATCGTGACTGTCTTCATAAATTCTTTCAAGTAAGTCTAGATACACTGCAAAGCCGATCGCACCGCTTTTACGTGACATTTTTCTCATAAGATTATCATACTGACCTCCCGAAAGAACGCCTTCGGGAACGCCGTTTACAAAGCCTTTAAATACAACACCGTTGTAATATCCCATATCATTGACAACCGAAAAGTCTATTCTTACTTTATCGGCACATCCGACAAGTGTAAGCATTTCCGTTATGTTTTCGAGCTGTTTGATTGCATCAGAAAACTTTTCTGCCTGTGGCAATGATTTAAGTTTTTCAATAACCTTATCGGGCGCACCGTAAACTGTAACCAGCTTCTTAAGAAGGTCAGTTGACTTTTCGTCTATACCTTCTGCAGCACATACTGCACTGATACCGCCTACGTTCTTCTCACCCAGTGCTTTGAGCAAAGCCGTCTTGCCGTTTAACGAAATTTCTATACCTTCCATTGCCTGAGACACGATTCCCATATGAGATATGTCCAATATATAATCCTTTGATATACATTCAAGGCTTTTTGCCGCAAGCATTACTACCTCGCAGATGCAATAATCATCTATATCGCCGATTGCCTCAAGTCCCGTCTGCATAATCTCTTTAAAAGCTCTTGTTTCCGATGAGGCACGGTAAACGTTTTCATTATAATACATCTTCTGCACGGAAGCTGTGTCTTCACGGCTGTTTTTAATAATAGAAAGGGTTACGTCCGGCTTAAGTGCCATAAGTTTGCCGTCAACGTCAGTAAACGTAATAATATTCTCAGAAACAAGAAAATCCTTGTTACGTACGTAAAGGTCATATTCCTCAAACTTGCTCATACGGTATTTCATATATCCGTACTTCGAATAAAGCTCGCGCAGCCTGAATATTATCTTTTCATCATTTTCCAAAACCGAATTTATATTATTCATTTTACTCTGCCTCGCTTTCATAAAGTTTTATAAGTGCTTTCTTATATCCGTCGCTGCCGTAATTAAGGCATTTATTTACACGGCTGATTGTTGCTGTGCTCGCACCGGTACCCTTTGATATCTCAATATAACTTTTATTCTGATGCAACATCTCTGCAACCTGAAATCTTTGTGACATATCCTGAATTTCCTTTATCGTGCAGATATCCTCAAAAAAACTCAAAGCCTCTTCCTTCGTTTCAAGTTTTATAACTACTTCCATCAATCTTTCAAACTCGGGAGTCTGTATATTTGCCATAATTTTCACATCCTTACGAATTATACTTTAGAATTTTACCATAGTAAAGTAATAAATTCAATAGTTAAAACAAATATTTATAAAAAAATTACGGGATTGCAACAAGCAACCCCGTGCTTTATGAAATTTTGAACTAAATCCGTTTTATCTGACCGAAAGTCAATTTAACTACGAAGTAATTTAGCTCACATTGGTGAATTTTAGCAGAAAATGGTTTAGATATCAAGAAGCTGTTTTTTCTTTATTTCAAATTCTTCTTGAGTAATAATTCCTTCATCTAAAAGTTCTTTATATTTTTTTATCTCATCAGCATTGGATACTGACTGTATTCTAGTTTTTTGCAGATTTTCGTTTTTAACTATTATGTTTTCAATATAATCTTTTATATTCTTTGCTTGCTGGTTTGTTGAGCGATTTGAAAATGTTACTGTGTTCTCATCTTGATGCGCTGCTTGAACCCCACCTCTATTCTCAATTCCACCACTTATGCCAAATTGAATGTATCCCACAGTTAATCCTGCTGGTTTTACTTGTATACTTCTAATTTCCGAAATAGGTATAGTTTTTGTTCCTTTCAATCCTTGAAATATCAAAGCAAAAAAACCTTTCCTTGTTATTTCAATTTTATCATCATATACATATAATTGACCATTTTGTCCCTTTAATGTGTATCTAACTTTTTCTTTTTTAATATTATTTGCCATTTTCATACGAGTACACTTCTCCTTAAACAAAGCCATATTTATTGCTCTTCTGTAATTATTTTAGCACAAAAACACAAGAAAAGTAAAGCATATGAGTCTTTTAAATATTGTTTACACTTAAATTATAAAACAGAACACTCTACACATATGATCTAAAGCATTCTGTTCCTATAACTTTCACATTCATAAAAGATATAGTTTATTCTAATGAATCGGCAACTTTGTTTCATAAATTAGTTGCAGAATTAGTTAAGATTATAATACAGCGGTAGGTACAACTCATGAGTCGCAGTTTTAATTCATATAATCATAATTCAAGCAATTTTCTAAAAGATCTTTTTATCGGTAAAACAAATAGATTTAGAGCCACACAAGACACTTAGTGCATCAACACTCCACTTTTTTCAGCATATCAATAACTTTATTTTTTTCAATACTTAATCTATTTTTCATTTCTCTTGCTTCAGAAGTATCAATCCAATTCATAAATGACAATAATTCAAATCCATCGCTAGATGGAACAGTTTTGCATATATATGCATATATTTCCGTACATCCACGCAAAGTGTTTTCTGAAAAATCTTCCATTAAATACAACTTGCAAATCTTATTTAGCAAACGTAAATCTTCTTCATTCAAATATTGCCATCTATATAGTTCAATATTTCTGTATCGTTTTTTTTCTTTAAAATCCAACAAATCAAAAAACACATATCTTAATTCATCAAAAATGTTTTGTTGACAATCATTATATTGATTAATGAGTTGAATAATCTCAACACTATACATTTTAACTAAATGTGTATTTACATTAATATATTCTCCACATCTAATGGTATTTATAGTATCATTAATCTGCTGCTTACATATTTGTTTTTTAGTTCTTTTATCAATTATGCATTGTAGTGTCCATCCAGAAATAAAACCAATCGGAATACTAATCAGGGAATTTATAAGCATTTCAATCAAAGGGGAACTATTTAGAATATCATTAATAGCATTATACATTTCAAAAATCACCGTACACCTTCTTATGCAATTTACCATTTTATTATAGCACTGTTTTTATAAATGTAAATATCACTTGTTCCGTAAAAACAAATATAACTGAAAAAAGCACTTGCAAATTGCAAGTGCTTTTTTATGTGACTCATCCGAGATACGGTGCGCTCACTCATTTTTCGACCACCCCGGGCGGTACCCGAAATCTTTCGTGTGCTCCCGACTTCACAGTTCGCAAAACTTATCGCAGTTTTGCGCCTGCTTCGACGAACGCTTTTGCTTTGCAAAAAGGTTCTCAGACCCGTACGGGTTACCAAATAAAAAAAGAGAAGACACCGATGTGTCTTCTCTTTTTTGGTGACTCATCCGAGATTCGAACTCGGGACACCCTGCTTAAAAGGCAGGTGCTCTGCCGACTGAGCTAATGAATCGTATTTTCTAATGCTTGACTATTATACCACTCCAAGCGCCTCGTGTCAAGCATTTTTCAAGGCTTATTGTAATAAAAAACGGGGACACAGATTCTGTGTCCCCACTTTTCTGTCATTTAACTAAAATTACTTAAGTTCAACCTTAGCGCCAGCTTCTTCGAGCTTAGCCTTCATAGCTTCAGCTTCTTCCTTAGCTACGTTTTCCTTAACTGTTGAGGGAGCACCGTCAACGAGGTCCTTAGCTTCCTTAAGACCGAGACCTGTGATTTCACGTACTGCCTTGATAACAGCGATCTTGTTAGCGCCTGCTTCAGCAAGTGCTACTGTGAATTCAGTCTTTTCTTCAGCAGCTGCTGCACCGCCTGCTGCGGGTGCTGCTGCTACAACTGCTGCTGCAGCTGATACGCCAAATTCTTCTTCAAGTGCCTTAACGAGTTCTGAAAGTTCAAGAACTGAAAGAGTTTTTACTTCTTCAACAAATTTTTCGATTTTTTCGCTCATTGTAATAATCCTCCGTAATTATAATTATAGTTGTCTGGAGCTTTACGCTTCCTGTTTTTCTGCAATCTGATTGAGAACGACTGCAAGGTTCTTGATGGGCGCATTCAAAGTAAATACGAGCTGTGTAAGCAGTGTTTCCTTTGAAGGTGTCTTTGCGAGCGCCTGTACTTCGTCGAGAGAAACTACTTTTCCTTCAACAAAGCCTGCTTTTACTTTAAAGTTATCGTGCTTTTCTGCGAACGTGCAAAGAATCTTTGCAGGAGCAATAACGTCTTCCGTAGAAGTTGCGATAGCTGTTGTGCCTTCGAGAACGTTTTCAACTTCTTCAAGACCTGTTTCTCTTACAGCGAATCTGAGAAGTGTGTTCTTTACAACTGTGTACTCAACGCCTGCTTCACGCATTTCACGACGAAGTGCTGTATCGTCTTCAACCGTTGTACCCTTGTAATCTACGATTACGCCGGCAGCTGAATTCTTAAGTCTCTCAATAAGAGCTGCTACAGCTTCCTTCTTGGCATTTAAGATTTTCTCACTTGCCATGTTTTTGGTTTCACCTCCGTATTTTAGTTAAAACCGAAGACATAAGAAAATGCACCTTCTTAAACAGGAAGGTGCATTAAAATCACATAGTAATTCTCACATCTTCCTCGGCAGGATATTTAAACCAAACGGTACCTGCTGTCTTCGGAGACGGACTTAATCCGTCAGATGACTTATTAATAATATCAATTATTCCTTCAAAAGTCAAGCACAAATTTATGCGCCGAACTTAGAAGAATTAACTTTGATGCCGGGACCCATAGTAGTTGCGATAACGCAGCTTCTGATGTACTGACCCTTAGCAGCCGCAGGTCTAGCCTTAACGATTGCTGTCATAAGTGTATCAAGGTTTTCACCGAGCTTTTCGGGACCGAATGATACCTTACCAACGGGACAGTGAATGATATTCGTCTTATCAAGTCTGTACTCGATCTTACCGGCTTTGATTTCAGCGATAGCCTTAGCAACGTCCATCGTTACCGTACCAGCCTTAGGTGTAGGCATAAGGCCCTTAGGACCAAGCACCTTACCAAGACGACCAACAACGCCCATCATATCGGGTGTTGCAACAACGATGTCGAAGTCGAACCAGTTTTCGCCTGTAATCTTAGCTACGAGTTCATCGGAGCCAACGTAGTCAGCACCTGCCTCTTCAGCTTCCTTAATCTTGTCGCCCTTCGCAAATACAAGTACTCTTACCTTCTTACCTGTACCGTGCGGAAGTACAACTGCACCTCTGACCTGCTGGTCAGCGTGTCTTGAGTCAACACCCATCTTAAGGTGTACTTCAAGTGTTTCATCAAACTTTGCCTTTGCTGTCTTGCAAACAAGTTCAAGTGCTTCGGCAGAGTCATATAACTTTGTCTTATCGATCAGCTTTGCGCTGTCGATATATTTCTTTCCTCTTTTCACAGATTATCCTCCTATCGTGGTTATTGCGGAATTTCATATCCTCCCACAAATTTACGGGCTTAGTCCTCTACGGTTACGCCCATGCTTCTTGCAGTACCTGCAATCATGCTCATCGCACTTTCGATAGATGCCGCATTAAGGTCAGGCATCTTTGTCTCTGCTATCTTCTGAACCTGTTCCTTAGTAAGCTTTGCAACCTTTGTCTTGTTCGGAGTACCCGAAGCAGTCTCAATGCCTGCTGCCTTCTTTATAAGAACTGCTGCCGGCGGAGTCTTCGTGATAAAGGTGAATGAACGGTCTGCATAGACTGTGATAACAACAGGGATTATCATACCCATATTGTCTTTTGTTCTCTCATTGAATTCTTTTGTAAACTGCATGATGTTGACACCGTGCTGACCGAGTGCCGGACCTACCGGTGGTGCAGGACTTGCCTTTCCTGCTTCAATCTGCAGTTTAATAAAACCGGTAACTTTCTGAGCCATGTTTACACCTCCTTGACTAAATGTGGTAAGCGGAATACCTTAAACAAATTTGTATTCCTCCCACTATAACAAGCACCGATGTGCCAGTTAACTTTTTTATTCGGCTTCTTCCACCTGACTGAGATCTACCTCTACAGGCATCGGACGACCGAACATGGATACCATTACTCTGATCTTCTTGGTATTCGGATTTACTTCCTCCACAGTACCGGTATTTCCGGCAAGCGGACCTGCGATAACCTTGACGGTGTCGCCTTCCTTGAACTTGACGTTCATAGTGCGGACTTCAACGCCAAACGCCTCAACCTCTTTGTCTGTAAGAGGAACGGGCTTACCGCCGGGACCTACGAAGCCCGTGCAACCGCGAATGCTGCATACAACGTGCCACGTATCATCCGACATAACCATTTTGACCATCACGTATCCGGGAAACAGTTTTCTTTCCGTTTCCTTTTCTTCGTTATTTTCCTTTACTTCAACAACCGTTTCCGTAGGTATTTTGACATCAAGAATCACGTCATGAAGCTTTCTGTTCTCCACGATTTTTTCAAGATTCGTCATTACCTTGTTCTCATAACCTGAGTAGGTATGAACTACATACCACTTTGCTGCATCTTCAGACATACAGACACCCCTTGATTACTGAGCATCAGCAGTATTTTCTGTGGACTGCTGTTCGGTTGTTTCTTCAGTTTCGCCTTCTGCTGTGTCATCTTCAACAGTTTCGCCTTCAGTCGTTTCATCTTCAACTGTAACGTCACCCGTTATTTCTTCATCCGTTATAACGGTAGACATTTCATACTCCGGAATAACGAGACCCACGAGTGCTTTGAAACCTGAATCGAATGCAAATATGACCAGTGTTACAACAACGACGCAGGCAATTACTACCAGCGTATTGTTCTTAAGCTGCTTGCGACCGGGCCAAACGATTTTCTTCCATTCACTCTTGAATTCGCGGAACCATTTGACAATGCCGCCTTTCTTTTCTTTGTCAGCCATTGCAATCCTCCTTTTCTTTCGTCTTCGTCAGAATGTTAAGTACCTTACTTTGTTTCCTTGTGTAAAGTGTGCTTCTTGCAGAAGCGACAGTACTTGTTCATTTCAAGACGATCGGGATTGTTTTTCTTGTTTTTCATAGTGTTGTAGTTTCTCTGACTACATTCACTACAAGCAAGAGTAATTTTAACTCTCATTCTTGCACCTCCTAATTTTCGAAAACCTTTTTTATGTTTCCTTCCTCCGTCCGAGCCTAATATTTTCCTTCAAAAAAAAAGACCTGACCAGAGGTAATAATGATTATAATATAATATAAGCAAAATTGCAAGTGTTTTTTTGACGAATTATTTAAAAATATGTATAGAAAATTCTGCTCATATATATTATAATATTTTAAAACAACTAAATGGAGATTGCAATGAAAATATTAATGACTACTATGGGCCTTGATTTAGGCGGTGCCGAAACACATATTGCCGAACTTTCAAAGGCTCTCTCCAAAGCGGGACACGATGTCACCATCTGTTCAAACGGCGGTGTTTTTGTTAAAAGTGTTGAAGAATGCGGCGTAAAGCACGTCAATGCTCCCCTCAACGTTAGAGGTGTATGGGCAATCATCCGTTCTGCTTTTATTCTCTATAGGTGGGTAAAAAACAACCGACCCGATATAATACACGCGCACGCGCGTATACCTGCGTTTTTATCTAATATTGTAGCTTTTCTGACACGTACACCGTTTGTTACAACTACACACTTCAATTTTACCACAGACGGCATTATCGGAAAACTGACTACGTGGGGCAAACGCTCAATAGCCGTGTCAGATGACCTGAAGTCATATCTCGTTGAGAACTACGGCATTTCGGAAGATAAAATAACCGTCACCGTCAACGGTATAAACACAGCAGATTTCTCTGCTAACGTTTCTACCCTGCCGATAGACGAAGAATTCGACTTATCTCCCGACACCCCCGTTATTCTCACGGTCAGCAGAATGGATAAAAATGCCTGTCTTGCAGCATATGAGCTTCTCGATGCAGCACAAGACATTCATACTCTGTCACCCGATGCAAAAATATTCGTGGTCGGCAACGGCAATGCTCTTGACGAACTCAAGGCAAAAGCAAATGCTTTAAATAACAAGGCCGGTTGTGATTACGTTATAGTTACGGGCGGCCGTACAGATATCCCACGCCTCTGTGCAAGGGCAAATCTGTTTGTAGGCGTTTCCCGTGCGGCACTTGAAGCGATGTCCTGCGAAGTACCCGTTATATTTGCAGGTAACCAGGGATTTATCGGTCTGTTTGACGAGAGTACGCTTGATGACTGTTATAAAACAAACTTTACCTTCAGAGGCATCGGAACGACTACAGCCAAAGGCATTCTTGAAGAATATAAAAAATATCTTGCACTTTCCGATTCACAGAAAAAGTCTATCGGAAAAGCCGAGCGAAATATAATATTGAAAGACTATTCGGTTTCGAGAATGGCAGAAGATGCTCTTAAAGTATACTATCAGGTATACAAGCCAAAGAGTTATGATTACCTTCTTTGCGGTTACTACGGCTATAAAAATATGGGGGACGAAGCACTTCTCGGTGCCATCGCAAACAATCTTGAAACAAAGCGTCCCGGTTGTTGCATAGCAGTCCTGACCCGTTCTGCAAAAGAAGCTTCCCTTCCCGAACGTTATCACGCATTTGACCGTTTTAATATTTTCTCGGTTATGAGAGTTATTTCAAAAAGTAAGGTGCTGATTTTCGGTGGTGGCAACTTAATTCAGGACGTTACAAGCACAAAATCGCTCTTATACTATTTATCACTTCTTTACTGGGCAAATCACTGCGGTGTCTACACGATGCTTTATGCCAACGGTATCGGCCCGCTCGTACGTCGCAAGAACTATCCTGTTACGGCTAAGATTCTCAACTCAGTTGACGTTATAACACTCAGAGAGAGCCGTTCTGCAGCATTGCTGAAAACGATGAACGTTACGGAACCGTATATTGAAATAACGGCAGACGAAGTTTTCACACTTCCCGAATCAAAGCTTGAAATATCCGATAAATTCCCGAAAAACTACTTCGTCATTTCTGTGAGAAGCTGGGACACTCTTGACGAGCATTATGCTGAAAAACTTTCAACGTTTGCAGAATATGTAAAACGTACCTATTCATATACTCCCGTCGTGCTGTCGTTTAACGATACCGAGGATGAACAGGTGTGTAAAAAACTTGCAGAGATGCTTGACACCTACTGTTTTACCAATATGGACACAGACCAGGCGAGAGCAATACTTGCCAATGCTAAGTTTACCGTAGGTATGAGACTTCACTCACTCGTATTCTCAACGCTCGAAGGTGTTCCTGCGATAGGCATTTCATACGATTCAAAGATAATCAGTTTCCTTGAATATATCGGTGTTGATATGCTTGTCCCCTGCGACAATATAAATCTTGAATCGCTTATCAATTATACAGACGTCGTGCTGGGCAGTTACGATGAGTTTTCACGAAGCGTAAAGGCACGTTCAGCAAGAATGAAGCGTGAAGCGGTTAAGAACGCAGAAATTGCCGCAGAATTACTCGACAAATAAGGTGAAATATGAAAATACTCGGAATTGACTACGGCGACAGAAGAACAGGAATTGCTATCAGCGATAACAGTCTTACTCTGGCGTCAAATTACACTACGATAGAAAGCGGTCACGCGCCCAAAGTGTGTGATGAGATTATTGAGATTATCAAAAAAGAGAAAGTGGAAAAGCTTGTTTTGGGATTACCTCTCAATATGGACGGCAGCGAAGGCCCTCGTGCAGAAAAGACACGCATTTTCGCTTCAATGCTCGCAGAAAAGTTTGACGGCGAGATAATACTCCGTGACGAGAGGCTTACAACAGTTTCTGCAACCTACTTTCTCAATGAAACCGATAAAAGAGGCAAAAAAAGAAAGGCGCTTGTCGATAGGATAGCCGCCTCAATAATACTTCAAAGTTATCTCGATTTTTTAAAGAGTTGAAGAATACCGCAAATAAAAATCAGAATCGCAAAACATTTTCTTAATACTGAACTGTCACAGTTTACAGCAAAATAAGCAAACGGAATCGCACTTACACAGCCACTGAGCGCTACTGTAAGTGCGGTTTTTTTGTCCACAAAACCGTTTTTAAAATGTATAAAGAGAGATACCGCCGCACAAGGCAGAAAATATATAAGATTTATACTCTGTGCCGTCTGCTGAGCAACACCAAAAAATGCTGTGAGCAGTATAATAAGCAGACTTCCCCCGCCTATTCCCATACCGCTGAGAGCACCTGTTATCAATGATACTATTATCTCTTTCATTTAAACCACAACCTTACTGCCGAAAATATCATAAAAAGCGAAAACAGTATACTGATAAACCGTGATGACACTTTTTTGAGTAAGGTTGCCCCGATTATACCACCCAACGTACCTCCTATGATATAGAGCCATAAATTCTCTGCCACGACATTTCCCGAAAAGAAATATACGCAGAGAGAAACTATACTCAGTGGCAAGGTAATCGCAATACTCGTTGCATGACAGTATTTCGTTTCAAGGCCGACCAAACCCAAAAGAGGTACAAGTATAAGGCCTGCACCTCCTCCAAAAAATCCGTTTATCGCTCCGCATAGAATACCGATTAAAATTAATTTCTTCATAATTGTATTATTTGCAAAAATCGCCTTGTTATACGGCTTGATTTCGGGTATAATATAATCATCCCTACGAGATTCGTTTTTCGACCGATAAATTCCTACACTTTTATAAAAGGGAGCTTTACTTGATTTGCAGATGGAAAAGCAGGCCTCCCGGCTTGGGCACTATGACTTAAGTTGGACGTTGGAAGCACAAGGCTGCACAGGAAGCACCCACCCTTGCTAACGCAGGGTTTTTAAAGGTCAGACGGTCGTTGTGGGGCATACAAATAAATAGCCACCTGCCATGCAGGTGGTTTTTTCATTCTTTTCATACAGAATTTCTTCACCAACAAAAAGAGAGGTCTTTGGGCGTGTTCGCTTAGGGATTATTCGCTCAAAAAGCATAATTTTGGCGCATAACTTTGTTAAAAGACCTCCATATCCGTCAGGATTATGGAGGTCTTTTGCCTTGTTCTTCATCCAAAATAATGCTTTTTGTAGTGCTTTGCAGTTTTGGGTTAGAGATTTTTCGCTTAGACAAAATAATAAAAATTCCGCAATACTTTGTGTATTACGGAATTTTTTATGAAGTATTAACGGAAAAGGTCAATCCAAAACCGATTCATCACTAAGTGAACACGCCCTTTGACCTCTCTTTTATTTTAAAAACTAACCGTAACGTGTCTTGTTACTTTTTCTGCATCGTATGCCGTTGCATCAAAGTATAAATCAAATTCAACGGGCTCGTCACACGCCATTATTCTCCAGCTTCTCGCACCCATCTTTTTAATTACGTCGTTGTTTACACTTGCACTGAGGCTTTCGGAATAGTATCTTCCGAAATTGAGATATACGTTTGATACGCCTGCATCTGCAGTTACCGTGATGTTATCACCGTCTACTTCATACGTGCATCTGAGTGACGTATCAAGAACTGCCGTGTACTCATTCGCATCTGCAAATATTACAGTAACGTTGTAGGTTTCAACAGTTTCCCCGTTTGCATTTTTTACGTTTACCGTAACAGTACCTTCGTCATATACGGGATTGTAGAATCTTACCGCACTTCCCGATATCACGTATCTGCCGAGAAGGTTTCTTGAAACGTTTTCTACTTCAACGTAACCGCCGTCTATTTCCGTCGTGTCAAACAACACGTATGCCGTTGCAGCACCTGAAGTTACCGTGATATTATCGCCTGTCTGTGCCAGTCTTGCATAGGTTGCATACCTTATCGCATTATTGAAATCTGCAACAAGCACAAATTCCGTCTTAACGCCATTTGCCGAGGTTATAACCATAGGCACGTTTACGTTCTTCATACCGGGATTTGTAACCGTTATTATACCACTTGCCATACTTGCATTTGCATTTGTTTCCACAAATTCAAGTGTTGCCCCTTCAGGCAGGGCAAGACGCGCTTTCATTGAAGAAGTACCTGCCGTAGTTGCCGTAAGCACGAGATTGCCGTCAACAACTGCCGTTGTGCATCTGAGTCGGTAATTTACCATTGAATCCGTAAGTTTTACATACTTCCTTACGCTGTAAGTGCCGTCACCGTTTGCCTCTACCTTGCATCCATCTGTACAATACTCAGTTACATCAACCGTGAACGTACCACCAGAAATTTCAAGTGTTGCTGTTTTGGATACTTCGATAGCACCTATAATTGTACCTGTTGTATCAACTGATACTGTGGGCACTGTGTAGCCTGCAGATGAGTAATCATATACGTCAAATGCCACTGCGCCTTCGGGTGCTATGATATTGGTCGTGCCTGTAATTACTACGTCACCGCTGTTATTTGAAAGTACGTAGAGACATGCTTCAACTGTTGACATATCCATTGTTACGTCCTCAAGAGTGAGATTTGCGTAGTTTTGGATAAGCATCTTGAGTGTCTTTTCGTTGTTTACTTCTATTGATTCAACGTCAGCTGCGATTACACCATTTTTGATTGTTACTGTATTATCTCTGAGAATTTGGAAACCGAGTGTTTCTGTATTCTTTGAGCCAACAAGTGTGCCGTTAATTGTGTATGTATAACCACCAAGATCGATTATTACGTCCTTGTCGATTACAATACCGTCGCCTGATACATCTGTGAGAAGTACTACTTCACCACCTAATGCAACTGCCTCTTTAAGAGTTTCGAAATATGTACCGTTTACCTCTGCTACATATCTGCTATCTATAAGTTTATAAACACCATTGTCTTTAACAAGTCTATATCCATTCGGAATCGAAATCACACTAGGATCCGTGATAACAATTGTGCCGGCACCGGTAACCCCTGCAGCATGTTTTCCGTCTTTGGCAAAAATCTCCTCTACCGTACCGTTTGTAACTGTAAGTGCTCCGGAGTTGTCGATATATTCAACAGTACCACCTGTAACTGTCATTTCACCCGAATTCCATACTATGCCTACGTTACCACCTTCAATAACAGTTGTTCCGTAATAGTTGCTCTGATAGTAGAAGTTGTAAAGTGATGCATTGTAATCGTTCGTTGCAGTGCTTTCTACTGTGCCATCCTTGACAATTACAGTGCCGTAGTTGCCAATTGCATAAGTTGCCGAGCTTGTAATATTACCGTTTTCTCCACTGTCAACAATAGTGAAAGTTGCACCTTTTTTTACATAAATCATACCGAAGTCACTTTCAAACGAGCCCGAAACTGTGTAACCATTGAGGTCAAGTGTCATATCTTCAGATATTGTAAGTTGTTCATTCAACGCAAGGTCTGCAAGAAGTGTTACTTCTCTACCCGTGGCAAACGCTTCACACCTGATACCGTCAACTTTCACAGTTGCACGTTTCAAATTTGCAACTGCTTCTTCAATTGCTACTGCAAAAGCATCAACAGTTGCCTGATCTTTTAGAGTAAGGCTATAATCAACTGCGCTTATCGCATCATCAAGTACTTTGAGCGATGCCTCTGTATAAAGATTTCTGTCAACAGCATTCGCCTTTACTATTGCCTCGTCTACTTTTGTATAATCGGCGGGCTCACCAAGATAATGTATAGTGGCAGTTTCTAACGACTCATTGTACCAGTCTTTTGGTATAGCATCCCATTCTGATTTAGTCCCCATATAATATATATCTGTAATAGATTTGCAATTAGAAAATATACCCTGGCCAATACTTGTTACGCTGTCAGGTATTTCTACACTTATAAGAGATTTACATCCATAAAACGCACTATCATCGATAGTTGTTACTCCATCCGGTATTTCAACACTTGTAAATGATTCACAATTATAAAATGCTTGACTCTCTATACTTGTTACACCGCGGGGTATTTCTACATTTGCAAGTGATTTGCAATTATAAAATGCCGCGACACCAATAGATGCAACACCATCAGGTATCTCTATGGTTTTAAGCGACTCACATTTACGAAATGCACTATTATCTATAATTGTTAAAGTGTCCGGTAATTTTACACTTTCAAGCGATGTACAATTATTAAAAGTTCCTGAAGCAATAACAGTAACACCCTCAGGTATTTTTATGTTGGTAAGTGAAGTGCAACTCGAAAATGCACCTTCACCTATACTTGTTATGCTGTCAGGCATCGTTACGCTTTTAAGAGAGTAGCAAGCAAAAAATGCATCACTTCCAATAGATGTTACACCCTCAGGTATTACTACACTTTTAATTGTGGCACTCCTAAAAGCTTCATCGTCAATTGCAGTTACAGGATACCCGTCGATTGTCGACGGAATAACAAGATCACCTGTTGGTGTAAAATAAGAACTACTAATAGTTGCTTCACCATTTTTCACAGTATAGGTAAACTTATACTCCGTTTCAGCATCTGCCACAAGGTTTACGGCAACAATAAGCGAAACCGCTATTGTAACTGCAAGTAAGATTTTAATAACCCTTTTCTTCATCATTGTCCCTCCCGGAAATAAAAAATACATCAGCAGAAGTCGACGCATAAAGACGTAAGCTTCATCATATATAATTAAACCATAAAAAAGCAAAAATGTCCAGCATTTCAATTAAAATGAAGAAATTCCTGCGGAATTTCAACCACACCTATTCACTCTTCACTATTCACTATTACTTCTTCACTAAAGAAAAAAGAGCAGTTCGTATGAACTGCTCTTTTTTGTTTGTGTTGGCGTCTTCCTATCTTCCCAGGCCGCTTCCAGCCAAGTATTTTCAGCACCGCAGAGCTTAACTACCGTGTTCGGAATGGGAACGGGTGAACCTCTGTGTCATAAACACCAACTAAGGTATATTCAATACACCTTCAAAATTGAATAGTAACAGAATCTTTCATATATTCGCGCTTAAACCATATATTTCTTGTGAAATTAAGGTCAAGTCCTCGACCTATTAGTATCGGTCAACTGAACACATTACTGTGCTTACATCTCCGACCTATCAACCTTGTAGTCTTCAAGGGGTCTTACTCCATTAAGGAAGGGATATCTTATCTTTGGGTTTGCTTCACGCTTAGATGCCTTCAGCGTTTATCAATTCCGCACATAGCTACCCAGC
>JAFWXR010000051.1 GCA_017517965.1 Clostridia bacterium
CCTTCAGCAACAGCCGTAAAGGTGTATGTACCTGCTACGGTTGACTGATAGTTTTCAGATACCCAAGTAACGGGAAGGTCTGTTTCCACACCGTCCACCGTTGCGGGAATTGTTGCATAGAACGTGGGAGCAGTTACGTTAACGAGGGCTGCTGCATTACTGCCCCATACGTTACCTTCCTCATCCGTTCCCGAATACAAGAACTTTGTCGTCATAACAAGTTCTGATGTGTCAACTGCCGAGATTGCATTTTCAGCAGCAAACACGCTTACCGGAAATACTGATACAACCATAAGGATTGCAAGAAGTATCGCCAGAAGCTTTGTTGACTTTCTCATAGTTTTTTCCTCCTAAAGAAAATTTTTTGGTGGTTTTCTACAAATTACATTATATCTAAACAAAACGCGCACATCAAGTGGTTATTTGAAAAAAACTTTTCACTTTTTTTACTGTGTTTTTACATTTTCTTACTGTAATTCTACCGCAGGTAGACAAAAGAGACATTCCGTAGAATGTCTCTTCCTGTTCAGAACCTGACGTTGATTCGTCTTGTAACTTTTTCTGCACCGTATGCCGTTGCATCAAAGTATACGTCAAATTGGACGGGCACTTCCGTTCTCATTATTCTCCAGCTTCGTGCACCCATCTTTTTGACAAGTTCATCGTTGACGCTTGCGGTAAGCGTTTCCGCATAGTATCTTCCGAAATTTAAATATACGTTTGTTGCCCCGACGATTGCAGTTACCGTAATATTATCACCGTCAACCGTATAAGTGCATCTCAGTGATGACTCAAGTACGGGAGTGTATTCCGTCGCATCTGCAAATATTGCAGTAACGTTGTAGGTTGCTACCGTTTCACCGTCACCGTTTTTAACGTTTACCGTAACCGTACCTTCATCGTATACGGGATTATAGAATCTTACAGCACTTCCCGATATCGCATATCTGCCGAGAAGGTTTCTCGATACGTTTTCTACCTCAACGTATCCGCCGTCGATATCCGTCGTGTCAAACAGTACGTATGCAGTTGCAGCACCTGACGTTACCGTGATGTTATTGCCCGTCTGCGACAGTCTTGCATAGGTTGCATATCTTATCGCATTGTCAAAATCTGCAACAAGCACGAATTCCGTCACTATACCTTCTGCCGAAGTTATCGTCATAGGCACGTTTACGTTCTTCATGCCGGGGTTTGTAACGGTAATTATAGCGCTTGACATACTTGCATTGACATTTGTGCCAACTATCGCAACCGTTGCCCCTTCAGGCAGATTGCCAAGACGAACTTTCATTGAAGATGTACCTGCAGGGTCTGCCGTAAGCACGAGATTTCCGTCAACAACTGCCGTCGTACATCTCAGTCTGTAATTTATCATCGACTCCGTAAGCACGATCGGCTGTGCACCGTAAAGTTTACCGTTTATATATACTCTTATATCAGTATCCGTATCCACGTCCGTAATCACCGAAACAAGATGTGCACTCGTATCGTCAAGATTTACTACAAGTTTTGATGCAGTACCTCTTGCAATGTTTGTGATCGCAGAGCCTACTTCAAGATTGTGAATATTTACGTACGCCGTACCCAAAACAGGTGAAATACTGGTTTCCATATAGCAATAACCGCCACCTTGCACCGTACCGATGTCAACAAGACCCGAAATATCGATATATGCATTTCCTGCAACCGTTACGTCCTGACCTCCGTTGTTTGCACCGTAACCGCCACCATAAACTGATGCGACTGTCGAATCAGTAACCGTAACGTGTGTATCTCCCGAAACTGTTGCCACTGAATTTGCTGCTCTTGCTATACCACCACCGTATACGGCTGTTGAATCTGTTGCATCGTAAACTTTTACGTATGTACTACCGTCAAGGGCAAGGTTAACACCGCCGCCGGCTGTAATCTTTGTTACCGTACCCGTTACTGACAGATCAGTATCGTATGCAGGTGTTGTCAACGCTTCCTTTGTTGCACCTGTGCTGTATAATATAAGGCCTGCCCCGAAAATGTAGTTGTCGGTTCCCATCTTATTGAAGCCCGTTGCATCGTAAATGTCGCCTTCATCTTTGTATACGAGAGGAATAGCCTCTTTATGTGACGTTACGACACCACCCGATTTATATACGTTATAAATAAGTGCCCCGTCTATAATTTCAACCTTGATTCTCGGCACTTCAACATCTGCACCCCACTCATAATTTGAGGGTAAAACGGGTTTGAAGTAGTAGGTTGTGTCTATTGCAGTACCGTCGAAGGCAACTTCTTCACCGTTTACATTCGTGCATACCCATTCAACAACGTCTACGTTCTTCCATTCACCTTTTTCCTTCACGCGAAGCGTTTTGTAGAAGGTCGGAGACTCTACGTACGTCGTTCTGGATTTAGTACCCCAAGCCAAGTCTTCTCCGGGATACAAAAACTTCGTTTCCATAACGAGTTTCGACGTATCTACCGCCGTAACGGTACGTTTTAATACAGAACCTTCAAATACATTTCTCAAATACTCTGCCATACCGTCAACAATATGCTGATCTTCATACGGCAGATTGTACTGTACGAGCGAAAGTGCCTCTTCCCACCGTGCTGTAACTTCCGGTGTTAACGTGTAATTATAATTGTTATATTCGTTTATAACGTTATATACTTCGCTGTAATCTGCATAGTAAGGTTCAATTCTCACGTACTCCTGCTCAGTAAGCGGAACACCGCCCGAACCGTCAAGAGTATACTTTACAAGACCGTTCTGCCCCGTAACAGAGAAATCATTTCTGTTTATTCCGTTAATATGCATGAGTTGGTATTCCATAACCGATACGCATACGCCGTACTCATTCATATTCGTCATTACTATCTTGTCGGGATTTACGTGATCGATATATTTATAATAGTTTGACGTAAAGTAACCGTGATGTCCGAGTTTGAGCAGATTACAATCCTTTATCTTTTCTGCAACAATTTTATCTGCCAGCCAGTTCTTTTCTGTTTCTTCATACGTATCAGCACCTAAAAGCACCTTTGAATCACCGAACGTCAGTACAGTCGCCATCGAGCTCGGATTGACACCTGTGAGTGAATCCGAAGGATTGAGCGCATATAACTCAACTTCGCCTATCATCATACTGTCGTATCTCTCCATATAGACGACGTCAGAATTGTTTGTCGTAATAGCTTCTCTTATCTTCCAGTCAGTGCTGTCAAGCTTCTGCAGAATGAACGTGTCTATCGGGAAGGTTGAAGCAAGCTTCCGTATTGCACCGATATGGTCGCCATGCTCGTGTGTGAGAAGCACGTAATCAAGTTTGGTTACACCCAACTCCTTAAGCGTAGCAATACACGTTACGTAATTGATGTGAACACCCGTATCCACAAGCATATTCTGCCCGTTCGGGAAGGTTATATAGATAATGTCACCGCTGGCACTGTAGTATCTTTGCTTATATTTGTGGTGACCGGGCAGTCTTGTTTCCAGAAATCTTACTACGAGTTTTCCTGCATCGTCAGCCGTTGAAATAACCGCATCCCTGTTATTCGTGTAGCGTGTATGCACAAATTCTTCGTCGTGACCGAAATAAGTAACGTTCACCCTGTCTCCCGTAATATTGGGATACGTGGTTCTGTCATGGTGAATTATGCCCTTGTACAGTTCAAGCGTCTGCGTTCCCTGAATATTTTTTGAAATATACTCGCTCTGCCACAAGCCGTCATATACTTTAACTTCAACGTTTCCGTAAACAATACCGTTTCCGCTTGAATTCACATCCGCAAATTCACCGTCGTGCTGAACCATTTTTACATTACCGTAAACATTTCCCGATGAACCGAGGTATAAATACGACAACGCACCTCCGTACACACGGATATCTATCGTATATTCATCATCGGCATAGGCTTTCGACGAGTCGCCCATAACACTACCCGCTTCACCGCCTGACACAAAGTTTTCTCTTGCCGTTCCGTCTTCAATAATGACGGTGGCTTTCAGCGTTACGGAACCTGACGTGCCGCCACCTCTGAAGTAGTGTGCGACACCGCCGTCAACAACCAATGTAGAGTCTTTTACCGTGCCGTCGCCGCCGCCCAGAATCTTATACAGATATCCCGACATAAATGCAATGTTAGTTGATTCAACCGTCGTTCCCGACTGACCGCCGCCGTATACACGATTTCCCGTCATATCACCGCTGTAAAGAAGCGACATATCGTTTGCACGGTAGAGATGCGTACCGCCGTCTTCACCGTATGCAACAATTGAAGGAATACCGTTTGCATACACATACGTCTTAGCCGAGTTGAGCGACGGTGTAAGAGAAGTATACTTGCTCATCTGTACGCCGTTTATATAGACGTATTTTGCAATGGAGGAAGCATACCTTACCCTTGTTACAAGTGCCTTCGGTATATCAAGCGTTACCTTGCCCGAGGTACCGTTTAAGTCTATCTTGTTGTTAACGTATACGACGTCGCTGTCAATTACGATTTCAACGCCCGTACCCTTGGCATAAACGGCGTTTACTACGTCTACATTGTCAAAATACGTGTATATTCCCGCAACGTCGGTTACTTTATAATTGCCTCTCTCTTCTCCCGAGAATCTGATGCCTGCCGAAGCAACCTCATAAACGTCTCCACTTTTGGTAACAGAAGCATTTTCGCTTACCGTAACACTCATTGACGGGAGTGACGTTGCCGTAAACACGTCGTCAACAGACAGAGCAAAACTGTAGGTGCCCGGGGTTGACGAATAGTTCTGCGACGTAAAGGTTGCAGGTACGTCGTACGTATAAACAGTACCGTTTACGGTAAACTCTGTTGTTACCGTATCGGGCATATCAAGTTCATTTTCACTTATTCCGTCGGGAATGACCGTTTTATTCTTGTAGGAAACCGAGTTGATTGTTGCACCGCCCGAATTTGCAACAAGAACGGAAACTTCGGGAAGTTTAACGCCCGTTGCAAGCCGGTAATTATCAGGCAATACGGGGCTGAAGGTATAAACACCCTCAGTATTTGCCGAATAATCGTCCGATTCCCATTCGATACCCGAAAGAACAACCTCTTTATCCTCAACGTATACCGTAATATCGTCTGCAATTACGTCTTTTTCCGCCGTGCCGTACTCACCGACAACAAACTCCGCACCGTTATAGTCAACCTGCGTGACGAGATCGTAATTTACACCGTCTATGTAAACGTTGACGTTAGGTCTGCTCATCTGATATCTTGACGTGTCAAAATTTGCACCCGAGGAGATATAGAAGTTTATTTCGTCTGCATCTGCATAGTCGATATTGCTGATTTCTCCGTCAAAATCTTCTGCAATGTAGACGTTAACCGTTCCGTTATAACTTACGTCTTCACTTCCTACTACTGCACCATACGAAGCATTCAGCGAGCCGTAATTATAATGTCCTCCGAACATAAGAAGGAATATTGAAGGCGAGCCCGAAAGATATATGTTTGTAGTACCCTCAAACTTACCGTTGGCACCGCCCGCATAAAGTCCCTGAGATATTGAACCTCCGTACACGTAAATATCCGTCGTGCCTATGTAATTCGTTCCGTAGCTTCCGCCGTGTATACTGCTCACCGAAGCGTCGAACAGAGCAATGTTTGCCGTAGTGCTCGCCGTCATCTTTTTCTTGTAGTCTATACCTGCAACTATGTGTATGCTGGTGTCGGAATTTGCTACCGTAGGTCTTAAATCATTAAAACCCGTACGGTCATACAATCTGTTACCCGTCGCATCGTCAGGTGCCGCTTTGACAGATATACTCTGACCTTTATAGTCGTTACTTATAAAATAATCAGTACGTCTGGAAGGAGCGCCCGAGTTCATATCTACGGTAATCGTAGGTACGTCACAAGCAAAGCTGTAGCCTGACGGTGCAACGGCAGAAAATACGTACGTACCTACCGTACTGCTGCTGTAATTACTGCATTCCCACGTAAAACCGTCTACAGTGACGGTTTTATTGTTGACCACACATTCGAGGGATGAATAAAACACGGGTGACTCTATTGCCGCATTCGTATAGAATTCGGTCTGACTTACGGGCAGATTTACACTCGTAATTGTTCCGCCCGACGCCATTGCCGTGATGCCCGTAGGGATCATCAGTAACAGTGCCAGTATTATGGCAATAAACCTTTTCATAACGTTTTCCCCCATTCAGCTATGCTTTTTAAAAATTGACCGTGACGTGTCTTGTCACCGTTTCTGCGCCGTATGCCGTTGCATCGAAGTATACGTCAAATTCGACGGGTGTTTCCGTTCTCATTATTCTCCAGCTTCTCGCACCCATCTTTTTCACAAGATCGTCATTGACACTTGCGGTAAGCGTTTCCGCATAGTATCTTCCGAAATTCAAGTATACGTTTGTTGCCCCGACGATTGCAGTTACCGTAATATCGTTACCGTCAACCGTATAAGTGCATCTGAGTGACGACTCAAGTACGGGAGTGTATTCCGTCGCATCTGCAAATATTGCAGTAACGTTGTAGGTTGCTACCGTTTCACCGTTTGCATTTTTCACGTTTACCGTAACCGTACCGTTATCGTATACGGGATTATAAAATCTTACTGCACTTCCCGTTACAACGTATCTGCCGAGAAGGTTTCTTGATACGTTTTCCACCTCAACGTAACCGCCGTCTATTTCCGTAGTGTCAAACAGCACGTATGCCGTTGCAGCACCCGACGTTACCGTGATGTTATTGCCCGTCTGCGACAGTCTTGCATAGGTTGCATATCTTATCGCATTGTTAAAATCTGCAACAAGCACAAATTCTGTCACTGCACCTTCTGCCGACGTTATCGTCATAGGCACGTTTACGTTCTTCATACCAGGATTTGTAACCGTTATTATACCGCTTGACATACTTGCATTGGCATTTGTGCCAACTATCGCAACCGTTGCGCCCTCGGGAAGATTGCCAAGACGAACTTTCATTGAAGACGTACCTGCAGGGTCTGCCGTAAGCACCAAATTGCCGTCAACAACTGCCGTAGTACACCTGAGTCTGTAATTTACCATCGACTCCGTAAGCACGATTGCTTCCGAAATCGGTTTAAGCGCAAGTTTTGAAACCGCATCTTCAATCGCCTTTGCATAACCGTCAACGGTTTCCTGCTGATCTGCCTTAAGATCGTATACGACCGCATTTACCGCCTCCGTTACAGCCTGTGCCGTAACATCGGTATATTTTGAAAGATCTGCAGGCACCCTTGCAAGTGCTTTTTCAACTGCACTGTAGTCTGCATAACCGTAAAGTTTACCGTTTATATATACTCTTATATCAGTATCCGTATCCACGTCTGTAATTACGGAAAGCAGATGTGCGCTCGTATCGTCAAGATTTACCACGAGTTTTGATGCAGTACCTCTTGCAATGTTTGCAATCGCAGAACCTTCTTCAAGGTCGTGAATCGTAACGTATGCCGTACCCGAAACCGTAGCACCCGTGCTGTAACCGCCACCGTAAATATTCGTTATGGTCGGTATGCCCGAAACGTCAATATACGCATCACCCGTCATGGCAGCCGCATTACCGCCGCCGTATATGTTGGGAACGGTTGACATGCCTGACACGGTAATGTACGAATTGCCGTTAAGCGCCTTTCCGTAGCCACCGCCGTAGATACCTGCAACCTTGCTCTTGAGTGTCAAAAACGTCGTATCTTTGACATTTATATAAGTATTACCCGTCTGCGGAACAAAACCGCCACCGAATACTCTTGTAAAATACGTCACACCGTCAAGAGTAATTCTTGAATCACCGACAGCACTTGTTGCCACCGTTTTTCCCGTACTTGCAAGCGTGCCGATACCGCCCGTTATATTGTAATCGTTTGTGCTTGAGTTACCGCTGTTAATGGGTGTTTCGCATATTATGTTGCAACCCGTCGCATCGTAAACGTCGGTACGTCTGCCTGAACCCGCTTTAAGCACCGCAGGTATGAGTCCGCTCGGATCAGCCGTGCCGAAGGCAAACACCCTCGTCGTACCCGTACCAAAGCCTGCATCAACGACCTTAACCGTGATTACGGGGACTTCACATTCCCACACGTAATCTTCGGCAACCGCCGTAAATGTATATGTACCGAATACGGTAGACTGATAGTTTTCAGATACCCACGAAACAGGAAGGTCAGTATTTTTACCGTCAACCGTCGCAGGAATTGTAGAATAGAACGTGGGATTAGTCACGTTTGAAACGTACGTTGACCAATAAGCATCGCCCGATCCTGCATTATACGGGAATACCGTTTCCATAACGAGCTTCGACGTATCAACCGCCGTAACCGTCGGCTTTGGAGTAACCGTCAGGTTAAATGAAGCCTTAACGCCACCCGACGTTGCAGATATTTCCGCCGTACCTTCGGCAAGTGCTTTTACGGTGACCGCTTCATCCGTTGCACCGATGAGTTCGACGTTTTCGCTGTCCGTAGACCAGATAACGCTCTTATCGTCTGCATTTGACGGCGAAACCTCAACGGTAAGCGTTATTTCTTTGCCTGCTGTAACCTTATCAGGTCCCGAAATAGTAACGTCCGTTACGTATATTATTTTTTTAGTTACGGTTATTGTAAATTCTTTCGTTTTTACATAACCTTCAAAGTAATATCCTTCGGGGGCTGTGAGTGTAAAAGTCTTTTCTCCGACCGAAGTGTCATCACCCTGCCACGTAAAGCCTGCAATTTCGCCAAACGTTGCAGGAAGTACTGTGCTTGCAGAACCTGCAACGATGGAATCGGGAATATCCGCAAGAGTTGCATCTGCAACTACACCCATGTAAAGTTCGTCATTGATATAAAGTTCATCCACTTCAGCAAGTGTGATGCTGCCGTCCGTAAGAAGATGCTTACTCGTATCGTCAAGCTTTATAACGAGTTTTCCCGTCGTGCCCTTTGAAATCATGCCGATTTCGGCAGTTTCAGCGAGGTCATGAATATTTATCGTTGTAGTTTCCGTAACACTCGCAGTAGCAGATGCTGCCACGTGTCCGCCGGCATAGAGTGTTGTGATTTTTGATTCGCCTGAAATATCGACGTTAGCGCTTTTCACATTCGCCACAGCACTCGCCGAGGTGTTTGCTTTGCCACCGGCATACAGATTGGTGATTGTTGAATCAACAACTGTTACGTTTGTTGCACCCGTTACGTTTGCTACAGCAGCACGCCCCCAGCCACCACCATACACGTTCGTGATTGTCGAGTTCTTAATTGTGACACCGGTGTTACCGTCGACAGTTCCATCCACCATACTATTATACGCCCAGCTTCCTCCATATACCGAAGCATCCCCGGTCGTAACGGTTGTTCCGACAACAGTTACATTCGTATTGCCATTCACCTTTGAATTTATACCAATTTTATTCGAGAAACCGCCGCCGAATATCTGGCCAACGTGTGAACCTGAAAGTGTTGCATTTTCTACAACTACATTCGTATTGCCCTTAAGGTCGACACCGTAACCGCCGCCTGCAACCGAACCGACGATGTTTCCTGATGCATAAATGTTGGTGTCATATTCAGGTGCTGTAAAAGCATCCGTTCTCGTCAGACCTGCTGAAACCGAGGAAAGTGCCGCACCGAAAATAAGTCTGTCTGTACCGAGAGTAAACATTTGATTACAACCCGTCGCATCATACAAACCGCAGTCTTTGTAAATAATTTTGATGGGTGCTGTGTGATTAGTGATGATGCCTCCTCTGATACCGTCATAACCGATAGCACCTTCTACCACTTCAACAGTGATTACAGGCGCATCACATTCCCATATATAGCCATCGACAACAGCCTTAAAGGTGTATGTACCTGCTACGTCTGCCCGATAGTCTTCCGACACCCACGTTACGTCAAGATCAATTTTCTCACCGCCGACCGTTACGGGAATTGTTGCATAGAACACGGGGGCAGTTACGTTAACAAGTCCTGCTGTTTGACTTGTCCAAACGTTGCCTGCCTTGTCCTTTCCCGAATACAAGAACTTTGTTGTCATAACAAGTCCTGATGTATCAACTGCCGATATGACTCTGCCTTCGGTGATGTTGTAAAATACATTTTCAAGATGCTCTGCCATACCGTCAACGACGTCCTGATTTTCACGGGGCAGATTGTATCTGACAAGTGAAAGTGCTTCTTCCCAAAGTGCAACGCCTTCCTCCTGTATCGGCTCGCTGTAAGAATTATACATTTCTATGGCATCTTCCACCCTGCTGTAATCCGCATAATAGGGAAGTACGTCTATATACTCGTTTTCTACCTTTATTCCGTTTTTCGTTCCGTCAAGGGTAACCTTTGTGAGACCCTGTCTGCCCGTAACTGAAATATCATTCCAATTCATTCCATAGCCGTCGGTCAGCTGATATACGAAAGCTTGAATATATGCGGAATATCCCCTCGGACTCGGTACTACAACCTTGGAAGGACTTGTGTGTTTAAGGTAATTGTAACAGTTCGACGAGGGATAACCGTGATGTCCGGGCTTGAGAAGGTCAACGTCCTTTATCTTTTCCGAGATAATGCTGTCTGACAGCCAGTCTTTTTCGGTAGCAACATAGGTGTCTGCACCGAGAAGTGCCTTGGTTTCGCCGAAGGTCAGAAGAGTTGCCATTGAAGCAGTGTTCACGTGGCTCTGTATCGGCTCCTTAGGATTGAGTGCGTATATTTCAACGTCGCCAATCATCATACTGTCGTATCTGTTTGCGTAAAGAACCTGTGAATTGTTTACCGCAATTGCCTCGGTCACGACGCCGTAAGGCGTTGCCTGATCCTGAAGGATAAAGGTATCAATCGGGATTGCCGTTGCAATTTTTTTGATACCGCCCACGTGGTCGTTGTGGTGGTGAGTCATAAGCGCGTAATCAAGTTTGGTTACGCCAAGTTCCTTCAGCGTTTCGATAATGTGTGGCGAGCTTTCCACTTCACCTGTATCGACAAGCATATTCTGACCGTTGGGGAAGGTTATATACATACAGTCGCCTATACTGTCAACGTGTCTTACCTTGTTCTTTTCTTCGCCGTAGTATCTCGTTTCGAGAAATCTTATTACAAGTTTACCTGCGTCACCGCTGTTTGATATAACCGCATCTCTGTTGTTGGTATACTCGGTATACTTAAAGTTTTCCGGACCACCGAAATACGTGATGGTCATATCGTCGCACGTAATTATGGGGGATACACGCTGATCATGTCTTAAAATGCCCTTGTATAACCTGAAGGTTGTTTTCCCTTCCATGTTCTGTGTGTCATATCCGACTTCCAACAAACCGCCGTCTATCATCACGTCAATATTTCCGTATACGGTTCCGTTTCCGCTTGAATGGTACTTATATACGTTACCGCCGTGCTGAATCAGCCTAATATTGCCGTAGGTGTCACCCGAACCGCCGAGATATATATTCGTATATGCACCGCCGTAAACGTGCATTTCGATAGAATACTCATCGTCTGCATAGGTTTTCGTCGAGATACCGACTGTGCTGTCTGACGTACAGCCGCCCATGGTATATTCCTGATGGAAGCCGTTCTCGATAATCATCGTCACGTGCTCCGTTACACTACCCGACATACCGCCGCCGCGCATATAATCCGAACTGCCGCCGTCAACAACGAAGGTTGCATCCTTGACGTCACCTTCACCTCCGCCGTAAACGCTGTAAACGTATCCCGACATAAAGGCGATATTGGTAGAATCAAGGTCATTACTCGACTTACCGCCTGCAAATACGTTCCACCCCGTTATATCTCCGCTGTAAAAAAGTGACATATCGTTTGCACGGTAAAGATACGTGCCACCGTCTTCTCCACGTGCAATTACCACGGGGACACCGTTTGCATACACGTATGATTTTGACTTGGTATCCGCATAAGTTATATTCGTATATTCACTCATCCTCACGCCGTTTATATAAACGTTGCCTGCAATCGAGGATGCATATCTCACTCTTGTGACGAGTGCAACGGGTATATCAAGTACAACCTTGCCCGTCGTTTCGTTTAAGTCTATCTTATTTTCAACACGTACAACGTCACTGTCAATTGCAATTTCGATACCGCTTCCCTTTGCATAAACGGCATTGACGATGTCAACGTTGTCAAAATAGGTATATATTCCCGCAATATCGGTTATTTTATAATTTTTTCTCTCTTCACCCGAAAATCTTACGCCTGCCGATGTAACCGTATACACGTCACCCGTTCTCGTAACGGAAGCCGATTTGCTTACCGTAACCTGCATAGACGGAAGTTCTGTTGCCGTAAACACGTCATCAACCGCTAACTCAAAACTGTACGTTCCTGCGGACGATGAGTAATCCTGCGACGTAAATGTTGCAGGTATATCGTACGTATAGGTGTTTCCGTTTAAAGTGAAGGTTGCCGACACCGTATCAGGCATATCAAGACTGCCGATTTCTATTCCGTCGGGAATAACCGTTTCGTTTTCGTAAGAAACCGATGAAATCACCGCTTTGCCCGTATCCGCAACAAGCACGTCAACTTCAGGAAGTTTTACGTCATCTGCAAGAACGCATCCTGCAGGTAAAACGGGCGTAAAAGTATAAACACCCTCCGTGTTTGCCGAATAATCAGCCGATTCCCACGTAATGCCCGAAAGCACGGTGTCTGCGCCCTTTATGTGCGCAGTAATGCTCTCTTTGACAACGTCTTTTTCAGCCGTTCCGGGCTGTGCCACGACGAAATCGGGTCCGTCATATTCAACGTTTGAAACGACATTACGCTTTACACCGTCTATATAAACATCCACGTTGCTTCTGCTGAGCTGATACTTCGATAAATTGAACTTGGCACCCGATGAAATGTAGAAGTTTATTTTGTCGGCATCTGCAAAGTTGATACTCGTTATATCACCTGCAAAATCGGATGCTATGTAAATATTTACCGTTCCGTTATAACTTACTTCCCACGTACCAACGATAGAACCGCTTCCCGAGGTCTTTGCGGCGACATCGTAATAGCTGCCGCAGGAAATTTCTTTTATAATCGGTGAACCCGAAAGATAAATATTGGTCGTACCGTCAAACGTACCGCTTGCACTTCCTGCATACAGACCCTTCGTTATTGCACCGCCGTTAACGTAAACGTTACTCGTACCTATGAAGTTCGTTCCGTAGCTTCCTGCAAATATGCTTGTGAGCGTGGTATCCTTCACCATTATGTTGGCAGTAGTCGCCTCAGTCATCTTCCTTTTATAGTCGATACCCGCAACAAAACGAAGCCCTTCACCCACAGTAGACGTAAGAAGCGGATTACAGCCCGTTCTGTCATGGAACACATTGTTTACAACCGACACGTACTGGCCCACGTAATCACGGCTAATATAATAACCGATATGATGGTAGATAGTGCCCGACTTCATATTAACCTTTATTGTCGGCACGTCGCACTTAAAGGTATAACCTGTCGGTGGCACCGCAGAAAACGTATACGTGCCTGCCGTGTCACTTTTGTAATCTGCACATTCCCACGTAAACCCGTCAACCGTGGTCACCTTACCGCCGACCACACATTCGAGTGACGAGTAAAACACGGGGTCCGTAATGGCGGAGCCTGCCCAGAAATCCGTCTCACTTACAGGCAGATTTACGCTTGTAATAGCCGTATCTGCCGCCATTGCCGTGATACCCGTTGGTATCATCAAAAGCAGTGCAAGCACCACCGCAATAAATCTTTTCATATTTTTCTCTCCTTACTTCGTAATCCTATTATTAACAGGGCATACTATAGTAATTATATTATAGCATAGCGATTTTTCAATTTTCAACAAAAAAAGACCTCAACCATCGGTTGAGGTCTTTTTATTCTATATTCCAAGGTCTTTTTTTATTGCGCCGTGTAAATCTTCACGCATCTTCATTATGTTGTCATAATCGTCTACACCGTACTTTTTAGTAGTCCAAAGAGTAGCGTCGGACAGAATTACCGTATACAATCCCGTGTTTCTGTCTGCAAATACGGACTGTCCCGTATGTCCGCAATGTCCTATACTTCCGTTTGAGAAAAGACCTCCCGTCTGTGCAAATCTTTCGTCAACGTGAATATAGCCAAGTCCCCTACCCATAGAACTGTGCGGTATGTAATCTTTTGTCGCCATTTCAAAAGTCTCTTTCGAAACGAACGGGAGACCTTTAAGCAGACCCTTTGCAAAAAGCGTCATATCCTTCATATTTGAGAAAACACCTGCATTACCTGCAACGCCACCCAAGAATCTGCTGTTAAAGTCGTTAACAAGACCGATTTCTTCATCCGTCATATTGCTGTTTACAATATTCGACTTGTCCTGCGGATTGTAGCACGTATGTGTCATACCCAGAGGCTTGCACACCAATTCGGAAAAGAGCACGTCCTGCGAATTTCCGAGTAATTTTTCCACGATTTTCTGCAAAAGGATAAACGAAACACAACTGTAACGGAATTCCGTTCCGGGTTTAATATCCTTTTCCTTAAGTATAAATTCAGCAACGTTATCCTGCGTAACACCCGGCATATTGATGCGTGAATTGGGAATTGTAATCGTATGTGTAAGCAGATTGCGTATTTTCAGATTTTTCTGATCTTCACCGCACTCAAAATCAAAGAAGTCTGCCGGCGAATCATCCAGCGACATAAGCCCCCTGTCTATCGCAATAAGCGCAAGGCTTGTTGTGGAAACGATTTTGCTGACCGACGCCATATCAAAAAGCGTCAATTCGTTGATGCTGCCGTTCTTTGAACGGTAAAGCTCACAAATATCCTCATCATATCTGCCGACTTTGACTGCAATATTTTCGAGCAGTTTATCATCCATAAGTTTCTGTATGCATTCTTCCAAATGTTTCATTGCTATCACCCTTTCTGATGGCTATTATAGCACATTCCTTAAGACATTAACAGTTTTTTTAATTTGTTTTCCCGAAAAAGTTGCGTTTTCTTTTTTACTGTGATAACATACTAAAAAACAATGCAAATTAAGGAGTGTTCTTATGAGAAAATTGGGAATGAATATGCTTGGCTATCAGGAAGGCATAACACTTGAAGACCGTGCACGTATGTTCCATGATAATGGCTTTGGCGCGATCTTCACAGGCATACAGGATACGGCGGAGCAGTTGGCAGAAATCACCGAAATCATGGGAAAGAAAGATATTTCAATTGACTCACTTCACGCACCGTTCAGTGGTATAAACCAGATATGGCTCGACACCGACGAAGGTCAGCAGATGCTCGATACCCTCAAAACGTCTGTCGATCGTTGTCTGGTGGCAAATGCGCCGATACTTGTCGTGCATCTTTCATCAGGTTTGACGCCTCCTCCGACTACGGACCTCGGCCGCGGCAGATTTATCGAACTCGTTGAATATGCAGCATCAAAGAACGTCAAAATCGCATTCGAAAACCAGCGCAAGCTTGCTAATTTAGCATGGGCGTTTGAAGAGTTTGATCAGGCTGAAAACGTCGGCTTCTGCTGGGACTGCGGTCACGAATACTCATTCACATTGGGCAGAGAGTATATGCCTCTCTTCGGAAAGAAGCTTATCTGCACACACATCCATGACAACGACTGTGACGGCAGAGATATGCATATGATTCCCTTTGACGGCAAAATCCCCTTTGACGTAGTTGCAAAGCATATAAAGGATTCAGGCTATACGGGCACACTTATGCTCGAAACCTTCCCCATAATCAAGGAAGGCGTATTCCTTACTTACGAAGGCTACACCATCGAACAGTACATTGCCCGCGCTGCAGAGGCAGGCAAAAAGCTTCTCGCTATGATAGACGGCGAATAATATAAAACATCTGATGAGGAACCGTCCGTAAGGAAGGTTCCTCAGTTACATTCACCCAAGACGAGTGACATTTTATATTAAGGAGAATACTGATGAGAAGATTAGGTATTAATCTGCTTGGCTTTGAAAAAGGCATATCGCTTGAAGACCGTGCCCGTATGATGAAAGACGTCGGATTTGAGGCCACCTTTACGGGTGTGGCTCAGACCGCAAGCCGACAAGCAGAAATTGCAGAAGCTCTCGCAAAACACGGTATATTTTACGAATCACTCCACGCTCCTTTTGACCATATGAATGATATATGGCTTGATGTAGAGGGCGGTCAGTTGATGCTGGATGAACTTAAAACATCTGTGGACCGTTGTGGCATGGTAAATGCACCTATACTTGTTGTGCATCTCTCAAACACCAGCACGCCTCCTCCTCCCACGGATATGGGTCGGAGAAGATTTATTGAGTTTGTTGAATATGCGGCCGCAAAAAATGTTAAGATAGCATTTGAAAATATGCGTAGTCTTGCCAATATAGCATGGGCATTTGAAGAATTTGATCAAGCTGAAAACGTCGGCTTCTGCTGGGACTGCGGTCACGAATACTGCTTTACGCCCGGTTTGCATTTTATGCCTCTTTTCGAAAAAAAACTGATTATCACCCACATTCACGATAACAACCGCGAATATGACCGTGACAGGCATCTGATTCCGTTTGACGGGGACCTTCCCTTTGATTTGATAACAAAGCAGATAAAGGAATCAGACTTCAAGGGCACGCTTATGCTCGAAACCTTCCCAAGATATCAAGAAGGTATCTTCGACAGTTATCAGGACTATACGATAGAGAAATATCTCATCCGCAGCGCCGAGGCTGCAAAAAAACTCCGCACCATGATAGACGGCGAATAAAAAAGACACCCAAACGGGTGTCTTTTTCATATGGTTGCGGAGGAAGGACTCGAACCAACGACCTTCGGGTTATGAGGGTTCAACAAGAAAAAACGAAATGCGTAAACAGTCGCAAAACGGCGAACTTACGCACTTTGTTTTTTGCACTGTGCTGTGCTTGCCCGATTAAACCCGCTGCGGTTGGGGTCAAATTGGGGTCAGTTCAAAAAGTATTTCACATTAATTCAATGGACCACAATAAAAAGCCTACTAAATTGCTAAGATATTAGCAGGAAACATGTGTTATCCCTCTTTGTTCTTTTTTAAGTATATCATACTCTTTTCTATCATCCAATAAGTCTCTGTATGAGATAAGTATCGTGTGCATAAATAAACTTTTTATACATACGAAATAAAAAAGAGCAAGTTGATTTCATATTCAATTCGTGTTCATCGTGGGCGTGGAGCAGACGGAAAACAACTCAAACCATATACAACCACCTTTGATGTATTACCAACTTGGAAAGAAGAAACAGCACGCAAAAAAGCGGAAGCATTTGCAAGTGTTTTTGAAAAGGAATGCAAGGACGGTATAAAAGCAGATAACCGCCAAAGATTTGACGGCTACTGTGATTATGTTATCGGCTTAAAAGAGAAAAGAGGCGTGAAACATTCAACCATTGTCAGATACAAGGAATTGACTACAAGAATATACTCTGTTATCGGTCATATAAAACTCTGTGATTTGCGTGTAGACCATTTGAATGATTTATACACATCATTGTCGGCTGACGGCTTAAATAAAAAAACAGGCGGTAAATTATCGACTAAAACTATAATCGAACATCACCGTCTGATTTCAACAGTATTAGAGCAAGCATTCAAAGAACGACTTGTTGTATTTAATGTAGCAAGGCAAGCAGAATTACCTCGAATGGAAAAGAAAGATGTAAACTATTTTCAACCTGAACAGATAGAGGCTATCAGAAACGCCCTTGAAAATGAGCAACCAAAATGGAAAATGCTCGTACATCTTCTTTTAATTACAGGTGCAAGACGTGGAGAAATTCTCGGTCTTAAATGGGATAAAGTAGATTTTGAGAAGAACCGTATATATATCTGCAACAGCATTTTATATTCATCTGACAGAGGCGTATATGAAGATACCCCCAAAACAGAAAAGTCAAAAAGATTTGTCACGTTACCTCTTGAAACAGTAAACGAATTAAAAGCATACAAACAATATCAAGCACAGGAATATCTAAAAAACGGTATACCATATCAATTAAATGGTTTTGTGTTTTCACAGATAGACGGAACGGCTATGCACCCCGACAGCGTAACCGATTACTTGAAAAAGTTTTCAAAGTAATATAATCTGCCTCACATCAACGCTCACGCATTCCGTCATACTATGGCAAGTCTTTTATATTTCAATGGAGTTGACAGCGTTTCTATTTCAAAAAGATTAGGTCACGCACAGGTCAGCACAACCGCAAATATATATGCTCACATCATAGAAGAGGCAGACCAACGAAATGCAGATATTTTATCTGACATTTTCCTCAAAAAAGCGTGATTTTCAATATCGAGTTGAATTATTGTTGAATTATTGACGCAAATTGAATAAAAAAAGAAAACCTTGTATTTGCCGAAAGTGGCTTAAATACAAGGTTTTTTAGTGAAAAATAATTGATATTTTGATACAATGCAACGCTACCGCACCGAGCGTTGCAAATTGCCGAAATTATCAATCAAACCAAAAAGGCGCATATCCGTCTTCAATCATCTCGATTTCACCTTTAAACAAAGCGTTTACGTTATCGAGATTGAACCAACGGTAATCCCACGGCATAATTCGGTTATTATAATAAACGGGTTCCTCGGTTTTGCCGTTTTTATCAATTTGCTCTATAAGCTCTTGCAGTTCATCGGAGGACATATCATCAATGATACCGCAACCTGAACCTTCAGTGATATACGGATATCTTCTGCCTTGACCGCGCTCCATATCTTCGACACCGATAAGCTCTATCCAAAAGGTCTGCGTTGTACCAAAGTCATAATCCATACGAATACGGTCGCCTATTTTAAGCTCCAACTGATTCAATTTAAAAACCGCCATATCAATTTGCTCTTCGTCTGCATCTTCATTGGGAATTTCAAACCGACCATCTTTATAATGAAATTCAAACAGATGATATGCCATCGTGTCAAACGCAGCTAAAACAGCGTAACCAAGTTGATCCAATCGGTAATTTGAAGAAACAGCAATATTTCGCCATATCTTCTCTTCTAATCCTTCGTAGACGATATGAAAGGTAAATACTTTTGCAGCCATACTAAAACCTCATTGCAATGATAGCTTGTTGTTTCTTACTATTTCCACAGTTCTGACGAACCAAGCGGTTGTACTACATAACACATTAGCTTATCATCAAAATAAACCTCAATGCTGATGTCTTTAGCTTTTGGAATATTCGGTAAACCGGTAACAGTAAGAATCCCCGGTTTCCTAACATCAACAGATATTTCTATAGATTCCTGATTGTAAACAGTTCTTGAGTTAAACCACTTTAACCATACTGTGATTTTGATTGGGTTTAAATCACTCAGATTTGCCTTTTCCATTTCTCTCTCAATATATCTTTTTCCGACATATGTATCAGAGAACGAAATGCTAATTGTGTTACCGTGATAAGAACAATCCGAAAGAAATAATCCATTGTTTTCAAAAGTATCACGTTTTGGCACTTTGATAATATCTTTGTACTTTGCAAAAGCCGTATAGTTTTCTTCACGAAGCAAATTTAATAAAGTTGTGCGTTCCAAGTTGTTGCGGCAAAGAATATTACTGATACATGAATCAATTGGTAAAGAGTTCGGATGCACAATTTCAGCGTGCCGATAAGATTTCGTCGCGTCAAAATTCTCAAAGGTATTATCATAAATATAATCGAAATTTAATCGAGAGAAAGCATCAACTCCGCTGTATACATTAGAACCATGGCCCGCTTGTGAAGTTTCGGAAAACTGTACTCCCGGAAGAGATAATAGTTTTTCCAAATCAAAAAGCAAAAAGATTGGCACAGGTACATTAGCATTTTCATCTCGATCATATCGTAGAGCAGGATGTTTATACCCTTCATTGTAATATTGTGTGGGTGTTAATGGTCTAAAATAAAAACGAACTTTCGATACCACCCCAGAGTTAGTCATATCAATAACTTGACGACTCGCATTATCATTACGCATAACTTTAAGGTGCGACGCGTCTGCTCTACTATATAGATAACCGGAATCCAAAATGCTTACCGCATTGGTTACATCAGTATAATGAAATGCAAATCGAGGCCACCAAGAAACCGAACTATGATTTTCGCAATTATCGCGAATAATATCTTTATAGGTCATTTTTAGGCCTCCTTAAATGCAAGGACTCTGCCTAACCCTGCATTAATCTGATAACCATCTTCCATACGCTCACTTTTCGCGTTGAACAGCTTGATTTTTGATAAATATCCTGCTGAAAACAACAGGTCATATACTAATTTTTCAGTCTCGCTTGCATCATCAGCAGAAAAAACGGAATGACTTCTTATAAAATCCCATAATCCATAAAAATGACTTTCCTCAACCGTCCAAAGTTTATTTGATGCTTGATGAGATATGTGCATTTTATTTTCGATATATTTCATCTCATAACTTTGGCCATAGGAAGTAAACGAATATGGAAACATTGCACTTAAATAAGCCAAATCATCTTTAACGCCATTAAATGACATATCTTTTGCATTTTCTTTAAGCCAACTCGCTGTCTTTTGAGGTTCTTTGTGTTCGGGTACAGCATCGGGATTTGTACCTAAATAAATGTACACATCTATAGGCAATTTCTTCAAATAACGCTCCATCAATGGCTTAACGTCATTCCAATCCAATTCACCATTACCGCAGCCAAGCCTTGGGAACGCAATAGATGTGATATTTTTTTCTGCATAGGTTTGAACAAATTTCATTAAACCTTTTTCTATATATTCAAGTTTGGATGGATTTCTCCAATTTTCTTTTGTTGGAAATAATAAAAGCCAATGATCCGGCTCATAAAATAACATTAATTTTCCAACTGTAAGCAAATGCTTTTCACAAACAGATTTATACCTTTCAAACATTTCAGGATAACGTTGCTTAAAAGAAAGTGCTAATCCCTTCCCCATAACACCAACGGTATTAACAGTATTAACGATGACTTGAGCAGGACTTTCAAATATATCTCCTTCAATATACTCAATCATAATAATTCTCCTATTTACACAATTGTTACAGTTTCTCCGTTAGAGTATATAAACTCACATTTCAACTCGCATCCAGATACAAGAGCGATATTTGCTAATTCTTCTACGGAAAAATTACCTCTTTTTATTTTTTGATTAAAAGCTTGAGGTGTTTTGTTCAATCTTCTTGCCATTTCAGCCAATGACATATTAGATTTTAAGCAAAGCATTTTAAGTTGATCGTCAATTCTCATTTTGAACAAGCCTCCCTTCACCTATATTATAAATCAAAATCTTTACTTCGTCAACAAATATGTTTATATTTTATCAAAAGATTTACAAAAAGAAATGTATTAATAGTATAACGATTTGCTGTTGTTTAACGATAGCCGTTTTTGAGCCCCGCTTAACAACTACCATATTTGATACAAAACAACCCTCATTAACGGCAAAAACAGCCAAAAATGAGGGTTTGAGTCCTGTAGCTACCCGTTGGGATTAACTCCCCAAATGAATACAATTTTTTGTTATCGAGCCGAGCGTTGCATTTTTGGGTATTATTTTAGCCGATAATAGGTGGTATTTTTACCGTTACCCTCACGCTTCAGTTCACCTTCGGCAACGAGCTTGCGGAGTGCGCCTTCTACTGAACTGATACTGAGTGACGGACAAAGCTCCATAATATCCTGCTTTTTAAAGCGACCGATCTTATTTTGTGTCGCACGCCTTACCATCTCAAGAGAGGAAAGCTTTGTTTCCACCAGGGCAAAGCGATCTTCAAAATCTCTGTATGCAGCAAGAATGGTTCCGAGAATATATTTGATGAAGGTCACAGCATCCGCTTCACCCTCGTGCCACCCCTGTTGGGATTGATGAAGAACATCATAATATAAATCCTTATTCTTCGCAATCTTTGCTTCAAGGGAGATATACTTTCCAACGTAAAATCCGTTTCTGTATAAAAGGAGCGTTGTGAGAAGTCTGCTCATTCTGCCGTTACCGTCATTGAAGGGATGAATACAAAGGAAATCGTGTATAAAGGTTGGAATGGCAATCAGCGGTTCAAGCTCCATATTGCCGATCACACGGTTATACTCATTGCAGATGGTCTCAAGTGCCTCCGGTGTCTCAAAGGGATCAAGGGGCGTAAACAGCGTTTCTGTATGACCGTCGGGATAGGTGGCGCTAATATAGTTCTGCACGCTTTTTGTTTTACCCGCCCTCGGGTTATTCATATGGCTGTAAAGAATTTTATGAAGCTGAAGGATATAGTTCGGCGTCAAAGGAATGGCATCAAAGCTTTCGTGGATAATGTTAAGCACGTCTCTGTAACCTGCAATTTCCTGCTCATCACGGTTTCTGGGGGTGGTTTTATCTCCCATCAACTGACGGATACGGGTGCTTGTGGTAACGATGCCCTCAATGGCATTAGATGCCTCGGTGCTTTGTACCTTTGCGATCTCCACCAGCTTTTCAAGTTCCTCGGGACGCTGTTTCAAATACAACTCTTGCTTCCCGGCTTCCTCGTAAATAGCCGCAATCAAGCCAAGCAGCTCGGAATCCCATTTATTTTCGCTTATTTTAGAATAATTAAAGGTTCTCATTCTACCACCTCCTAACAATTCCCTTAAATAATATCACAAATTAAGGGTATCGTCAACACATCAAGGGGATATTCCCTTATAATTCTACTCAAAATAAGGGCAATCAATGTGTACAACCCTGATGAAAAGATATATCCCAAAGCTGCACACCAATCGAGAAATCGAAATATGGTTGACCGAAGCGATTTGGTGGTTTTCTATGTAGAACACGAATACGGTGGAACGTGGCAAACCATGAAGTA
>JAFWXR010000052.1 GCA_017517965.1 Clostridia bacterium
CTTTCACGGTTTGAGCCGAATGCAGCTTTAAGGTCAGCGTTGTTCTTCAGATAATAATCAACACTGAACATAGGGCTCGCCTGACGGCCCTCTTTTACGCCGCTATTGACAAAGTGATTGTACAGACGTGTTGCGTCAGTGCCGAATGCAGCCTTAAGATCGGAATACTTATTTGCGTAATACGTCGCATCAAATACTACCGATTTTACATTTGCAGGTACTGAAACAGCGGCAATTGCCTGGAACGGTACTATAGCCGCTACCATAATAATTGCCAGACACCACGCTGTCAAACGAATGATGTTTTTCATATCTTCCTCCTTGAAAATTACGTTACACATAACTTGTTTTTACAATAATATTATACTTCTAAAGGCAGTCGTTGTCAAGCAAAGAAAGTGAATTGTACACAAAATTATAATTTAATTTACATATTATGTTTTTAATTGGAAAAATAAACACCAAAAAAATCAAATTACGGTGCGGGGTCGATTACGGGTAATGCGCTGTAGTCGATCGGGAAATAAAGCGACTGTGTCATGTGAAGTCCTGCGATGATATGGTGTTTAACACCGAGATTTGACATCCACGTACGGTCATTGAATGTTGCAAGAACACCCGACCAGTTTTCATATACCCAGTCCGCCGACGGCCACAGACATACCGAAGGACGGATAGCCTTGTAGACGTCTTCTCTGACACCTGCCTGACCGTGGTGCGCCATCTGTACGACGTCGCTCTTCAAGCCGCTGCCGTATTTATCGAGAAGTCGTTTGCCCTCGTTAACGTAAGCATCGCCGAGGAAAAGCACCTTTTGTCCTTCGATGGTTGCACGGAACACCATCGTGGTATCATTTATATTCGTTTCGTTTTCGGCATCCGTCACAGTCATAAGTATTTCAAACTTGATGCCGTCAATCGTGATAACGTCACCCTCAAAAGCCGTTTTACCTTTTGCAGCATCGTATGAGCCTGCACCGTACAGCTTGTCGTATGCCGCTTTGATATCGTCGATGATGTAGCTGTATTTACCGCTTTCGCTTGAATTCATAAACGTCTTTGACGGTAAATTGAAGTAAACGTTCTTGATAACGATCTTGTTTGAAGTTTCATTTACAAGATACGTAAACTCCGTCACGTGGTCATCGTGAGGATGCGAGAGGAACCAAGCCTCGATTTCGGGTACTTCCTTATTGCTTATTCTCTGCAATTCTTCGTAGAGGTAGCCTCTGTCGTTGAAATGCACTCCGCCGCCGTCGATAACTATCAGCTTGTCGTTCTTTGTTTTGATGACGTAGCTGTTACCGAGCATTTGAGAATACGGACAAAGCTGATGGATAACGGGCTGATTTTCAACTGCCTGAACGGTTACCGTGATAGATGACGATCCGCTCTTTGCAGTCAACTTATACGTGCCCTTATCGGGTATGATGGTATTTCCGTAGCCTACCGTGAGCTGGCTTGACGACCAGCTTACTTTACTACCCTCTGTAATAGAGCCGTTGTTTGCAAACTGAACGTTGAATTTATTGAGATCGCACGCGCGGCCTGCCTCGACTGTCAGATTCTTCGTTGCATACCATACCGTATTTTCTGTATAAGTATCCCCTGCAACGTGCATTATCGTATATTTCTGCGATGAGCTTCCGTTGTTGTTATATATCTGAACGTTCGTACCGTCTGCTGTACCATTTGCGGCAACGTCGAGCATCTTTGACGGTGCGTGCTTAGGCTCAAGAACATAATAACCGTCTACCTTGCGGACGAACCAACGCTGTGCATCGGTGTTGTTGCTCTTATATGTTTGCACGTTTGTGCCGTTTGCCGTACCTGCGGAGCAAACGTCAAGCGCCTTGCCCGTGCTTCTGTTTGTAATGGTATATGTGCCGTCAGAATTGAACTTGAATCGCCATACCTGGCTTCTTGTATTCTTAACCGTATTGATAATAACGTTATCCTCGGCAAGATCAAGATATTTACCTGAAGATGTGCCCATTATTCTTGCATAGAATTCCTCACCTATGGGAAGAGTGGGTGCAGGCTCTGCCGTATCAGCCATTTTATATGGATCATCCATAACGGACGACACTATCATATCTATATCAGCGCTTGTATACTCACCGTCACGGTTGACATCAAGTGCTTCAAGACTGCACGAGTATTCAGGCGATCTCAACAGCTTTTTTGCACGTATCACATCGACACCGTTGATGCGTCCGTCGCCGTTTATATCGCCGTTTACCGCCAACTGTACCGATTCAAGCGTCATAGAATTTGTAAGTGTATATCCCGTGGCAACGATTGCATTTTGCGGTACGGGATTACCGCTTTTATCAGTTATAAAGCAGGACTCCTTAAATGAGTTTATAACGTAATACGCCTTTGTTCCTGCGGTGATATTCGCAACGACGTTGTTTTTCACCTGAAGCTGTGAGGTGCTCACAACGGTGAACGAGGCTTTACTGTCAGCTTCCTTTGATACCGTCACCGTGTTTTCCTTCGACGATGTAAGTGCCATACATACCGAAGCAAGCACGAAAGACAGCGCGACAAGTAAAGTTACGCTCTTTACCATCCATCTTTTTTTCATACCGATTTGCCTTTACCTTTCAATTTCTTTTATCATATTGTATCACGATTTATTATACAAGTCAACATAATTATAAAAAATCACACCTTTATCTGACGTGAAATTTCATACAGTCTTCAACAGCTCTGTTATCTTGCAAAGACGTTTTACATTGCAGAAAAGCAGATGATTTAAACAAAAAAGTCGGCTCATTTCGGAAAC
>JAFWXR010000053.1 GCA_017517965.1 Clostridia bacterium
GATGCTCTGGATGTCGTTGTATTCGTGCATGAGGAAGCACCGGTATACCCCTAAAAGTTTTCCACAGTTTGAGGGTGGATAAAAAGGAGTGACCTAATGACCGACAGCGAGATAAAAACAAGTGCCAAAGAGGAACGAAAACGCATCAAGGCATTATTAAAAGACGCAGGTATTTCCGAGCGCAGAATGCAGATGCTTGAGCCTGTAATTGAGAATACCGCATGGATGAAAGCCAAGTTAGACGATGCAAGGGAACAAATAAAAAATACCAACGTAGCTATTAAGTATGACAACGGCGGTGGTCAAAAGGGCATAAGACAAAATCCGGCTTTCAAAGGTTATGAAAGTTTATGGCGGTCATATATGCAGGGCATGAACAGAATTTTAGATACGTTACCTGCGGAACAAATAGAATCCGCAACGTATGAAATGAAGCCTAAAACCGTATTAGATACGATAAGGGAAAAACATATGGCATGAAAGGAAGTCAGGAACCAAGAATAAAAGTCGAACCGTTAAGGACTAATACTGACGGTTTAGACGCTTCAATTCTGATGGCTGAATATGGGTATAGTTTAGACCCGTGGCAGGAAAATGTCATTTCGTGTTGGTTAGGCAAAGACGAACACAACAATTATAACGTGACTTCCGCAGGGTTAGCCGTACCACGTCAAAACGGGAAAAACGTATGTCTTGAAGCAAGGGAATTTTTTGGGTTGGTCGTAAAGGGCGAAAGGATATTACATACGGCGCACCAAGTCAGAACGGCTAAAAAGTCTTTTAGAAGATTGGCTGCGATGTTCACCGATAAGCGACACCCCGAAGTCACGGATTTAGTAAAACAAATAAGATACACCAACGGCGAAGAAGCCATTGAGTTATTGAATGGTGGCTCTATTGAGTTTTCGTCAAGATCACGGCAGGTTGCGAGAGGTTATGACGGTATTTCTTTAGTAGTTTACGACGAAGCACAGGAATTAACCGATGACCAAGTTGAAGCTATCATGGCAACTTTGTCAGCGTCAGCAACAGGCACACGACAGCTGATTTACACAGGAACGCCGCCATATCCGAATTGCCCCGGCGATGTATTCAGAAGACGAAGAACAGCCTGTATAGACGCACCGGGAAAACATGATTCATGGCATGAGTGGAGCGTTGCAGGGGAATCAATAGACAAGATAAACACCGAAGATAAAGAACTGTGGTATATGACTAACCCTGCATTGGGAATCAGATTGGACGAGGATTTTACAACCGAAGAATCAAGGTCGCTGTCTAAAGACGGCTTCGCCCGTGAGCGTTTAGGTTGGTGGTCACCAGTTTTGACACACGAAGTTGAGTACGCAATCCCGAAAGAAATATGGGACGAATGCGAATCAAAAGAACCTAAACCCGACGGGAAAACTGCATACGGTGTCAAGTTTTCTGCTGATGGTGCGGAAGTGGCGTTATGCGGTGCGGTCATACCCGAAGAAGGGAAGGCGAGGATTTCGTTAATTGAATTAAGACCTACAGGGTATGGAATCGGGTGGTTGGCTGATTGGCTTAACGAAAGATACACAAAAGCATCGTGCGTCGTGATAGACGGAAGAAACGGCGTTGATGTACTTGTGGAAAGAATTTCCGATACGTGGAAATTTAAGGGGTCAATAATAAGACCGTCCGCAAGGGATATGATCGCCGCCACAAGCACATTGACAAAC
>JAFWXR010000054.1 GCA_017517965.1 Clostridia bacterium
CTGTAAGCCTCAACCAAGTTCCAATCGCCAACCGCCGTCGCATCCTTGCCGATTGCGGAAAGGGCCACGATCAGACGAGAGTTTTCGGTGGACTTATTCTTATGAAGTGCACCGTTCAGGTTGACCGACGCAGCAGTTTCGTTGACAGTTGCAACGATGCGGTTATAATAATCGGTAAAGTATACGTTATCTTTTGAAAAATAACCGCCACGGGCAAGACAGAGCACCGTCCATTCACCTGCGTTTGTACCAAATGCAGGCTCGGTAACCGTTGCGGCAAGCTGTGCCAGAGTTGCGTCAAGCACATCGGACACGTCCTGTGCTACGCGTTTTGCTTCTGCATGAATGTGGATCACCTGATCGACAAGCTCTGCTTCCGCTGCGATAGCTATCGAAATGCAGTTCGTATTTTCCCCGATATAAGAGTATTCGTCCAGATATGTTGTAGAGTAATCTTCATCAGTCATATCGACAACATATTTTGTACCATTTACTGTAATTCCCGTTATGATATAATTTTCTGCATAAAATGCGTTAACGGACATAATATAATAATAAGGGCTGTTGGAAGTAGTGTTATGTACCGAGCAACTCCAATTCACAGAGGTGTCTATCGAGGTCACCTTGGATGTAGCAATATCTGACTTTTCACCTTCGCAATCTTCGTTACAGTAATACCGTGCATCAGCAGTCAAAGTAATACCTTCGTCCGCAGTAACTTTTAGAGACGTTTTTCCGTCAGGTACTTCGGTTTCATCGGAATCTCCCGAGCCTTCACCGGAATCCCCCGAACCTTCGCCTGAGCCGGAACCGGCACCGGTGCTTTCACCCGTTACGGTCACGGTAGCACTTGCAGGAGAAGATACGATCGAACCAGTGTCAATACCTTCACCACCGTCGCACCACACGTAGTAAGTACCCGGGTCGGAGAATGTAATACTTGCAACACCGTTGTCATCGGTGGTAACGGAACCGGTAGCATTTCCAATCGAGCTTCCGTAATATACGGTGTAGCCTGCTTCTGCAGTCGTTGTATCTCCCATACCCATACCGCCGCCGACACGGATCAGCTTAAGAGGAAGTGCTGTTCCTGTTTCTGCGGAATAGGAAATATTGATCTCATCGTTTTCATTGGTAAAGTAATGGAAGCCGTAAGCGGAGTCTGTAAAGAAGCTCCAATCGCTAAAATGGGCAACCTCAATAAAGTCGCCGTCAGACAAAACGATTTGATCGGCAGTAAAGCCCCAACCGTTTTCATCTGCGGGATATGCGCCGTTGTAGTTGTAACGGAGGTTTTCGTCCTCAAATCCGAACAGACCGCCGGCAAAATAGATGCTGCCTGCACCGCCCGAAATTGTGACTTCGCTCCAATCTTTGCCACAAATAACTTCGTGAACGTAAATGTAAAGGTGAAGCAAGGTGATTTCATAATTGCCGTCGCCATCTTTATCATACTTGTAGTCGCTAAGACCGTAGGTGTCAAGGTCAATGGCGGTAAGGTCATCCAAGGCTACGCCAACGTAAGCCATAAGATTACCGTCTGCATCGTCGATAAACTGTCCGTCATCGCTTGCAGAGATGTATGCCACCTCCTGTACCGGTTCCGTTGCAAAAACAGCAATCGGAAGAATGCCTGCGATCATAATGATCGAAAGCATGATGCTGACAATTTTCATTGTCATACTCTTTTTTGTTGTTTTCATAACACATTTCCTTTCTTTTTTCTAAGTGTTTTGC